>CANQWA010000016.1 GCA_947627445.1 uncultured Ruminococcus sp.
CACCCGAAGTGTATTGGTCTTGAATTTTGGGTCTAAGATCTCCGTAAAGCCAACGCCCTGTGAGATCTGCACCCGGGGATTTGCGGTTATCATACTATCTTCCTTTCTGTCAGATTCGTAGAAAGTTCTGCCAGAAACTGGAAAAACTTTCCGTATCTGGCAGTTACACACAGTTATTATACCATACTTTTTTGTAAATTACTATCCCTTTTCGCAAAATTCTTCGATTTTTTTTTCGATGGGAAGAAAAACGAAAAAATATTCCAGCGTTTACAATTTGTTGTTGATATTATCACTGAAATTTAGTATAATAAAAGAATAGCATCCTATTCTATCAAACATACTAAATCTTAAAGCAAACCCGCACAAAGATAGTGCGGTGTTGCCGTAAGAACCTGTCCACATGGAAGCTGTGTGCGGATTTTCCAGCACAATTTTGGTGGGGACAAGGATTTTTGACGTAGTCTCCGACAAAATTTGCCGAAAAGACGTGCGCAGATTTCTATATGAGAAGACTTTAACATATACAACGGTGAAAGGAGCCAGAATGAAAACAATAACAGTACATGCCAGTCAGACCTATCCCATATGGATCGCACAGGGACTGCTGGCGCAATGCGGCGAGTTGCTGCGGGAACGTACCAAGGCACAGACTGCCGCTGTGATAACCGATGACAATGTGGACAAACTCTATGGTAAAACGGTGGTTTCCTCTCTGAAGCAAAACGGATTTCGTGTGGTAAAAATGGTTTTCCCCCACGGCGAATCCTCCAAATGCAGCAAAACGCTGAATGATATATACAATTTCTTATGTGAAAATTCCATCACCCGTACCGACTGCCTGGTAGCACTGGGCGGCGGTGTTGTGGGAGATATTACCGGATTTGCTGCGGCGACATTTCTCCGGGGGCTGGACTATCTGCAGATTCCTACCAGCCTGTTAGCACAGGTGGATTCTTCTGTGGGCGGAAAGACTGCCATTGACCTGCCGGGCGGAAAAAATCTGGTAGGCGCATTCAAACAGCCGGTTGCCGTGCTGTGCGATCCGGCTGTGCTGCAAACTCTACCGGATCAATTTCTGGCAGACGGCATGGGCGAGGTGATCAAATACGGCATGATCCGTGATGCTGCCCTTTTCAGCCTGCTGGAACAAAATGATCTGAAAACCGTGACAGAACATATGGAAGAAATCATTGCCGCCTGTATCGACATTAAGCGGCAGGTGGTGGAAAATGACGAATTTGACACCGGAGAGCGCATGATCCTGAATTTCGGGCATACCTTGGGACATGCCGTAGAGAGCTATTACCACTACGAAACTTATACCCACGGCAGCGCCGTGGCAGCTGGTATGTGCATGATGACAAAAAAGACTTGTTCTCCGGAATTGTACCAGCGGCTCTGCCGGTGTGTAAAAGCCTATGGTCTGCCCGCCTCTGTGCCTGCACCCATGACGGAATTGGCGCAACTATGCGGCAATGACAAAAAGCGTGCCAGTGCAGCACTGCGCTTCATTGTCTGTGAAACCGTGGGCAATGCGCAGATCCGTTCTATGCCCTTTTCGGAATTTGCTGCATGGATAGGAGGAACGTTATGAATATCACGGTTTCCCCATCGAAGCTGCATGGTACAGTTCGTGTCCCCTCCTCCAAAAGCGTGGCACACCGGATGTTGATTTGTGCCGCACTGGCAGAAAGCACTTCGGTGATCTCCGGCGTGGACATTTCAAGAGATATTCTCGCAACCATGGAGGTGCTCACCGCCTTTGGCGCAAGGTTTGACCGGGATGGCAGCACCATTACCGTAACCGGCTGCAACGGTCAGCCTGTACCGGAAAAAGCGGTGGCGGACTGTTGCGAAAGTGGCTCTACTCTGCGGTTTCTGATCCCCGTTGCGGCGGCTCTGGGAATTGCCACGGAATTCCGGGGAGAGGGCAGACTGCCGCAGCGTCCCATTACCGCATATCTCCGGGAATTGCAGCCCAAGGGTATTGCCTTTGATTATGACAATACCATGCCTTTTTCCATCACAGGTAAACTCAGAGCCGGAATTTTTTCCCTGGAGGGAAATGTTTCTTCTCAGTATGTGACAGGCTTGCTGTTTGCCCTTTCTCTGCTGAAAGAGGATTCTGAAATCCGGATGCTATCCCGCCTAGAATCCAAGCCCTATGTATCACTGACCATAGAATGTCTGCGGCAGTTCGGTGTGAAGATCACAGAAACGGCAGAGGGATATTACATTCCCGGCGGTCAGAAGATGCGATCCTGCGATCTCACTGTGGAGGGAGATTATTCCCAGGCGGCATTTTTCTATGTGGCTAATGCACTGGGCAATGATATCACCCTGACCAATCTCAACCCCGACAGTGTACAGGGCGATAAGCGAATTGTGGAGATCACAGAGCAGTTTCGCCGTCAGAAAGAAGCCGGCAAACCGGTCTGCTTTGAAGCAGATGCCCTGGACATTCCCGATCTTGTGCCAATCCTGGCAGTGCTGGGAACCTTCGGCACAGCGCCTTCCAAAATCTATAATGCCCACCGGCTGGTGATCAAGGAATCCAACCGATTGGAAGCCACGGCAGACATGCTAAACCGACTGGGCGGCAATGTGACTGCAACACCGGACGGATTGGAAATATTGCCGGTGAAAAGCCTTCATGGAGGCACGATAGACAGCTGCAACGATCATCGGATTGCCATGTGCGCCGCCATTGCAGCCACACGCTGTACAGGAGATGTCACGATTCTCAACGGAGAATGTGTGAAAAAGTCATATCCTCGTTTCTATGAGGACTATCATCAATTAGGAGGAATTACTGATGTCATCGTTCTGGAATCGTAATATATCTGTTTCTATTTTCGGAGAGTCTCACGGTCCTGCCATTGGTGTGGTTATTGATAATCTGCCGCCGGGAGAATACATTGATATGGACAAAGTCCGTCAGTTTATGACACGGCGTGCACCAAAAAAGGACGGTACAACTACTCCCCGGGGAGAAAAGGACATTCCCGAAGTGATGTCCGGTTTGCTGAACAACCGCACCACTGGCGTGCCGCTGTGTGCCATCATCCAGAATACGGACACACGTTCCAAGGATTACAGCAATCTGGCAAAACTGCCTCGTCCGGGTCATGCGGATTATACTGGTGCCATGCGCTATCGCGGCTTCAATGATGTACGGGGCGGCGGTCATTTCTCTGGCAGACTCACAGCACCTTTGTGCTTTGCCGGTGCTGTCTGCGGTCAAATCTTAGAGCGCAGGGGCATCTATACCGGCGCTCATATTCTCAGTGTACATGGCATCAAGGACAATGCTTTTAGCCATACCAAGGTATCCAAGGAGGATATCCTTGCAGTTCGCAATAAAGAATTTCCGGTAATCAACGACGCACAAGGCGAAAAGATCCGTGAGGACATCCGAAACGCCCGCACCGGTGGAGAATCCCTGGGCGGCATCATCGAATGCGCTGCCATCCATGTCCCGGCAGGCGTAGGCTCACCTATTTTTGATGGATTGGAAAATTCCATTGCACAACTGGTCTTCGGCATTCCGGCAGTAAAGGGCTTGGAGTTCGGCGCAGGCTTTCAAGTGGCAGAAATGGTGGGAAGCCAGAACAACGACCCCTTCTATATGGATGAAAACGGTCAAGTGTTGACAAAAACCAACAATCATGGCGGCATCCTGGGCGGCATATCCTCTGGTATGCCTATTACGATGAATGTGGCGATCAAGCCCACCGCTTCTATTGCAAAGCCTCAGGAAACGGTAGATTTTCGAGCCAAAACAGACGAGATCCTGCAAGTCCACGGCAGACACGATCCCTGTATCGTACCCCGTGCTGTACCCTGTGTGGAAGCAGCCGTGAATATTGCTCTGTTGTCCCATATGATGGATTATCCCCATTTTTGATTGACGAGAGTGAGGTAAGCACTTTGCAGGAAGAAAATCTCATGAAAATGGCACAATTGGCAACACCGCCCATTATGGATCCGCATACGGCAAATATTCTGATCTGCTATCTGCTTTACCGCATCGGCAGACCGGTGCAGGCATCTCACCTGTATGATATTGCCGTGGGGAATGATATTATCAACTATTTTGCCTATCAGGAATCTATAGATTATCTTTGCAGCCACGGCTCGGTCGCCCTGAATGCCGGGAAAAACGACAAAGAGAAAAGCTATTCCTTGACAGATATTGGCATTCGCACGGCAAAGGAACTACGCAATTATGTGGGAAAAGCCTATCGAGACAAGCTGGTTTCGGCAGCACTGCGGTATTTTGCCCGAATCAAACGGGAAAATGAAGTGAAGATTGACTATATTCCGCTGAAAAAGGGATTCTATGTGCATGTACGCTGTCTGGATGTCCAAGACGATCTGCTGGATCTGAAACTGTTTGCACCGGACGATACGCAGGCAAAGTTTCTGGGAGAACAGATCATGCTGAATCCTGCCGGATTTTATGGGAAAATTCTGGATGCGGCGTTTTCTAATCAGGAAGAAACTTTCGATTTGAGTGATAATTAGGGCGTGTTGACACTGCCGCTCAGGCGCCCGTCTGACAAGCAGATTTATCGTCTTTCTGTAGAAGAAGCCTTGTACTCCATCAAGAAAACGATGGAATACAAGGCTCTTAGAACTTGTTCTCATCAGATATTGCACCTGTCTTTTCGGCAAATTTTGCCGATTGCTGCGTGGAAAAAGCGCACCATACGTCAGGTTGCTTTCGCTTTTTCGCCTTGCCCTCGTCAAAATGTTGCTCGAAAATCCATGGTCAAATCCGATGAGAACAAGTTCTTATTTTTTTATAAATGACTATTCCTCAGCGAATACAAATGTAGACAAAATAAGCCGTGTAAACGATCAGCATAACAATGCCTTCCTTCCGGCAAAGTTTTCCTTTTGTCCACGCCATGCAGAATACCAGAATACTCATGGCGATCAGAATCATAATATCCATAATATTTTCTGTCAGGAATGCCATGGGACTGATGGCAGAAGCAATGCCCAACACAAACAGAATGTTAAACACATTCGAGCCGATCACATTGCCTAACGCCATATCCAGCTCATTCCGCCGTGCTGCAACAACAGAAGTCACCATTTCCGGCAGGCTTGTCCCAAGGGCAACAATCGTCAGACCGATCCATGTCTGACTCATACCAAAGGCAGTGGCAAGGACGACAGCATTGTCCACCACAAAATCTCCCCCAAATTTGATGGCAGCCGCCCCTCCGATGATAAAAAGCAACCATTTCCATGCAGGAAGCGGTTTGATCTCCTCTTCTGTGTCGGTTCCGGTTTGATCCCGGAATTTTCTGGCAGAGAGGATGAGCCATAGAAGATATCCCACAAAAAGGATTAGAAAAATAAAACCGTCCAGACGTCCCAGAGTCATCCCGATGGCACCAAGCCCCAGCATGAGAACTGCACAGAAAATGGAAAAGGGATATTCCTTTTTCAAAGTTTCCTTTTCCATCGTCAGAGGCGTAAATAAAGCACATATGCCGCATACCACCATGAGATTGAAAATATTGGAACCAGTCACATTGCTGACAGCAAGAGAATTGCTGCCGGAAAGTGACGCCGTCACACTGACAGCACATTCCGGCAGACTGGTCCCCATGGCAACAATGGTCAGACCAATGATAATTGATGGAATCTTCAGTTGTTTTGCCGCAGCAGAACTGCCTTCCACAAAAAAGTCAGCACCCTTGATCAATAATACAAATCCTGCCAGCAGCAGTAATACAGAAAGCAGCATCTTCATTTTCATTCACGTTCCTATTCCAATATGTTTTTGCTAAGGCAACCCCGCACAAAGAGCGCCTAACGGCTTTGCACGTCATCTGCTTGCGTATTTTCCGTCATATTTCACCAAAATGCTCGTGAATACACCAAGTATTCACTGCGCTTTTGGTTTCATCTGACAAAAAATCTGACGGCGCATCTGACGCACAATCTTTGTGCGGGTTTGCCCTAATATTATACCATATCCGGCAAAAAAAATCAAATTTTCCAAACAGAATTTTTGAAGGATGAACGCCCTGAGATACTTCATTATTTTCTGTGAATCCAGGGATACAACTTTTTTCCCCAAAGAAATTCTTTCAAAAATAAACTTGACAAAATTTTCAGATTATGGTATAATGATTAGGTCAGTTGACATCAATCCCATGCGGGTGTAGTTCAATGGTAGAATTCCAGCCTTCCAAGCTGGTTACGTGGGTTCGATTCCCATCACCCGCTCCAACATATGCGCCTTTAACTCAGCTGGATAGAGTAACTGCCTTCTAAGCAGTAAGCCACTGGTTCGAATCCAGTAAGGCGCGCCAATGCTCTTCCGCTGAGAAGGGCAATTTATGGTGGGTGTAGCTTAGCTGGTTAAAGCGTCGGATTGTGGTCCCGAAGATCGTGGGTTCGAATCCCATCTCCCACCCCATCAAAAAAACACGCAAGCAGTTCATTCTGCTGCGTGTTTTTTCTTGCATATCAAAGTGTCGCTTCGCAATACTGTTGGTCAAATCTTCTGACCACGTTGTTCTATCGAAAATATTTTTCGGCAATTCCAACATATATAAATGTCATCCAGAATAAACCAATTGAACAGAAAATCAGCCAATACTTTTCATGGAAACTGCCTGTTGACATAGAGAATAGGTAGTAATTTTTCAAATCCTCTTTCAGCGCAAAATTGACAATGTAATATATCATAGATGACATATAGCCAATAACGGCATTACCGCTTATTCCTGCCAAACAAAATCCCAATGCACCAAGGAACAATGCACTGCTAAATCCGCCGACAAAATGCCGAAATGTCACTGCACATTCGGAATAGGCCATGCAACCTGTGAATATGCCAAAGATGATCGCCAGACAAATGACAGAATAGAGTAACCTCAAAGCACATACCGCCAGATAAGCTATTTTCTTTGAACGCATGAAATCCCGAATATTTTTATTCTGTTCGGGCAGAAAAATCGGAGTAATCAGGACAATTCCCGTGAGTGATACTAACATCTCCAACGGCTGTGCGGATTCATTGGCATTCAGTGAGGAAGTACCGAAAATGATAGGTGTCAGAAATGCGATGATCAGGGAAAGAATAAAATGCGGCAGAAAATGATGCTTTAGATTAATGCCTATGATTTTGGACACGGACTTGAAATCCATTGAAAACACCTCTTCTCTTGGATTCATAAAGAATCGCTGTCAGGACGATTGCCAAAACAGAAGTCACAGTAAAAAATATCCGGTTGAATATGATAATGTCCCATTCTTTTTGAAAGGCATCACGCCCCAAAAGTGCATTATGACGCATCACAAAAGTGAAATTTTTTATACTGCCGGTAAGTTTGCCGGACGATGCAAAAACACTTGCAAACCACCATGCACTTTGTACAAAAATGGCAATCAGACCCGATATCATTTCAGTGACAAGCATTCCCACGGCAGAAGATGCCATGATATTCGGAATCAGCCAATAAACCGCCGTTTTCAGTATTGCCAATGTGTCAATTGCATTGTCTGGATATATGCTTTTTACTTTTGCATATGCAAGCAGTGCAGTAATACATACCGGAATCATCATGGTAAATACCAGCGAAATGTATCTGGTAAAAATCAGTTTTGCAGATGAAATTTTTCTGGAATAAACAAGCTGTTCCATACTTGATTTTTTATCACGTTCCGCCAAAAAAACAGCTACAAATACGGGCAAAATCGACAGGACGATTCCCATATAATCACAAAACAGCCTTGCGTAAGCTCCCGTAATTTTATCCTCTTTGCAGAATTGTTCATACTCCGCAAGTGCATCTTCATAGGTTTTCGGAATTCGTGAAAAATTGCCGACAATGTTTTCATCGCTGTATTTTGAACCGCCGCCGATTATTTTATCTGCTTTTCGCATCAGTTCCCGAAAATCCTCGTAAGTAAGCGTTGACGGAATATTTATTTCGGGGATATTCCCGTCTATATAAACAAAACTCCCGTCCTCTTTCGTTATGTAACCGCTTGGCTCATAATCGTCAAAATTTTCCAGTGTTTCAGCGGAAATTCCCGATAATTCCGTGATAATTTCCGCAAGTTTTTTCTTGTCTTTTTCTTTTAATTTCACACATTTATAAAATCCATAAGGATATGCCGAAAATTCCCCGGAAAGATATTCATTGACAAGTCCCTCAATGGCAGACGGCATCATAATTTCGGGGACTTCTTTTGCAATTGTGCCGTAATCCGCTTGTCCTGCTACAGGCTTTTCCATAGGATTTTTACAATCATTTGCAAATTGCGTAAAATAAACTCCAAACAGGGCGATGCAATAAATCCCAAAAACCAGCGAAAAAATTATTTTTTTACACTCTTTAAAAAACAGCATCTCACACACCTCCCGAAACATCACAGCCATTGCTGTAAAGGCAGTACATATACGCATCTTCCAGATTTGGTTCCGTCGGATTTGCTCCGATTTCCGGCATGTTTTCTGAAATGATCCGCACTGTTACATATTCATTTTGGACAAGCATTCCGGTAACAATAAACTGCTTTTTGATTTCCGGCAGATATTTTTTATCAATATTCACTGTGAAAACCTTTCCATATGCATTTTCAAGGAGTTCCGAAACCGTACCCTGCCAGAGTATTTTTCCATCATGCATGATCGCAATATCTTCACAAGTTGCTTCAATATCGCCGACAATATGCGTTGAAAGAATGACAATTCTTTCTTCTGCAACTTCACAGAGCAAATTGCGAAAACGTATTCTTTCTTCAGGATCAAGACCTGCCGTCGGTTCGTCTACAATCAATACTTTCGGGTCATGCAAAAGTGCCTGTGCAATGCCAAGACGGCGTTTCATGCCGCCCGATAGTGCTTTTACCTTTTTGTGCCTGTGTTCTATGAGATTCACACGTTTTAACAACATTTCTGTGCGTTTTTGGCAGAGAGATGTTTCCATCCCGGAAAGCAGACCTAAATAATCCAGACTTTCCTGTACTGTCATCGTGGGATACATCGAAAAATCCTGCGGCAAATAGCCCGTGATCGTGCGTATTTCCCTTGCGTTTTTCATCGGAATACCGCACACGACGATATTGCCCTTCTGAATGCTATGCAACGTGGCAAGGCATTTCATCAGCGTTGTTTTTCCTGCACCATTACGCCCTAACAAACCAAACATTCCTTGATTGATCGTGAGCGTTACATTTTTCAGAGCCTTTTTTCTGCCGTAGTATTTGTCAACATGGCAGATTTCGATTTTGTTTTCCATCCAATCATTCCCTTCAAAAAAATAGCATAACCTTTCGGCTATGCTATCATCATACACGATGCTTTTCAACTTTTTATCTACTTTCGCAAAATGATTTGCAAAGAAATTCTGCTGTAACCTTTCCGCCATGATCATGATTTTCAACCGTAAGATTCCCACCGCATTTCCCGCAAATCATCCGGCAAATGTACAATCCTAGCCCAAAATGCAGTTTGTCGGATTCTTTTTCATCTCTGAAAAACGGCTGTACAGCGTTCTTCAAAGCCTGTTCTGAAAAACCTTTTCCATCGTCCTTGACCGTAATTCGCAGCATTTCATCGGATACCGTACATTCCATTTCAACGGAACTATCTGCATATCGCACCGCATTGGCAATCAGATTTTCATATACCTGCATGACGAGTTCCGTGTCAACGAAAATCATTTTTTGATCCGAAAAATAATGGCAAAAGAATTTTTCTCTGCAAATTGCATTTCCCGTTTCATCAAGCATAGAAAACAATTGTTTCGATGAAATTTCCTTCTCATCTGGGGCAATATCTTCCAGTTTCTGCACTGCATGCATCTTTTGTGTATAATGTTCAAGCCGGGTAATTTGCCCGTTCATCATGGCAAGAACAGACATCATTTTTTCTTCGGAAATTTTCCCGTCAGGAACATATTTCTCAAGAAATTCCGCATAGCCTTTCAACACAGTAAGAGGCGTTCGCAAATCGTGGGAAAATGCAGAATTCAGACGTTTTCGCTCCTCCAGAGAACGCCACATTTCACGGTTGTTTTTATCTAATTGACAGCGCATTTCTTCAAATGCATTGCACAGCGTACCGAGCTCATTTTTTTTGTTGTATTCTATCTGGAAATCCAGCTGATTATCTGCAATTTTCTGCGATGCGTCAAGTAAAATCGTGATCGGCTTTTTCAGTTCCCTTTTGTAAAAAATTGCTCCCGTAACCGCAACACAGCCGAAAATCCAGAGTGGTATTAAAATACATTGTGCATAGCAGATAATCCAGTAGATCATATAGAGATTTGCAGTTTCTTTGGTGAATTTAACGTGCTCATCACTATTGATTATCACCATCGAACCATTGTATTCTTTCATTACAAAGACAATATCATCATTGTAAACGCCATATTTTTCTGTGTACCAATCTTGCAAATCATTTGTGCCAAAACCAATGAGTGATGCGCCGATAATGGCTATCATCACGCATATCGGGACATATTTCATCAGTGCCCATTTCAGCGAACGAAATTTTTTCACTTTTTCCATTTGTAACCCATTCCCCAGACTGTCTCAATATGGTATTCTTCGCCAAATTTCGCCAATTTTGCACGGATACGGCGAATGTGTTCAGCAATGACAGCACTGTCGCCCTCTGAATCATAGCCCCATATTTTTTCATAGATACGCTCTTTATCGAAAACCTGCCCGCAATTGACGGAGAGAAGTTCCATAATCTGAAATTCCTTTTTTGCAATGTCGAGAATTGTTCCGTCAACCGCAACCGTTTTACCGGTGTAGTCCATTGTCAAATTCCCGAAATACCGCACATTTGCCTGTGCTTTTATCCTGTGATCACGCCGGATATGTGCGGATACTCTTGCACCAAGTTCATCCATAGAAAACGGTTTGATTATGTAATCGTCACCGCCGGATGCAAATCCTGAAATTTTATCGCTGTCCTCAATTCTTGCGGTTAAAAATAAAATCGGACATGGTACATTGTCACGGATTTTACGGCATACGGATAATCCGTCACCGTCCGGCATATTGACATCAAGCAGAATGATATCGGGATTCTGTGCAGTTTTCTCGATTGCCTCCGCACCGGAATATGCCGTTATCACCAGATAATCATTCATCTCAAAATAGTCCTTTAAAAGACTCACAACGTCCTTTTCATCATCTGCTACCAATATTTTATACATAAGCATTACCCCACATTCCAACTGATGATACATCGCAAATTTCAACTTTTTATCAACTTGCCTCGATTAGAGCGTGTTCTCATAAAAATAAGGCAAACCCGCACAAAGATTGTGCGTCAGATGCGCCGTCAGATTTTTCGTCAAATAGGACGGAAAACAGGCAACGCAGTTGACGTGCAAAGCCGTTAGGCGCTCTTTGTGCGAGTTTGCCATAAGGATATGTCCCCCTGTAAGGACATATCCGTTTTTGATTACGATCCTGTCCCGCTGTACTTCATTGCACCGAGCATCCAGATTTTATAGCTGAACCAAAGAAAAATGATGCCAATGATTGGTGAAATCCATGACAGAATGGGTACTGCATCGGGACGAAGCACCACAAGACTCGGATAATAGGCAATGAATGCGATAGGTATTACAAAAGTAAAGATGAATCGAAATACAGGGCTGAAAATGGTGATGGGATATTTTGCATAGTCCTTGAATCGAAATGTTAGATCCAATAGATAAAACGAATTTTGTATCCAAAAACAGGTTGCAGCTGCGGCGTTTTGCAGGGCTATCATGATGAACGAAGCCGTCAGCAAGAAAACAACCATTTTCAGCAACATAAATGGTGTAACCGCAAGCCCGATTTTCCCCCATGCATATACGAGTGTACCAATGCCAAACGCAAATTGTCCCAATCCCTTGATGTCAAAAACCTCGGACTGATAATAGAAAAACAAGTTGATTGGTCGAAAGCAATATTTGATAAAATCGCCTGAGTATACATACATTCTAAGACTCCAGTTGTTGTCGAAAAAGCACTGCACAGGAGTCAGGGAAACAAGAGAAAATCCGTATAAAAATAGCATTTCATCATAATTCCAGCCGTTGATGGACGGAAAATTCCGGAATAATATCCAGAAACTGACAAATCCGGAAATGTTGGTAAAAATCATGCCGATTGTGGATATGATGAAATCCGTACGGTAACTCATTTTGCTTTTGATATCCTGTGCGAGGATTTTCAGATATATCCTCACATAAAATGATAATCCTTTTCTTTTCATAGCATTACCCTCCGTTTACAGTGATCTGACGGAGCGAGAGTTTCCAGAATAGCTTGCTGAGCAACATCATCACGACACACCAGAATAGCTGTGTGCCAAGTGTGGTGAGTAGTTGCTGTGAATCCGAAGCTCTGCTCAGAAGAATGGTAAGCGGCGCATGATAGATGGACTGAAACGGCAGATAAAACATGACGGTTTTCAGAGGTTCGGGGAAAAATGCAATGGGAATTGTTGCTCCCGACAAAAGAAGCACGACCACCTGTTTCATGATATTGATTCCCCATATGGATTCCGTGTACAGGCAAATCGTTCCCACCAGAAAATCCATGCTGTAATTGATAACAATTGCCATAACAACTGAAATCATAAAATACAGCAGATTCAGTCCAAGAGGAATTGTACCCTGTGTAACAAATGCGACAACCAGAAATGTAGGCAGGAAAGTAAAGAAAAATTGAGTGATAAATGTTCCCGAAAACGACCAAAACAGATATCGCTGATATTCCATTGGTTTCAGTAAGTCAAGAACGATTTTGCCTGTCTGGATATTCCGCCCCATTTCCCAGACAGTATACATTTCCATAAAATTAAAAAGTGCAGTCGCCAGCACAAGATAGATCAGTGTATCTGTGAATGTCATGCCGTTGACAACATCTGTACCTGCCGATGCATAAATTGCTTTCCACAAGTAATACACAATAATCAGATACAGCAGATTGCCGATCACCATAACAGCAGTGGCAAGCCGGAATTGTAGAGATTCCATGATGCCTGCGCGGGTGAGCGTCAGATATTTTTTCAGGCTCATTGCACACCCTCCTCGTAGATTTTTTGGATCACATTTTCGGTAGAAATTTCTTCAAGCTGCATATCCCGGATCGCATAGGTTTTTTGAATCTGTGCAAGTACGTCGATCACTTTGGATTGATCCTCATCCACCAGAATGGAGATCCGTTCCTCATCAGCAGTCACAGAAAATGCGGAAAATTCCTGTTGTATGGTCTGTGCCTGTTGTTTCATGGCACCATCTGTGCGGATCTTCAATGTCCGGTACGACCCAAAGAAGCTTTTTAGATGTGCCATATCATTGTCATACAGCATTTTTCCCTTGTCAATGATAACAATACGCTGACATAGTGCATCCACATCACCCATGTCGTGGGTGGTAAGAATGACGGTTGTTTTCTTTTCCTGGTTGAGAGCATGAATAAGCGTACGAATCTTGGATTTCATGGAAACATCCAGCCCGATGGTCGGCTCGTC
This sequence comes from uncultured Ruminococcus sp., assembly GCA_947627445.1. Classification (GTDB taxonomy): domain Bacteria; phylum Bacillota; class Clostridia; order Oscillospirales; family Ruminococcaceae; genus Ruminococcus_C. The sequence goes on from CANQWA010000016.1 coordinate 13,529, forward strand.
CAGAAAAACGATTTTGGGGTCATGCAGAAATGCCGCCAGAATATCGCTGAGTGTCCGTTGACCGAGTGACATCTGCCGGATAGGTTTATGCAGCAGCGGATCTATGTCCACCAGTGAACGGTACAGAGCAAGCATATTTTCATATTTTTCATTTGGTATCTGATAAATGTCTTTGAGTATCCTGAACGACTCGATCAACGGCAAAGCCCACCAGAGCTGCGAACGCTGCCCAAATACCACGCCGATTTCCTGTGCATTTTTTGTTCGGTTCTGATAGGGCACATTTCCCCCGACAAGTATTTCTCCGGATGTTGGTTCAAGTACGCCTGTCATCATTTTGATCGTGGTTGATTTTCCCGCACCATTTGGGCCGAGATAGCCAACCATTTCGCCCTGTTCAATATGCATAGAAATATCATCGACCGCACGAACGATCTTGTAATCTCTTGAAAAAAGATCTTTCAAGCTGCCCTTCAGTCCTTCACGGCGGTTCAGGACTTTGAATTCTTTTGTGACATTTTTCATTTCAATCATTGCTGACATAACTACCTCTTTCTAAAAAAATAAATTGTCTTATAACAGGACATAAAATCTTATGTTTTATTGTATCATAAAAAGTGTCCTATGTCAAGACTTTTGGAAATGCTTTAGGAGGTTGTCTGCTATGGCACGTATTATTGATGGTGATCAAATGAATATGGTCGGAAAACAGGTGCGAAAATTCCGCAAAGAGCAACATATGAGTCAGCAGCTGCTTGCTGACAAGCTGGAAACGATTGCAATCTATATCTGTCGAGGTTCGATTTGCCGCATTGAGGAACAGACGAGAACTGTTTCTGATATAGAATTGTGGGGACTCTCTCAGATACTCGACAAGCCGATACAAAGTTTCTTTGAAAATGAAAAACCGGAGAAGCCATTGTGATTACGGCAAAAAGATGAAAATTAAGAAAAAGTTTCATATCATGTCTTGCAATTTGTGCGTGTTATGTGCTATACTGTAATACATCTGAATAGCATACGCTTTTGCGCCGGAAGGTGCCATTGCAAGGACTTTTTGTTCTGCAATGAGGGAACGCGACTGCAATTGTCGGGCTATCCCAGTAACCGTGAAGCTGACGAACAGACAATCCAGTCACTGCCGCAAGGTGGGAAGACGTCTCAGTAGGATGAAGCCAAGCCGGGAGACCTGTCTGCGTATGAATCACTTCTGGGGTTGGGTGGAACTTACGCAGGTATCAGGACTGATTCGCATAAAAGCATGTAGAGAACAAGTTCTGACGAAGTGCCTGTGTGTTTTTTGTTGCTCTCCAATCGGGGGAGCAATTTTTATTTTGATGCGGCAGAGATAAAAAATGCCACAGCTTGGGTTGGCTGCGGACACACGCTCCTTCTCTATTCAGTAAGAATTTGTCCACATAGAAATCTGTCCATGTTTTTTGCCGATTCCTGCGTCAAAAACCATACACAGCTTTTATGTAGACGGGCTATGAATTTTTCAAAGGAGCTTTTGTCAATGAAACACATTCAATTTCTGGCAGTAATCTCTGCTGCCGCCATGCTGCTGAGCCTCAGTGCCTGCGGCGATCCAAATACGCCCGAGAGTTCGTTATCTACGGCAGATACCTCTTCCATTGCAGATACTTCTGTCACCGTCACAGACATGACGGGTCGAGAGATCCGGCTGGATGAACCTGCCACACGTGTAGTCGCCTTGACAGCATCCGATTGTGAAATCCTTTACGCCATTGGCGCAGGTGATACCCTGGTGGGACGAGGCGAATACTGCGACTACCCCGCCGAAGTGTTGGACATTCCCTCTGTACAGTCCGGTTCAGACACCAACATCGAACAAATTCTTGATCTGAAACCGCAGATCTTGATCATGAGTACCATGGCACAAACCGAAGAACAGGTGACACAGTTGGAAGATGCCGGCGTTCATGTCGTTGTCAGCGATGCACAGGATATCGAGGGCGTCTATACAGCCATTGATATGATTGGAACATTGATGGGTAAGGAAACAGAGGCTGCCTCTGTGGTAGACCATATGAAAACCTCATTCGCCGATATACAGGAAAAATCCACCGGCGATGGCACAAAAACCATCTACTTTGAAGTTTCTCCGCTGGAATATGGCCTGTGGGCCGCAGGATCCAACACCTTTATGGACGAAATTGCAAATATGCTTGGTCTGACCAATTGCTTTGCCGATGTAGAAGGATGGAGTGAAATTTCGGAAGAACAGGTGCTGGAGCGCAATCCGGACTACATTCTGACAATTTCCATGTACGACGGCGAAGGTGCCACTCCCGAAGAAGAAATTCTGAACCGGCCAGGCTGGGAAAACATCACCGCAGTACAAAATGAAACGATACTCAATCTCCAGAACAACGAACTCTCTCGTCCTGCACCGCGGCTTGCAGAAGGCGCACAGGCATTGTTTGATTTCGTGTACGGGAACGCTTCATAACATACGCTATAAAAGAGAGAACGAGCCGCCGTTCTTTCCCGGAACCTGTCCGCATCAGAATCTGCATAAAGGCTCTGCGCGGACAGGCTCTTTCTTTTTTGGAGGTACATCATGAAAAAACGGACAGACCGTTTTTCCGTTTTAGAATATCTGATCTTTTCCGCTGTGACCTTTGCGGTACTGTGCGCCTGTGTTTGTCTCGGAAGTGTCAATGTTCCCCTGACAGATACCTTGACCGTCACCTGGCAAGCCATCTGTGCCCTTTTTCAGGGTAAATCGCAGCCCACAGGACTGACTGCCGCCATCATCTTGTCTGTCAGAATTCCAAGAGTGTTGTGTGTCGCCATGACCGGTGCGGCATTGTCGCTTGCCGGCGCAGCAATGCAGGGTCTTTTGAAAAATCCGCTGGCAGACGGTTCTACCCTGGGCGTATCCTCCGGTGCAGCATTGGGGGCGGTCATTGCCATTGCATTTGGCATCAGCTTTCCCTTTCTCCCCCTTGCAGGTACCATGGTCATGGCAATCTTGTTTGCATTTCTTTCCCTGCTGATCATTCTGGGTCTGGCATATAAACTAGACTATTCCCTTTCCACCAATACGATCATTCTGATTGGCGTCATCTTTTCCATGTTTGTATCCAGCCTGATGAACATTATCATCACCTTTACTGCTGACCGCATCCAGCACATCACATTCTGGACAATGGGCAGCTTACAGGGGAAAAGCTACACCGATGTGCTGATTCTTGGCGCAGCACTTTTCGTATTTGGTGGGATCATCTTTCTCCACGCACGGGAACTGAATGCTTTTGCCATTGGCGAGGATAACGCCCGTCACATCGGCGTGAATGTCCGTCGTGTCCGGCTGACGCTGCTGATCGTGATTTCCGGGTTAGTTGGCGTCTGCGTATCTCTTGGCGGAACCATTGGCTTTGTGGGACTCGTAACACCACATATGGGTCGGATATTGGCAGGATCCAATCACAAACGTCTGCTTCCTGCTTCCTTTTTTGGCGGTGCAGTGTTTCTGATGCTGGCAGATCTAATTGCCCGCATTTTACTCAATCCTATAGAATTACCCATTGGTGTTGTCACGAGCCTTGTGGGAGCGGTAGTATTTGTCGTGATTTTCTACCGTGCCAGAAAGGGGAAGTAACCGTGCTGGAAGTAAAAGACTTGACCGTTCGGTACGGCAGCCAGACAATTGTAAATGATCTCAGTTTTTCTGTGAAAGAAGGACAATGGCTGATGATTGTCGGTCCAAACGGCGCTGGAAAATCCACCGTCCTGAACGCCATTACACAGGGAATATCCTATTCCGGTGAGGTTTTATTGGATGGAAAAAACATAAGACAAATAAAGCCGTCTATTCTTGCCCGATCTATGGGAATGCTGATGCAGAACCATCCTACTGCGTATTCATTTTCCGTAGAGGAAGTCGTGGCACTGGGCAGATATTCCCATTCCTCTGGTTTTCTCTCAGGGCATGGAAACGGCGATGAAAAAGCCGTTGACACCGCACTGAAACGCACCGGAATAGAAGCACAGCGGAAGCAATCCATTCTCACTCTCTCCGGCGGCGAACTACAGCGAACCTTTCTGGCTCAGGTGTTTGCTCAGGATCCGAAACTCCTTTTGCTGGACGAGCCTACCAACCATCTCGATCTTGTCTACCAGAAGCAGATTTTTGACATGATCGCTGACTGGCTGAAAGCACCGGGACGAGCTGTGATTTCTGTTGTCCACGATCTCAGTCTGGCAAAGGCTTATGGAACGAAAGCACTGCTCATGCATCAGGGTGATTCTATTGCGCAGGGAAATGTGTCCGAAGTGTTAGTCCCGGAGCATCTGAACAGGGTCTATCAGATGAATGTCCAGGCGTGGATGCATCAAATGCTGTCCCAGTGGGAGTAACGGCTTAGAGTCCGTTCTGTATCGCCACGTATCTGAATTTACTGTGACAAAAACAACCAAAAGCGGCTGAGCCCACTCGCTCAGCCGCTTTTTTATGCTTTCATTCTCTCTGAAGCAGCCAAAAATCACAAATTTGTATAACCCATCAGGTATTCGTCTACCTCACGGGCAGCCTCTCTGCCTTCCCGGATCGCCCAGACCACAAGAGATTGCCCACGATGCATGTCACCGGCAGTGAAAACGCCTTCCACACTCGTTGCATAGTGTCCCTCTTCTGTTGCTACGTTGGTACGGGATGTCATATCCACGCCAAAAGCATCCGCAACATAGGACTGCGCTCCCAGGAATCCAGCGGCAATCAGTACCAGATCCGCTTCCAGGATCTGTTCGCTGCCCGGGATTTCCTCCATGCGCATACGACCGGTCTTGGGATCCTGTACGGACTGGAGCTTAACAATCTCCACGGCACAGACATGGTTTTTGTCGTTTTTCAGAAAACGTTTCACCGTCGTCTGATAGATACGGGGATCATGTCCGAATACGGCAATGGCTTCCTCCTGACCGTAGTCCGTCTTGCAGACACGCGGCCACTCCGGCCAAGGATTGTTTTCTGCACGGCTGTCCGGCAGTTTCGGCATCATTTCCAACTGCACCACAGACTTACAGCCGTGGCGGATGGACGTTCCTACACAGTCATTGCCCGTATCACCGCCGCCGATGACAATGACGTTCTTATACTTTGCGCTGATATAATAACCATCGGACAGATTGGAGCGGATCAGACTTTTTGTCGTAGCTTTCAAAAAATCTACCGCATAGTAGATGCCCTCTGCCTCTCTGCCCTCCGCCGTAATATTCCGGGGATTAGAAGCGCCGCATGCCAGAATAATGGCATCATATTCCTTTTTCAGTTCAGATGCCTTGACATCTTTTCCCACATCCACACTGGTGCGGAATTCGATGCCCTCTGCTTCCATCAGTTCCAGACGGCGCTGTACCACGGTTTTCTCCAGCTTCATATTGGGAATGCCGTACATCAGCAGACCGCCGGGACGATCCTCTCGTTCAAACACCGTAACCTGATGCCCACGCTTATTTAATTGCAGCGCAGCTGCCAGACCGGACGGACCGGAACCAATGACAGCCACCCGTTTTCCCGTGCGCTTTTTTGGCGGATTCGGCTGAATATATCCGCTTTCAAAGGCTTTTTCAATAATGGCATATTCATTTTCCTTGACAGTCACCGGATCGTCATACAGCCCGCAGGTACATGCCTTTTCACAAAGTGCTGGACAAACACGGGAAGTAAATTCCGGAAAGCAGTTTGTCAACAGCAGACGATCAGCAGCCTCATTCCAGAAGCCCTTATATACCAGATCATTCCATTCGGGACAGAGATTATTCAGCGGACAGCCTGAAACCATGCCGAAGATGGGCTTTCCTGCCTGACAGAACGGCACACCGCAGTCCATGCAGCGTGCGCCCTGCTTCTGCCGTTCCTCGTCGGACAGGGGCGTATGAAATTCACGATAGGTCTTGATGCGCTCCAGCGGTTCTTGACCCGAATTATCAACTCTCTCGTATTCGAGAAATCCAGTTGCTTTTCCCATGATGATGATTCCTCCGTTTGTCTGTTTTAGCTTCTAGTCGTTGCATAGAACGCTTCAATGCTTGCTTCCTCACGGCTCATGCCCTGCTGCTCAAAGTGAGCGATACCTTCCAGCATTTTCGCATAATCGTGGGGAACGATCTTCTTGAACCGGGGCAGATAACTGTCAAATTCTTCCAGAATTTTCTTACCCAGAGTCGAACCTGTCCATTCTACATGCTCTTCAATGAGACCGTGAAGCTGCTGGATATCTTCCGGCTTTGTCACGCCGCTAAAGCCCACCAATGATTTGTTCAGCTTGGTGTAAAGATCATTTTCCTCGTCCAGCACATAGGCAATACCACCGCTCATACCAGCAGCAAAGTTCTTGCCCACGACGCCAAGAATGACAGCACAGCCGCCTGTCATATATTCGCAGCCGTGTTCGCCTACACCCTCTACAACAACTGTTGCACCGGAGTTTCTGACGCAGAAACGCTCGCCTGCCACACCGTTGATAAATGCCTTACCGCTGGTAGCACCGAACAACGCTACGTTGCCGATGATGATATTTTCACTTTCCTTGAATTTGGACTTTTTCGGCGGGAATACTGCCAGCTTACCGCCGGAAAGTCCCTTGCCGAAATAGTCGTTGCTGTCGCCCTCCAGTGCCAGAGTCAGCCCCTTGGGAATGAAGGCGCCGAAGCTCTGACCGCCTGCACCGATACAATTTACCACAAAGGTATCGTCCTCCAGGGTATTGTAATATTTTCTGGTAATTTCCGCACCAAACAGCGTACCCAAGGCACGGTTCAGATTGCTGACGTGAATGGTGATCTCCTTTTTCTGTCTGGATGCAAAGGCTTCCTTCATCTCCGGAATAATCACAGTCTCGTCTATGGTTTCACCCAGCTTGAAGTCATAGACATCCTCTGGAACAAAGTGCATCTTGACTTCTCTTTCCTCCTTGGCAAAGGGATTGTTTAAGATTCGGGACATGTCGATCTTACCCACCCGGCTGTCTGCCGGGTATTCCCGCTGTACCAGCAGATCGGAACGGCCTACCAGTTCGTCTATGGTGTGAATACCCAGCTTTGCCATATATTCCCGCATTTCCTGTGCAATGAAACGCATAAAGTTGATGACATATTCCGGTTTTCCCTTGAACCGTTTGCGCAGTTCCGGATTCTGTGTTGCCACACCAGCTGGACAAGTATCCAGATTGCAGACACGCATCATAATACAGCCCATAGTCACCAGAGGAGCGGTTGCAAAGCCGTATTCCTCTGCGCCCAGAAGAGCGGCAATGACAACGTCACGACCCGTGAGCAGTTTGCCATCTGCTTCGATGACTACCTTAGAGCGCAGATTGTTCTGGATCAATGTTTGGTGTGTTTCTGCCAGACCCAGTTCCCAGGGCAGACCTGCATTATGAATGGAGCTGCTGGGTGCTGCACCTGTACCGCCGTCATAACCGGAGATCAGGATAACGCCTGCACCGGCTTTTGCAACACCGGCTGCAATGGTTCCCACACCGGCTTCAGAAACCAGCTTCACGGAAATTCTTGCCTTTTTGTTGGCGTTTTTCAGGTCATAGATCAACTGCGCCAGATCTTCAATCGAATAGATGTCATGATGAGGCGGCGGTGAGATCAGCGCAACACCCGGTGTGGAATGTCTTGTCTTTGCAATCCACGGATAAACCTTTTTCGCCGGCAGATGACCACCCTCGCCGGGCTTTGCGCCCTGCGCCATTTTGATCTGGATTTCACGAGCAGATGTCAGATACTTAGAAGTAACGCCAAACCGTCCGGATGCCACCTGCTTGATGGCAGAGCATTTGTCTGTAGCACTTCCGGCAGTGACAATACGCTCTAAATCTTCACCGCCCTCACCGCTGTTGGACTTGCCGCCGATGCGGTTCATGGCGATTGCCATACACTCATGAGCTTCCTGGGAGATCGAGCCATAGGACATGGCACCTGTTTTGAACCGGCGCATGATGGATTCTACGCTTTCCACTTCTTCAATGGGGATGCCGCCGTCCTTGGCAAACTTGAAATCCAGTGTGCTCCGCAAAGACATATGCCGCGATTCTGCATTGACACATGCGGAAAACTGCTTGAACAGATTATAATTATCCTGCCATGTTGCCTGCTGTAACAAGTGAATGGTCTCCGGATTATAGAGGTGTTCTTCCTGATTGCTTCTTGCCTTATGCCAGCCAATGCTGCGCATACCTTCATCCATGCCCAACTCCTGGGGGTCAAATGCGCTGTCGTGAAGTTCACGGGTACGTTTTGCAATATCATCCAGATCAATACCGCCCACACGGCTTACGGTATCGGGGAAGAATTCTTCGATGACACTTTCACTGATACCCAGTGCCTCAAAGATTTTCGATCCCTGATAGGACTGAATGGTGGAAATACCCATTTTTGAGGCGATCTTAACAATACCAGAAACCACAGCGTGAATATATGCATCACTTGCCAGGGAGTAATCCTTGTCAATGAGGTTGCGGTTGTTAATCATATCATATAAGGTGTCCAGCGCCAGATAGGGGTTAACGGCGCTTGCACCAAAGCCCAACAGAGTGGCAAAGTGATGTACTTCACAGGGTTCAGCTGTTTCTATAATCAGAGAAATAGCAGTGTTCATTCTGGTCTTAACCAAGTAGGTTTCCAGTGCTGCAACTGCCAGCAGAGACGGAATCGCCAGATGCTCCTGATCAACGCCTCTATCGGTGAGGATCAGAATTGTCGCACCCTCTTTATGGGCAGCATCCGCCTGCCGGTACAGCCCCTCAATAGCATCCCGGAGAGAAACATCCTTGGTGTACAGCATGGAAATATCCGCAGTTTTCAAACCGTCGATCTGCATATTGCGAATTTTGATCATATCCAGATTGGTCAGCACCGGATTGTTCACCTTGAGTACCCGGCAGTTTCGCTCTTCTTCTTTTAGAATGTTGCCGGAAACGCCCAGATAGACCGTGGTATCCGTGATAACGGATTCCCGGATGGAGTCAATAGGCGGATTAGTTACCTGTGCAAACAACTGCTTAAAGTAGTCAAACAACGGTGGATTGGTCTTAGCCATGGGCGGAACTGGTATATCCGTTCCCATGGCAGAAGTGGGCTCTCCCCCGCTCAGTGCCATAGGAATCATGGTGCTGTAGAGGGATTCATGCGTATAACCAAAGGCACGCTGCAACCGGAGCAGTTTCTTGCCGCTGTGACGGAAGGGCCGTTTATTGGGCGCATTCAGTTCACGGAGTTCAAACAAATTGTGATCCAACCATTCACCATAGGGCTGACGCTTTGCAAAATCGTTTTTGATGGTCTCATCATCAATCAGTCTGCCCTGCACCGTATCGACCAGAAGCATTTTACCCGGATGCAGACGCTCTTTTTTCACAATGCTCTCCGGAGGGATATCATCCAGCGCGCCTACCTCGGAGGATAGAATGAGATAGCCGTCATCCGTCACATAATACCGGGAGGGACGCAGACCGTTCCGATCCAGCACGGCACCCATTACATCACCATCTGTGAAAATAATGGAAGCAGGACCATCCCAGGGTTCCATCATGGTAGCATAATATTGATAAAATGCCCGTTTTTCACGGCTCATGGTGGGAATGTGCTGCCATGGCTCAGGAATACAGGTCATTACTGCAAGGGGCAGTTCCATACCGGACATCATCATGAATTCCAGGGTATTGTCCAGCCGGGCAGAGTCAGATCCGGTCACATCCAACATGGGAAAAATATCCTTTAGGCGATCTTCCAGAGCATCGCAGTGAAGAATGGATTCCCGGCTGAGCATTTTGTCTACATTACCGGTAATGGTGTTGATTTCTCCGTTGTGTACCATCATACGGTTGGGATGAGAACGCTGCCAGCTTGGGTTCGTATTCGTACTGAACCGAGAGTGAACGATACCGATGGCAGAATGATAATCCGGACTATTCAGATCATCATAAAACAGACGCAGCTGATTCACCAGAAACATCCCTTTATATACAATAGTACGGCTGGAACAGGACACTACATAGGTATTCTTGTCACGCTTCTCAAAGACCATACGGGCAATATACAGCCGTCGGTCAAATTCTAATCCCTTGGCGCAGTCTTCCGGTTTCTGTACAAATGCCTGCATGATGCGGGGCATGCTGTCCAATGCCTTTGTACCCAAAACATCCGGATTTACTGGCACTTCACGCCAGCCCAGAAAGGTCAGGTTTTCCTCTTGCAGCACCTGTTCAAAGGTCTGCATAGACTTGGCGCATTCTTCTTCCGACTGAGGGAAGAAAAACATGGCAATACCGTATTCTCTTTTACCGCCAATGGAAATGCCAGCCTGTGCGGCTGCCTTGGAAAAATAGGTATGGGAAATCTGGAGCAGGATGCCTACACCGTCACCGGTTTTACCCTCGGCATCTTTTCCGGCTCTGTGCTCCAACGTTTCTACAATACGCAGGGCGCTGTCTACCACCTTACGGTCTGTCTCTCCACACATGTTGACAACTGCGCCGATACCGCAGTTTTCATGCTCGAATCTCGGGTCGTAGAGACCGTTTTTTGCAAATGGCTCTTGTGTTCTGTAGTTGTCCATGATCACTTCTCCTTTTGTCAATACGACAAAAAAGCACTCATACAACAGAGTATCATTCATCCGTTTGTATAAGCGCCATTGCCTTTCAGAAATATATATCCGACGTGAGCCGGTTTTGTCAGTATGACTATTATAACATATCAAAAAGGGTTTGTCAATAGTTTTTCTGAGAACGTAATTACAAGAACGTTCAAGAACGGCATTCTCAAAGAAATTTCGCTTTTTTTCGCTTTTGAAACGGCAAACTCCGAAGGAAATTTCCAAAAAGGTAGTGACAAACCAGACGATTTATGTTATAATATAGGGTAAACGTTCGCTTCATGAACAACAAAATTCAGAAAACGGAGATAAACTGCAATGAAATTAGGTATGGTCGGACTGCCCAACGTGGGCAAAAGCACACTATTTAACGCATTGACAAACGCCGGTGCAGAATCGGCAAATTATCCCTTCTGCACCATTGAAAAAAATATCGGCATCGTTTCCGTGCCGGATGCACGCCTGGATAAGCTGGCGGAAATGTATGAGCCGGACAAGTTCACTCCGGCAACACTGGAATTTGTAGACATTGCCGGTCTTGTCAAAGGTGCTTCCAAGGGTGAGGGACTGGGGAACAAATTTTTGGGTGATATCCGGGAAGTGGACGCTATTGTCCACGTAGTCCGCTGCTTTGAGGATGACAATATCATTCATGTAGACGGCAGAATCAATCCGGCATCAGACATCGAAACAATCAATTTAGAGTTGATCTTTTCCGATATGGAGATGGTTTCCAGAAGAATCGAGCGCACCAAAAAAGCTCTCAAAGGTGACAAAAAGCTCCAGGTACAGGTGGATTTTCTGGAAAACCTTCTGACCCATCTGGAGGAAGGGAAATCCGCACGCAGCTATGATTTCACTGAAGAAGAACTGGAATGGATGAAGGACATGCCCCTGCTCTCTGCAAAGCCGGTAATCTATGCGGCAAACCTCAGCGAAGACAACTTCCGCAGCAATCTGGAAAGCAATGAACACTATCAGACCGTCCGGAAGATTGCACAGGAAGAACATGCCGCAGTTTTGCCCATTTGTGCCCGAATGGAAGCGGACATCGCCGACATGAATGCCGATGACAAAGCAATGTTCCTGGAGGATCTGGGACTGAACGAATCCGGTCTGAACCGTATCATCCGGAAAGGCTATGCCCTGCTGGGACTCATCTCCTATCTGACTGCCGGCAAGCAGGAGGTTCGTGCATGGACCATCACCAAAGGCACTCGTGCACCCCAGGCTGCCGGAAAAATTCATACGGACTTTGAGAAGGGCTTTATCCGTGCCGAAGTGGTTTCCTATGACGATCTGATGGAAAGCGGCTCAATGGCGGCAGCAAAGGAAAAAGGTCTCATTCGCCTGGAGGGAAAAGACTATGTGATGCAGGACGGCGATATTGTGCTGTTCCGCTTTAATGTCTGATTTTTTATGCTTAATTTTTATCAGACCTGTCCACATGAAACCTGTGGACAGGTTCTAAGGCAAACCCGCACAAAGATTGTGCGTCAGATGCGCCGTCAGATTTTTCGTCAAATATGACGGAAAATAGGCAAGCAGTTGACGTGCAAAGCCGTTAGGCGCTCTTTGCGCGGGTTTGCCCTAAAGATTCTCACGAAAGGAAGCAATATGACACATGCAGATCAATCAGAAAAAAATCTCTCCCTTTGAAATGGAGTCTATTCCCCGTGCCGTGATGGCACTGGCACTTCCCTCCGTGCTGAGTATGCTGGTAACCGTGCTGTACAACATGGTAGATACCATTTTTGTGGGACAGACACATGACCCCTATCAGATGAATGCCGTTTCTATTGCAGCACCGGTATTCACCGTTCTGCTGGCATTGGGCAATCTATTCGGTGTCGGCGGCTGTGCCTTTATTTCCCGTTGTCTCGGTGCAAGACAAAATGAACGGGTGAAAACCATCAGCAGTTTCAGCTTCTGGGGAACAATTGCTGTAGGCTTACTGGGAACGCTGCTTCTCACAGCAGGCGTAAACTGGATTGTACAGCTTCTGGGAGCGGATGCAGCAGCTAATCTGAAAACTATTACTGCTGAAGTCGGCACAGAAGAATATCTTCGTCAGTCGGAAAACTGCCGCCATCTGGAGCAGTATACCAAGGACTATCTGTTTTACATTGGCATAGGTGCGATTCCCATTACTCTCAGCGGCGGGATGAGCCATCTGGTCAAGGGCGAAGGCGCTGCCAAAATCTCTATGGCTGGTATGATGATTGGCACAGTGGTAAACATCATCCTCGATCCCATTATGATCCTGACGATGGGTATGGGTGTCAAAGGCGCTGCCATTGCTACTTCTCTGGGCAACGTAGCATCCATGCTGTTCTATCTGTGCTATCTCAGATTCAGCAAAACCATTCTCTCTGTACATCCCAAACGATTTCGGGTGCGGGACGGCATCTTTACCGGTGTGTTCTCTATCGGTATCCCCATGTTCTGTACCAATATGCTTATGAGCATTTCCAATATGATTCTAAACCGTATGCTGACCAGTATTGACGTTCTGGCGACAGGCGGCATGGGCATCGCCATGAAAGCGTATATGCTGGTGGTTTTCATACAGCTTGGTATTGGTATCGGTATCCAGCCTCTGGTAGGCTTCCATTACGGCGCACGAAATTTCCAGCGAATGACAAAGGTCATGCGTTTCAGCATGTGCTGTACGCTGGTGCTGGGAACGCTTCTGACAGTGCTGTATTTTATCTTCACAAAACCCATCATTTCTATCTTTATGACAGCCGATGCCTCAGCAGCGGCAGCGGATGTATTGAAGCAACAAAACTATGCAGAGCAGATGCTTCGTGCGCTGATGCTGTCCGGACCATTTATCGGCATCATTTTTGTCAATAACAACGCATTCCAAGGCATGGGACGAGGACTCGCCTCTCTGATCCTCTCTGTCAGCCGCCAGGGCTTTGTATTCCTGCCGATTTTGCTGATTGCCAATGCATTGGTCGGACTGGACGGCCTGATCTATGCCCAGCCCATTGCCGATATTGTTTCTGTGATTATTGCACTGATCATGATGCAGTTTATCAAAAAACAAGAATTACGAATGCTGAAACCTGGCATTCGGGGACAGGAGGCATGACACTATGCTGATTTTAGGAATCGAAAGCTCCTGTGATGAAACCGCGGCAAGTGTGGCACGGAACCACACAGAAATCCTTTCCAATGTGATTGCCTCACAGGTAGAAGAGCACAAGCAATACGGCGGTGTTGTTCCTGAGATTGCCTCACGCAGACACTGTGAGAACATTCTGTGGGTGGTGCAGAAGGCGCTGAAAGACGCTGACGTGACTCTGGAGCAGCTGGACGGCATTGCAGTCACAGCCTATCCAGGGCTGATCGGCGCACTGCTGGTGGGCGTGAATTTTGCCAAAGGTCTGGCACTGGCTGCCGGCAAGCCTCTTGTACCGGTACACCATCTCGCTGGGCATATTGCCTCCAACTACATTGCCCATCCGGAGTTGAAACCGCCTTACCTCTGTCTGGTAGTCAGCGGCGGTCACAGCCATCTGGTAGAGGTGCTTTCCTACACATCCTTCCGTATTCTTGGCAGAACACGTGATGATGCGGCTGGAGAATGCTTCGACAAATGCGCCCGTGCCATGGGATACCCTTATCCAGGCGGCATTCATCTGGACAAGGCTTCTCAGACAGGCGACCCGTCAGCTTATCCCCTGCCCAAGCCTAAGGTCACGGGAAATGACCTCGATTTCAGCTTTTCCGGTCTGAAAACAGCAGTTATCAATCTACTGCACCATGCAGAGCAGAAGCATGTGGAGATCCATCGGATGAATCTGGCAGCTTCGATACAAAGCACTATTGCAGAGATTCTGACGGCACATACCATAAATGCCGCAAAGAAATATGGATATTCTGACATTGCCGTTGCCGGAGGCGTTTCGGCAAACAGCGGTGTGCGAAAAGCGCTGCAAGAAGCCTGTGAAAAAAACGGTTTCACCCTTTATGTGCCGCCTTTGTCTTTCTGCGGCGATAACGGCGCTATGATCGCCTGCGCCGGTTCGTATGCCTTTGAAGCAGGCATCCGGGCAGACGCCAGCTTAAATGCCAGCGCTGCCATGGAACTGACCCATTGGGGTGAGATGGGAGAGTATGTCGGAAAATGTTTATAAAAAAAATCTTCGGAAATAAATTTTCCATGTAAATCCCCTATCCGGTTTTATTTTCAACAAATTTTCGTTTATCCTTCGATCTTTTCTGTAAACACTTGACATTTTTCTTCAAATATTATATAATATTTTTGATGTGTAACTGATTTTTTACATATGTAACTAAATTTTCATAAAGGAGTTTTTACATGCAGAAACATCAACTGCTGCGCTGGCTTCTGCCGATTACCATCGTCGCCGGAAGCCTGTTCACAGCAAATGCTGTTGCCTCCGCTTCCGAAACCTCTGCACTCCCGGCGGCCACAGATGTCGCTGTTGCCACTGCCGTCACTTCCTCTGAGGATTTTTCTTCACTGGACGGCACCTGGATGGATACCGCAGACGGACGGAAATACCGCTATGCTGACGGCAGCTTTGCCATCAATATACAAATTGTAGATGGTATTTCCTACATATTCCAGAGTGACGGCGTGCAATTGACTGGCTGGCAGAATTTTGAGGGTGCGTGGCATTATTACGACCCCAAGACCTATACCGCAGCCGTGGGTCAACAGGAGATAGACAGCACAGTCTATCTGTTTGACTATACCGGCGCACAAAAAACCGGCTGGCGCACAGTAGACGGCATCCGGCGTTATTATGATCCGGAAACGGGAAAAGAGGTCGTTGGCTGGATCGACTACGGTAAAAACCGCTATTTTGTAGACAGCGCATCCGGAAAACTGACCGGAGAATGCATTATCGGCGGTATCCCCTATATGCTGGACAGCGAAACAGGGTTGCAGCTCACCGGCTTTCAGACTTTTTCCGACAGTACGGTTCGGTATTATGCGCAAAACGGTTCGCCGGTTTATGGCTGGCTGAAGCAACCGGATTCCGGTGCGGCTTATTATTTCGGATCGGACTATGCGATGCAGACCGGAAAAATCGAGATTGAAGGCGCACTTTACTACTTTGCCAAAAGCGGCATCATGCAGACTGGCTGGCAGACCATCCGCAACGACAAGTATTATTTCACCAAAAACGGTGCGGCTGCCAAGGGGCTGACCTCTGTGGGCAGTAAGATCTATTACTTCTCCAAAAATGGCGTCATGCAGACCGGCTGGCAGAAAGTGGACGGCAAGACCTATTACTTCTCGGCAGACGGCAGTGCTGTTACCGGTGAAAAGGTCATCGACGGAAAGTCATACCGATTTGACGCCTCTACTGGTGTCCTGAAACAGTATAAGATCTGCCTGGACGCAGGACATTATGGCAAATACAACATCAGCCCGGTAAATAGTGCATATTACGAATCCGATATGAGCTGGAAGCTTCATCTTTACCTGAAGGATGCACTGGAATCCTATGGTTTTGAGGTCGTTACCACACGACCCGCGCAGGCACAGGATCTGGCTCTGGAAACACGAGGCAAAACTGCCGAGGGCTGTGATCTGTTTCTAAGTCTCCACAGCAATGCCGCTCCCAATACCACAGCAGACGGCCCGCTGGCATGCTGTACCGTTACTGGTACAGCAGATGACTTAGGCCTGGCGCTGGCAAATCTGGTACACGAAGTCATGGGCACCAGACAAGGCGGCTCCATCTGGAAGCGTATAGGAATGAACGGCGACTATTACGGCGTTCTCCGGGGCGCAACTTCTGTAGGCGTTCCTGCCATCCTGCTGGAACACAGCTATCACACCAACCCCAGGGCAACCGCTTGGTTGCTGGTGGATTCCAATCTGGAAAAGTTGGCGAAGGCTGAGGCAAAGCTATTGGCCTCCTACTTTGGATTGATCTGAGAATCTGCCTTTATCCGAAATGAAGCCCATCTGAATTTTGGTTCAGATGGGCTTTTTCTGTGCTGATGCGCATACACTGAACGCATCAGCCTTTTTCAGCGGGATTTCATCCGTGCTTCCTAATTATCGCTGTCCAGCTTTAACACGCTCATAAACGCCTCCTGGGGCACTTCTACCGTACCCAACTGACGCATCCGCTTTTTGCCTTCTTTCTGCTTTTCCAGCAGCTTTTTCTTTCGGGTGATGTCGCCGCCATAGCACTTGGCAAGCACATCTTTTCGCATTGCCTTGATGGTTTCGCGTGCAATAACCTTGCCGCCAATGGCAGCCTGTACCGGCACTTCAAACAGCTGTCTGGGAATATTCTCCTTCAGCTTTTCCACGATCTTTCTGCCGCGCTCATATGCCTTGTCCACATGGATAATAAAAGACAGAGCATCTACGATCTCCCCATTCAACAAAACATCCAGTTTGACCAGCTTAGACGGCATATAGTCATCCAACACATAGTCAAAGGATGCATAGCCTCTGGTACGGGATTTCAGCACGTCAAAGAAGTCATACACAATCTCATTCAGCGGCAAGATATAGTGCAGCGAAACACGGGTATCATCCAGGTACTCCATATTCCGAAACACACCTCGGCGATTCTGACAAAGTTCCATGACATTGCCCACAAAATCAGAAGGCGTGAGTATTTCTGCCTTGACCATGGGTTCTTCTGCCTGCCGGATTGCAGCAGGATCCGGATAATTGGTGGGATTGTCGATCCACTGCACTTCGCCGTTTGTCAATGTGACACGGTAAATAACAGAGGGTGCTGTGGTGATCAAATCCAGGTTGTATTCCCGTTCCAGACGTTCCTGGATGATCTCCATATGCAACAGCCCCAAGAATCCGCAGCGGAAGCCAAAGCCAAGTGCAATGGAAGTCTCCGGCTCAAAGGAAAGAGATGCATCATTGAGCTGTAATTTTTCCAGTGCTTCACGAAGATCGCCATAACGAGCGCCGTCTGCCGGATAGATACCGGAGAATACCATGGGATTCACTTTTCGGTAGCCCGGCAGCGGCTCTGCACAAGGACAGTCCGCATGTGTCACCGTATCTCCCACCTGTGTATCGCCAATACTTTTGATAGAAGCTGAGAGATAGCCTACCTCTCCTGCACGGAGTATGCCGTCATTGATCAGGGTATTGGTGGTCATATAGCCAGTTTCTACCACGGTAAATTCTGCACCGGTTGCCATGAGCCGAATGGTATCTCCCACTCTGACAGTTCCCTCTTTGACACGGATATAGATGACGACACCCTTGTATGCATCATAGTAGCTGTCAAAGATCAATGCCTGAAGCGGTGCATCCGGGTCGCCCTTGGGGGCAGGGATCTGATGGACGATCTGTTCCATAACCGCTTCAATATTAATGCCTGCTTTGGCGGAGATCCGAGGGGCATCCATTGCCGGAATGCCGATGACATTTTCAATCTCCTCGCAGACACGATCCGGGTCAGCAGCTGGAAGATCAATCTTATTCACAACCGGAACGACCTCCAGATCATGCTCAATGGCAAGATAGGTGTTTGCCAAGGTCTGTGCCTCAATTCCCTGAGATGCATCCACCACCAGAATCGCACCTTCACATGCGGCAAGGCTTCGGGAAACCTCATAGTTAAAGTCCACATGTCCTGGTGTGTCGATGAGATTGAATACGTAGGTTTCGCCGTCTTGCGCTTTATAGTTCAGGTGAACAGCACGTGCCTTAATGGTGATGCCTCGTTCCCGTTCGATATCCATGTTGTCCAGGATCTGGTCTTCCATGTCACGCTTTGCTACGGTGTAAGTTTGCTCCAGAATGCGGTCAGCCAGTGTGGATTTTCCGTGATCAATATGGGCAATGATACAAAAATTGCGGATGTGCTTCATAATAATTGCTCTCCTCCGGCAAAATAAGAACCGCCCGACAGCGGCTTATATCGATGTTTTCATTGGATATGATTATTATACCGTTTCAGGAGGAAAATGTCAAGGGTAGCATAGTGAATTTTAAGAGGCTGTTCCGTATCTGGAGACAGCCGGATTGTCCAGCAGATTTCGGTGAGGACCAAAAAAAAGCCGTCCCCAGAAAGAACGGCTCAGAAAAAAATTCCCTATTGCAAAATTTGTAAATATATGATATAATATAATCAAAATACCAGATAAAATTATACAAGATACAAAGGTGATGCAATTGTCCTGTGATGTTGGACATGAAAATGCGTACGATCCTGGAAAAGGAACATTACAGTTCCTGGCTTTCCCGCATCACCTCCCGCCGGAGATACCCCTCACGGACGCCGGTTTTGCTGATGTATATTCTCTCACAGCCAGTCAACTCAACCAACTGATCCAGAATCAGCATACCGGTATAAATGGTATGCAGCCGATCCGGACAATTTTGCAGCAGCAGCTCACGAGATTCGCTGTTCTTTTTCCAGAGCAGCTTTTCCAGTATCCGCAGTTGCTTCACCGTAATCATGCGCTGTGTCTCCGGAAGCCCTTGTTGAAACTGAATCAACTGCAGCACCGTCCGTGCCGTGCCGCCAATGCCGCAGATCAACTCATAGGAGGGCAGACCTGTCATCTTGTGCTTTTTCAGTTCTTTCCGGATGCATTTCTCAATCTCTTCTTTTTCTTTTTGTTTGGGAAACAGCTTTTCCACATACTGCTTGGATAGATTCAGTGAACCAATCGGCAAACTTTCCACTGTACCCGGACCGTCATGGGCATACGTCACCAGCTCTGTGCTGCCGCCGCCGATATCAAAAAGCATACCGTTTTCATGGGGAAGCTCTCCCTGTATTCCATAGTAATCCAGAAATGCTTCTGTCTGTCCGGAGATCACATCCACCGGATAACCTGTCAGGAGAAAAATCTCATCCGCAGCCTCCTTGGAATTTCTGATGTTCCGCAGACAGGCAGTAGCAAATACATACACTTTATCCGGAAAGAGTTGTTCCAAGATCACCCGGCACTCCAACAAGACCTCGCTGGCTTTGCGGATCCCGTCCTGAGACATAACATCATCCTGGATATACCCTGCCAGTCCCACTGTGAATCGCTGGGAAAATATTGCCTCAAAGGTCTGATTTTCCATCTGATAAACTGCAAGCCGAACTGTATTGGAACCAACATCAATGACAGCGTATTTCATGGTGATTGCGACCTCCTTGCTGTGTATAAGTTATGATTTACTTTTATTATATAGCAACCGGCAACTTTTATACAAGAAGCGATTCGGGAACGCTGTGTGAATTTCTTATGAAATATTCAAAAATCCAGATTTTACAGAAATATAATACAAATTTTGCGGCAATAAGCTGCCGCATGTTTACAAAATATTGGGTCATAAAATTGGCATATCTATATATATCATGAAATAGATTAGAAATGATTATGTGAATTTCACTTTATCCAAATGAGGAGTGGTTGATATGAAAAATCCCAAGTGCTATGAAAACCGGGAACTGTCCTGGCTAAAATTCAACCAACGGGTGCTGGAAGAAGCTGAGGACGAAGCAAATCCCCTTTGTGAACGTCTGTCTTTTCTGTCCATTTTCCAAAGCAATTTGGACGAATTTTTCATGGTACGCTGCGGCTCAATCTATGATCAGATGTGCGAAGACGAAAACTTTCGGGAAAACAAGACCAATATGACCTGTCGGGAACAGCTGACGGCAATCTATTCCACCGTCCGGGGCATGCTCCGAGAAAAAGACGAGACATACGAACAGCTGCGTGCTGAACTGAGCCTGCAGGGTGTAGATATCGTCGATTTTCACACCATCACCACAGAGGAAGCCGCATGGCTGGAGGCATACTTCAAGGCAGAACTGGAGCCCCTTTTGTCTCCCCAAATCATCAGCAAAAAACAGCCTTTCCCTTTTTTACAAAACAAATCGATTTACGCTGTTGTAGTACTGGAAAAGAAAGGCGCACAAAAGCTGGGCATCGTGCCATGCAGCAGCGGCGTATTCCCGAAATTGGTGCTGCTTCCTGGAAAAACAGGAAAGCGCCGCTTTATTCTGGCGGAAGAGCTGATCCTGCACTTTGCACCCCAGGTTTTTTCAAGGCATACCATCAAGAGCAAATCCCTGATCCGCATTATTCGCAATGCGGATATTGAACCGAATGAACGGACAGAAGAGGAATGTGACTACCGGGAAGCCATGGAGCGTCTGGTACGGGACCGCCGGAAGCTCTGCCCCATTAAGATGGAATTCTCCCGTCTGATGGATACCGCTGTGATTCGGAAACTCTGCAGCTATTTGCAATTATCAGAAGAACAGGTGTTCTATTCCGAAGCGCCTTTGAATCTTTCAGTACTGTCGGCGGTGCGGGATATGCTGCGCCATCAGAAAAGCCTGTTTTTCCCGCGCCGGGTGCCTCAGATTCCGGCATGGCGTAACCCAGAAAAGAGTATGCTGGCGCAGGTGGAAGAATGCGACCGTCTGCTCACCTTCCCCTATGAAAGCATTCATCCGTTCCTGAATTTGCTGAACGAAGCTGCCAGAAGCCCTCAGGTGGTCTCCATCAAGATGACTCTATATCGTGTGGCAACCAACAGCAAGATCGTAGAAGCCCTGATTGATGCCGCAGAGCACGGTAAGGATGTGGTTGTACTGGTGGAATTGCGCGCCCGGTTTGATGAAGAAAATAACATCGAATGGTCCCGCCGCTTAGAGGATGCCGGATGCCGGATCATCTACGGTCTGGATAATATGAAGGTTCATAGCAAACTTTGTCTCATCACCAAAAAAACCGGCACGGAAATCTCTTATATCACCCAAGTGGGCACAGGAAATTATAACGAAAAAACCTCTGCGATTTACACGGACTATTCTCTCATGACGGCTTCTCATGACATTGGTCTGGAGGCAAGCCGTATCTTTCACGCACTCTGTCTCGGACAGATCGTGGAGCATACAGAGCATCTGCTGGTTGCGCCGAAATGCCTGCAAAATAAACTGGCATTTATGATTGATGAACAGATTGCTCTTGCAGAAGCCGGAGAGCCGGCATATATCGGCGTGAAAATCAATTCCCTGACGGACAAATTTCTGATTCGGAAACTGATTGCAGCTTCCAAAGCTGGGGTAAAGATTGACATGATCATTCGGGGCATCAGCTGTCTCATCGCCGGTGTACCGGAAAAAACGGAAAACATTACCATTCGCAGCATTGTGGGACGCTTTCTGGAGCATACTCGTATCTATATTTTCGGCACAGAATCCAAGGCAAAGGTGTATATTGCCTCTGCGGACTGGATGACCCGAAATACCCGACGCCGTGTAGAAGTTGCTGCTCCTATTTATGACGAAAGCCTGAAAGAACGTGTGCTGCATATGTTTGATGTGATGCTGCATGATAATGTCAAGGCTCGTGTGCAGCAGCCGGACGGATCTTTTATCAAGACCAAAACGGATGAAACAGAGCCGCTGAATGCACAGGAATATTTTTACGCACAGGCATATGACAATGCAGTTCCTCTGGAAATGCCGGTTGCAGAGGCTGTTTCCGAAGACTAATTCTGCATTTTCCCATAGGAGTTGACACATATGAAAGAACAAAACCACGCCGTCCAAGCACGGGAACTTTTTCGTCAGGGCTATAACTGTTCCCAATCTGTTGTAGGGGCATTCTGTGAGGAGATCGGTCTGCCGCTGGATGTGGCAATGCGGCTGGCATCTTCTTTTGGCGGCGGTATGGGCGGTCTGCGGGAATACTGCGGCGCTGTTACCGGCATGTATCTGGTTGCCGGCATCCTGTTCGGCTATAGCGAGGCAGATGACTACACGAATAAAAAAGCCCACTATGCCCGCATCCGCACGCTTTCGCAGCGGTTCATCGAAAAGCATGGCACTACCTGTTGCCGGGATCTTTTGAAAGCACTTCCGGGAAAATTGCAGCAAGATCCCCTGCCCCGGACAGAAGAATACTACCAGATCCGCCCGTGCATCCGCTTTGTAGAGACTGCAGCGGAGATTCTGGAGGAATGCATTGCGGAAGAGAACGGCAAGACAGAACCATAACCATACAAACCCAAAAGGACTGACACACAGGTGCATCAGTCCTTTTTCTATGCAGAAAAGTTCTTAGAGCTTGTTCTCATTTCATAATCGTTTCCCAGTCCGGCGTCTGTCCCAAAGAGATATAGGAGCTATACAGCAAAATAAAGTAAGCATCCGTCATTTCTATTTCCAGATTTTTGTTGATGTCTGCGGCAGAAAATGCCACAATCTCGTCAAAACCGGAAGGATCGTCTGTAAAACTGGTTTTTTGTCCCATGGCAACCTTTGATGTATACATCAGCGTATTATATGCATCCTTCATGTCAATTTTTCCATCACTGTCGATATCCCCCAATGTATAAGGAATATACTGCAAAGTCACTTCACAAGTTCCTCTCCAGACATCTCCGTCCATAGAAGCTGTCAAGGGCGTGGCAATGACGGCACGGCTCTCTGCCTCTACAGAATCCACTGTCCATGTAAAGACAGAATCTGCAACATCTGTTGAAAATCCGGTATCATATACCAGTACTCCCTGCTGTGTATAAGCACATCCGGAATCTTTGTCATCCAGAACGGTAATAGAAAATGATGTGCAGTAGCCTTCCGAAGCGATATCGTATTCACAGCTATCCAGCCAGAACTGATATGTTCCCATACCTTCCAACAACGTGTTATAATAAGTGATTGCGCCTTCTTCTGTCTGCTTGACAATCTTCACCCGAATATCCCGGTCGCCGCTGACATGCACCAACAGACTGCCTGCACGGTCAGTGAGATAATCGCTGGCTGTGATTTCCGTAATTTCCGATGCGGCGGCAGAACATACGGGCAGACAAGTGCCCAGGGTCATGATACAAGCCGTCAGAAACACCAGAAAGTGCGTGATTTTTCTTCTCATAGCAATTCCTCCGTGATTCAGAACAAGTTCTAACTTTCTATATTTTATTCTAACAAAATCCACGGAAAATGTCAAGCCGCAATTTCACTCGATCGTAGTATACCGCTTCCGCAGCTTTTCAATGGCGTGTTTTTCCAACCGGGAAACTTAGAGTATCGCTTATTATAAATGCTCCGGCACGTTTAATTCCTTGAATCTGAAATAAATCAGAACCTCTTTGTTTTCTTTCAATTCGATTCGCTCAATAAGGCTGACAAGCAATTCCTTGCTGTACTCCTCAGCATTCAGAAACTGTGTGACAAGTTCTTTGATATTTTCCAGATTCAGCTCGATTTCTTTTTCGTCTGAGCTTTCCAGCTCCTGAATCTTTTCCTTGAGAACAGACTGCTCCTCACAGAATTTTTGGTAAAACCGCTGAAACATTTCATTGCTGATGTTATCCGATAATTTATCATCATAGATTTTGTCGATTTTGGCTTCAATGGTTTTCAGTTTGTTTTTCAGGTCGGCAGCGTCTTTTTCCTGACGCTTTTTTTCAAACTGCAAAAGCTTTTGTGTTTCGTCATTGATTTCAGCCATATCCAATTTGCTTAAGAATTGCTGACAGACATTCCTGACCTGTTCAATAACGGCGTTTGTAACGTCTTCCACTCTGATACAATGGCAGGTGCATTTCTCGTAGGCTGTAAACCTTTGGTATGTTCTGCATACAAAGTAGAGCATTTCACCGCTGGCAAGCTTTCTGTTCATAACACCCAGAAGAGAACCGCACTCATTGCAGTAAACCAGTCCTTTTAAAAGATAGTCATATTTGCGGGAACGGGTTTTAACACGGCTTTTTATCAGCAAACCGACTTTCTCAAAAGTGTCCTTGTCGATAATCGGCTCATGGGTGTTTTCTACAACTGTCCATTTTTCTTTGGGCAGCTTATAGCATGAGTCGGATTTATGGCTTAATTTCTGAACTCTGCCCTGTACCATATTGCCTATGTACACTTCATTCTGAAGCATCTCGCTGATTCGTTCGGAACTCCATAATCCTGAAAATGCCCCTCTTTTTTCAGACGGCTTTATATTTGCATACATAGCAGGTGTGGGAATATTTTCGGCATTTAACGTCATAGCGATTTGACGGCAGGATTTTCCGTTTAAAGCAAGCTGAAAGATGTAGCGCACATTGTCGGCGGTTTCCTCATCAATGATGAGATGGTTTTTGTCTGTCGGAGATTTTTTGTAGCCATAAGGCGCTTTACCTCCGATGAACAGACCTTTTTTCTGTTTGTCACGCTTGATACTGATGATTTTACGGGAAATATCTCTTGTATACAGGTCGTTAAACATACTCTTGAACATTGCAAGTTCGCTGGTATAGCCGTCTATTTCGGTATCATAGCCGTCTGTTAAAGCAATGTATCTGACTTTTTTTTCGGGAAAGAAAGTTTCCAAAAGATGTCCGGTATCAATGTGATTTCTGCTGAGTCGGGATAGGTCTTTGGTAATTACCATGTTTACCTTTTTATTGCTGATATCCTCGAGCATACGCTTCAGGTCCGGACGTTTTATGCTTGTTCCGCTGTACCCATCGTCGATATACACATCGAAGATGTTCAGATGTTCCTTATCAGCATATCCCTCTAACAGTGATTTTTGATTCTTGATGCTTTCAGAATATTTATCCTTTTTTTCATCATCCTTTGACAGCCTCAGATAAAGGGCTGCGGAGTATCTTTGCGGTTCGTCTATTTTAGGATACATAATGCACCTCCAAAATCGGCGACCATTCATTTTTTACGTAAATATTATAAGACCTTTCCGGCTGTGAAGTCAAGAGTTTTTTTGACATAATTCCCTGACCTCCTTTTCAATGAATAGCATAAGAGATTTTCTTAAGATTTCAGCAACGTCTATGCCATCTTCCTTGTAGAAAACTTTAACTGTAACTACATTATCTGAATTTTTAGCCATAGTAAAAACCTCCACATAAAGTCGTATACACTTATACTTATGCGAAAATAGGCTCGTATTTTGCCTGTCCGCATTGCTTATGAGTGGTTTCTTTAAGTTTGCTGAATGAAGCAAGGAGTAAAGATAACCGAAAAGTCCTCTCGCTTGCAAGCTATGTTTATATTATATCAGGGTATTTTACCCAAAACCATTGCCAAACCCGAAAATATTTGCTATAATTACAGAAAGCAATATTTTTAGGTGGTGCGGCATGAATCGGTTATTCTATCTGTTTTCAGAATCAAAGAAGCTTGAAGCGATATATTTATGCGAAGATGGGAATTATATTGATAAGCCGAAACTAAAAACAGGAGTATACCCGATGGGTACACTTCTGTCACGAGCTATCTATTTGCTGTCGCCTTGGTATGCAGAAAACTTGAGTTTAGCAAAGAAAGATGAAATAATAGCATTAACGCTGAATATAACTCCTAATTACGAATCATCATTTTCATCTATTGTATATGAAGATTCAGTAGCTCAGATAGTATTTGAAATGCTGATAAAGAATCAAGAGTATAAGTTAACTCAAGGACGTTATGATAAAAATAACAAGGAGTTAAAAGAAGTTTTGGATTATATCGGGGAATGTCTAAAGGATATCAGTAAATTAAACAATGAAAAATTAATACAAAAGTTCAACGAACTTGGATATATACCGCCGAACCGCAATCTTTATTATACAGAGAAGCAAAATAGGAAATCGACTAACGAAAAAGGTTTGTCTAATAAATATTTCAATCCTGATACTGTCCGAAAAAGTAAACGATTCTTTATTTTGCCTGAACCACAGATAGCCGAAAATCTGTACGGAGAATTGAAACTGCCCATTTATGTATATGAGATATGCGATATTGTTGATTTTATTGCTTCTGCTCTGCAATGTGTCTTTGGGCAAAATTATATAGTAGGGAAATGTCAGTTTTGCAATAGTCTATTTATTGCCAAAGACAGAAGAACGAAGTACTGTCCTCAAAAGCTGAAAACTGTGAAAAACTGTCAAGAAAAACATAAGCTTCAGACTCAACGTATTCGTGAAAATTCTTCTGAAAGTGAAAGAGTGCATAAAAATATAAGAACACAGCTCGCCAATAAACTTGGTACTGATGATGAACGCTATAAAGATTTCCTTGACGATAGTAAACAATATCGCCATAAAATGCTCAAATGTGAAATTTCAGAAGCAGAATATATCGAATGGATGAAGCAATATTGGGAAGATGTTAAGGCTGAGGAACGGGCAAAAAAGAAAGCAAGTAAAAAACCAGAGAGTACATCTTAGCTTATAAAACAAAAACTGATGTGCTTTAAACTTTGCACATCAGTTTTTATAGGGTTATGAAATATCCTGAATATCCTTTTCAATATCCTGAATTTCTCTTGCCATTATTTTAGCAAATCTCATTTTAATTTGTTCACTGTTAAGCTTCTTAACGTTTTCTCCGTATATTCTTGATAGTATATCCTTTTTATCTTCGATACTATACATATCAATATTTGGGATATAGTTTGTTTTATGAAGTGCTTGACGAATTTCATGATAGGTACGAACAAACCTTTTAAATTTTATTTTTGGATTTATTTGATATCTTTTGATGAATTTCTGTATTAGGTTGTCCAAATGGTACAGTAGGCTAATATCAGTGATTTGAGAATAAAAAAATAACCAGCCATATTTGTGATTGTTTATAATAAATCCTGTGATTTTCAAGTTAACTTTCCATCTAATATACTCATCGTTTTGCAACTTGATTTCACGAAACAATTTTTCAATGGACTGTTCCATTTTTAGTATACTGCTTTCACGAACTGAAATAAGAGAAGGTGAAATACTATATCCTAAGTATGTAAATCCCTTTTCTATTTTACCTTCGTCTTTTTTGCTGTTTATTGTAAGATTTAATTCTGCAATATCATCAAAAATCTCCTTTTTAATAATTTGAAAATCCGACTCATTTACGAGCAATAAAATATCGTCAACATATCTCCAATACTTTATAGAGACATTACTATTGTATTTTTCATCAATATTAGCCATATATAGATTTGCTAATGAATTCGATATGGAAAGACCTTCAGGAATACCATCTCTATTAATCTTCATTGTAGAACGTTTTTGAATCGGGGAGGGTAAAGTACTTGTCTGAATAGCATTTGTGATAAGTGATAATATTTCTTCTTTGTGTATTTTTTTCTTTATTATTTTGATTAAAATATCTTGATCAATTGATGCAAAAAAAGTCTTAATATCTATTTTTATAAAATGAGTGTAGTTACTGAGATTATGAGTGATTTCATTTATAACGATATGAGGCATTTGCGTAATGCATATTTCACCATAAACTTTTTGGAGTAATTCATTGAGCACAGAAATAGTAAGTTTATCTTTAATGGTAGGAACGCTTACACAGCGCGGAGGTTTACCTTCGCCTTTGGAAAATAATATTTGTCTGTACCTTGTGAATTTATATGTTTTATTTTCGGCTTTTTTTAAAATTAAATCAATATTACTATCGAGATTCTTTTTGAAAGTAATAAGTGTTATTTTATCAAGTCCAACAGATGGATGTGATATTATTTTTTCGTTGAAATGCTCAATAAGATGGTTTTTGTTAAATAGTTTTTTCCAGGCTTTCCAAGCTTGCATTTTTATATAACACCCCTGAAAAAGTATAATACGAATGGCAATAGAATCAAAGAAATTTTAATTATTGTTCTCCAAATAACTCCCCAATAATACTTTACCCTAATATTTTTCCAATCGTTTGTGTCTCGAAAATTCTGTTTGCTTCCTTTTATTGTACAATAATAGTCGAAGGTTATATGATTACTATAATCATGTAGTAAATCACAATAATCTTCTTCTATTTGTTTTGTATCATCTGTATGTTCTAGTGCAAGTTCTAATTTATGCATAGCAGTATAGTTCTCTCTATACAGTAAAGCTTTCTTTTCATAGTTCTGAGAATTTAGGTGCATTATGGCAATTAATAATGAAATAGACATAAAAATTGTAATCATGCTTAGTTCGTTATCAGAATTTACATATGACATTATAGAATAAATAATTGTAATGCATGAATAGTATATATTTATAGCCTGAATGAATGATTGTTTTTGCTGAAGTCTTCTTTCAGCATTAATTCTCGATACTCTTGTTATCCAAATTTGATTTTTTAGTTTTTCTTTGCGATTATTTTCCACCGTTCTCACCTCAAAAAAATTGTATTAGAGCCTGATGTACAAATAATAAACCTTTTATACTTAAAAGGTCAAATAATCAAACGATTATTAGTTACGGTATCTCCTTGCGGAAATCATGGAAACTCATAGAATCCATAGGCTCTAATACAAGTAGATTATAGCATATATATTTTATAAAATCAACACTTTTCTCCAATTTTTTATATAAATCAAGTTATATATTTGGTTAATGTGATAAGAATAATGAAATTTGAGGAATAATTACGCTCATACTTATTTGTAATTAGGTTTATTGTTACGGTTTAGTTGTAATCTCAAAATCCAAGAGCCAGAGAGCATAAAAGCTCTCTGGCTCGTCTTTTTATATTGTCAGATTATTTGTTATCACTAAACGCTTCAAGAGCATCCAACACAGCATAATACACCATTTCGTCAGGGTGGTATCTATCATCACTGAATATCGAATTGCCCGCTTGGTTAAAATGCTCCAGAATCGCAGCGGTATAGCCTGCACTACGATTCTGCCCCGATTCGCATTGGCATATGATTTGCAGTCCCTTAGATTTCGCAGAATATACAAATTCTGCTATTTTTCCGGCTTCGGGAAGTTCTGTTTGAAAATCGTCAAGCGGAACGTAGAGTACACTATCTGCTTTTCCGCTGTAATCAACAAGGGTATAGCTTTTGTCGGTATTGTATCTATCCGGGTCATAAAAGCTGATGACAGCGGTGTTCAGAGGGAAATCACAGTGTAAAAGATTTCCGATTGATTTTCGTGAGTAAATTGATATTTTCATATATTTACATATCTTCCCAAATATCGTTGTAGGGGTCGCAGTTTAATATATCTGAAATAGTTATTACCTTGTAATCATGTGGATTGAAAATGATATTTGCTATGCTGTTATTTACTGTAAGTTTACACTTTTCCATTAGTTCATTTCCCAAAAAGTTATGATTTGCAAACACATAACAACGAGCATAATGTGAACATTTGACTGGAATGAGATTAGAAGAAATTATACTTTTTATCGTATCGTTCAAAAGCCTTGTAATTAAAACGGCATCATCTTCACAACAATTATCAGCATTATCTATACACCATTGATTGATTCCTTCCCACGATGCGTTTATAACATCTATATCCTCAAGATAGTGATTATTTTCGGAAAAGGTATGATATCCGTCTATTACAAATAGTTTTTCATTGGCTTGGTATTTTTCCCAATCAATAAAACTTGAGCAGACATTTTCATTTAAATATTCATAAAGTTTCATAATGGTTACCTCCGAAGTTCTGATTGTTGCTTTATCATTTAAGGTTGCTATCCACAATCCCCAAATACTTATAAATCGTCGGATAGGACAAATCACAAAGTCTTGAAAACTCCTTTTTATTTATCTCGCCTTTTTTATATTTCGGATAATGCTTATAAAAGATGCTCGGAATATCCTCTGCTGTTGTAGGCGGTCTGCCAATGGTCTTGCCTTTGGCTTTTGCATTCTCCATACCGCTTTTGACTCTCTGACTGATGATATTGCGTTCCAGTTCACTGAATACGCCCATCATTTTCAGCATACCCTCGGTCATGGGGTCAAGCTCCTTACTGCAATCCACAACGAAAGTTCCAAGCACTAATTTTATATGCTTATTTTTAGCAAGCTCGATAATATCGCAAAGCTGTTTTGTACTTCGGGTAATTCTGCTGACCTCTGTTGCAAGAATGGTATCACCCGACCGTACAATATCAAGCAGTTTCTTCAGCTCTGCTCGGTCAGCTTTCATACCACTTTCGTATTCGAGATAGATTGTAGTATCAGTTGCCCCTTGCTGTTTCAGCTCTCTGACTTGTCTGTTAATGTCCTGCATTTTTTCATTGGTGGAACATCTTGCATATCCGTAAATCATGGTGAACACCTCAATAATATTTAATGTGTAAATATTATAAGATATAAATGAAAAGAAGTCAACTGTTTCTTTTATAATTTCAGCCATAATTTTTTACGATTACGGCTGTTTTTATGGTATTTAAAATTATAAACGGAAAGAGATGTTTATTTTTATATTATGTAATTCTTGGATTGTCGAAATCAGTATATCCGAAGTAGTTCTTAATGGCTGTAGTTTCTTCATTTTCACCAAAGCGAGATATCATAAATTTGTGATATTCTGCCTTGTATGGGTTGGTTTTAAGAATATCCAGGAATACATCAAGCAACTTATCCTGTGGGAAATTCGGATTCGACATATTCTGAAATATGTTGCTTGCCTGTTGAGTTGTTGTATTTGTGGGGCACCAGATGGTTTTTCCATTCTTATTTAATAAGCATACAAGTGATAAGAACACTCGCCAATAATCCGTGAATACACAGTCAAACAAATTGTCAGGTTTAATGCGCCCATATAATTCTGCCTGCTGCGCTTGATTGATGTTTGATACACTATTTATAAGTCCTGCTTCTGCTCCGTCACGAACAATATTGAATGCTGTAGCTGTTGCGATACCCTTGGCTGCTCCTTTTAAGCCAAAGCCACCGCCGCTCAGATTTGGAATGAGACTGGTGATATTTGATATTCTTCTGCGGTTTGCCTGTAATGTCAATTCAATGCTTTCAAGCGTTGTGGTATAGTCATTCATTCCAAGGTGGAAATCAGCAAGGTGCTGTTGTTCAAATGAATCTTCTGTAACTGTCCATATACCCTCAGAAATCAATATGTTCATGGACTGTTTGATTAGAACACTGAGGTAGGATTGATATATTTTCGGATAAAAGCCAAGAAATGTAGAGAGATTCTGAACCTTTCTGTCATATTCTTTTCTTGCGTTATCAGCGCAGGCAGATGCAAGCTCACGGAATTTCAGTCTGTATGAATTGAAAGTATCCATACTCTCTGATATTTCAAGCTCTTTTCCGCATATAGGAAACTTTCTGATTGAACCAACTACCGGTTCCCAATTATCTGGCGCTGTTTCTTGTGATTCATGCTGTTCACTGCTTTTCATTTCCTCAATATATGAAATAGCAGCTTTAGCAGTATCTATATCCTGCGGATTTAAAGGCATAGAAATAGTAGATGTACCATTATTGCTCAATATACCAACCTGTAAAGCAGATGTATTTTCTGCAGTGCTTATCAGCTGTAATGTCAGATTTGGGAAATAAACGATACTTCCGCTTGAACCGCCTTTCATAGAATTGCTCAGAATGCTACTATATCCGGATTTCAGATAATACAGAATAGCATAATCCTCATAGACTTCAAGCTTTGTGCCATTGGGTGACTGCAAAATATACTTATAGTTTTTAGTATTTCCATTTGCAGAAGCAATTTGCTCATTTGCATATGTCAGGACATTTGCAAACCGCTCTTTCTGACTATATTCAAAAATCAGATTAAGGTATTTTCCATTTGCCCTTGTTTGCGCTCCGCCATTTGACATTGGTCTGGGAGGGTTAACTATATTAATCTGTGTCAATTCGGAATAGTGATATTCTTCACTTCCATAAATCAAAGAATTTTCGGTGAAAATAAATTTCTTTCCTAAACCGAGCGCAGGGGTAAATACTTCATACATAGTATGCGATGTATTATTTGAATTGCTATTAGCTGATTGGCTTCCTGAAAGGTCACTAACTACTTGTTGTGCGCCGTTCACAGCCTTTTGAACAGTACTGTTCAGCTTGTTAAAAAAGCCATTATTTGTCGATTGCGACTGGGGCGCACCACTACATACTTTAGCACCGCATTTACCGCAAAAAGCTGCACCGTCATTTAATTTACTTCCACATTGCGTACAAAAAGCCATTGTAAATTTCTCCTTTCATTTTCTGTATTCTGCGACTTCAATCCAAGCACCATTTTCCCATTCAATAGGAGAACTGTAACCGCTTTCAGAAATTGCTTCTCTGATACAATTCTGAAAAGTAATATATTCCTCATAATTCCACTTGCTCCAAGGCTTTGAAGTGCTTTGGCTGTACTTACCCACAGTACCGTTCTTTTTGGGAACGTATTCCAGATTCAGACAATATTTCAGCTTTGAATTATCTGAACCCACAGCCTGCATAATATAACTGTCAACAGGAATATGCAGATAACTTTTCAAAATGGAATCTCCCTCAATTAAGAGGACATATTTGAGCATCATATTCAGCCACTTCTGCGCCTGACCGTATGTAAACTCGCTGATTTCCGAATAAGTTTTGCATATTTTCTCACAGATTCGGTTATGCTCCTCGTCAAAAACTATCTGCTTGTCATCAGCGATTTTTACAGCATTTATCAAAACGTCATATTCATTGACAAGCATATCACAGATTGTAGTTTTATACTCTGCTTTGATATTTCCGTCATCTGTTTTGAATCTGATTGTTCTGCATAAGTCCATATACGCTTTATTTGCACATTTACTTAAAACATTGTTCACACTATCATCCTTTATAATATTGAAGTAAGCATACTTCAAAAATTCCAGTACCATAATTTTCACCTTTCGCTCTTGTCTTATTTAACAGTTTACATAAATTTTTCGGGCTTTACGTTCAGCGCATAGCAAATTGCCCTCAGGTCTTCGGGATACAGCGTTTGTTTTCCCTTCAGAATTGCATCAAAGGTCTTAGCGGAAATCCCTGCTTTCTTTGCAACATTCGCTGTTTTTAAATTATTGTTTGCTATATAGGTACGAACTTTCTCATAAACTCTCATAAGACAAACTCCTTTCCAGAATTTCTGGATTTAATTTCATTTTACCACAGAATATCTGTGAAGTCAAGCGGGTTGTACAGATTTTCTTGATTTCTTTGTTGACATAACAGAATTCATGCGGTATAATCAATGTAGAGGTGATTTGATGAAATACGAAATTGGTGCAAGAATCCGTAAATATCGGGAAATGCGTGGTTTCAGCCAAAAGGAACTGGCACAGAAAATCGGCGTCAGCAACAGCCGTGTTTCCAACTGGGAACAGGGCATTAACCGTCCCGATGCGGATATACTTGCGGATATTTGCAAGGCATTGAATGTATCTCCCAGTGAATTGCTTGATGTCAGATTATCACCGGAGGATTTAAGTGACCAAGAGCGAAAGGTAATTATGGCTTATCGCACCAAACCAGACCTACAGAAAGCTGTAAACATTCTTTTGGGTTTAGAATAAATATTCGTTCTCACCTAAAAATGCTTATACTTTCCCGCGGTTAATAACGGTTGAAGAACTGAGCTGTTAACATTGCTGAATTATTGTTTGATTTTCATTTGTTGTTTTGTTTGAGTTGACCAATCAAGCTGTTTTTTGAAAAAACCTTATATATTATTGACGGCACGGATAGGACTGTTCTTTTGCCTCTTTTGTCGGTACATTATGCAGAAACTTTCTGTGTACTTTTATATATAGAAAA
The DNA here is from genome assembly GCA_947627445.1 of uncultured Ruminococcus sp. Lineage (GTDB taxonomy): Bacteria > Bacillota > Clostridia > Oscillospirales > Ruminococcaceae > Ruminococcus_C. The sequence goes on from CANQWA010000016.1 coordinate 47,646, forward strand.
AGCCATTGACTATCAAAAATCAATGGCTTTTGTATATTCAAAAATGGGTAAGGTAGGTAAGAAACTTTCATATATAATAAAAAATACAACGTTTTTTTATTATATATTTTTTTGCCTTACCACCCCACCCAAAGTGCTTAAAATTGATGGGAGTGATGTTTAATCGGTATAAGAATCATATAGATGAACGTAATCTTTTGAAAACGGAGGACAATAGATATACTGCTTTCCGCTTTTGATACGAGGAAAGGTTTTTCCTGTACGTTTCTCTATTTTGGGAATAAGCTGTTTTCCAACGCTCACGCTGCTGATATTCAAACTGCGGAATTCTTCATTTAAATGTTTAGCAATTTGTGCAGCAGTAAGGCGCACTGTCCAACAAGATATATCGCAGTCTGTATCAAACATTGTCATGAACTCATCTTCGCCTTGTACAAGTGTTTCAAATTCCTCATTGCGAAGATTTACCGAATCCTGTTCCTCTTTTGTCAGCAAATATCCCTTTGGATTTTCCAGATATTCAGTTTGAACCTGTCGCCATAGCTGTGCATACCATTCAGAATCGTATGCAAATACTTTATCTAAGTCAATGCTTTGAATAGGAATTGTCCAGAAACGTCTGTTGCCTGTTTCGTCTGTCAGAAAGGCAGTAGGATTGACTGTACCGCAAAATGAAGTACGGCGGCAACGGTGTATTTCCTTCGGGGCATATGGTTCACGGAAGTTATCGGTCTGTTTGCTCAGAAAACCTTTCAAAGCAGACTGCTTTTTTCTTGTTGTGCCGTCCATTTCTCCCAGTTCGCATATCCACACCCTTGTGGCAGCCATAAGAGTATCTTTGTTCTGCATATCCAGTACAGCTCCGCCGAGGAAAAACTCATTTTTGATTGCCAGGTGGCAGAATAACTGAGTTTTTCCAACACCTTGTCCACCTTGCAAAACAAGCATATTTTCTGCAAATACCGGATTAGAACCACTGTTGTAAAGAACCGCAATCGTCTGCAATGTCCACTTTTTTACAAGTGTTTTATGGAGAGTTTCAGTAATTCCCATTATCTGATACAATTCGTTCAGGCGGTCGTTTCCGTCCCACTGCTTCTCGCTCAGAAGTTTTAAAACCGGATGATAGTGGTTCTCATTTGCAATCAGATTCAGAATACTGCGAACAGATTTGTCTGATACTCCTTTGTAGGAAAGCTTTTTCGCTGTATCAATGAGAAGTGTTTCAAGCAGTTTATCCGCTTCTTCCAGATTGAATTTAGAGGGCAGACCATTGATTTCATGGCAATTGTTCATATCGTTTAATTTGACAGTAATTCCAAATGCTTGAAGAAAATTTCTGCAAACATTAATATTGAATCTGCGGTTTTCTTTTTCAACAGAAATCAGTTTAGCAAGAGCATTTCCGTCAGTAACGTCTAATTCAAATGGACTATATTGCTGCGGAGATATATAATTCACATCATTCTGAATGGTCTTATGGTAAAACTTGCAGGCGCTTTTCCATATGTCATCAAGCTCTATTTGTTCCAAAGGCGGCGAACATCTTTCAGACTCCTTGAGAAACGCCTGATATGAAATGCCGTTATTTTCTCCATATCGTTTTAAAATGCGGTTTGCAAATTTCAGCATGGTGGTGTTGCGTTGTCCCTCAGGTATGATATCAGTGTCAGGAAGTTCCTTTTTGACTGTTTGTCCATTGTCTGTATTGACAGATTGCATAAAATCATACAAAAGCGTATTCCCGTCAAAATATTCAACCGTTGGATTTTCTACGCCATAGAAAAATCGTGCCGCATCTTTGGCATTAAAATCAAAGTGAAGAAAATAACTGCAAACAGCTTCCTTATACCATTCATATTCCAATCGGTCTTTAATTTGTATATCAGGAAAATAGACATGAAATTTTGGTCGGGGATCTTTGCCGTCTTTTAGCTTCATATGGTTACGGGAATAAGAAGCATAAAACGGAACGTCCGGAAAAGCTTTTTGCACATCTTCTGGTGTTATCCATTCTTCGGGATTATCGGTTTCGCTGTTGTCCACATCAAACATAGCACAGTCTGACTGAATATAGTTGCTTTTCTTTCTGTAGTTATCCTTATATTCTGCGCAAACATGGTCATAAGCAACAGCTTTTTTCAAATCCTCCGTATTGAATATAACCAGTTTGTTCGGATATTTTGCATTCTTTGCGTTCTGACGAACAGTATTATAGTATAAAGTCATATAAAAGTTACTCATAGTAATACCTCCTATATGACCATTCATTTTTATACATAGCGATACACATGGCTGTCAGCTGTTTTGCGGCAGTTTAAAGCAAGGAGTATAATTTCATAGACTGCTTTTAAAACTTTCAGCAAACCCGATTGTGGTATGTCTGCATTGAACTTATACGAATAAGTTCTTGTCCTATGCATAAAATAAAAAATGAATGGTCGCTCCTAAGTTTTTTTGTGATTGCCATCCATTTATAATAAGCGATATTTGATACATACGACCGGGAAATATGCAGCTTTTTCGCCACCTCCCGCTGCGTCAGGGGGGATTGCCCATATAGTCCGTAGCGCTGTATCAGAATCTCCATTTCCCGAGGCTCTAAATCATTTTCCAGATATTGGTATAACTGTTTCGATTGGATCAGTGTATCCACCACTTCAGAAAGATCGGTTCCATCATCCATAATGTCCATCAGGGTCAGTTGATTTCCCTCTCCGTCTGTTTCAATGGGTTCTCCCATATAAATCTGATCGGCGTGCTTTTTCTGAGACCGAAAGTTCATAAGAATCTCATTTTCAATACATCTGCTGGCATATGTCGCAAATTTTGCCCCTTTATGATAATCAAAAGAATCCACCGCTTTCACTAATCCCACCGTGCCAACAGAGATCAGCTCTTCCTGTTCCTGCTGGGGCACGCCGTATTTTTTCGTCAAATGCGCCACCAGACGCATATTGTGAAGGATCAGCTTTTCTCTGGCAAGCCGATCCCCCTCTGCCATGGCAGCGAAGCAGTCCGCTTCCTCCTTTCGGCTCAAAGGCTTGCGAAACGAGCCGCTTTCCCCAACGTGAAGAAAGAAAAACAAAACATGCTGAAATATCTGAAAAAACATGGTATCACCTCACCACATGCTATGCATAACGCCTTGTACGTTATGCAGCAGGGATGATTGGTTGAGCTCCGCTGAATTTTTTCCATAAAGTACTTGCCATTTGCAAAAAAAAATGGTATAATAAATAATAAGAACTTTCTGACATCATAAAATCGTTGGTTGATTTCTCTATCTGATGTCAGTTTGTCTCAGAATCTGATCTTTTCTCTGTGACTGCTTTTTAAGGAAAGGAAAACCGTTTACTGCGGCTGATGCGCATATGCCCAGACGCAAATACGGTTAAGGTTTCACTATGCAATCAAACATTTCCATCTGGTGGAGACGACTGGCTTCTCTGGTTGGTGCAGGATACTGTACTCTGATGTGCTGGTTCTCCTATCTGGCAATATTCTACGATGTCACCATCTCCCACAAGGTCGCTTTCTGCGTAGTTTTTACGGGAATTTCCCTTCTCTCTGTTGCCGCAATGCTCTTCAGCCGGTTTCAGATCCTGACACGACTGGTGGGGATCGTGTTGTTGCCGGCAATTTTTCCGCTGATCATGCTTTGTTTCGGAGAGTGGGAAATGATCATTCCCGCTGCCGCCGCCGCTCTTCTCATATTTTTCTTGTCCGGCGCAGGAGAGACGACAAAAACCGTCTTTGGCGTGATTTATATCCTGCTGTATATTCTTGGCTCTCTGGCATTTTTTATGGTGGTATCCTTTTTTACACCCACCACAGAATCCGTGATACTGGAATCCAGTGCTTCCCCCTCCGGCATCTACCGCTGTGAGGTCATACAGACAGATGACAGTTCCGGCGGCAATGTGACCGTACATGTAGAGCCCAATGACCGAGATATTTTTCTTCCCCTGATTACCTTCGGGGCACGAGGCTATGACAGAACCGTATATCTGGAGCGACCGGTGCAGGATACAGAGCATCATGCAGAATGGAGCACTGCTTCCCGCAGCGAGATTACAAAACAGCTTCTAACCGTCTCTGAAAATATTCAGCTGGAGCTGAATGAAGTACAGTTGACGAAGCTGGGACTTCCCTCGGATACAGAGAACGTCTATCTCCGAGATCTCTCTGATGCACAGTTAGAGGTTCTGGGTGTCCCAGCGGAAAATGATGTACTCACCTTTGACGGTGAGGTCTGCTTCCGCACTTATATCGCTGTTCTTGAGGAATATTTCTCCAAAGAAAACAGAGTGCTGGATCTATTTTAAGAGCTTGCTTCGCATCTTCAAACCATCATGATTTTGGCGGCTTTTTCCGCATGACTGCGTGAAATAGCCTTGCTGTACAGCAAGGCTGCGTGTTCTGCGATACTGAACAAGCTCTAAAGAATGAAATGGCATGTTGTTGCAGCTGCCTCATGCTGCAATTGCCTTTCGATAATCATCATTAAATTTTTAGGAGGCTATCCCAATGAGCGAATTTTTCCAAAACATCCCCACCATTCCCTACGAGGGAAAAAGCTCCAAGAATCCCCTGGCATTCAAGTTCTACAATCCAGATGAGATCATCGCCGGAAAGACGATGAAGGAACAGCTGAAGTTTGCTCTTTCCTGGTGGCACACCATGGGCGGTGACGGCACAGATATGTTCGGTGTCGGCACAACGGACAAGACGTGGGGCTGTGATGATTCTGTGGCTCGTGCAAAGGCAAAAGTTTATGCTGCTTTCGAGATCATGGAAAAGCTGAACATCGACTACTACTGCTTCCACGACAGAGACCTTTCTCCGGAATACGGCTCTCTATCAGAAACCAACGAAAAACTGGCTGAAATTGTGGATCTCTGTAAGGAAATGCAGGATAAGACCGGCAAGAAGCTGCTGTGGGGCACAGCAAAATGCTTTGATCATCCACGCTTCATGCATGGGGCAGGTACCTCTCCCAGTGCGGATGTATTCGCATATGCTGCTGCACAAATTAAAACTGCCATTGATGCAACGGTGAAACTAGGTGGTCAGGGCTATGTATTTTGGGGCGGCAGAGAGGGTTATGAGACGCTGCTAAACACCGACATGGGTCTGGAACTGGATAACATGGCCCGTCTGATGCATCTGGCTGTGGACTATGCAAGAAGCATCGGCTATACCGGTGATTTCTACGTAGAACCCAAGCCCAAGGAGCCCACCAAGCATCAGTATGACTTTGATTCTGCAACTGTCATCGGTTTCCTGAACAAGTACGGTCTGGACAAGGATTTTAAGTTGAACATCGAAGCAAACCATGCAACACTGGCACAGCACACCTTCCAGCACGAGCTGCGTGTGGCAAGAGTGAACGGCATGTTCGGTTCTATCGATGCAAACCAGGGTGATACCCTGTTGGGCTGGGATACCGACCAATTCCCCACCAATGTTTACGACACCACACTGTGTATGTATGAAGTACTGAAGGCTGGCGGATTTACCAACGGCGGTCTGAACTTTGATGCAAAGGCAAGACGCGGTTCCTTCGAGCTGGAAGACATCTTCCACAGCTATATCGCTGGTATGGATGCATTTGCTCTGGGTCTGCGCATTGCGGATAAGCTGATTACGGACGGCAGAATTGACAAGTTCATAGCAGACCGCTATGCAAGCTGGACTACTGGTATCGGTGCAGATATCATCTCCGGCAAGGCTGACATGGCTGCTCTGGAAGCATATGCACTGCAGAAGGGAGAAGTTACCGATTCTCTCACCAGCGGCAGACAGGAACTTCTGGAATCCATCATGAATGATATCATGTTCACATTGTAAGAAGAGGACGAACATCATGAATTTTATCACACTTGCAAAAAAACGCTGCTCCATTCGCTCCTATGAGGACAAGCCAATAGAGCCGGAAAAGATCCAAGCAATCCTGGAAGCCGGCCGCCTTGCCCCTACTGGTGTGAATTTGCAGGAACAGCGTCTGCTGGTAGTACAATCTCCGGAAGGCATTGAAAAAATGGCAGAAGCCGTTGTCAAGCCGGAAGCTTATACTGCAAAAGCATTCATCATCGTCTGCGCAGAAAAGAACGCTGCGTGGGTGAGAAAATTTGACCAGCACAACATCTATGAGATTGATGCTTCTATCGTGACCACCTATATGATGCTTGCTGCTACAGAACTGGGTCTTGGCTCACTGTGGGTATGCCGTTTCAAGGAGGATGTACTCCGTGAGGCGTTTCATATTCCTGAAGCCTATGTACCGGTGAATATTCTCTGTCTGGGTTATGCCAATCCGGAAGCTGTCAAGCCGGTGGATCGTTATGACACCGACAGAAAGCCTCTTTCTGATACCGTCTGGTATGAGTCATTTTAAGATCCAGATTCAAAAATGTTGCTCCGCCCATTCCAACTTGCCCATACAGGCGCAGACGCAAATCGCAGGCAACCTGTGGGTTGTCAAGATTTGCCGCGCAGAGATTTTGCCTTTTCGGCAAATATGGACGGCAAGATTTCATGAGAGAAGCAATCATATCGAATCAAAATCCGCAAAAGCTGTAACCGCTTCTGCGGATTTTTGTTGTTTCATAGAATATTTACAATTTTAACTGCTTTTTCCTATTGACAAAACTGTTCTTACTGTATATACTGTATATATACAATATGCATAAACGAGGTGATAGTTTGAACATATTCATTGACAACAAAAGCGGTGTACCCATTTATGACCAAATTTATACCCAGATCAAGGACTGTATCATCAGCGGCGGCCTGAAAGAGGACGATATCCTTCCCTCTATCCGGAATCTGGCAAAGGATCTGCGGATCAGCGTCATTACGACCAAACGTGCCTATGACGAGCTGGAACGGGAAGGTTTCATTTACACGGTGGCAGGGAAAGGATGTTTTGTTGCGCCAAAAAATGTAGATCTGCTGCAGGAAGAGAATCTAAAACGCATTGAAAATCTGCTTCAGGAAGTGCAGTGTCTGGCGGCAAGCTGCGGTCTCAGCCGTCAGGAAATCATAGAAATCTATCAGACATTAGAGGAGGCTGACAAATGAACGCATTGGAAATTAAAGATCTTAGAAAAAACTATTCTGATTTTTCTTTGGACGGTCTGAATCTGACACTGCCCACTGGCTGTATCATGGGACTTGTGGGCGAAAACGGCGCAGGAAAAAGCACTACAATCAAGCTGATCTTAAATATGGTCCACAAGGACAGCGGAACAATCTCCATTTTCAGCAAGGATCATCAGCAATATGACAGAAATATCAAGGAGGACATTGGCTTTGTACTGGACGAAGTGGGTTTTCCCGGCACATTTTACTGGAAAGATATCCACAAAGTTATGTCGCGCACCTATAAAAACTGGGATGAACCACTATTTCTGAAATATATGAAGCAATTTCATCTTCCGGAAAACAAAAAGTTTTTTGAATATTCAAAGGGCATGAAAATGCGTCTGGGACTTGCCGTGGCACTTTCTCATCATGCAAAGCTATTGATCTTAGACGAAGCCACCAACGGGTTAGACCCAGTAGTACGGGACGAGGTCCTGCATATTCTCTCTGAATTCACCAGAGATGAAAGCCATTCTATTCTGATCTCTTCCCATATTGTCAGCGATCTGGAAAAACTATGCGATTACATTGCCTTTCTCCATCAGGGCAGGATGATGCTTTGTGAGGAGAAAGACATCCTCTGTGAACGGTATGGAATGCTTCGCTGCACTTCACAGCAGCTAAATCAGATTGAGCCATCTGCAATCATTGGCAAAAAAGAAAACGCTTACGGTACAGAGGCGATTGTCCGGAGAGATCGAATCCCTACAAGTTTTACCATCAGTCCGGTAAGCTTAGAAGAACTATTTGTATTTATGGTAAGAAAGGACGTTTCCCTATGAAAGGCATATTGACAAAGGATTTGTATCTGATCAAGAAAACCTGTAAATTCTATCTGATATTTCTATTGCCCATCATGATTATATCCATGGGAGTTCCCCTGAATACGATAGAAAACCCCTATGGCTTTCTATTCTATTTTACAGTGGTAACTGCACTGATCCCCTCGACAGCGATCCCCTTTACGCTGATCTCAAATGATGAAAAAAGCGGTTGGAACACCTATAGTGTTGCCATGCCTTATACACGAAAGGAAATCGTCTCCTCCAAATATATTTGCTCCCTGATGCTGACAGTGAGCTCGTCCCTGATTTGCTTTTTGCTGCAATGCCTCAATTTGTTTCTCCGGAAAAGCGGTTCATTTGAAATGACTCTGGTAACTCTGCTGGGAAATGTGATTATTGCAGTGTTCACCTTGTCTATGATTCTGCCGTTTTTATTCAAATTCGGTGTTGAAAAAGGCAGACTTGTTTACACAATTGCCACTGCATGCATTTATGCCATGATCTTTTCAACGACCTCTGTCGTACAGACCATCTCCATTCAGATCTCACCCTGGATCGATGTTGCGGTCATCCCCTGTATTTTGATCTTACTGGCTCTGTCATGGTATTTGTCTGTCGTCTTTTTTCAGAAACGGGAGTTTTGACAATAACACAGGAATACCATACATGCCTGCCCAGATTAGTGCGATCAGTACGGGGAAACCAATGAGATGACTGCCGAAAGTCTGCTCAAACCAGACCAACGGCGAACCCTTGGAAGGTCTTTCCAGAAAGAAAAAATTCGTTCCGAAGTACCGATTCACCCATGTAATAGGCACACATGCGCCGATCATGCAAATCAGACAAAAAGGCAGTCGACTGGCACTGGGACGCATCATGCCCGATGCCAACAAAAGTACCGGTATCAACAGCAGAATGGCATGGAGAAAAAAACTGTGGAGATTCATGTAGTTCCACTGGGGTAAGCTGTTCCAATTGGGGAACAGCAGCGCCAGAGCAGCTCCCGGCAAGGAAAAACTGTATACCAGTTCTGTCAGCAAGGGCTTGGGAAAAGTTACTGCCGCCAGCTCCAGAAAAATGGAAATACCGCACAGATCGAGGGGCAGATAGCCTGGGCGGAACTGCCCCGTCATAATCAGCATCGCATCTTTGCACAACTCCATTCCCAGCATGACATATGCCAATACCCGGAGTACCTTCCGCTTTTGCGCAGAGGAGAGCCACCGAAATAATCCTATCCCTACCATGCAGATCATAAGAATGCTTCCCAACCAGAACAAATGGGTCAACCCAAAAAGCGCAAATCCCATTTCAGAGGGGATATGCTCTTGTGCCGTCCAGAAATTCGTCATATTTTTCTCCTTTTTCGCAGTAGTACATCTGTTACCATTATACCCGAAAATCCCCTTTTACGCAATCTTTTCTGTAAAAAAGAGGCTGTTCCAGCACGGAACAGCCTCTTTCCTTGTATTCACTATTGGCATCAGGTACTAATCTTCTTTACGGTAAGAATTGCGTTGACACCGCTTCCCAGCGTGAGTCCCAGAGCAAGCAATGCGCTTGTTGCCAGGTCAATCACATCACCGGCAGTCAGATTTGTGATAACACTGCCGTTAAATATTGAACCTACATTTGCTGCAAGGGTTCTTGTCACAGCCGTTCCAGGTATTGCAACGCTATTGCGGCGAACCTGAACTGTCACTCCCGCTCCTAACGCTGCGGAAGCATTCGTGAAGAAATTGATCTCATATACACCGTCCTGCGTAACAGTCAGAGTGTTTGTACCGGCTGTCACATCAGATGCAGGCATTGCATTTGCCAGTGGTATCTGCGTTGTGGATCCTGCAGTAAGCGCAATCGTTTGTGGTGTATCGTTATAGAGTCCTCCATATGCTGCTAAACCATTTGCAGGACCTGTTGCTCCTGTTGCCCCGGTTGCGCCGTCTGCACCAGTTGCTCCAGTTGGCCCGGTCGGTCCGGTTGCGCCAACTGCGCCAACTGCGCCAACTGCGCCGTCTGCACCAGTTGCCCCGGTCGGTCCGGTCGGTCCAGTTGCGCCAACTGCGCCAGTTGCACCGGTTGCTCCAGTTGCTCCGGTCGGTCCAGTCGGTCCGGTTGCACCATCTGCGCCAGCTGCGCCGTCTGCACCAGTTGCTCCGGTCGGTCCGGTCGGTCCGGTTGCACCATCTGCGCCAGCTGCGCCGGCTGCACCAGTTGCTCCAG
>CANQWA010000017.1 GCA_947627445.1 uncultured Ruminococcus sp.
TCAGACTCTTCTTGAGCTTGATTTCCTTTGCCATGTCGCACCCTCCTTATTGATAGATTTCCTTAACGGTCTTGCCGCGCTTTTCAGCGACCTCTGCCGCTGTCGTGCAGGAAGCCAGACCGTTAATGGTAGCACGTACAACGTTGCACGGATTATTCGAGCGCAACGACTTGGTACGAATATCCTTGATGCCTGCAACCTCGATCACTGCACGAACCGGGCCGCCGGCGATCACACCGGTACCGGGAGCAGCCGGCTTCATGAGAACCTCGCCTGCGCCGAACTTACCAACAATTTCGTGGGGAATGGTTGTGCCCTTCAGCGGAATCCGAATGAGATTCTTCTTGGCATCTTCAATTCCCTTGCGGATCGCATCCGGCACTTCGCCGGATTTTCCCAGACCAAAGCCTACGATGCCGTTGCCGTCGCCGACAACGACAAGAGCCGCAAACTTCATAATACGACCGCCTTTTACAGTCTTGGAAACACGGTTAATGGAAACGACCTTTTCTGCAAGCTCGAGACCCTGCGAATCAATTTTAGCCAAAGTAATACCTCCCTTGATTAGAATTTCAGTCCGTTTTCACGTGCGCCCTCAGCCAGCTGCTGAACTCTTCCGTGATACAAATAGCCGCCTCTGTCAAAAACTACCTCAGTGATATTTTTTTCCAGGGCGCGCTTTGCGATCAGCTCGCCTACCTTGCGTGCGCCGTCGGTATTTCCACCAGCGCCTTCAAAAGCCTTATCCATGCTGGATGCCGCTGCCAGGGTAACCCCGTTGACATCGTCGATCAGCTGTGCATAGATGTGCTTGGTGGAGCGGTAAACGCTCAGACGAGGGCGCTCAGGAGTGCCGGAAATCTTAGCACGAACTCTTGCGTGTCTCTTTGCTCTGGCTTTTTTGCTATCAATCTTTTTAATCATAGCGGTTTACTCCTTTCCGAATTACTTTTTGCCCTTACCAGCTTTACCTTCCTTGCGGATGATACGCTCGTCAACATAGTGGATGCCCTTGCCTTTATACGGTTCCGGCGGACGCTTCTCACGGATCTCCGCTGCAAACTGACCCACCTTCTGCTTGTCAATTCCGCTGACAACGATGGTATTGGGCTGCGGTACATCCAGCTTGATCTCATCGTTCTCTTCGACAATCACCTGGTGAGAAAAGCCCAGGTTCATCACAACTTCCTTGCCCTTCTTCGCAGCACGATAGCCGACGCCTTCGATGATCAGAGTCTTGGAGTAACCATTTGTCACACCTTCGATCATATTTGCGATCAGTGTTCTGGTCAGACCATGGAGAGATCTGTGCTCCTTGATGTCGCTGGGACGGGTAACAGTCACTACGCCGTCAGCAATTTCGATACCCAGATCCTTTGAGAACTGTCTGCTCAGTGTGCCCTTGGCACCCTTTACGGTCAAAAAGTTATCCTCGCACTTGATTTCAACACCGGCAGGAACACTAATCGGTTTTTTTCCTATTCTTGACATAATCCCGTGTCCTCCTTACCAAACAAATGCTAAAACTTCGCCGCCGACATTCAGCTCACGAGCCTTCTTGTCTGTCATAATGCCCTTCGATGTGGAAACAATCGCAATACCCAGTCCCTTACGCACCTTCGGCATATCCTCACAGCTGGAATAAATTCGCAGTCCCGGCTTTGAAACGCGGCGCAGACCTGTGATAACCGGTGAACGGTTGTCTGTATACTTCAGTGTGATGCGGATCACGCCCTGCTTGCCGTCATCAATCACCTGAAAGCCCTTGATATAGCCTTCATCCAACAGAATCTGTGTGATCGCTTTTTTGACATTGGAAGCGGGAACGTCAACCGTGGCGTGCCGTGCGGAGCTTGCATTACGAATTCTTGTCAGAATATCTGCTATAGTATCTGTAATCTGCATGCCAATGACCTCCTTTTCGTCATTCTTTCTTTACCAGCTTGCCTTCTTCACGCCCGGAATCTTGCCCTCATGTGCCAGCTCACGGAAGCAAACACGGCAGATGCCGAACTTTCTCAGATAGGCATGGGGTCTTCCGCAGATCTTACAGCGGGTGTAAGCTCGCGTGGAAAACTTGGGCGTTCTCTGCTGCTTTAATTTCATTGCCTTTTTTGCCATTACGCCTTACCTCCCTGTTTACTTGGCAAACGGTGCGCCAAGCAGACTCAGCAGCTCTTTTGCCTCTTCGTCTGTCTGGGCAGTCGTGATAAAGTTGATATCCATGCCCCGTACCTTGTCGATCTTATCGTATTCGATCTCCGGAAAAATCAGCTGCTCCTTGATACCGGTAGAGTAGTTACCCTTGCCATCAAAGGAATTTGCATTGATACCGCGGAAGTCACGCACACGGGGAAAGCTGACATTGAACAGTTTATACACGAACTCATACATCTTTTCGCCGCGCAGTGTTACCTTGACACCGATAGGCATGCCCTCACGGAGCTTGAAGTTCGCAACCGATTTCTTTGCCTTGCAGACTACCGGCTTCTGACCGGTGATGGCTGCCAGATCTGTCATAATGGCATCGATTACCTTGGCATTATCCTTTGCCTCGCCGGCTGCCACGTTGACAACCACCTTGTCCAGCTTCGGAATCTGCATGACATTCTGGTAACCGAATTTCTTCATCATTGCAGGAGCAACGGTGCTGTTGTAATAATCTTTTAACGTAGACATATCGTTTCTCCTTTACTCAAATGATTTGCCGCACTTCTTGCAGACACGCAGCTTCTTGCCGTCCTCGATCACATGACCAATTCTGGTGGGCTGATCGCATTTCGGGCAAACGAGCTGCACCTTGCTTGCGTACAGCGGTGCTTCTGTATTGACGATACCGCCAACCTGACCCATACGAGTGGGCTTTACGTGCTTTGTAATCATGTTAAAGCCTTCTACGATGACTTTGCCTTCCTTGGGGCTGACCTCAACAACCTTGCCGGTCTTTCTGCCCTTGGATTTATTGTTCGGGTCATTGTACTGATACTGATCCTTACCGGTCAGCAGGATTACGGTGTCGCCTGTTTTGACATGAATTTTGCTCATTTTGACACCTCCAACTTACAGTACTTCCGGTGCAAGGCTCAGGATCTTCATATAATCCTTATCCCGAAGTTCTCTTGCAACCGGTCCGAAGATACGTGTACCTCTCGGATTTTTATCTTCACGAATAATTACCGCAGCATTTTCATCAAAACGAATATAGGTTCCGTCTTCTCTGCGCAGACCCTTGACCGAACGAACGATGACCGCCTTGACAACGTCGCCCTTCTTTACAACGCCGCCGGGTGTTGCTTTCTTAACAGATGCGACAACGACATCGCCGATATTGGCATATCTTCTGCGGGTGCCGCCCAGAACTCTGATGCACATCAGCTCTTTCGCACCGGTGTTATCCGCAACCTTCAAATAAGACTGCATCTGAATCACAGCGAGTTCCTCCTTTCAGAATCGCTTTCTCTCGAAAGCCGGTTCTGCTTTTTAGTCATTCTTACTTAGCTCTCTCGATGATATGGACAACACGCCATCTCTTGTCCTTAGACAGCGGGCGGGTCTCCATCACTTCAACACGGTCGCCGATCTTGCACTCGTTATTTTCATCGTGTGCCTTCAGGCGAACGGTTCTCTTGACGATCTTCTTATAGAGCGGGTGTTTTACATTATCGACAATTGCAACAACCACGGTCTTATCCATCTTGTCGCTGACTACCATGCCGACTCTGGTTTTTCTCAAATTCCTCTCAGCCACAGGTAAACCCTCCTATTACTGCTGTGCAGACAGCTCCGCAGCGCGGATGGCAGTCTTAACACGGGCAATGTCCTTTTTTACAGCCTGAATGCGAGCTGTATTCTCAAGCTGATTTGCTGCAAGCTGAAAACGGAGTGCGAACAGCTCTTCTTTCAGACTGACCAGTTTGACGTTCAACTCATCTACCGGCATATTCATGATTTCGGTTGTTTTCATTCCTGGTCGCCTCCTTTATCTGCTACGACAAACTTACACTTGATCGGCAGCTTGTGCATGGCGAGACGCATCGCCTCTCTGGCGGTCTCTTCCGGAACGCCTGCGATCTCAAACATCACCCTGCCCGGCTTAACCACAGCTACCCAGTACTCGGGAGCGCCCTTACCAGAACCCATTCGGGTACCGGCAGGTTTTTTCGTAACAGGCTTATCCGGAAAGATTTTGATCCAGACCTGACCGCCACGTTTGATATAACGGGTCATTGCGATACGGGCAGCTTCGATCTGATTGGAAGTGATCCATGCTGGCTCCAGTGCCTGGAGACCAAAATCACCATAGCTGACAAAATTACCTCTTGTTGCTTTACCCGTCATACGTCCTCTGTGGACACGACGGTATTTCACTCTCTTAGGAAGCAGCATTACTGGTTACCTCCTTCTCTTCTGGCATCACGGCGGTTGCCGTTTCTGCGGTCACCGTTACGATTGTCGCGGCGGCGTCTGTCGTCACGGTTCTTCGGCTCACGGAACTTTCTTTCGGACTTTTCTCTTTGCGCAGCAGCCTTAGCAGCATCGCCCTTGAGAACCTCACCCTTGTAGATCCATACCTTTACGCCGATGCGGCCGTAGGTGGTATGTGCTTCTGCAAAACCATAATCAATATCTGCACGGATGGTTTGCAGCGGAATCGTTCCCTCGTGATAGCTCTCGGAACGAGCAATTTCTGCGCCGCCCAGACGGCCGGAAACCTTTGTCTTGATACCCTTTGCACCCAAACGCATGGATCTGCCGATGGACTGCTTCATGGCACGGCGGAAGGAAATACGATTCTCCAGATCCAGAGCGATCTTTTCAGCTACCAGCTGCGCATCCAGATCCGGCTGCTTTACTTCCACGATATTCACATAAACCTGCTTGTTCAGCATCTTTTCCAACTGAGCACGCAGTTTTTCAATTTCTGCGCCGCCTCTGCCGATAACGACGCCCGGCTTTGCGCAGTGGATGTGGATTCTTACCTTATCTGCAAAGCGCTCGATCTCTATCTTCGGAACACCTGCTGCATACAGGTTTTTCTTCACGAACTTACGAACGTTATAGTCCTCTACCAGCGTATCGCCGAAATCAGACTTATTGGCAAACCAGCGAGAATCCCAATCTTTAATTACGCCGACACGGAGACCGTGCGGATTAACCTTCTGGCCCATAATTCAACCTCCTGGGATTAGTCTTCTTCTTTCAGAACAATGGTGATGTGTGAAGTTCTCTTATAAATGCGGAAGGCTCGGCCCTGTGCTCTCGGCTGGATCCGCTTCATGATGGGACCCGGCGTCACAAAGCACTCCGCAACATAGAGATTATCCTTATTCATGCTGTGATTGTTCTCTGCATTTGCAATTGCGGAATTCAAGAGCTTTTCCAGCATGGGGCTGGCAGCCTTCGGAGTGAGTTCCAGAGTAGCCAATGCGATATCCACAGGCTTGTTCCGGATCAGATCCAGTACGATCTGAACCTTACGGGGTGAAATGCGAGCATTTCTCAGATATGCTTTTGCTTCCATGTGATCTCCTCCTTCCGCTTATTTACCATTGTTGGATGTCTTAGAACCAGCGTGACCCTTAAAGGTTCTGGTCGGTGCAAATTCACCTAACTTGTGTCCTACCATATCCTCTGTGACATAAACCGGAACATGCTTTCTGCCGTCATGCACAGCGATCGTATGGCCAACGAAATCCGGGAAAATGGTAGAAGAACGGCTCCATGTCTTGAGAACCTTCTTTTCGCCGGCGTCGTTCATTGCCTGAATCCGCTTGAGGAGGACTTCCTGGACGTAAGGTCCCTTCTTGATACTTCTGCTCATGCGATTGTTCCTCCTTTCCCTTATCTGCCGTTACGGCGCTTCACGATAAACTTATCCGAAGCCTTATGCTTTTTACGAGTCTTATAACCCAGAGCCGGCTTACCCCAAGGAGTAACCGGACCCGGACGTCCGATGGGTGATTTACCCTCACCGCCGCCGTGCGGGTGGTCATTCGGGTTCATAACAGAACCTCTGACGGTAGGTCTCCAGCCCTTGTTTCTCATGCGTCCTGCCTTGCCGTAGTGTACATTCTCGTGGTCAATGTTAGAAACCTGCCCAATAGATGCACGGCATCCCACCGGTACTCTTCTCATTTCGCCGGAGGGCAGACGGATCAGCGCATAGCCGCCTTCTTTACCCATCAGCTGTGCCATATTGCCGGCGCTGCGAACCAGCTGTGCGCCCTTACCTGGATACAGCTCTATTGCGTGGATAAAGGTACCAACCGGAATATCTGCGAGTTGCATCGCATTGCCTGGCTTGATATCTGCATCGGCGCCGGAACGAACGGTGTCGCCTACCTTCAGACCCTCAGCAGCCAGGATGTAGCGCTTTTCGCCGTCCTCATACTGCACCAGTGCAATGAATGCACTTCTGTTGGGATCATACTCCAGCGTCAGAACGACAGCGTTCATGCCGTCCTTGTTCCGCTTGAAGTCGATGACACGATACTTTCTGCGGTTTCCGCCGCCTCTGTGGCGAACGGTAATTCTGCCGTAGCTGTTTCTGCCTGAGTTTTTCTTCAGCGGCTCAAGCAGGCTCTTCTCCGGCTTTACCTTCGACAGACCAGAATAGTCCGTCACCGTCATATTCCTGCGGGACGGGGTCGTCGGTTTATAGGTCTTGATTGCCATTGTTTTCACTCCTCATAAATGCTGTATTATCGGGAGCATTACTCCCATACCTGCTGCGCTTCGGGGGCGCAGCGCTTAGAACATACCATCGAAGAATTCAATAGTACCCTTGCGCTTGTTGCCCTCCTGATCCGGAGTCGGCTCGGGATTGATGGTAATCACTGCCTTCTTGAAATCCGGGCGCTTACCAACAAATCTGCCCATACGCTTGGTGTGACCGGTGCAGTTCTGGGTATTTACCTTCAGAACCTGTACCTGAAACAGTTCTTCTGCTGCCTTTGCAATTTCAACCTTATTGGCATTTTTTGCAACCTTGAAGGTGTATTTGCTCTCAGCCATTTCGTCTACGCTGCGTTCCGTAATAACAGGCGTCAGAATGATATCCTGTGCTGCTTTCACTTAGAATACACCTCCTCGATTTTTGCAACAGCATCCTTGGAAACAATGAACTTGTCATAGTTCAGGATGTCGTATACATTCAGAGTGTTGACAGCGGCTGTCTTGACACCCGGAATATTTGCTGCGCTCTTGATCACCTTCTGGTCTGCCTCAGCCGTTACCAGCAGAGCCTTGCCCTCTACCTGAAGAGCCTTGAGCATCGCAACGATGGTCTTTGTCTTGTATTCCTCCATCTGGAGCGTATCCAGAACGATGATGTTCTGATCCAGAACCTTTGTGGAAAGAGCAGACTTCATAGCCAGTCTTCTGGCCTTTTTATTCAGTGCATAGCGGTAGTCTCTCGGCTTTGGTCCAAGTGCAACGCCGCCGTGTGTCCACTGGGGAGAACGTGTAGAGCCCTGTCTTGCATGACCGGTACTCTTCTGTCTCCAGGGCTTTCTGCCGCCGCCGCGAACTTCGGTACGTGTCAGAGTAGACTGTGTGCCCTGTCTCTGATTTGCCAGATAATTCACAACCATTGCGTGCATCAGCGCCTCGTTCGGGGTTACTGCGAAAACCGCATCCGAAAGCTCGGTATCAGACACCTGCTGGCCTGCCATATCAAATACTGAAATCTTTGCCATTGATGTTTCCTCCTTCCTTACGCTTTCACGCTGTCTGTGATGACAACAATTCCGCCCTTCGCACCCGGGATCGCGCCCTTGACTGCGATGAGATTATTTTCACTATCGACCTTTACGATTTCCAGATTCTGAACCGTTACCTTTTCAGCACCCATGTGACCAGCCATGCCCTTACCCTTATAGATACGGGACGGAGAGGAACATGCGCCCATAGAGCCCGCCTGACGTCCTACCGGACCGGTACCGTGAGACTCTCTCAGCGTACGCTGGTTATGCCGCTTAACTGCACCTGCGTAACCTTTACCCTTGCTGGTGCCGCTGACATCCACGGTGTCGCCTACTTCAAAAGTATCCGCCTTGATCACGTCGCCCACATTCACAGCAGAGCAGTCTGCCAGACGGAACTCTTTCAAAGTTCTCTTTGCTGCGACGTCTGCCTTCTTGAAGTGACCCTGCATTGGCTTTGTCACATGCTTGGATGTCACATCGCCAAAGCCCATCTGCACTGCCTCATAGCCGTCGTTTTCGGTTGTTTTCTTCTGGATCACAACGCACGGACCGGCTTCTACGACAGTGACCGGAATCACTTTTCCGGTTTCATCGAAGATCTGTGTCATACCGATCTTCTTGCCGATAATTGCCTTCTGCATTTTGATTTCCTCCTGTTGGTTATTGGTTGACGATTGTCAACATGACCGACGGTGTACCACCGTCATGCAGCTTTTTTGCTGCTCTTGCGAAGAGAACCTCTTACTTCAGTTCCATCACGATATCCACACCTGCCGGGATCTCCAGCTTTTGCAGAGCCTCAGTGGTCTTCTGTGTGGGGCGGATCACATCAATCAGTCTCTTGTGCGTACGACGCTCGAACTGCTCACGGCTGTCCTTGAACATGTGTGTCGCACGAAGAATGGTGATGATCTCCTTATCGGTCGGAAGTGGGATCGGTCCGGAAACCTGAGAACCGCTTCTCTTAGCTGCCTCAACGATCTTGGCTGCCGCTGCATCTACTGTTGCATGTTCATAGCCTTTGATCCTGATTCTGATTTTTTCGTTGACTGCCATCTTTTTCGCCTCCTTACGCTTTTGGGGGCAGGATATTCTCCACGCTGCCGGGTGTTTCTTCCCGTGCTGCACAAAAAACCCCGGAAACCTCAGATAGATGTTCCGGGGGCAGACAGACAATATGACGCACCTGTACAGTTTTTCTGCAAAGGTTCTCACACATACTGTGCCGCTATCCTGATTCGCCCGGTTTTATACGGACATACTCCACGAAAATTCCCCGGCATACCGCCGGCAACCTCTCGCTTCATCGCATATCTATTGCAATCACGCCTGTATATTATACCATAGGCAATTGGCTTTTTCAAGCATTTCCGGGAATTTTCTGGATTTTAGCTTGTAAATTTTTTGTTAACTCCATCCAAAAAAAGGCGGAGGTCATTTTCAAACAGAATCGCCCCCTTTCCGGATTTTTTTGTTTTTCCCCTTGTATTTTCCCGTAACCTGTGATATAATATGGTTAAGGCAAATAGACCTCTTCAGAAACTGGAGAAACGCCAGATTCCGCAAGGGCAACACCGCACAAGGGATTTTGTCCTGTACAGCCTGTATAAAGAGATGCGGAACAGACTCTGAGGAAGCATGGAAGCATCTCAAGGCACCAGGCAAAATCAGAACTTGTTCTCACCAAAGAAGATGGTGCTTCGGAAGTTTCTGAGAAGATCGGATGAAAGGAACGGCAAAAATGACCTATGACGAAGCTTTGATCTATCTCACGAAACACCATCAGGAGCATCTGCTCCGTTTTTATGAGACACTGACAGTATCGCAGCAGGAATCTCTGCTTTCTCAGATCGCCACGCTGGATCTGGATCGTCCCCAGTTTACCGCCGGAGGATTTCCGAAGCAGAAGCGGGGCAAATTTGAGCCTCTGGGCGCACTGACCCTGGATAAGATCGCTGCCAACAAGGAAAAATATCACGCCATCGGCATCGAAGCCATTCGCAGTGGCAAAGTCGGCGCTGTACTGCTGGCCGGCGGACAGGGATCCCGTCTGGGCTTTCCGCACCCCAAGGGGATGTACAACATCGGCAAGACCCGGGAGCTTTATATTTTTCAGTGTCTGATACAGAATCTGATGCAGGTCACCGATGCGGCAGGTGTTTTTGTTCCGCTGTTTATCATGACCAGTGAGAACAACGATGCAGAAACACGTGCTTTTCTGGCAGAACACGCCTATTTCGGTTACCAGGCGGACAGGGTGTATTTCTTCCGGCAGGAGACGGAGCCGGCAGTGGATGCCAAAACTGGCAAGATTCTCATGAGTGCACCGGATCAGATCGTATTGTCTCCCAACGGCAACGGCGGCTGGTTCTCCTCCATGCAGCGTGCCGGAATGCTGGATGTGACAAAAAAGTTGGGCATAGAATGGCTCAATGTATTTGCGGTGGACAATGTTTTACAGCAGATCGCAGACCCGGTATTTATCGGTGCGACCATCGTTTCCGGCAGTGCTTCCGGCGGAAAGGTTGTCAGCAAGGCAACGCCGGACGAGCGTGTGGGCGTGCTTTGTCTGGAAGACGGCAAGCCTTCTATTGTCGAATATTATGAAATGACAGATGAAATGCGCACCCGCCGGGACAGTGACGGCAATCTTGCCTATCGGTTCGGGGTGATCCTTAATTATCTGTTCCGGGTAGAAGATCTGAAACGTACGCTGAACAAGGATTTTCCCTTGCATATTGCCCACAAAAAGATCCCGCACATGACGGAAAACGGCACATGGATAGAACCGGAAGAAAACAACGGATACAAGTTTGAGACGCTGGTATTGGATATGGTGCATATGCAGGACAGCTGTCTTGCCTTTGAAGTAGAACGTGCAAAAGAATTTGCCCCAGTGAAAAATCCCGATGGTGTGGATTCTGTAAAAACTGCACAGGCTCTGCTGGAGCAGAATGGCGTTCTATTATAAATAGAGCGTATTCCCATCAGAATACCGCCGGAAAAAGAATCGCAGGAAAAAGCGCAGATGACGAAAATCACAAAAAAGCACCGCCTTATGGGAGCATGTTGTTCCGGTAAGGCGGTTTTCATTTCCACCTTGTTCCGTATCTTCAAACCGCCGCCTTCCGGCCGATTATTCGATATGGAACAGGCGTTTATGCATGAAGCTTTGCATTCGCCAGCATCAGCTTGATACGATTTTCCTGATTGACACGGGTCGCACCCGGGTCATAGTCGATGGCGACGATATTGGCATTGGGATGTGTATTCTTGATCGTCCGGGACATGCCCTTTGCCACAATGTGATTGGGCAGGCAGCCGAAAGGCTGTGTGCAGATGATGTTTTCTGTCCCAGTTTCTGCCAGCACTGCCATTTCTGCGGTAATCATCCAGCCCTCGCCCATAGAAACACCCTGACTGATGTATTGATCCGCAGCCGAACGCAAATCCTCGAAATCGTGAGGCGGTGTGAATTCCCCGTGCTCCTCCATGACACGGATCATCTGTACCTGCTTCTTGTGCAGGAACTTATAACCCAGTCCAAACGCCATTGTTCGAAAATTCCGGTAGTCGTACAGACGGCTGTTGGTCTCTGGATTGGCAGCGCAGTACAGCACAAATTCCAGCAGAGTGGGAACCACAGGTTCGCAGCCCTCTGAAATGAGAAAATCTTCCAGATGATTGTTTGCCAGCGGGGAATATTTCACATAAATTTCCCCGATGATGCCGACTCTCAGCTTCGGCTTTTTGCTTCGCGGAATGGCAGCAAAGTCGTCTAAGATCTGCCGGTAAACCTTTTCGGCAGAGAGATACCGGCTGCCGTCAAAGAGTTTCAGGAGCTTTTTCTGCCATGCTTCCAGTACCTGTTTGGATTCCCCTTCGTTCAGTTCATAGGGACGGCACTGGTTGTATACGGTCATCAGCAAATCGCCATACAGGACGCAGTATACCATTTTCAGTACCATAGCCGGTTTCAGCTCCAGGCTGTTGCCCTTTTCCAGTCCGGCAAAGTTCAGGGACAGCACCGGAACTTGCGGGAAATGTTCTGCCATGCACTTGCGCAATAGATGGATATAGTTAGAAGCACGGCAGCCGCCGCCTGTCTGGGTGATCAGGAGTGCGGTTTTGTCGGGGTCGTATCTGCCGCTTTTCAGGGCTTCCATGAATTGTCCCACTACCAGCAGTGCCGGATAGCAGGTGTCGTTATGGACATTTTTCAAGCCCTCTTCTACCACGGTGCGGGATGTGGATTCCAGCAGTTCCATGTGATACCCAAATTGCTCCAGCACTTTGATCAGCAGATGAAAGTGGATCGGCAGCATATTGGGAACCAGAATGGTATGGGTCTTTTTCATTTCCGGTTTGAATTGTGCGTATGCCATAGGGTCGAGTCCCTCCTGTTTTTTGACACAGATCGTATTTCAACCCAATCCTCTTCATTCCGATAGATGGATCGATCGGAATTGTGCCGCCGCAGGCGGCGCAGAGGATGGTATGAGACGGCAATCGGCAAAGCCGATTGGTGCCTGCGCAGCAGGCGTTCCTCCAAATCCGATAGGACATCGGTTTTGGAGGAGTAGTATCAGGTTATTGTATCGGCAAGCCGTCAGGCGTTCTTGGTGCGGTGTTGCCCCACATGGGCAGGCTCTCACTGCTCCATGGCTGCAATCAAGCTTCTGAGCCGAATCTTAATGGCACCCAGATTGCTGATCTCATCAATTTTCAGCTGTGTGTACAGCTTGCCGTTATCCTCTAATATTCTCCGCACCTCGTCTGTCGTGATGGCATCAATACCGCAGCCGAAAGACACCAGCTGCACCAGCTGCATATCCGGCTGGGTCGTTACATATTGTGCCGCACGGTACATTCTGGCATGATATGTCCACTGGTTCAACGCCTGCAAACACGGTGTCTGCGCCAGGTGCGCAATGCTATCCTCCGTGATCACCGCCAATCCCAGACTGGCGATCAGCTTATGAATGCCGTGATTGATCTCCGGATCCATATGATACGGTCTGCCAGCCAGCACAATGATCTGCTTTCCGGCTTCTCTCGCCTGCCGGACGATCTCCTCGCCCTGCTTCACGATTTCCTGTCGGTATTGTTCCAGCGCCGCAAAGCCGTGCCGGAGTGCCGTCTCAATCTCCTTCTTAGAAGCATACCGCCCGAACAGTTCGCCCAGCACCTTTACCACGTGCTTGGGGCGGTTCAAATCTAAATAAGGATGCAGGAAGTTCTGAGGTGTCAGCTTCTCACAGTTCGCCATAAGCAGCTCCGGATAATACGCCACCACAGGACAGTTATAGTGATTGTCTGAATCCCCTTCATCCATATTATAACTCATACAGGGGTAGAAAATGAAATCTACACCCTTTTCCAGCAGGCTTTCCATATGCCCATGGGCGATCTTTGCCGGATAACAAACCGTATCTGAGGGAATGGTCGCCTGCCCCTTGTAGTATG
This sequence comes from uncultured Ruminococcus sp., assembly GCA_947627445.1. GTDB lineage: Bacteria > Bacillota > Clostridia > Oscillospirales > Ruminococcaceae > Ruminococcus_C. The sequence goes on from CANQWA010000017.1 coordinate 13,173, forward strand.
TCTCCCGTGTACTCTCCTCAGAGAACACCACCTGGAATCCCAGATCGGTGAAAAATGTATGCCACAGAGGCATCTGATCGTAATAATGCAGTGTCAGAGGCAATCCTACCTTTGCGCTGGGTGTTTGCGGTTTTTGTTGTTCCAGAGAGAGAATATGCCGGTATTTCCATTCAAAGAGGTTGGGAAGCTGCTGGGATTCCTGCTTGCCGGCACCCTTTTCACAACGATTGCCGGAGATAAACCGGCTGCCGTCGGAAAAGCGAATCACACTGAGAGAACAATTTGCCGTACAGCCCTTGCAGGCAGCAGCCTTTGCGGTATAGGAGAATCGCCTCAACTGTTCTGGTGACAAAAGCGTCGTGCTGCCGCTGCTTTTTTCCTGGGCATACAGCGCCGCGCCGAATGCTCCCATGAGCCCGGAGATTGCCGGACGGATGACCTCCTGTCCGATCTCACGTTCAAAGCACCGCAGCACAGCATCGTTGAGAAACGTGCCGCCCTGCACCACGATATGCTTGCCCAGATCTTCGGGACTCCGGGCACGAATGACTTTATAGATAGCATTCTTGACAATAGAACCGGACAGTCCGGCAGAAATATCCATTACCGTTGCGCCGTCCTTCTGCGCCTGTTTCACGCTGCTGTTCATGAACACGGTGCAGCGTGAACCCAGATCAACGGGATGTTCCGCAAAAAGTCCCAGCTTGGAGAATTCCGCAATGTTATAGCCAAGTGCCACGGCAAATGCCTGAATAAACGAGCCGCAGCCGGAGGAACAAGCCTCGTTGAGCATGATGCTGTCAATGCTGTGATTCTTGATCTGAAAGCACTTGATATCCTGTCCGCCGATGTCGATGATGAAATCCACCTCGGGACAGAAAAAAGTTGCGGCTTTGAAATGGGCTACTGTTTCTACGATACCGAAATCCACACCCAGTCCTGCACGGATCAGATCCTCTCCGTAACCGGTCACAGCACTGCCGCAAATCACACAGTCCGGGCTAAGTCCCTCATAGAGCGTTTCCAATTCTCGTTTCACACAGTCCAGAGGCTGTCCCTTGTTGGAAGCGTAATATTCATAGAGCAGTTCCTGATCCTTGGACAGCAGTACCATTTTTGTGGTCGTAGAACCAGCGTCGATGCCTAAATAGGCTTCACCCTTGTATGTCTTGTAATCGCCCCGTTTCACATCATGAGCGGCATGGCGTTTCCAGAACCGCTGGTATTCCTCGGGATAGCTGAACAGAGGCTTGTCTGCCACCAGTGCAGTCTGGGTTTCTGCCTTTGCCAACATGGATGCCAGCTCTGCCAATGTATATGTATCGCTCAAGCCCGCTGCGGAGACAGCGCAGCCGTAAGCCACAAAGGTTCTGCCGTCATCCGGAAAGATGGCTTGTTCTTTGTCCAGCCCTAATGTTCCGGTAAAGGCGCTGCGCAGTCCGTGCAAAAAGGACAGCGGTCCGCCCAGAAATAGTACGTTTCCCTGAATGCGTCTGCCCTGTGCCAGACCAGAAACCGTCTGGTCCACCACCGCCTGAAAGATACTGGCAGCAATATCCTCACGCCGTGCCCCCTGATTCAGCAAAGGCTGGATATCGGATTTGGCAAATACACCGCAGCGAGAGGCAATGGGATAGACTTTTTCGGCATGGAGCGCCATGTTGTCCAGTTCATTGACGGTAACATCCAGAAGCGTCGCCATCTGATCGATGAATGCACCTGTTCCCCCGGCGCAGGAGCCGTTCATCCGCTGTTCTACACCGCCGGTAAGAAAAATGATTTTGGCATCCTCGCCCCCCAGTTCGATCACGACATCGGCGGAGGGGTATCGTTCCTTGACGGCTAAGAAGGCAGCGTGAACTTCTTGCACAAAGGGCAGTCCTGCCGCCTGTGCCAGTCCCAGTCCCGCAGAACCGGTGATGCTGACTTTTAATGGGTTGTCGGGATATTCGGCTGCCAGCTGCGTCAGCTTTTCGCAGACGGTTTCCCGCACCTTGGAAAAATGACGCTGATAGCTGGCGGACAGGGTATGTTTGCCGACATCCAGCAGAACCGTTTTCACCGTAGTAGAGCCGACATCAATGCCGATGGCATATGGAGTATTCACAGGTGGTGCTCCTCCTTTCAGAGGCAAGAATGGCAGAAGCAAGGAGCAAAAATACATATTGGCTTCTGCACTCTCGTTTTGGATATGTTCTTTTTCATTTTATCACATATATCTGAAAAAGCAACAGATTTCATCAAATTTTCATCTGGAAAATCAAGTACATTTTCATAGAACTTGTTCTCATTCTAATACCATTCTTGGAATCCGCTTGGTAATGCCGCAGACAATCTCATAGCCGATGGTTCCGATCATGGCGGCAAGCTGATCGGCGGTAATGGTCTGACCGCCGTCTGACCCGAACAGAGTCACAACATCCCCCGATCTGACTGTTTCCGGAACCTCTGTCACATCCAACATCAGTTGATCCATGCAGACACGCCCCACAATGGGACAGGCTGTGCCATGTACCAATGCCGATGCCTGATTGGACAACAGCCGGGAATAGCCGTCCGCATAGCCGATGGTCACGGTGGCAATGGTTCGCGTTTCCTTGGCGGTATAAGTCCTGCCATAGCTGATGCAATCGCCGGCTTCTACGGTTTTCACATGGGAAACCACACTGCGCAGAGACATGACCGGCTGAATCTCTACAGGGATCTCTACAGGATAGTTGGGATATAAGCCGTACATGATAATACCGACACGGGCAAGAGTCGCCCGAGGGTTGGGTCTTGTGACGGTGGCTGCACTATTCATGAAATGCAGATGGCGCAGCTTATGTCCGCGCTGTGCCAGCAAATCGTAGACACGGATAATGCGGTCCTCCTGCATCTGTGTATAGGCAATGTCCTCGGCATCCGGAGAATCTGCCACAGCAAAGTGCGTGTAGATGCCTTCGATAGAAAGGCGTTCCAGTTCAAAGAGCTGCATCAGCGCATCGGTGCAGGCTTCCGGGGATTTTCCTGGAAAACCCACCCGTCCCATGCCGGTATCCAGCTTGATATGACAGCGCACCGGCTGCTGGGCGAACCGTTGAAGCTGCTGGGCGTAACCCTGAGAAACCACCCCCTGAATGATGTTGTTCCGTGCCAGCTCCGGGGCGAATTCCGGGGGCGTATAGCCCAGAATAAAGATTTCACTGTAGGGGCATAGCTGTCGTACGGTCAGGGCTTCCTCCAGATTGGAAACGGCAAACCACCGCACGCCAAGTTCCCACAGTTTATGGCAGATGGCTTCGTCCCCGTGTCCGTATGCATTGGCTTTGACCACTGCCATGTATTGGGTCTGGGGAGGCAGGATGGTTTGTACGGTGCGGACATTGTGTGCCAGTGCAGACATATCGATTTCCGCCCAAGCCCGATAGCGAAGCTGCTGTTCAAGCTCCATAATAACATCTCTTTTCCGAAGCAGAGGAAGAGATGTTTCAGGCAACACCGCACCAAGACCGCCTGACGGCTTTGACCGTCATCCGCTTGTAATTGCGCATCTGCCGCACAATCTTTGTGCGGTGCTGCCTTCATTTTCTTCCCCTTGCATTTTTCCATAAAATATGATATGATAACAGTATTCTGAATATACGAACCTCAAAAATCCGATGATCTACCGGATTTTTGAGGAGTAGTATTAGTATAGCATAAATTCCGCAAAATTGCAAGTCACATTTGTAAATCTGTAGAAAGAAGAGGGATTATGGCGTTTCACAGCATTTTTGATACACACAGTCATTATACAGACAGTGCCTTTGACAGCGATCGGGAACAGCTTTTGAAAGAACTGCCGGAGAAGGGCATTGTCCATGGGGTTCTTGCAGGAACAACCATAGAAGACAGCTTACAGGGCATGGCATTGACGGAACAGTTTGACTATCTGACTGCCGCCGTTGGGATTCACCCGGAGGCTGCCGGCAGTCAGCCCGAAGACTATCTGGCAAAGCTGGCGGCCATGACAGAGCACCCCCGTGTGGTCGCTATCGGTGAGATCGGGTTGGATTATCATTATGAGGGATATGACCGAAAAAAGCAGATCCGGCTTCTGGAAGAGCAGCTGGATCTGGCGAAAGAATTGGCATTACCGGTGATCCTTCATGCCAGAGACTGCACAGAGGATTTTTTAAAGATCCTGACAAAACATCGCCCAAGGGGCGTGGTGCATTGTTTTTCCGGCAGTGCAGAGACGGCGGCGGTTGTGCTGAAACTGGGGCTGTATATCGGGTTTACCGGCGTACTGACATTTTCCCGTGCAAAGAAGGCAAGAAAAGCACTGGCAGTCGTGCCCAAGGATCGGCTGCTGCTGGAAACAGATTGTCCCTATATGGCGCCGGTTCCGTTCCGGGGAAAACGGTGCGACAGCAGTTTCATTCCGTATACGGCTGGGGCTGTGGCAGAAGTCTGGGGGACGGATGTGCAGACGGTTCTGGAGCAGACATGCCGGAACGGTGAGATTTTATTCGGGATCGAATGATATTTTTTCTGTCAGCCGCACCCGGATACAAAAAAACGTACTTACCGCCGTACAAGCCCTGGGCAATACCCATGGGATTGTCACCACCGGCAGCATCATGACGCCATACCAGACCAGCATCAAAAGCAGTTCCTTTCGTCCGCCGTACATGGCATCCATCGCCCGTTTCGGCGCAAGCCAGAAAGAACAAGATGGGTCGGAAAAATACACAAAGGGCATACAGCAAAGTCCCAGACTGACATAAACATACCCCAGCAGACAAAGCACTGCCAAAACCACCAGTTGCCCTCCTCCGAACAGCCACAGCGCCGCTTCTGTCTGATGTGCGCCGGCATAGGAAAGCCGGTATGCCCCGAACAGACAAAGAGGCACGCTCTGGAGCAGGACCGTCCGAATCAGCAGGCTTTCCAGCGCAAGTGCCAGCATTTTCCACCGGGAAAAGCGCCGTTTTGCTGCCATTTCCGCAGCTTTGGCGCACTGGAGCAGTACCTGCCAGCTGCACCAGTACCAGATCACACAGCAGATCACAGAGGCAATTGTCTGCACCGGTCTCCATAGGCTTGCCTCGGTAGTCAACAAATCGACAGGCTGAGCCCGCCGCAATAAAAGCACACAAATTGCCGCTGCGCACCGGAGCGCTGCCAGAAGCACCGCCAGAGCCCCGAGCCGCAGCACGGCAAAGCGCAGTTTTTTCTCTTTTTTCAGCAGTCTGCCGGAAAATTGCCAGCCCTCCAGGATATGCATTTCCGCTCCCCCCTTTTCTATTAGAAAGTATGGGATAAAATTGCTGGGTTAATCGGTTCACATCAAAAAGACGGATACATTTCTGTACCCGTCTTTTTTGGTATAAAACTCTGATAGGATTAGTCCGTTACCGGAAGTGTATCCACAAGATGGACTAAGAATTGCAGCAGAAGAATGGCGTCATTGGTATCCAGAGCGCTGTTCGCATCACAGTCTGCGTTGGCGAACTGCTGGTTCGTGGTCAGTTTCACCGCATCTGAAAGCGCCTTGTTCAACAGAATCGCATCGGTCAGGTCGATTTTAGCGTCTACATTGACATCCCCGTACAGGACATTTTCCACTGGCGTGGTGTCAACAGGCGGCAGAAGTGTAACGATCGTCGTGGTCGTTGTTTCCCGGGTTGTTGCCGTGGTGTCTGCCGTTTCATGAGATGTTGTGCCGGGCTGCGCTTCTGTAGCGGAAGTGCCGGGAGTATCCGTGTTTTCTGCTGTGACCGTAGTTGTCGTTGCCTGTTCGGAGGCAGTCGTCTTTATCTCAACGCCGTTTTCCGCAAAGATCATGTAGAACAGATTGGCTGCGTCTGCCTTGGTGATCGTGTGCTCGCCTGCCGCCACGTCAATCTGAATGATGCCGTCGCCGCTTGCCGTATACTTGGTGCCATCGACCTTGATGGTTGCCGCTGGTTCTGCCAATACCAATGTGAGAATGCCGTCTGCACTGCCGGTGAATGCAATGCTGGTAGCAGATTCCAGCTTCAGGCACTGTGTCAGAACCTTGCCGTCATAGTTGACTGTACCCTTGGAAGTAGACAGGTTGCCGGAGATCACATAGAAGTTGCTTTCCAGACCGTTTGCCGTAAAGTCATGGATGTACATGCTTGCCGGATTAGGATTCACATGGCTGCCGCTGGTTGCGGTTGTCACAGTGGTGACAGTAGCAGAGCCGGATGGAGTTGTTGTTGCAGAGGTGGTAACAGGAGGCGTCACAACTGTGCCGTTGTCCATATGATAGCCCATGGACTGGAAGCTGCTGGAATCCGCCGTTTCATAGAGACCGCCCGGATTCAGAGAACCGTCTGCATTTCTCCATGCGGTATGGAAATCGGTACCCTGTGCCGGCGCTTTTGCCATCGAGATAAAGTCGTCGGAGGTGGGACCGCTGAACTTGGTGCCGATCTTCTGGTTATTGGCAACATCCGTCTTATCGGTTACCTGATAATAGCCGCTGTTGTAGTATACGCCGTTTTTGAAGGTCCCCACAAACTTATCGTTTGCCGTGCCGCCCTGAAGTTTGCTGTCAGAGAGCAACATGGATGCATCATAATAGGACATGATGTTCTCGAAGTCGCAGCCGTCATCGGTACAGCGATAGCAGGAGAAGTTGGGCTTTCCTGCGCCTTCGGTATTGTTGTTGACCGCCGTACAGTGGATGAGAGTTGCAAGCTTAGGATTGTTATTGTCGGTAAAGCCGCAGTGAAGATTCTCAAAGGCGAGACAGTTTTTCACGATGTGGCCTGTGCCGACGCCAGAGCCGCCCAGTTTGAAGCCGTTACCGTCACAGTCGCCATAGCCTTCGCCGAACTCCGTGAAACCGTTACGGAATGCGATACAGTTCTGAAGCGTTACGACACCGATCGGTCCGGTTTCTGTCTTGGCAAAGAGATCCCAGCCGTCGTCACTGTTATTGTAAGCCATACAGCCATCGAACACATTGCCTTCTCCGCAGGTCAGCTTTGCCGCAAAGCCGTCTGCATTTTCCATGCTTGCATCGTCGCAGTTGTTCTTAGAAGTACAGTTCAGGATCAGGTTATTGCTGGGCCAGTCTGCAATGGATGCTGCACTGGTGTTATAGCGTGAGATCTGCAATCCAGTGTCCTGGTTGTCGTTGAATACCATCATTTCCATGGTATTGTTGTTACCGGACAGAAGCATGCCGTTGTCCGCAGCCTTGGTAATCTCAAAGCCATAGAAATGCCAGTAGTCACCATCCAGAACGATACCGCGCTTACCGCTGTCCGCTGCGCCCTGCTTGGTGAAGTCAAAGACAACATCGGCACCGTTATATGCCCGGATGCTCTTGGGAGCAGAAGCTGTACCGCTGTTGGTGTCGCTAATGGTAATCTGCTCGGAGAATTCGTATACGCCCTCTAACAGGTAGATGGTATGACCGGCTGTCAGCTTGCCGATGGCATCTGTCACGCTGGCAGGATCACTGGCGGAATCACCGCTGCCCTTGCCGGTAGGAGAACAGAAGATATCTCCTGCGGTAGGCTGATCCGGCTTGGTGGCAGCTGTTGCCTGACCGCCGGAGCTGACCGTCACCGTAGTGGTGGTCTTGGCGGCTGTGGTTGTTGCCGGCGGTGCGGTGGTTTCTACCGGATCGGTACTGCTGGTAAAGCCGCTTCCCACTGCAACCAGCTTGGACTCGTAGCGGAGCAGTGCGTCTTGCAGTGCAGTGTTTACATCATAGCTGGCGTCATCCACAGCGTTGTCAAATGTCCACTGGAAGTCGCCGCCCTGTACACGTCCGGCATTTGCAGTGACGATAGCAGGAATGTCTTCTGCATCATCCGGTGTATAGGAATACATCCCGCTGGATGTGTCGAAATTGTTGTATGCTGTGCCGCCCTGAACTGTCTTGACGGTGCCGGGTATCGTTTCAGACGCCTTGGAAACCTCGTATGCATCGGAATCGTTTCCTGCCTCCTGATACGTGATATAGCTCTTGGCACCGGTAATGTAGTTGCCGCATGCCTTGATGATGCCGCCGTCCTCGCCGGAAAAGGTTCCTTCACCTTTGGCGTCTGTGCCCTGCATAGAGCTGAGCATGGGGTTGGGGCAGTTGCGGAAATAGTTGTTCTCCACAAAAGCGGATGCACCCATGGTCACACCAACGCCGTATTTGGCGTTTCCGTCAAAGTAATTATTGTAGATATGAACAGAACACGTGCGGATACGGGGATGACGGGAATCCGAGTGATCGTACCAGTTGTGGTGGTAGGTGGCGTAGTTCTCGGGAGATTCCGTCTTCATGCCCTGAAGGTTGCATTTCCCGTTGTCCCAGAAGTGATTGTAGGAATGGGTGACATAAGTCGAATTCTTGGTGTCCAGTGCGCCGTCGCCCTTTTTCTGGTCAGCATCTGAGCCAGCCTTGCCGTAGAAGAAGTCACAGTGGTGTACCCACACGTGATCGTTGCCTTGCTGCAAGCCCAAATCATCGCCTTCGTCACTGTCACAGTTCATAAAGCCCAGATTGCGAATCTCTACGTTGGAAGAATTCTTGATACGCAGGCCAAAGCCGTTAAAGGTGGCGTCTGTGCCAATACCCTCCAGGGTAATGCCGCTGGTTACGGCATCAATGAGCAGATCGCCCTTGTCCAGTACAGCCGGGTCGGTGATATTGCCGATAAAACGGATACAGAGAGAGCCGCCGGCAGTATTACTCTTGAAGTTATCGAGAATTGCCTTGACACCGGTCACTGTCGTCTCCTGACCCTTCTTATCCAGCAGAGTGACACGGACGCTGTCCTTATTATCATTGGTGACATAGACGACAGTGGCATTGCTTTTCAGTGTGCCGTCCTCGTTGTATGCGCCGGAGGATGTGCCGCCCCCTGCCCAGCCAAAACCGCTTCTGTCATGTGCCGTGACGGTGACGGATTTTTCCGCCGCTTTAGAAGTATCCTCTTTGCCGCTGATCACGGGAACAATCTTCAAGGTGTGGCTGCCGGCTTTCAGTCCCACAGCATCCGCACGGAAACGGTCGGGATACTGACGGATCAGCATAGAGTCTATTTGTGTGCCGTCTACATAGACGTTATAGCCGGCGGCATTTGTCACTGCGCCCCATTCCGCATAAGCGGCTTCATTGACGCCGGCAGCATCGATAATAGACACCGATGCGCTGCTGGCACGGACAACAGAAACTGCCGCATCGGTCACAGGCAGCGTTCCACCCGCAGATGCCGGCAGAGTATGCACAACTGCTGCCGCAGCCAAGACTGCTGCAACCAGTGTCCGGCTCCATTTTTGGGTCTTCATGGTCAATTCCTCCTCGTCTTTATTATGACTCGATTTTTCGGAGATACCGTTTTTTGGAAAAAAATTTTCCATCTATCCGATGTTATTGTACACCTAATTCGCCTTTGTGTCAATCAACATTTTTCACAAACTTTGTAGAATCTTTATAGGCATGATCAACAAATCCGTTAGATACGTGATTGTGCCCTGGCAAAAAGGGTATGTCCCGCCGGATTCCCTCATAAAATCTGGGTGACCCGTGTCTCTTTCCGCCCCGGAAAACTGCCCCCGAAAACATTGTCCAATACCGGAAAAAAGTGTTGACAAATGACTATCTGTTGTTTATAATAGTATTATATAGCATAGAGAAAGATCAAAAGAAAGGATCGATGAACCGTGCAATCAGATCAGGAGAAAACAAAAAACAATGCACCCCAGCTCATGTCCAAAGATGAGATGCGGGAGAAAATAAAGGCTTCACTGTCGGCAGGCAATTCCCCGGCGAAAGGCCCTGGAAACAGTGCCAGATCACAACCGTCTCAGGATGTAGACGCTCTGGTAAGAGAGGTCTCTGCCCGGAAACAGGAAAGCGCACGCCGAAAAGAAGCTGCTTCTGAAAAGAAGCCGGAGAGCGTTCCGCCTAAAGAAGCTGCTCCGCCCCGAAAAGAAGCCGCAGCACAGGAGAAAACGGCGGTGACTGCCCCGAAACCAGAAAGTACGCCGCAGAAGCAGCCTTCTATGCCCCGAAGAGGGGAAGCTGCATCTCCGAAAACGGAAGCTTCTGCGCCGAAAAAGGAAACGGAACTGCAGAAGAAAGAAGCACCGGCTGCTGAACCAGCCGAAGAAACCATGGAAGAAAAAATGCGCCGCATCAAGGAAGCCATGTCTGCCAAGCGGGCGGAGTTCGAGGAGACGGTTCACGAAAAGAAGCCGAAGAAGCAGAATACCTTTGAGGAAAATCGGGATGCAGACACAGAAAAACCTGCTGTCAAAAAGACCGAGCCGCATGACGTGAAAAATACGCCGGTTTATCGGGAATATCCCACAGAAAAACGATCCCCCCGGAATCCGGTGTACCGTGAAAAACCAGCGGCAATGCATACTGCTGTGCCGGAAGCAGAAAAAAGCCGGGATGGTCTGTTTGTGGGAAGATCCGCAAAGGTAATTCTGACGGTCTGCATTGTAATCCTGATCGCTATTGCTGCGGTATATTTCGGCGGTCTTATCCGATACAGGGGAAAATTTCTGCCCCATACATTTGTGAACGGCATGGACATCTCCGGTATGACAGAGAGCGAGGCAGAGGATGCCATTTTGAAAACAGCCCAGGAACAGAGCATTACCTTTGTGACAAAAAGCGGCGAACAGATCGTATTTCAGGGTTCTTCTTACGGCTGCACGGCAACGCTGCCCAACGGAGCACTGGAGGATGCCGCTTCAGAAAATCTGGGGCTATGGTTTGTCAAGATATTCCGTCAGAGTGATTATGAGGTACAACTGAACGAATTCTATTCGGAGACAAATCTGGCAAGTCTGATTGCCGCTTATGATTGGGGCGATGTTGCGCCTACCGATGCAGAGATCGTAAAGGATGCAGACGGAACATTTTCCATTCAGCCGGAGGATGACGGCAATCTGGTAGACGTGCAGAAGCTGTCGGATTATGCGCTGTCCGAAATGCGGTTCGGGAACCATATCATTACCATGGAGGACAGCGGCTGTTATGCCAAGGCTTCTGTCCGTTCAGAGGATCTGGAGGAAACTCTCGCCATTTATCAAAAGATCGGGCAAATCGAGATCACCTATTCCATGGAAGATCGGCAGGAGAATATCGATCCTACCGGAACAGAGACGATCTCTAATGCCACACTCATGGACTGGATCGATACAGATTCCGGTGATCTCACACTGGATAAGGCAAAGGCAACGGACTGGATTCAGCGGCATATTGCAGATCCGTATGATACGTTTGTGACGGGATACAGCAGAACTTTTCAATCTACACTGGACGGCACCATCGAACTTCCCATTGGTTCTACCGGAACATATGGATGGAAAACGGATGTAGAAGCAACGGTTTCCAAACTGGAAGAACATATCAAAGAAGGTAAACCCATTACCATTGAGCCGGTGTACAAAGTAGAAGGCTTCCGTAAGGGAGATGATTCCGGCAATACGTACATTGAGGTGGATATCTGCCATCAGAAACTGTTCTATTATGTGAACGGCGAACTATATGTAGAGACAGATTGTGTGACAGGAATGGCGACAGATCCCAGCCGTGTCACACCGCCAGGTGCCTTCAAGGTATGGTCGAAAGAATCCCCCCGTGTTCTGGGAACGATGGAAGTGCAGGGCTATGAGACTCTGGTGCAGTACTGGATGCCCATTGATTATACCGGTATCGGGCTGCATGACCTGAACCGAAGCGCTTACGGCGGAACGATCTATCAGTATAACGGCTCGCACGGCTGTATCAATCTGCCGCTGAGTGTTGCAGCTGAGATCTATAACAAGGTCGAGATCGGCACGCCGGTAATCGTTGTTCCCTAAGAACCTGTGTTCATCAGCATCTATGCTTGTCTTTTCGGCAAATTTGTCTGATAACTGGAACGGGATGCAAGAATTTCAGAGGCAAGAGGCAAGAAAAGCGGACTACTCCATCTATGCTTGCTTCTTGTCTCTTGCTTTGGATAGGAGACGTTTTATGTCAGTTGTTTCTTGGGCAGAGCGAAAAAAAGCTGCTGCTTGCTGTTTGCTCCTTCTGGCAGCCGGAATCGTTTTGCTTTTGCTGCGCAATGCCATCACGGCGTTTGCGCATAGTGATGCCTTTCCGGATTGTACCTTTCGCCGGCTGACAGGATGGCTTTGTCCGGCTTGTGGAAATACACGGGCAGGACTGGAGATTCTGCACGGGCATTTTTTTCGGGCGTTTGGATATAATCCCATGATGCCATTGGTGGTGCTGGTTTTGGGGCTGCTGTATGGAGAGACGGTTCTGACTGCTTTCGGAAAGCGCGTGCGGCTTTTTCCCAGAAGCAATTTGCTGCTGTTTACGGGTATTGGGATTGTGCTGGTTTATGATGTGGTACGGAATTTTTTTCCGGAAATCACCCTTTGTCTTTAATACTACTCTTCCAAAATCCAATGATCCATTTACTGGAATTCAGAGGATTGGTATCAGAACCTGTTCCGCATCTTCAAACCGCCGTCCTTCCGGCAGATTTTATCGAATGCTTTTTTAAACGAAAACCGAACGCTCATCGGGAGCCGTTCGGTTTTCTTTATCTATAGAGACTAACTTAGATCGCTGGAATTAGCCCATCACCACTTCAACTGCATGGTTCTTACCATCGCTGAATACCGGCAACACATTGCCTTCCAGTGCCTTGCCGTCTACTGTCACAGAAACCACACCCTTACAAACATGGTTCGGATTCTTTACCGTAACGTCATAGGCAGCACCGCGGTATTGTCTGGTGATGCAGAATCCATCCCACTCATGGGGGATCGACGGGTCGATCTTCAGACCGTCCCAATCCGGGATCACGCCCAGAATATATTGAGAAACCGCTACGAAGTTCCATGCAGCTGTACCGGTCAGCCAACTGTTCTTTGCCTCACCGTGACGCTTGGCATCCTTACCGGCAATCATCTGTGCGTATACATACGGCTCCGTACGGTGCAGATCGGAATACTTCTCCTCACGATATGCCGGAGCGATCTTGCTGTAGTATTCAAATGCCTTGTCCCCATGACCGACAAATGCTTCGGCACAGATAATCCATGCATTGTTGTGGCAGAAAATACCTGCATTTTCCTTATAACCGCCCGGATATGTAGAGATCTCACCGTATTCGATATAATACTTGGTGAATGCCGGCTGGTTCAGACTCAGACCATGTTCGGAGTTCAGCCACTTGTCTACGGATTCCAGTGCCTTCAGATCAGCACCGGTCTCCTTGCCGCAGCCGCCCATAACAGCAAAGCCCTGGGGTTCAATGAAGATCTTGCCTTCTTCGCATTCGTTAGAACCCATTTTTCTGCCGAAGTCATCATAAGCACGGATGAACCATTCGCCGTCCCAGCCATATTCCATGATGTTCTTCTTCATGGTATCGATGGCCTCCTGTGCTTTTGCAGCACCAGCCTCGTCGCCCTTCTTCTTGCACATAGCCACGTACTCCGGACCGGCGTACGTAAACAGTGCAGCTACCATCATGGACTCTGCCACACGGCTGTACTTTTCATCGCCGTACTTGGGAGATGTAGAAGTCTGGAAGGATTCGCCGGACTCAGAGGAGAAGCAGGACAGATTGATGCAGTCGTTCCAGTCTGCACGCATTGCCAGAGGCAGTCCGTGAGGTCCGACGTTTTCACATACGTGGAAGAAACTCTTCTCCAAGTGATCCATCATGGTCTTGGCTTTGGATGCATCATTATCATAAGGAACCATTTCATCCAGAATGGTGTAGTCGCCGGTTTCCTTAATATAAGCCGCAACAGAGAGGATCATCCACAGTGGATCGTCGGAGAAGTCGCCGCCGATCTCGTTGTTGCCCTTTTTCGTCAAAGGCTGATACTGGTGATAGCAGCCGCCGTCTTCCAGCTGTGTGGAAGCCAGGTCGATCAGACGTTCTCTTGCTCTGTCCGGAATCTGGTGTACAAAGCCCAGAAGATCCTGGTTGGAGTCACGGAAGCCCATGCCGCGTCCAATACCGCTCTCGAAGTAAGAAGCGGAACGGGACATGTTGAAGGTCACCATACACTGATACTGATTCCAGATGTTTACCATCCGGTTCATCTTGTCATCCGGCGTCTTGACATTGTACTTGGACAGCAGATCGTTCCACATTTTCTTCAGTTCAGCCAGAGCAGCAGTTACCTTTTCCGGTGTGTTGTACTGTTCGATCATGGTGTATGCACGGGACTTGTTCATGCCGCCGTCGGCAGTCCACTTTTCTTCCACCGGATTTTCCACGTAACCCAGAATGAAGATGAGTTGCTTCGTCTCACCGGGAGCAAGGGTGAGTTCCTTATAGTGAGAGGCAATGGGCGACCAGCCGTCAGCCTTAGAATTAGAAGCCTTGCCTGCTGCAACGACCTGGGGATTCTCAAAGCCGTTGTACAGACCCAGAAAGCTTTCACGGTCGGTATCATAGCCGTCGATGCTGTCATTGACCGTATAGAACGCAAAGTGATTCCGGCGTTCTTTATATTCAGTCTTGTGGAAGATGGTAGAGCCCTCGATTTCCACTTCGCCGGTATTGAAGTTCCGCTGGAAGTTTGTAGAGTCATCCTGTGCATTCCACAGACACCACTCAATAAAGGAGAACAGCGAAATGGTCTTTGCTGCACTGCCCTCATTTTTCAGAACCAGGCTCTGGATCTCACCGTTGTAGTTTTGGGGAACAAAGAATGTCACTTCGGCAGAAACGTTGTTCTTCTTGCCGGAGATGATGGTATAGCCCATGCCGTGACGGCAGGTGTAAGCATCCAATTCCGTCTTAACGGGAGACCAGCCCGGAGACCAGATGGTGTCGCCGTCTTTGATGTAGAAATAGCGCCCGCCCATGTCTACCGGAACATTGTTGTAACGATAACGGGTGATGCGGCGGAGGCGGGCATCCTTATAGAAATGATAGCCGCCTGCTGTGTTGGAAATCAGGGAAAAAAACTCCTGTGTACCGAGATAATTAATCCACGGATAGGGGGTCTTGGGGTTCTGGATGACGTATTCTTTGTTCGCATCGTCAAAATAACCAAACTTCATTGAGAGAACTCCTTTACTTCTTATTTCAAATGATTGTAAAAAGTATCCGCATTCCTGGCGTATATGGGGCAAATGCACCAGCTTTTCCCGGGAATGCACGGTTGATATATCAATTATACCATATCTTGCAAAAAAATACAAGTGTTTTTTTAGTAAAATAAACAATTCGTTTTTTGTCAGATTGCACAAAGAAAGGGCATTTTTTCATTTTTCCGGCAGTTGCATGGCCGGAATTTTTTTGCGCCTGTTCCTGAACAAATGCCGGACTTTATGACCGGAACGAAACTCTTTCTGAAACTTTTCATGAAATATGCACAAAAGCGTGCGAAAATTTGGCTCTCAGGGGGCATAGGTGAGAGGCGGTGTGAGAAGCAAGCAGGCAAGATGATCCTCCACATCTCTTGCGTCTGGTTGCCTCACCCCTTGCCTCACCCCAGAAAGGAGCTGATGCACCATGCATTCCCATGACATTCCCATCCAGACAGAAGACGCCGCTCTGGATGGACTCAAACATCTGGCACTAGGCAGCTGCAATGATGCCGTTGCCCTGATGCTCACGGACACGTTCCCCTCCGGAGAACAACTCCGGGAAATGGACCTCTTCGGTGTCTCATCCATCAAACGAGACAAAACCGGCGGCATGGAAATCCATTTCTTCGACCGTCTGAAAGCCCTGGCTGCGCTTCACGACTACACCTCAGCAGCCGATAACTCCGAAACTGCCCGGAGTTTGCTTGCCGCACTGATGGATTCCGGCGAGGTATCTCATGAAATTTGACGCCTTCTCCCCCAAGCAGCGCCTTGCCATGACCTGGTGGAATCAGAAGAACACCCGGCATTATGATGCCATTATCTGTGACGGCGCAGTCCGTTCCGGAAAAACTCTCTCCATGTCACTGGGATTTGTCAGTTGGGCAATGCTCTCCTTTCAGGATGGCAGTTTTGCCATGTGCGGCAAGACCATCACTTCCCTCAGGCGCAACGTCATCACCCCTCTGGTGCGGCTGCTGGGGCAAACGGGTTTTTCCTGCGAGGATAAGCCCAGCCGGAACTATATGGACATTTCTCTGGGAAAGCGCACCAACCGGTTCTATTTTTTTGGCGGCAGGGATGAAGGTTCTGCTTCCTTGATCCAGGGTATGACCCTATGGGGCTTGTTCTTGGATGAGGTGGCGCTGATGCCGCGTTCCTTTGTCGAACAGGCAATTGCCCGGTGCAGCGTCCAGGGGGCACGCCTCTGGTTCAATTGCAATCCAGAGCATCCCTACCACTGGTTCTATCGGGAATGGATCTGCCGTGCCGAAGAAAAAAACGCCTTTCGCCTTCATTTCACCATGGAGGATAACCCCTCTCTTTCCCCTGCAATTCGCAGACGGTATGAGCGTCTGTATACGGGAACATTTTACGAGCGGTTCGTTCTGGGAAAATGGGCAGCAGCAGACGGACTGGTCTATCCCATGTTCTCTGAAAAAAAGCATGTGACAGATGTCCTGCCAGTGTGCGACCGGTTCTGGATCTCCTGCGACTACGGCACGGTTAACCCTTCCTCCTTCGGGTTGTGGGGGCATTGTGCCGGGGTATGGTATCGGATGAAGGAATACTATTTTGACGCCCGAAAAGAAGGCGAACGGCGTACGGACGAGGAACACTATGCCGCTCTGGAAGAACTGGCAGACGATCTGCCCATAGAAAGCGTCATTGCAGATCCCTCCGCAGCCAGTTTTATTGCCTGTATCCGCCGCCACGGCAGATTCCGGGTGATTCCGGCGGACAACGATGTCACAGCAGGCATACAGCAGGTCTCGCAGCTTCTGGGAGAAAACAAGCTTCAGTTCCACAGGGATTGTCAGGATATTCTCCGGGAATTCCACCAGTACTGCTGGCAGGATTCTCTCCGGGGCGATATTCCCAAAAAGGAACAGGATCACGCCATGGACGATATGCGGTATTTTGTCCGTACCGTGATCTGTCGCCATCCCGAGGACAGCTTCTTTGTCCTCTCTGCCAGACGGTAGAGCCGAAAACGGTCCGCACATACCACCCTCTCATGCCAATCACAACTATCTGACACTTCTTGTTTTGAGAAAGGAGGTCATTATCATGGGATTATTTCCCAAAAGACGAACCAAGCCTGCACAGGACAACATTCTCCAGAGTGTTCCCCGGTCTTCCGACGGCTTTGGTAATCCGGCGGAATGTCCCCCTGTAGAGCATCAGCTTTACTTGCAGCTGCGCAGTGCCATTCCGGTGATCGACGCCGCCATCGGTAAGCTGGTGCGTCTCTCCGGAGGCTTTCATCTGGAATGCAAATCCTCACGGATGCAAAAGCAGCTGGACGAATTTGTCCGCAGCGTTCCTGTGGGATTGACAGGCCGATCGCTCCAGAGCTTTACCGACAGCTATCTGGACAGTCTGCTCACCTTTGGCAATGCTGTAGGCGAAATATTGATTGATTCACGAACAGGCGTTCTTTCCGGCTTGCAGACAGCCCCGCCGGGCAGCGTGCGCATTCGCCCTGGAAAACATCCTCTGGAACGGGAATTTTGGGTACAGCCGGACCCATCTCAAGAGCCCGCCCCCGTCCTGCATCCGGAACGCATTTTCTTTACGGCGCTGAATCCGCCGCCCGGCGGCATATACGGTGTTTCCGTGCTTCACGGACTGCCTGCACTCAGCCGCATTCTCTTACGGATTTATGAATGTATCGGTCAGAATTACGACCGTATTGGCAACGTCCGCTACGCCGTGACGTATAAGCCAGGCAGCGACCCTTCAGAAAGCGCCTATGCAGGAGAACGTGCCAAGCACATTGCCAGAGAGTGGAGCGAAGGCATGCGCGCCGGCGCAAGAGGAGAGATCCGGGATTTTGTCTGTGCCGGCGATGTAGACATCCGGGTCATCGGCTCGGACAATGCTCTCCTGGACACGGAGATTCCCGTACGGCAGCTATTGGAACAGCTCATCGCAAAGCTGTCCATCCCGCCTTTTCTGCTGGGATTGAACTGGTCATCGACAGAACGGATGAGCAGCCAGCAGGCGGACATCCTCACCACCGAACTGGAGTCCTACCGCCGTCTGTTAGAGCCGGTGCTCCGACAGATCGGCACAGCATTCCTGCGGCTTTCCGGCTCACAGGAAGACGTCACCGTGGTCTGGGACAACATCAATCTTCAGGACGAGACAGAGCTTGCACAGGCAAGACTCTGGAATGCCCAGGCAGAACAAATCGAACAGCAGATGGAAGCCTCTTTTTAAGCATATTTTTCATCTGCGCAAACAAGAAATGATTTTAAGGAGTGTATCACTATGTATCAGGATCTAAAACTGGAAAAAGCCATGTATCATATCAGCGGGAAAAGCTTCTCCGAAGTATTGGAGAACATGGACCCTTCAGCACAGTATGCGGATACCCCTCTTGCCGGACTGGATGCTTATGAACGTCAGCTGAAACGTTTTGACATTCATATCAGCGGTCCCCACTGTGACCGTGTGGAGAAATTCTTCTCCACCACCGAAAGCGCTGTTCTCTTTCCCGAATTCATCCGCCGTGCCGTTTATGCCGGTATAGAAGGCTCGGTTCTGTCGGACATTGTGGCAGTCCGCACCTATTCCGAATCCAGCTCCTATATGCCTGCCACCTTTAACGATACCGCTGCCTATGACACCAAGGTTACTCAGGCAACTGCACTGCCCACTGCCACTTTCTACGAGTCCAGCAACGCTGTCAAGCTGAACAAATTCGGTCGTTCCATCCATGCCTCCTACGAAGCTGTCCGCCGTCAGCGGCTGGATGCGTTTGCCAGGCTGCTGCGTTCTGTGGGCGTTCGCCTGGCAAATACCATTCTGCTTGAAGCAACCAACACACTGCAAGGCGAAGCCGAAGGCTCGATCTCCATGGCAGGCGACAGCCTGACCTATGAAGATCTCACCAAACTTTACGGCAAATTTGGGGATTTCAGTATGGATACCCTATTGGCAAGTCCTTCTACTGCCGCAAAAATCATGGCAATGGAGCAGATGAAAGAAATGGCTTCCACGCAGCCCAATACCATCCTGCTGCCCTTCGGCGCACGCCTGCTGAAATGTCCCGGTCTGAACGACACCACCATTCTCGGCATTGACAGCCGCTTTGCACTGGAAATGATCACCGCTTCTGAGCTGCTGCTGGAAACGGACAAGCTGATTGACAGTCAATTGGATGTGATCACCGTCTCCATTCGCACTGCCTTCCGGACGCTGGTGACAAAGGCTGCCTATATCCTGGATATGTAAGGAGGCTGTGCCATGGATAACGAATCTCTTTTGAGTAAACTGAATCAGTTTACTCGCCGTACCCACACCGAAGAGGAGGTGTTCCTCTTTGATGTGAAGCTGTGCGACAACGAAATTGACCGGGATGGCGAACGGTTCTCCCTCTCTGCCTTAGAGCAGCTCAAGGAACTGTTTGTCGGCAGAACCGGCATCTTTGACCATGATCCCAAGGGACACAATCAAACCGCCCGTATCTTTGATACGGAACTGGTACAGCTTCCCGAGCGAAAGACTTCTGCCGGTGAGGACTACACTTATCTGAAAGGGCATGCCTATATGGTCCGTACCGAAGCTAACCGGGATCTGATTTCTGAAATCGATGGCGGCATTAAAAAGGAGGTCAGCATCTCCTGTGCTGCCACATCCCGTACCTGCTCTGTCTGCGGCAAAGACCGCATGGGTCAATCCTGCACCCATCAAAACGGCTTGTCCTATCACGGCAAGCTCTGTCATACGGTGCTGTCCGACATCACCGACGCCTATGAATGGAGCTTTGTGGCTGTTCCGGCGCAGCGGGAAGCCGGTGTGACAAAGCAATTCGGTCAGGACACCGACCGCTGCCGCCATTTAGAGAAAAAATGGAAAGAGGCAAACGCCCTGCTCTCCCGTGTAGAAGAACTGGTGCGGCAAGATATCGTTCGGCTTCGGTTTCTGGTAGAAGGAACCACACAGCAGGATGCGGTTTCCCTGGCTGCCGACCGGATGTCGCTGGAGGAATTGCTGTCCTTTCAGGAAACGCTGCGCACCAAACAGAAGCAGCAATGTACCGGACAACTGCCTCGTATCAAAGAAGCAGCGGAAAATCAGGCATTTTCTACCAGAAGCTAAGGCAAACCCTTGATTTTCTGACGGATCAAACAGAAACAATAAGGAGGAACGGATATGCACGAAACCCAAGCTTTTCAGCTGTTTCAGCTCTTTTTGGGGGATGGCGTCTCTCCCGAAGCGTACCAACCCATTCTGGATGCCGCTATTTTGGAAGTGCGCCAGCTTCTGATCTCCGATGCGGATGCGGAGGATGCACGCCTGTGCTATCTGGAAGCTGCACTGGCATTTCTGCGGTACACCGAGATCACCGCTGCCCGTGACCGTGTTGCCTGCACCCTTGCCGGCACTGTCGCCCAGAATACGGACAGTTCACAAAAGATGGCATTGGCAAAAGAACTGGTCTATGCCTACCGGGGTCTTTGCTGTTCTCTGCTGACAGATGACATCTATCTGTTTTCTGCCATTTAAGAACTTGTTCTAAGCATCTGTTCCATACAGAAAGGGGGAACCCATCATGACCATTGATGCCATTCTGAACCGTCTCTGCGGCATTCTCGCCAAAGCCAGCGGACTGGAGACCTGTCTTGCCTACCATGCCGTACCCTTCGCTTCTCATCCGGACAAGCTCCTGGTGCTGGAGCTCACCGGGCAGCAGTTCGGCGAGGTCTTTGAGATCACGGATGGCCTTGCCGGCAGGCTCATTCTCCACCTGCGAGTTTCCATGTTCCTGCCGCCGGAAACCGATACCGCCGAAGCTCACAGCTATTTTCATGGCGGCATTCTGCCGGCGCTGACCCAGGAAGGCTGCATTGTCCATTCCGTTCGCACCGGCACACCCGAAGAACATCGGCTGTACAACCGAATGCTTCTCTGCGCAGATTTTGACATCTGCTGCCTTCAGACTGTGACAAGGGGGAATACAACATGAGCCAATCTATTACACCAATTGACCGCATCGGTTTCGACGTGCTTCTGGGAGATATGACATTTCATGTCTCTCATTGGAAGATACAGACGGTCCGCCATTACGCCGAACAGAATGCACTCAGCGGTACAGTTTTTGTGACAAATTCTGGCAGACGTGCCCACCGGCTGACACTGGAGGGCAGCCTTCCCTTCCACAATGACCCCGGCGAAGTTATTCTGGCATTAGACGCTGCCATGAATGAAAACAAACGCTTTGTATTCACCTTCCGGGGCGTGCGCTATGTGGCAGCAATGCTCTCGGAATACACCATCTCCGAACAGGCAGCCGACAGCGTGCTTTCCTGCCGAATCGAGCTGATCATCGCCAACACCTTGAACATTCCGCCAGAGGAGGAGGTATTGCCATGAGCGTACAGATCCGGCTGATCGCCGAAAACGGTTCTACCATGTATCTGGACACGATTGGTTCTTTCCGGCTGGTGAAAGAGGCATATACGCCCTACAGTCAGTTAACTGCTCTGATCTGCAGCGCTTTTGACCAAGAGAGTATCCGGCATATCTGCCGGGTACAGCTGATGGCAGATGAAACAGAACTGCATCTGGGTACAGCCGACCGGGTGGATGCCGTCCGGGAAAACGGCACTTCTATGATCCGGGTCATTTCACGTGGATTGACTGCCATGCTGCTGCAAAACCAATTGACACCCGGCATCCACAGCCGCATGTCCCTGGACAGACTGATGACGGAATTCTACAGTTTTCCTCCGGAGATCACCTGGGAGAGCAGCACGGATACCAGCAACTATATCTACGTCAAGGAAAATACCGCCATGTGGGACGGCATTACCAATCTCACTTATAAGCTGTGCGGCCGCTATCCGTTTATCTGCGGTGCAAATGAGATTCGGATGCATCTGCCCGCTTCTTATCAAACCTATTATGCGACAGATCATATTCTGCTTGCTGCAGGTATTGTCACAGATGCATCCAGAATCTATAGTGACTATTATATGGCGGATGCAGATGGATCGTATGAGACATTTCACGAAGCTGATGCCAAGGCAAAGGCAAAGGGGCTGGTGCGGACACGTCAGCTTGCGCTGGACAGACAGTATCTTTATGATCCTCAGGAAGCGTTGTCCTATCGAAGAAAATTTTCAGAACGCGGCATGATCCGACGATATGTCGAAACCAACGGCATTTTGAAGATGCGGTTGGGCGACCGCCTCAGTTATGCAGATATTCTGGATGGTGCGCCTATCAACCGGATTGTGTATTCTGGGTCACCAAAGGGAACGAAGACAAGACTGGAAGCCTATGAGGATGCATTTTATCCGGAAGCAGAGTAAGAACCCGTTCTAGGGCGTGTTGACACTAAAATAATGCGCAAATTTTTGAGCAGAATTTCTGCGCAGACAAGGAGAGAAAACGCAGGCGGGCTGTCGCCCGGCAAGTTTTCTCGACGCAGTATGCGTAAAATTCTGACAAAAAGATGCGTTTTAGGCTTAGTGTCAACACGCCCTAAGTAAAAAAGCCTCTCCCATGCGGAGAGGCTTTCAGCTTTTTCTGCCAGAACCTTTTTTCAGAATTCCTTCGCCAAAGGCAGTTCCACCAGAATCTTCTCAATCTCTTCTCTCTGCGCCAGTTCTGCCGAAAACGCACTGGCAGCGCCAGCCGCCGCACCAAACCGCAGCGCCATACCATAATCCCTCCACCAGAGCCACCCGGCAATAAACCCTGCGATCATAGAATCCCCAGCGCCCACGTCATTGACGACCTTTCCGGAAGCCGCCTGCTGATCCCACAGTCTGCCGTCCTCCGCACAAAGCACAGCACCGTCGCCGGACATGGAGACCAGGACGTTCCGGGCACCCATTTCCTGCAATTTTCTGCCGTACAGTGCGGCTTTTTCCCGGCTGTCAATGGCAACGCCGAATAGATCTCCCAACTCATGGTGATTGGGCTTGATGAGAAACGGCTTGTATGGCAATGCTGCCAGCAGCATCTCTCCCGTAGCATCCACCACCGTCAAAAGTCCCTTGCTCTGTAGCTGTGCCAGCCATTTTGCATAAATATCCTTGGGCATAGAGGGCGGCAGACTGCCTGCCAGCACCAGCATGTCCCCCTTGGTCAGCGTGTCCAACTGCCGTCCCAGCGCCTCCTGAGAAACCAACGGAATCTCCGGTCCGGGGGCATTCAGTTCCGTGGATTCTCTTTCACCGCTGAGTTTCACGTTGATCCGGGAACACCCCTCCGGCAAGTGAATGAACCCACAGGCATAACCGCTCTGCTGTACACGCCGTTCGATCTCGTTCCCCACAAAACCGGCAACAAAGCCCAGAGCCGTCGTCTCAATTCCCAGATGATGCAGCACCGCAGACACATTCAGGCCCTTTCCGCCGGCAAGCATACGGACCGTTTCCACACGGTTTGTCTCTCCGGGAAGCAATTGCTCCACATGCATGCAATAGTCCATGGACGGATTACAGGTGACTGTATAAATCATGAAAAGTCCCTCCTTGCTATGCATGATAAGGCGTCAAGCCCAGAATCTCAAACGCCTGCGACCGCTGCCACAGATCGGCAGTGATGTGAATATCAAATCCCTCTCCTGGTGCACATTGTAATTCCTGGGGCGGAATTTTCGGCAAGCCAAACCCGGCCAGCATATGGACAATGATACCGCTGTGCGTAATCATGGCACAGTGAAGCAAATCCTCCTGCATCATATCCAAGATCACTTCCCGAAGTGCCTTGTAGATGCGCAGCTGCACCTCCTGGACGCTTTCCCCCTCCGGCGGACGGCAGTCCGCACCGCCTTTGAGCCATTCCTTGAATTCCGGCTTGTCCACCAGCTCGTCTGCGGATTTTCCGTCGAATTTGCCCAGATCCATTTCCATCAGATTCTCCACCGTCTGCAGCTGCACCTCCGGAAAGAGAATTTCCGCCGTCTCGATACACCGACGCAGAGGACTGCTGTACACCCTTGCCACTTTGGGATAGACGAATTCATCTGTTTTGCCTGCCAGTTCCGCGGCACCCTTGTCCGAAAGGGGATAGTCTGTCCTGCCGATATAAATACCCTTGTCGTTGGCGGCCGTTCTGCCGTGGCGGATCACACTGATACGATAGCCCTTCATTCTATTACCTCCTGATTCAGAATGGTTTGTTTTTTTCATCATTCTGCAAAAAACAGCTTGATTTTCAAAAAAGACACAGCTTTCCTGTTTACAAATTTGAAAAATTGTATTATAATATATAGTTGTGAGCGGAAAAACTCGTTTTCCGGCTTTTCTTCAATAGTATATCATATCTGTTTGAAAAATAAAAGTGTTTTTGACAATTTTTTCGTCAAAAAAGGTTTTCCGGTTTTGTCCCGGCGCAAATGCAGAAACAACACCGAAAGGAGTCTTTCTATGAAAAAACTGCATGGTGTCAGACTATCGCACCATAAGCATACAGAAAACAGCGCCTCACAGCCGCTACCATTGCCGAAACTGGTGCGTATCCCCATGAGCATGCACATCGGCGCACCCTGTACGCCTCTTGTAAAGCCAAAGGACACTGTCGCCGTGGGTCAAAAAATCGGCGACACAGATGCTTTCATGTCCGCGCCCATACATACTGGCGTCTCCGGCACAGTCCGAGCGATCACCACCTATCGCATGTCAAACGGACGCACCTGTCCTATGGTGGAGATCGAAACCGACGGCAAACAGACGATTTTCCCGGAAGTCAAGCCTCCCGAGATCACAAACAAGCAAAGCTTTCTTGCTGCTGTCCGGGAAAGCGGTCTCACCGGTATGGGCGGTGCAAGCTTTCCGGCACATGTCAAGCTTTCCCCCAAGCAGCCCGTAGACACTCTGGTCATCAACGGGGCAGAATGTGAGCCTTACATCACCTCGGACTACCGCCAAATGACAGAAGCTCCTGAAGAAGTCATGGATGGCGTGCTTCAGGTGCTGAATTGGCTGGAAATACCCAAAGCGATCATTGGTATTGAGACCAACAAGCCGGAAGCCATCCGCTTGCTTACCGAAGAAGCAAGATCTCATCCGGAAATCGAAATTGCTTCGCTCTCCACCCTGTATCCCCAAGGTGCAGAAAAGGTCCTGATCTATAACACCTTAGGCAGAATCGTCATGGAAGGACAGCTGCCGGCAGATCAGGGGGTTATTGTGATGAATGTTTCCTCTGTGGCATTTCTCAGCCGCTATCTCCGTACTGGTATGCCCATGACACAGCGATTGATCACCGTAGACGGCGATGCGGTAAAGAATCCCTGCAATCTCATGGTGCCCATCGGCACACCGGTACAGGATGTCCTTGCATTCGCTGGCTGCGATATCGACCGGGCGAACAAGCTGCTCTACGGCGGTCCCATGATGGGCATGGCGATCAGCGATCCGGCAGACCCGGTGCTGAAATCCAACAATGCGATTCTTGCCTTTGAAAAACTCCAGAGTCCCAAATCCTCCCCCTGTATTCACTGCGGACGGTGTATCACCGCATGTCCCTTGCAATTGATGCCGGTGGAAATGGCAAAGGCACTCCGCCGGAAGGATGCCGCCGCCCTGGAAAAGCTTCACGTCATGCTGTGCATGAACTGCGGCTGCTGCACCTATGCCTGTCCTGCCAAGCGGCCTGTGGCAGAGACCAACCAATTGGCAAAGGCATTCTATCAATCCCAAAAAAATAAATAAGGAGGAGAAAAAATGGCATCCTTATTCACAGTATCCCCATCGCCTCATATCCGCGGCAATCTGACCACACAGAAGATCATGTTTCTGGTGATTCTGGCGCTTTGCCCTGCCATTGCGGCAGCGACTGTCCTGTTTGGTCTGCGGGCAATGCTTCTGGTGGTATTCTGCGGCGGCATCAGCGTGCTGACAGAGCTGATCTGCCAGAAGCTGATGAAAAAGGACATCACGGTTTCCGACGGCAGCGCACTGCTCACCGGCGTGCTGCTGGCATTGAATCTGCCGGTGACACTGCCCCTGTGGGAAGCGGCAATCGGCTGTATTTTTGCTGTGGCTGTGGTCAAACAGCTCTTTGGCGGTCTGGGCTGTAACTTCGCCAATCCGGCGATCACCGGACGTGTCTTTCTGCTTCTTTCCTTTGCAGGAGATATGACCACCTGGGTAAAGCCTTTTTATTACCGCAGCATGGGATCGGGCATGCTGTCCTCCTCTGCCGGCATCGAAAATTTGGACGCTGTCACAGGTGCAACGCCTCTGGCTTCCGGCGATGCAGACCTGCTCTCCCTTTTCGTGGGGAATGTGGGCGGTTCTCTGGGCGAAACCTCTGCTCTTGCACTCCTCGTTGGCGGCGTGTTTCTGCTGCTCATCGGCGTGATCTCCTATCATGCACCGGTGGCATACTTAGGATCGCTGGCTGTTTTGGAACTCATCTATACCCTGGCTTCCGGAGGCGAACTGACAGCTGTTCCCTACGCCCTGCTCAGCGGCGGCGTGATCCTTGGCGCATTTTTCATGGCAACGGATTATGTCACCACCCCCATCACAGGAAAGGGCAAGCTGCTCTTTGGTATTGGCTGCGGACTGCTTACCTTTGTGATCCGGGAATTTGCCAGCATGCCGGAGGGCTGCTCCTTCTCCATCCTGCTGATGAATCTGTTGACGCCCTATATCGACCGGCTGACGATGACACGTCCCCTGGGCGCAAAGCTCGTTGCAAAGGAGGAAAGCACCAATGGCTGATAACCACAACCGCTCTATCAAGGCAACTGTTCTGCCCCCTGTGATATTGGCGCTGGTCTGTGCCGTCTGCTGCGGCTTACTGGCACTGGCAAACAGCGTGACGGCAGACAAGATCGCTGCGGCAGAATCTGCTGCCATTGCAGAAAGCCTGCAGCAATTACCGGAAGCCGGAAACTTTACCGAGATTCCGGATTTTCAAAAGGCAGACAATGAAAAAGCCGCTGCCTCCGCCCTCTATGTGGACGACAAAGGGCAATCCGCCGTACTGATTACCGCAGACGGCTACAATAAGGGCGGCTTACAGGTGATCGTGGGCGTAGACAAGGACGGCGCTGTAACGGGTGTTTCCTTTGTCTCTGTTGCCGAGACGCCCGGTCTTGGCACAAAGGTACGGGATAATCCAGAACTGCTGCTGGACGCACTCACCGGCTGTACCGATACATCTCAGGTGGAATCCGCAGACGCCATTACTGGTGCGACATTTTCTTCCAACGGGATAAAGGCAGCCATCATCTGCGCTTTGGAAACCGCAGCAGCCAATCAGGAGGTGCCAGAGATATGAACTACGGAAAGGAATTTCTCAAGGGACTGATCCAAGAGAATCCGGTACTGGTTTCCCTTTTGGGCATGTGTCCCACACTGGCAGTCACCACCGGGGCATTCAACGGCATTGGCATGGGGCTTTCCACCATGTTCGTGCTGATCTGCTCCAATATTGTGATCTCTCTGCTGCGAAGGGCGATTCCCCAGCAAGTGAAGCTTCCCTGCTATATCGTGATTATCGCATCCTTTGTCACGCTGATACAATTTCTGGTACACGGCTTTGTGCCGGCGCTGTACACCAGCCTGGGAGCGTTTCTGGAGCTGATTACCGTAAACTGTATTATTTTAGGCCGTGCAGAAATGTTTGCGTCGAAGAACAACCCCATCGCTTCTGCTTTAGACGGTGCAGGCATGGGACTGGGCTTTACCCTGGCACTGTTTCTTATGGGAAGCATTCGTGAAATCTTCGGCTCCGGCACATGGATGGGACTTTCCGTTCCGGGCATGGCAGGGCATACCATTTCTCTGTTTGTGATGCCTGCCGGCGGATTCCTGACACTGGGTTTTGTCATCGCCATTGTCTGTGCGATTTCTAACCGCAAACCCCCGAAGAAGCTGGGCTGCGCCGCCTGTCCCAATGCCGCATCCTGCGGCGCAGGTTGTGAGGAGGCAGATGCATGAGTACATATATCACAATTATCATTGCCGCCGTGCTGACCAATAACTTTGTATTATCGAAATTTTACGGCATTTGTCCGTTTTTAGGCGTTTCCAAAAAGCTGGATTCCAGTGTGGGGATGGGCGCAGCCGTCATTTTTGTCATGCTGTGCGCCTCTATCGTTACCTATCCCATTTATCATCTGCTGCTGAAGCCTTTAGAGCTGACCTATCTCCGGACGGTGGCGTTTATTCTGATCATTGCCGTTTTCGTGCAATTGCTGGAGATCATGATGAAAAAACTGATGCCCCCCCTGTACCGAACGCTGGGCATCTATCTGCCTCTGATCACCACCAACTGTGCGGTTCTGGGTGTGACCATCATGAATATCGACGATGGCTACAGTTTCGGGCAGTCTCTGGTAAACGCCGGATTTTCCGGTCTGGGCTTCGCCCTTGCCATGCTGATCTTTTCCGGCGTGCGTTCCCGTGTGGATGATGCGGAAGAGAATAGCCCCAAGCTGTTCCGAGGCATTCCGGCAACACTCATCGCCGCCGCTATTGTGTCCATGAGTTTTCTGGGCTTTGGCGGTATCGGACAATAAGCGCCTGTTCTGCCATACCAAGCAGGTGCTAAGGAGGATTCATCATGGAATATCTTTATCCCATTCTGATTTTCATTGTATTCGGCGTTGTCTTTGGCATTCTTCTGGTGGCAGCTTCCAGAGTATTCGCCGTCAAGGTCGATCCCCGTGCATCCAAAATTACGGAGGCACTGCCCGGTGCGAACTGCGGTGCCTGCGGCTATGCCGGATGTGCGGATTATGCCGATGCCATTGTGAACAAAGGCGCGCCCATGAACGCCTGTCTCCCCGGCGGAAAAGAGTCGGCTTCTGCCATTGGCGAGATTATGGGCGCATCGGTAGAGGTTGCAGAACGGTTGGTTCCTGTGCTGCACTGCAATGGCACTTGTACAGCAACCCGGCAGAAATTCCGGTTTGACGGTATACAGACTTGTGCTTCCGCCAAGCGGTTTTACGGCGGAACAGGTGTCTGCGCTTATGGCTGTATCGGACTGGGAGATTGTATGCATGCTTGTGAAAGCGATGTCATCTCCTTTTCGGACGGTATTCCCGTATTCTGCACGGAAAAGTGTATCTCCTGTAACAAATGTGCGACGGCTTGTCCCAATCAACTCATTGAGCTGCGCCCGGAGAGCAAGAAGGTAGATATCCGGTGTTCTTCGAGAAATACGGGAAAGACGGCAATGCAGTCCTGTGAAAATGCCTGCATCGGATGCAAAAAGTGTGAGAAGGTCTGTAAATTCGGTGCGGTGCATGTGGAAAATGCGTTTGCGGTAATTGATTATGGAAAATGCGTCTCCTGCGGACTTTGTGTGAAGGAATGTCCCCGGGGGTGTATTACCAAACTGGTAAAGGCAAAGCCGAAGGCGGTCTGAACGGTTTTGAAAAAGCTGAACAGGCTCTGACAAAATTGTCCCCGAATGGTTTTACACCATCCGGGGACAACTGCTTTTCGGAACAGGCTCTAAATTCTCACGGTAAACCCGCACAAAGATAGTGCGGGTTTGTCTCACGCATCCGGCAGGATGGTAAAGAAATGCTGTGCCATATGAAAAATCTCACCAGAGGACAACTCCCGATAACCGGTCTTTTCCGCCGGCATATCCAGATTGGGCGCATCGATCATAGCCGTCATCGGCTCGGGACAGAAGTAATGCTTTTCGCCCCGGTCATTCCAGAAGATCCAGAACTGATAGCCCTCAGAAACCTCATAGCCGATACCCTTTCCGCTTGCAGCATCTGTCATGATCACACCCCGGAATCTCTTACCCTCCAATTCCTGTCTGCCGCCGGTGTACATGTCGTTATCCACCACCTGTTTTACCGGACAAAACGACCCATTCACATAACCCATGTCATAATCGTCCAGAGGCAATATCTCGCCTGTAGGCAGACAGCGGGAATTCAATGTCCACTTTTCTGTCACCGGTGCTTTCAGACGAATGTCCTCCTCCTTTGCGCCCTCTACAAAAGGTGCGGCAATCGTGGTGTGTGTGGCAAAGGAAACCGGCAGCTTTTTTAGAGACTGGTTGATAATGGAAACCTTGTATTCCAGACCGTACTCACTGAGCATAAACAAGAACTCTACCGTAAAGGGCAGCGGGAAATACTGGAAAAAGGGATCGTTTTCGTTGTACACATAGGCGGTACGCAACCATGCGGCAGTTTCATTGGCGGTGTGGGCAATCACCGTATGCTCACGCTTGTGCAGAAAACCATGAATGTGGTTGTGATAGGGTGCTTTTTCATTCACCGGAAGCTGATACACAGCATCAGAAGTCCGCAGAACGCCGTCTGCAAAACGGTTGGGAAGATACAGCGTAGGCAGACCCCAGACCTCGGCAGAAGCGCGAATGGATTCCGGTGTATTATTCTCGTCCCACCGGAAGAATTCGATGCCGTTTTCCTCATCACGGAGGCGCAGTACATTAGAGCCAATGCCAGGAGCGATCATAGCGGTATAGCCGCCTGCAGAAAGACGAATGCATTCTATGCCTTTCCATTCGATAAATTCAGCAGTATTTTTCATCATATCCAAAAGCCTTTCTCATTCCAATAAGAACTTGTTCTAAACAATACAAATTTATTATACCACATTTCCCGGTGTTTGTCCAGTGAAGGATGCCTTTGCCGATGTAGAATTTATGGCAAAATTTTTGGCGGTAATTCCCAAAAAAGAGACGTGAAATTGCTTGATATGGAATCCAAACACGCATGGAAATCAATTTTTGATTTCCAGAAGTTAGAACGCTTCGCTTTTAAGAGGTAAGAGGTCTGAACGAAGTTCAGACAGGAGCGCCTACGGCGCATATTTTGAAATATTAGTCCGCTTTGCAGACTTTTTTCTTGCTTCTTGTCTCTAAAAATCTTGTTTCAGGAAATTAATTTTGTAAAAATTAATTTCCGTGGGGAAATTGAGAGGAATATTTGCAAGGGTCGGAAACAGGCAGACGTGTTTTATCATTGTCTTCACGAAGATTTCTTATTCGTTCAAACATTTTTCATCATTTCAAAATAATTGTACAATATATATTGCGCATTTTATTGGTATAGGACAAGGCGTCTTTCGTATTATGAATAAAAAATACGGAAATCAGATATTATCATCATAAAATTTCAGAAAGCGGTCAAACAGATCGGTATCGAGCATATTGGTGTATTTTTCCCTGTCAAGATTCTGATTTATGTAATCTGCTTTATCCGCCGCAAAACGATCCTTGTTTTCCTCGGCTTTATAGTCATAATCGAGCGTTTCACGCCATTTATCCAACGAATTATTAAATTCGTCTATATACGCCGGCTGTTTGTTAAAAAAATTATGTCCTCTGTTTTCAAGACGAAGAAATGAAAACCGCGGATCATTTTTATATTTTTCATAAAACATATCATAACCGTATTCCGCAGGCACAACGCCGTCATCAGAGCCGTGAACGATCATTACGGTGGCATCGCTTGCCGCAAAACCGTCCATTGCCGTATTTGCTGCATATTTGCCGAACTTAATTTGCTCGTGCAGCTTTATAAAAGGCATCATAGCATAAATGAAATCCCCTGCCTGCTTTTTACCTTGCGCCTCTAATAAATCAGACGAACGATCAAAGCCGGCGCATTCCACAACGGCTTTGATCTCCGGGTGATATGTCAGCACATTGCAAACGCTGTAGCCGCCCCAGCTATGACCGAATAAAGCGATCGGCAGATCGGGGAAATTACCGCTTTCCTCTACAAAATTTATCGCATATTCAAGATCAATAACCCCCTGAGGAATACCGCCGACACCCTCGCCTTCGCTTTCATCATTTCCCGTTGCGTCATATGCAAAAACAAAGTATCCGTTTTGCGCAAAGTAATTTATACAATCCATATAAGAATTATGTCCGCCGCCGCCCAATCCGTGAGCCAGTACGATGATCGCACGCTGATTTTCGCCCGAGCTGTACATATAGCCTTTGAGCTTTTGTCCGTTGTTTGAATCAAAATCATATCCGACCCGCTCTAAGCCGTCAAAATCGTCAATATAAAACATAAAAGGCTCATAGGTCTCAAAACGATTATCAAAATTTTCTTTGTATATGCTTACGGAAAATACCCACAATCCGACGATCATTAAAAATATAAAGCATAAAATAATTATCCGTGCAATTTTCTTTTTTGACTTTGATTTTTTCATTGAAATACCTCATTTTCGCTCTATTGATCCCGATTATAAATCAAACGCAGTATGTCTTTTCAAGAAAAATTATATCAGATTCCGATATTAAAGTCAAGCGCAAAAGTATCAGCACCATGGAAATCAATTTTGCTCAATTTTGCCAAGAAGTACAGAGTATTCGTTTTTTCCCGCAAGTGGTGAAGATGCACAGTATTGTATTCCTTCCCGCAGGCGGTAAAGAAGTATCTATTTTGAAAATTGATTTCCGTGTCCAAACACGGTAAAAGACTTGTCAATCCGGTCTGAATATGTTATAATGAAGACAACATCCATTTGAAAGGAGGCATATCCATGCAGCGTGTGATCCTTTTCAGCGCTACCGCTGCGCCCCTGATCCAATTCACCAAACACGACCTGACCGCTCTGCAAACCCTGGGCTGTGAGATTCATATGGTGTGCAATATGCAGGAACAAACCGCTTCAAAGCAGGCAATCCATCTGTTTCAAAAACAATTTCCCGGACTCATCTGGCACGATCTTCCCTTTTCAGATGCCGTCTTTGCGGCAAATCAGAACCGCAAGGCGCAGGAGAAGCTGACAGCGCTTTTGCAGAAATTAAAGCCTGCTTTGCTCCACTGTCACGGCGCTGTTGCCGGAAAATACGGACGAATGGCGGCAAATGCCATTGCTTTGGATATCCCCGTGTTCTACACCGCACATGATTTTCGTCTGTACCGTGGCAATTCCCTGGCGGACCGGTTCTTCTTCGGCAAGTCAGAAAAACAGCTTGCCAAAACCACCGCACAGATATTTACCGTCTGCCCAGCAGACACTGCCTATATCCAAAAACATCTTTCTCCAAAGGCTGTGAAAGAACTGAAGAACACGGAAAGCATAGACGGCACCTACTACGCTTCTCCCCAGCACACCGCCATGGAAATGCGGGAGACTCTGTCCATTCCGGCGGACGCCATGGTGCTGTTGTCGGCAGGATCCCTCTATCCTCAGAAGCGTTTCCGGATCGTGATGCAGGCAATGACCCGCCTGCGTGATTTGACCCATCTCCACTATGTGATCTGCGGCGAGGGTCCGGATCGTTTCTTTTTGGAAAAACTGGCAGAAAAGCTGCATCTGACCAGCCGTGTCCATCTGCTGGGCTACCGCACGGATATGCCCGATCTGTTAGAAATGGCAGATATCTTTTGTATGACATCCCGGCGAGAGGGCTGCGGCACTGCTGCGCTGGAAGCCATGGCAGCCGGACTGCCCCTTGTGGTAACACGTGTACACGGCACAGAAGCTTTTGCCAACGAGAACAGCGCCATCTGTCTGAAAGGCGATCTGGTGACAAGCTGCGCCGATGCCATCCGCCAACTCACAGAGAACAAGCTGCTGCGCAAGCAGATCGGCGCCCGTAACCGGGCGGCTGCGGTGATTTTTTCTGACAAAGAACGGATGATGCAAATGCGTGACTGCTACCGGCGCGCGCTGTCGGAAACATCAGAAGTCATTTGACAATCCTGAAAATATATGGTATAATAAAATAATATCATCGCCGAGATATGCTCAGTGCATGCATTGCCCATGGCACAGAGAATCACACCCATCGGGTTTGATGAATAATCCGGCATAGGACATCTGGAAAAACAATAAACCTCTGAGGAGGTTTCATATGAAGCAAGGTGATACAGAAAAAATCCCTTCCGACCGAAGCGTAACCCCCGCTTCAGAAAGGATCAGACCAATGAAAAAAATTCGTAACAGTTCACTGCATTCGGAAAAGATCCAGCAGATGATCAACCAATATCTGAAAGACACACAGCAGGTGGAACAGCTCACGGATGCAGCTGCGCCCTATTATCAGATCGAACCGGATCTGTATGTCAAGCATGAAGTAAAACGAGGCCTTCGTGACATCGATGGCAAGGGTGTTCGTGCAGGACTTACCACCATCAGCAAGGTGACTGCCACACAGCATGTGGACGGAAAGGACGTGCCCGCACCAGGTCAATTGTTCTATCGGGGCATTTCCATCGAACAGCTGGTACAGGGCTTTATTGACCAGGATCGCTTTGGCTTTGAAGAGATCATCTATCTGCTGCTCATGGGCCGGCTGCCCAATCCGGCAGAAATGGAAGAATTTCACCAGCTTCTGGCGCATTATCAGCTGCTGCCCAATCGGTTTAACAGCGGCGTGATCATGAAGATGCCCAGTGATAATATCATGAATACCATGGCAAAGTGCACCCTTGCCCTGCACGCTTATGACCCCAAGCCGGATGATACCAGTTTGTCCAACGTCATGCGTCAGTGTATCCAGCTGATTGCACAGTTCCCGTCCATTGCGGTTTTTGGCTACCAGGCAAGCATGTACTTCCGCAATGACAAGAGCATGTTTATCCAGAAGCCTGATCCCAAGCTGTCCATTGCGGAGAATATCCTTTACATGATGCGCCCGGACGGAAAATATACCCGTCTGGAAGCAAAACTTCTGGATCTGTGTTTGGTGCTGCATGCCGAGCACGGCGGCGGCAACAATTCCGCCTTTACGGTGCATGTCGTGTCCTCTTCCGGAACAGACACCTACTCCACCATGGCAGCAGCGCTGGGCTCGTTGAAGGGTCCGAAGCACGGCGGCGCCAACATCAAAGTAATGGAAATGTTTGCTGACTTAAAGCGCCATTGCCCCGACTGGAAGGACGAGGATGCACTGCGGGAGTATCTCGTGGGATTGCTCCAGGGTGAAAACTTTGACCATGCCGGTCTGATCTATGGCATGGGGCATGCCATCTATTCTGTTTCTGATCCCCGTGCGGTGATCCTGAAACGATTTGTAGAGCAGCTTTCTACGGAAAAGGACTGCCATGAGGAATATGAACTGTATGCAACGGTAGAGCGTCTGGCAGGAGAAGTCATCAAGAAAAACCGGAAAATCTACAAGGGCGTTTGCGCCAACGTGGATTTTTACAGCGGTTTTGTCTATCGGATGCTGGGACTGCCCACAGAGTTGTTCACACCGATGTTTGCCATTGCCCGCATTGCCGGCTGGTCGGCACATCGTCTGGAAGAGCTGATCAACTGCCGCAAGATCATACGTCCGGCATATTTGTCCGTCGCAAAAGAACAGGACTATGTTCCCATGAAGGATAGACGATAACAGATCGAACAGATAGAACAACAGCCGCCGCCAGGCAGCAAGCTTTATGCGCCCTCACAGGATTCTTCTAAGACCTGACGAATCTTGTGTGAGGGCGCATTTTTTGGAGGGATAGATGCATGAAAATACGGGACGCACTGAAAAACCTGACACGGTTTGAAAAGCTATTGTGGATCAGTTCGTGTATATTGGTGACGATGTGCTTTTTTCTTGGCGCAGAAAAGGATGCCATGACACTGATCGCCACATTAACCGGTGTCTCGGCACTGATCTTTGTTGCCAAAGGAAATGTCCTGGGACAGCTTTTGACGATTTTGTTCAGTCTGTTGTATGGCGTGATCGCATTTCGATTCCGGTATTATGGAGAAATGATCACCTATCTTGGCATGACTGCGCCTATCGCATTGCTGTCGGCAATCTCCTGGATGCGCAATCCTTATGAAGCCGGAAAAGGTGAAGTACGGGTCGCACCGATGACAAAGGGAAAACTATGGCTGCTGTTGGGATTGACGGCGGCAGTGACGGTGTTGTTTTACTGGATTCTGAAGGCTTTTCATACGGCAAGGCTGATGGCAAGTACCGTGTCGGTGTTTACCAGCTTTCTGGCTTCGGGATTGATGTTTTTGCGTTCTCCCTTTTATGCCGTAGCTTATGCCGGAAATGACGTGGTACTGATCGTGCTGTGGGTGTTGGCGTCGCTGGAGAATCCGGCGTATATTTCTATGGTGCTTTGCTTTGGGATCTTTTTGGTGAATGATATCTATGGGTATGTGAACTGGAAGCGAATGGAAAGGAAGCAAGCAAAAAATAGCCCTTTGTCCGGGATTGGTGACTGATGCGCCTTTTCCAATCGCCGCGGATTTTTGGGCAAACCCGCACAAAGCCGCCAGGCGCTCTTTGTGCGGGTTTGCCCTTGTTTTAGCAGGGCAGCAACACACGCATATAGATTACAGCGGTCATCGCTGCAAACAGCACCGGCAGCGCCGTCATGATCTTACCCAGTACAACTGCGGCGAAAGCCTTCTTCCCCTTCAGTTGCTGCATCGCTGCACCCCAGAATAGCGCGCCGATGAAAATTACTGGCGTAATATACCGGCTGTTCATCGAGCAGACAAAAGGATACTGCGCCGACAACTGGTAAAAGCTTAGCATCATCGTAAACCAGAATATGGCAAAAAACAGCTTCGATTCCATGCGCAGCACACATTTCCGCAGCAGCATCACACCCATACAAACAAAGGTAGCGGCTGCTAAAACAACATGCAACCAGAAAAATACTTTTGTCAGCCCCAGAACGGCTGAACCCTCCGGAAAGTTCTTTTCCCGGATATATTCCCCGAACAAAGCATTTTTCAGCAGTGCTGTCAGAGGGTTGAATTCGTTGTAATCTCCCAGTGACGCAAACTGCTCAAAGACATTCTGAAACTGATGCGAAGAAAAATCCGTCACACGTGACCAGAAGCTCCTGTCCCCCAGATATTGACTGCTGGTGCTGGACATCTCCTGCACATAAGTCAAGGGAACGCCGAACCGAATCAGATTCCGGATGGGAAACCACAACCCCAGCGGCGCACAGATCCCGGCGAACACTGCCGGCTTGCCAAGAAATTCCCATTTTTTCCGGCGCAGCATCGACATCGTTTTGCGTAACATCATGAACCCTACCGGCATTGCCAACAATCCCACAGAGAGCTTTGTCATCATGCCCAGCCCGATACAAAGAGCCAGCTGAATGGTTTCCGTCCAAGTGGGAGCGTCATACCAACGCAAGGTGCAGAGTGCAGCGCCCATCATGAATGCCACGGAAAGCACGTCATTGTTGATGCTGCCCGAAAGCAGAATAAACGCCGGGTGAAAGGCGATCAGGATCAGCGGCACATGCAATGCCAGACCATTCAGCTTCAGAACCCGCAGGATGCGATAACCGGTAATGATGATCGTCATCGCATAAAACAGGGTCAGCGTTTGCAGGGATTCTCGTGCAGGATCATAGGCGACACCAAACCAATTCTCTGAAATGCCAATCCACACGGCGCTAATGATATGATGCAAGGGCGGATGATAAAACTGCCATCGCTCTCGGGGATCAAAGTCCGGCAGATGGCAGTTGTTCAGCAGATATTCTATATAGGCAGAATGCCCTTTTCCACCGCCGAATGTGTATACATCATGCTGACGAATATCAATCGGTGTATAACACACATAGCAGTACTTCAGCCAAAAACTCATCCCTAAAATTAGCAGTGCTGTTATCTGTGTCCGAAACTGTTTTTGACACCGGACAACACCATAGAGCAGAAATGCTGTTCCAACCAAGAGCAGCGTGATCAGCAGGAGACGCTGCGGCACATGTTCCGGTACGCCCAAATCCAAAAAATTCACAAAGAGGCAGACCAAAAATGCGCTGAGATAAGGATGCTTTGCCAGAAACCGAATCAGACATTCTGCGGGAGATGATCTTAGCAGGTTATTGAGCCTGTTTTTGCTCATGATATTCCTTTTCTGTGTTGACATTCCAGATGTTTGTCTTATCACTGGAACCAGATTTTATCGCCTGTGCTGCGTGAATGGCTGTCAGCATGGAATGATCCATGTTGTTATAGCGATGCTGCCCATTTCTCCCGACGCAGAACAGATTGTCGAAAGTGTCCAGATAGTGGATGACCTTGTCAAACTCCGCATAAGTGTCAAAATAGGCTGGATAAGCTTTCTTGACCTTTTCCCGGTGAGAATCCTTGACAGCGCCCTTGCGGATGACACCCATTTTCTCCAGCTCACCAATGGCAAACTGAATACATTCCTCATCACTCATATTCCAGAAGCTGTCACCCTCGGCGCAGAAATATTCCAGACCGATCCAGACCGTATGGTCAGGCTTTTCTACCATGTAGGGTGACCAGTTGTTAAAGATCTGGATACGGCCCAATTTCACGCCCTTGTCCTGTACATAAATCCAACAGTCAGGGACGATATTGCCAAGGGTCTTTTTATCGGTTTTGTTTTCTAACTCCAGTTTATCCACCAGCAGTCCCACGGTGACAAAGTCACGGTAAGGCAGACCTGCGGCAATCCGCTGGATATCGGCATTTTCGCTGCCCTGCATACCGCCGATGAGATCTTGTATGGGCATAGAGGAGATGAAGATATCACCGTCAATGACCTTTTCTCCGTCTGGTGTAGCACATGTAACAGAACAGATTCTGCCCTTTTCGGTCTGAATGCTCTTGACGCTGTGTGCAAAACAGATCTTGCCCCCTGCTTCCTGCACCTTTTTTCCCACCAGTTCCCAGAGCTGACCTGGACCGTATTTGGGATACCAGAACTGCTCAATCAGAGATGTCTCGGCATTTGCATTGTTCTTCTTGCCGAACATCTTCGAGAACATATCCTTGATGACGGCACGAATGGACAGACCCTTGACACGCTGTGCGCCCCAGTCTGCGGAAATTTCGCTGGGGTGTCTGCCCCAGAGCTTTTCGGTATAGCCCTCGAAGAACATACTGTACAGCACCTTGCCGAAGCGGTTGATATAGAAATTGCCCAGGTTGTCCTCCGGCAGCTTGTGCATACATGCACCCAAATAGCTGAAACCGGCTTTTATGGTGGTAGCAAAGCCCATATTCTTGATGGTTTCCGGTTTCATCGTAACAGGATAGTCGAAGAAACAGTGGTTGTAATAGATACGGGAGACACGCTCGCGGATCAGCATGACTTCGTCGTCTTTTTCCGGATCAGGGCCGCCTTCGGAAAGGGGCTTTTCCTTGCCCAGCTTTTTGTCGTCATAGGCAGGTGCGCCCTGAATGGGCATCAGGTCAGACCACCATTTCATGACGGTTTCATCTTTGGAGAAGAACCGGTGCCCGCCAATATCCATCCGATTGCCGTGATAACGGACGGTCTGAGAAATACCGCCCAGCACCTGACTTTCTTCCAGAACAGTGACGTCAAACTGTCCTTTGGTATCTTTCAGAAGCTCATATGCGGCAGTCAATCCTGCGGGACCGCCGCCAATGATTACGATTTTTTTCATGGATCGAATTCCTTTCTTGTTTTTTTCATTTCATCATAAAGATTGATATTTTTTATTATAACACTTTTTATGGCAATTGTCAAATACTCTTTTTACGTTCTTTTTCAAACGGTATTTGAGGCAAACCCATTGACAAATTCATGAAAAAACCCTATAATAAAAGTATCAATATGGTTTTCCGGAAGCCAAAACAGATATGGCTTTCCAAATTTCACCGAGAAAGGAAAGATGTTATGAAGAAAAAACGCATCACAGCGGTATTGGCGGCTTTGCTTGTGGGAACAGCAGGTCTTGCCATACCCGAAAAACCATGCACAGACCTGCAGGCGGATGCCGCTTCCGGGAAAGTGCTGGAGTATCTGGACAGGGGCATTTCCGCTGTCGGCACAGGTTCGGGCATGCTCATCAGCTGGCGGTATCTGGCTAACGATGCGGACGATGCCGTCTACAAGCTCTACCGGGACGGCACGCTCATCTACACCAGTGAAGCCGGACAGGCGACCTGCTATCTCGATGCACAGGGAACGGCTGCCTCAAAGTACCGGGTGGACACGCTTTCGGGGAGCAAAGTCGTTTCCTCTGAAACTTGCAAACTCACCGCCGGAAACCCATGGTTCGACATTCCCCTGGAACCGCCCGCCGCTTCCGGCGTGACCTACAGCCCGAATGATATGTCTGTCGGCGATGTGGACGGGGACGGGCAGTATGAGCTGTTCCTAAAATGGGACCCTTCCAATTCCAAGGACAATTCCCAAAAAGGCAAGACGGACAAGGTCTATATCGACTGCCTGCGGCTGGACGGCACACGGCTCTGGAGAATTGATCTCGGCTGGAATATCCGTGCCGGTGCGCATTACACGCAGTTTTTCGTGGGTGACTTCGATCTGGACGGCAAGTGTGAAATGACCTGCAAAACTTCTGACGGCACGGTGGACGGCACAGGCAAAGTCATCGGCGATGCCTCACAGGTCTACCGGGACGGAAACGGTTTCATTTACACCGGAAATGAATTTTACACACTCTTTGACGGTGAGACAGGTGCAGCACTCGATACGATCGATTACGAACCCGGCAGAGGCGATCCGACCAAATGGGGCAAATCCAGCGACAAGACCAACCGTGTAGACCGTTTCTGGGGAACCGTTGCGTATCTGGACGGCGTACATCCGTGTGTGGTTGCCGGACGCGGGTACTACGGCAGAATGACGGCTGTTGCCTACGCCGTCGAGAATAAGAAGCTCAAAAAGCTCTGGATGTTCGACACGGGAACCAGCAGCAGTACGCCGGGATACGGTGACGGAAACCATAATACGATGCCTGCCGATGTAGACGGTGACGGCAAGCAGGAAATCATCACCGGTTCCACCTGCATTGACGATGACGGAAAACTTCTCTGGTGTCTGAACAAGGGGCACGGTGATGCAATGCACGTAGGCGACCTTGACCCGACGAACCCCGGAATTGAGGCGTGGATTTGCCATGAGGACAAGCCTTACGGCGTTTCACTGGTGGATTGTGATACGGGCAATATCCTATTCCACAATGACGGTCAGGGAGATACGGGAAGATGCTGCGGCGATAATGTCTGGGCAGGCAACCCCGGCGCAGAACTTTGGGGAAACAAAGAAGCAGACGGTTCAACCCCTGTCAAAAATACCAGCGGCGAGACGCTTTCGTGCAGAAGACCGGCTATCAATTTCCTAAGCTACTGGGACGGCGATCTGGAGCGTGAAATTTTAGACGGCTACACGGATTCTCCGGCGACTATCACCAAAATGAAAGAGGATGGCACGCTGACCACGCTTCTCTCCACGGACGGTTACTACACCTGCAACACGACCAAGGGCACGCCCTGTCTGTCGGCGGATATTTTCGGGGACTGGCGTGAGGAACTTATCGTGCGTGCTGCCGACAGCAAATCTGTCCGTATTTATACAACGACCTACGACACGGACTACAGAATTACCACGCTGATGCACGATGCACAGTACCGGATGCAGGTTTCAGCACAGAATACGGCGTACAATCAGCCGCCGCATACGAGTTTCTTCCTCGGAACGGGAGTCGATCTTCCGGCACGCCCGACAGACTGCACGGTCAATGTCAGCAGTCCTGCCGGAAAGACGGGTGCTGTCATCGACACAGCGCATCAATATGTGATCACCAACGTGGGCAGCGGGCTGCACCTTGCGCTTGCGGAGGGGACGCCTGCCAACGGCACGAACGTCCAGCAGGGCGGAAACGGTGCGGACGGCTGGTCTTTGGAGGATGCCGGAGACGGATATTATCGGCTTTATTCCGAAGCCGGAGACGGCAAGACCTATCTCCTTGACCTCGACTACGGCAAGACGGAAAACGGCACCAATATCGGCATCTGGGGCGATACCGCAAGCGATGCACAGCTGTTCAAATTCGTGGACAACGGAGACGGCACCTACACCATTACAACCAAAGCCACTGCTGATGCAAGCTGTCTCGGCGTCGAAGCCGGAAGCACGGACAGCGGCGCAAATGTCGTGCAGTGGGCTTGTGACGGCTCGGAGAATCAGAAATGGACGCTGGAAATCAAAATTGACCCCCTCAACGGCAACCTGTTTCGGGATCTGACCGTCAAGGATCTGAACACCTACCGAAACTGGAGCATTGACAGC
The DNA here is from genome assembly GCA_947627445.1 of uncultured Ruminococcus sp. Taxonomy (GTDB): domain Bacteria; phylum Bacillota; class Clostridia; order Oscillospirales; family Ruminococcaceae; genus Ruminococcus_C. Next base: position 55,216 of record CANQWA010000017.1, read on the forward strand.
AGTGCAGAAGTGGGCGACCTTGTGTTCGGGGACAGAGAGGTGGCATACACGGCAATTCCGGAAGAATTGCTCGGTGCGGAATTGCTTCGGACTGCCTGTGATGCGAAATTCAGTGAATCTGACCTTGCCGTCTTTACGGCTGGGGCAGATATGACGGTTTATGTGGCAATGGACAGTCGTGTGGACCCGCTGCCGGAATGGCTTTCCGATTGGGAGAAAACAGAACTGACCCTTGCCAATGACGGTGATGTGACATTTACGGCATATCGGAAAGCGGTGAAATCCGGCGATACCGTCACGCTCGGCACGAACGGGCAGTCGGCTTACTGTGTGAATTACACGGTATTTGCCAAAGCGGATGCGGCTTCCGGAACGCAGAAAGGCGATGCAGATGCCAACGGGAAAGTGGAGATCGCCGATGTGGTCATGCTCCAGAAATGGCTTCTCCATGCCGGACCGCTCACAAGCTGGCAGAATGTAGACATGAACGAAAATGAAAGAATCGAGGTATTTGATCTGGCACTTCTGAAACAGCAGCTGCTTCATCCATAAAGGCAATCCCGCACAAAGATGGTCGTCAGATGCACCGTCAGATTTTTCGATTGTCTCTCGGTAATGTTGCAAATGATTTAGGATACGTTATGCAAAATGCTAAAATGCTTTATCCATATTAAGTTTACTGTAAAATACTCATATAAATATTAAGGAGTCATTAATGAAGAAACATATAAAACTGTTGAAATGTTGTGTTGTAGGAATTTGTTTGATGTTTATAGGCGGTCAAGGGTAAGGAGCGCAAGGCGCTCACAGAACAGATACAGCGGACAGAAAAGGAAATCGCTGAAAAGCTGGATAAA
>CANQWA010000018.1 GCA_947627445.1 uncultured Ruminococcus sp.
GTAAGCACGGTTTGGGAGGGGCTTTGTGCAAACCTGTCATCGTAAGATGATAAGGCGGCACACTGCTACCTCACGAGAAAAAGCTCATCGAATCGCTGGAAGAGGAGAACGTTTTCCGCCCGCTTGCAACGAAGATTCAGACATCAAGCGGCGACAGAAAAATCCCCATTATTACGCAGAAAGGCGAAGCAGTCTGGATGGAGGAGGAAGAAGCTTATACCCTTTCCGATGATACTTTTGGTCAGCTTAACTTGTCAGCATACAAAGTCGGCACGGCTATCAAAATTTCAGAGGAACTCCTCAATGACAGTGTGTTCGATCTTCCTTCATATATTGCAAAGGAATTCGGACGCAGAATCGGTGCAAAAGAAGAAGAAGCATTTCTTGTCGGTGACGGAAAGGGCAAACCGACTGGCATTTTCGCTGCCGTTGGAGGTGCGCAGAACGGTGCCACGACTGCTGCGGCAAGCATTACTTTTGACGATATGCTTGAACTTTTCTACTCCGTAAAGTCGCCGTATCGCAAGAAAGCAGTATGGCTTCTGAATGAACAGACATTGAAAATGCTTCGTAAAATCAAGGACAGCAACGGGCAGTATATTTGGCAGCCCGCAATTTCAGCAGGTGTTCCCGATACGATTCTGAACCGTCCATATGTTACTTCCGTTTACGCACCAACTCTAGACGCAGGAAACAAAGCTGTCGCTTTTGGTGATATGTCGTACTATTGGATCGCTGACAGGCAGGGCAGAAGTCTTAAACGACTCAACGAACTGTTCGCCATGAACGGACAAATCGGATTCCTTGCTTCGCAGCGTGTGGATGGAAAGCTGATTCTTCCCGAAGCAGTGAAAACACTCACGATCAAGGGCACTTCCACCGCAAAGGCTTAATTGATGATTACATTAACTGAAGCGAAAAATTATCTTCGTGTTGACAACTGTGAGGATGACAAGCTCATTCTCACACTCATGGAAACGGCGCAACGGCTTGTCATGGATGTAGGACGCATGGACGAAAAACAGCTTGCAGAGAATGAGGAAACCTCACGTCAGGCTATTATGTACACTGTTTCCTACCTATATGAAAATCGAAATACTGCGGATTTTCACAAGCTGACTCTTACTCTGCGTTCCATTTTATTTGCACAGCGTGAGGGAGTGATTTAGTGGAAATCGGGAAATTAAATCAGCGTATCACAATTTTGGAGCAATCGACACGTGTCGATAAAATTGGAAATCACAAAGCTCAGTGGGAGGAATTATTCTCCTGCTGGGCTTCTGTTTCAGTGAAAAACTCGGCTGAAAATTCCGATAACGGCACGACAAAAGAAGTGCAGACCTTGCAGTTTATGATTCGGCAAAACAATATGACAATGGGGATTTCTACAACTGCAAACCGCATTTCTTTTCGTGGTGTGATGTACGATATTATCGGAATATCGCCGAATTATGAGTGTCGTGATTATCTGAAAATCACTGCAAAAGCAAGGAAAGCAGGTGTGCAGGATGACCAGTATTGACGACATGGCTGACGAAATTGTGAAAGGCTTACAGGAATACGCAGACCTTGCGGATACGGCTATGAAAAAAGCTGTTCGCAAGACTGCAACGTCTGTGAAAAAAGAGATTTCTGCCAACGCTCCGAAACGAACAGGAAAATATGCGAAAAGCTGGACAACTAAAAAAGTCAAGGAAAACAGCCATTCTCTTGAAATTACCGTTCACTCTAAAGACCGCTATCAGATTGCACATCTTTTAGAGCACGGTCACGCCAAAAGAAACGGAGGTCGTGTTGCAGGAAAGCCGCATATTGCTCCTGCCGAGGAAAACGGAGCAGATTTATTGGAATCGCTGATAGAAAAGGAGCTAAAATGAGTTACGAAGAAATCAACGAAATGATGCTTGAAATGGGACTGCCCTTCGCATACCACCATTTTGCCGAGGGCGAAAGTCCGAAGCCGCCGTTTCTGATTTTTCTGTCACTGGGCGAGCATACTTTTTCAGCAGATAATCGGATGTATCACAGCTTTAAAAAGCTGGATATTGAACTGTACACTGATGAAAAATCTCCCGAAACAGAGGCGGAAATTGAGGCTGTTCTGCGGCATCATCATATTTTTTACAACAAAACCGAAACATGGATCGCATCGGAAGAAATGTATGAAGTGTTATACGAAATGGAGGTCTGAGCTATGGAAAAAAATAAGGTCAAATTTGGTCTGAACAGAGTGCATTGGGCGAAGATTTTGTCCTATGATGAATATGGAATGCCTGTATATGCTGCGCCGGTTAGGCTGCCCGGTGCTGTATCGCTCAGTATTGACGCAAGCGGCGAAAATGAGCCTTTTTACGCCGACAACTGCGTGTATTATATGTGCAACAACAATTCCGGATATGAGGGGGATTTGGAGATTGCCCTTGTTACTACTGATTTTGCAACGGAAATTCTGGGGCAAAAACTGGACAGCAAGGGCGTTCTCGTGGAAAGCAATGATGCGGAAGTTGCCGAGTTTGCGTTGTTTTTTGAATTTGACGGCGACAAACACAAGATTCGCCATGTGATGTATCGTTGTTCCGTGGCGCGTCCTGCAACGGAATCTGCGACTACTGAGGACAGCAAAGAAGTAAAGACGGAGTCCCTGTCGCTGACCGCTTCGGCTCTCGAAAACGGGCTTGTAAAGTCAAAAAGCTGCGAGGCAACGGATAAGACAGTTTATGACAACTGGTACAAATCTGTGTATATTCCGACATTTACAACCGCTAAGACGCCTGCAAAAACAACATCTTAATTGAGGTACAGTATGGCTATCAAGAAAAATATTATCGTAGACGGAATCGAAGTACCGTTCAAAGCGAGCGCCGCTGTGCCTCGGCTTTATCGTCTGAAATTTGGACGAGATATTTATCGTGATTTTGCGGCATTGCAGAAAAACATCAAAGAGGGCGATGAAGAAAATTCCACGCTTGATATCGAAAGTCTGGAGGTCTTTGAAAATATAGCCTTCGTAATGGCGAAACACGCTGACCCTGACAATGTCCCCGATAATCCCGATGATTTTCTGGAACAGTTCAACACGTTCAGTATTTATGAGATTCTTCCGCAGCTCATTGAATTGTGGGGACTCAATACCGCCACGCAGGTGGAATCTAAAAAAAACATCGCAAAACTGACAGACCGATGACGACTCCGCTTTTTCTCCTGAGATGCAAACAGCTCGGTCTGTCGATGACCGAGCTTGATTTACTGACAATTGGTTTGATTAACGATATGTTCAGTGAACGGGAAAGAGATGACGAAAAATGGAGCATTCTTGCAGATCAGGATGCGATGGATTCATTTTAAAATACCTATGCTAAATGCTGCTGAAGCCACAGCAACAAGTGCTTTTCGTCATATTTGCTTGCGGCAACGCCAAGAATCAAATCTATCAATTCTTCATCTGTGTATTGCAATTCCTGATGATTGAGCTCCAGAAACACAAGCATCGTGTGAGTTCCGATCCTCTTATTTCCATCAACAAATGGGTGATTTTTAATTAATCCAAATCCAAGCCTTGCCGCTTTTTCAAGCAATGACGGATACAGTTCTGAACCGCCAAATGACTGAAATGGTGCATTGATTGCAGAGTCCAGCAGTCCCTCATCAAGGATTTCGGGGGAACCTCCGGATTCTGCAATCAGCATTTCATGAAGCATGATAATTTGTTTTTTCGTCAGTTTCTTCATTTGGCAAGTTCCTCATAAACGGCTTTATTCTGCGACATGAGCTTCTTTGAAATTGAAAGAACATCCTCGTCGGAAGCCGCTGACATTTCATCCGCCTGTGCAAAATCAATAACAAGATAGCGCGGAACATTGTTTTTCAGAACGACAGCAGAGCCGTACTGATCGACCAGCCTTGCGACTTTTGAAAAATTCTGATTAGCTTCCGTCATGGAAACCATTGTGTTTGTATCAATATTCATACGAACACCTCCTCACTCTTATTATACCACGTTGTTAGGATAAATTCAACCTATTTTTGAGAGGAAGTGAGAAATATAATGCAAGAAATATGGAAACCAATTCCCGGATATGAAAATTATTATGAAGCGAGTAGTTATGGGCGAGTACGAAGCATTGAAAGAGTTGCCAAAGGAAGATGGGGCTTTGCACACATTAAATCCCATATCTTAAAGCCAAATAATGTTCATGACGGGTATAAACAAGTAAAATTTTCTATTAATGGAGTAAAGTCTCAACCTCTTTTGCACAGATTAATTGCCATTACATTTGTTCCTAATCCATTGTGTCTGCCACAGGTAAATCATATAGATGGAAATAAAGAAAATAATCATGCTGACAATCTTGAATGGTGTACAGCGGCATATAATTCGCAGCACCGAAGCCGCGTGTTAAAAAAGTGGGTTGGTCATCCTAAGAAGAAAGTAATGTGTATTAATACAGGAATTATCTATGAGAGTTCACATCATGCTTCACGTGAACTTAACATTTCACAAGGAGGTATTTTTTCTGTTTGTTAAGGAAAAGGTAAAACCGCCGGCGGATTAAAATTTGTATTTACAGATTAAATGAAGGGAGATGTTATCGTGGCCAATAGAATTCGTGGAATAACCGTTGAAATAGGCGGCGATACAACTAAGCTCTCTAAAGCTCTCGAAGGTGTCAACAAAAACATCAAAAACACCCAGACACAGCTAAAAGACGTAGAAAAGCTGCTGAAACTCGACCCGACCAATACAGAGCTTTTATCGCAGAAACAAAAACTGTTGGCTGATACTATCGGCTCAACAAAAACCAAACTGGAAACTCTGAAAACCGCCGCAGAACAGGCAAATACAGCTCTTGCAAACGGCGACATCTCGCAGGAACAGTATGATGCTTTACAGCGAGAAATTATCGAAACGGAAAACGAATTGCAGCGTTTGCAGAATGAAGCAGAAAAGTCAAAAACGGCGCTCGTTAAAATCGGTGAAGCCGGAGAAGTCCTGCAGGATGTAGGCGATAAAATTAGCGGTGCAGGCGAAAAATTACTTCCTATAACCGCAGGAGTGACGACTCTTGGAACTGTTGCCGTGAAGACCGCCTCAGATTTCGATTCTGCTATGAGCAAGGTTGCCGCCGTTTCCGGTGCTACCGGAGAGGAATTGCAGGCACTCCGTGACAAGGCTCGTGAGATGGGCGCAAAGACCAAATTTTCGGCATCTGAAGCCGCCGAAGCGATGAACTATATGGCGATGGCAGGCTGGAAATCAGGCGATATGCTGTTGGGAATCGAGGGCATTATGAACCTCGCAGCCGCAAGTGGTGAAGACCTCGCAACTACCTCCGATATTGTTACAGATGCACTGACCGCTTTCGGATTAACCGCCGATGACAGCGGTCATTTTGCCGATGTTTTGGCGGCAGCTTCGTCGAATGCTAACACCAATGTTTCTATGCTCGGCGAATCCTTCAAATACTGCGCGCCGATTGCCGGAGCATTAGGATTTTCATGCGAAGATACCGCCGAGGCTCTCGGACTTATGGCGAATGCAGGAATCAAGTCAACACAGTCCGGCACGTCCATGCGTTCCATTATGACAGCGCTTTCGGGCGATGTCAAGTTCTGCTCCGACGCATTTGGAGAAATGGAAATTGCCACCTCAAATTCTGACGGTTCAATGCGTGAATTGTCCGATATATTGGCGGATTGCCGTGTTGCCTTTGACCAGATGTCTGAGTCCGAAAAAGCAAGTGCCGCACAAAGCCTTGTGGGTAAAAATGCCATGTCAGGATTCCTCGCTCTCATGAATTCCGCCCCTGCTGACATTGAAAAGCTTTCGGGCGCAATCGATAATTGTGATGGCACATCGCTCCGCATGGCAGAAACTATGCAGGACAACCTTGGCGGTCAGCTTACCATTTTGAAGTCGCAGCTTGAGGAGCTTGCTATTTCTTTCGGCGAGATCCTGATGCCTGCCATACGTGAAATTGTGGCGAAAATTCAAGGATTTATTGATAAGTTGAATCAGCTTGACCCGGCAACAAAGGAAACGATCATTAAAATCGCTCTGGTTGCGGCTGCTCTCGGACCTCTGCTGATAGTAGTCGGAAAGACTATCTCAACGGTCGGAAGTCTGATGACGTTTATCAGCAACATTCCCACTATGATCGCAGGTGCAAAAGCTGCATTTGCCACGCTCAGCGGTGCGATTGGCGGAATTTCTGCCCCTGTCGTTGCTGTTATTGCGGCGATTGCTGCACTTGTGGCGGCTTTCGTGCATCTGTGGAATACTAACGAGGATTTCAAAAACAGCATCATTGCGATTTGGGAGAAAATCAAGGCGACTTTTTCAAATCTGACGCAGGGAATTGTTGATCGCCTGAACGCTCTCGGCTTCAATTTTGAGGATTTCAGCGATGTGGTAAAAACTGTGTGGCAGGGTTTATGCGATATTCTTGCACCGTGGTTTGAGGGCGTTTTCACCTATATTGCGGAGACTTTTGATGTTATCGTTGATGTGATTCTCGGCGTTCTTGATATTTTTATCGGACTGTTCACTGGTGACTGGGAGCAGATGTGGAATGGCATCAAGGGCATTTTTGTCGGTATATGGGACTACATCAAAAATTGCTTTTCCAATATTCTGAACACCCTCGAAGGTATCGCAGATGTGTTTTTTGGTTGGTTCGGAACTTCATGGAGTGAAGTGTGGACTTCAATCAAAGACTTTTTCATTGGTATCTGGAACAGTATAAGCACTTTTGTGACGAGTATTTTTACAGGGATTCAGACGTTTTTCACGACAATATGGACAGCAATTAAAGATTTCTTTGTCGGTATCTGGAATACGATATATGGCTATATTTCGGAGAGAATCACTGCAATTCAGACAGTAATTACAACTGTATGGAACGCTATTTCTACGGCAATATCCACAGTGCTGAATGCGATTTACACAACAATCTCAACGGTTTGGAACACGATTTATGAATTCATTTCTCCGCTTTTAGAGGCGTTTAAATACCTTTTTGAAACGATTTTTCAGGCGATCCATATCATTATCAGCAATGTCATGAACTGGATCTCCGAAAAGATTCAGACTGCTTGGAATGCCATTGTTGGCTTTGTTACGCCGATTTTAGAGGGTATCAAAACTTTCTTTGAAACGATATGGAATGCGATCTCAACAGCAATCTCCACGGCTATGGAAACGATACACAGCGTTATCACGACTGTTTGGAATGCTGTATCGGGCTTTATTTCTGGAATTCTGAACTCTATCTGGTCAGTAATTTCTTCTGTTTGGAATACGATTAGTGGTACAATTTCAGGCGTTTTGAATGCTATTTCAAGCACTGTTTCAAACATTTGGAACGCTATCAAAACGACCATTACAAACGTAATGAACAGCATTAAAACAACTGTGTCAAACATCTGGAACAGCGTAAAATCGGCAATTTCAAGCGTTATTACAGGCATCAAGGATACTATTGTGAATGGTTTCAATAATGCTGTGAACTTCGTGAAAAATCTTGCTTCCGAGGCGTGGAACTGGGGCGCTGATATCATCAACGGTATTGTTGATGGAATCAAATCTAAGATTCAGGCTGTTGCCGATGCGGTTACGGGCGTGGCTGATAAAATCAAAAGTTTCCTGCACTTCTCCGTGCCGGATGAAGGACCTTTGACCGATTTTGAAAGTTGGATGCCGGACTTTATGCAGGGACTTGCTAACGGTATTTCGGCGAATGCAGGACTTGTGAATGATGCTCTCAGCACGTTCGGAACGAATATTACAACGGCTCTGACTGAAACTTTCCAAACTGCCATGTCCAATATCGTGACAACGGTGCAGACGTTTATGGAGAACACGCTGACAGAAGTCACAACCGTCTGGAATAACATCAAAACGAATATGGACAACGTTCTCGCAAGCATCGGAAACGACGTAAAATCGGGTTGGGATTCAATCAAAAATGTGATTTCTACAGCTACAAACGGCATTAAAAATGTTATTTCAACTGTGTGGAACGGAATTAAAACTTTCATTTCGGACGGTCAGACGAATATGAAAAACACGATTACTTCCACTTGGACAACTATTTCTAACGGCGTGAAAAATACCGTAAATTCGGTAAAATCCGCCGTTTCCTCTGCTTGGAACGCCATGCCAGATTCTGTCAGAAGTGCAATGAACAACGTCCGTGATATCGTTTTCAATATTTTGGATAATGTAAAAAGCGGCGTGTGGGACAGACTCGGCGGAATCCGTGACGCTGTTTCTGACGGGCTTAATTCCGCCGCTGACTGTATACGAAATATCGTAAATTCCTCATGGCAGTGGGGTTATGACCTCATGCAGAATCTTATCAACGGCATTCGCTATATGATTGGAGATCTTATCAATACGGTTGCTGATGTGGCAAATTCAATCTGGGAATATCTGCACTTTTCCGTTCCCGAAAAGGGTCCGCTGACGGATTTTGAAAGCTGGATGCCGGACTTCATCGGCGGTCTGGCTGACGGAATCAACAAGAGCAAAAAGCTGATTTCAAAAGCTGTTGAGGGCGTGGCTGATGCCATGCAGATGACTTTGGATTCCAACATCGGACTGAATCTTGACGGAATTTCTGCTCCCATGAAGGACGGAAATCCAGCCGGAACGGTTATCAATAATTACAACAACAGCCGGACGGTGAATCAGACGAATAATTCGCCTAAGTCACTGTCACGGCTGGAAATCTATCGGCAGACACGGAATGCGTTGAATGTGTAAAGGGGTGGGCTTCTTGCTCACTCCGTTACTGCGATAAATTAGAATTTATATGCCGAGAATCAAAAAATAATCATACTCATTAAAATTTTCTTCAACCCAACTATACAATTCGCCCATAACTGCTTTGGTTGTTTTACCTTCATTATTTGCATTATTCTGAATGATTCTCCATTTCTCTTTGTCAATCACAGTTATGCCATAATAGTTGAAATCAGGTATAATTCTGTATAACGCAATTTTATCAGCAATATCCATATGGAGTAACAGTGAATCATCTTTCCAGAATACTTGCTTATATTTCTTTCTTTTTTGACCCTTTTGAAATTCAAAGTAACAAGTACCGCCAATTTGTTTTCTTTGAGTTTCGGTAATAAAATACTCCATATTATCACCTGAGAATTCTGATTTAGCGGAGAGTTTCAAACTCTCCATTTTCATAATTATAGCATACCCGCACTGAAAAAGTCAAGGAGGTGTAATCATGTTTTTCACACTTATTCTCGAAAACGAATCCGGCGACCAACTCAATCTGACCACAACTGCCAACAAATACATGACCTCCGAAATTGACGGTCTGTATCCGCCTGCCGGAACGATAAGCACCTCCACCTACGCAGGCATGAATGGCTCATATCTCAACAACGCATTCATCGAAAAGCGTAATCTTGTGATAACTTTTCAGATGCGCGGTATAGGAATTGAACAGCGACGGCATGAGCTGTACAAAGTGGTAAAGCCGTCCCGATATATCAAGGTTTATTACCGCACGGCGAATATTGATGTGTACACCGAAGGCTATGTGGAGACCTGCGAGATAGAAAATTTCGAGCAGTTCACAAGCGGACAAATCAGCATTATTTGCCCCGATATTTACTGGTACTCGACAGAAACACAAATCGCCGAATATTCACAGGTTTTCGGGGCTTTTCACTTCATTTTTCCCGATAATGACAAGCCGTTTCCGCTTGGCAAATACAATACACAGAACATGATGACGATTCAGAATGACGGCGATGAAACAGGATTCATGCTTGAGATAAGCGGAGGTCCTGCCAAGAATCCAACACTCTATAACGCCGAAACTGACGAATATATGCAGATTCTCGGCGATATCGAGGAGGGCGATATCATAAGAATCACCACAAAAACAGGCAATAAAACGGTTACTTTGGAGCGTGAGGGCGTGCAGGAGAATATCATTAATCGCCTTGTTTCAGGTTCAACATGGCTAACGCTTCGTGAGGGTGAAAATAAATTCTATCTCCGTGCGGCAAGTGGACTCAAAAACTTAAAAGTCCGATTGATTCACCGTAACGCTTATCTGGGAGTGTGATTATGCAGATTGAAATTTACAAAATGGCGGCGAACGAAAATACTCTGACGATAACACTTGAAGCGATTTGTGACAGTTTTTCAAGCCTTTTGTGGGATATTGAGTATTACTCCTGCGGCGTGTTTGAAGTATATATCGCCGCAAACCCACGGAATATCAGCATTTTTAAGACCGGAAGAATTGTCGGCAGAGACGATGACAAGGAGCATTTCGGACTGATAGAATCCGTGCAGATTGAAACAGATACGGAAAATGGCGACTACTTGATTGTGAGTGGTCGCTTTTTGATGTGCCTTTTGGAGCGAAGAATTATCTACCCAACACTGAGTTTTACGTCAGAAAAAACGTATGCGGAAATTGTGCAGGCTGCTGTCACAAATAACGCCATAAACGCCGAAAACAGGACGATTCCGGGACTTGCTCTCGGTACTGTTTTCGGCTCTTGTTGGGAACAAAAAACGAAACTGCAAGTCAGCTATGATAACCTGATGCGGTGGATTTACACTGTATGTGAGAAAATAGGCGGCACGGCAAATATTCGTCTTTCCAAAATAAATGGTGAGCAGTATGAAATGCTCCTTGACCTTTCCGAAGGTGCTGACCGCAGTATCATGCAGGACGAAAATCCGCACATTATTTTTTCTGACGGATACACAAATCTGCTGTCGTTCACGTATTCTTCTGACATTTCAGTACAGCGTAATTTTGCCTATATTCTGGGAAAAGGCGAAGGAGAAGAACGAAAACGCACCACATATTGTGACGGCGATGAGCCGTCTTTTTTAGAGAGATATGAGGTCTATGTAGATGCCAAAGATATGTCAGACGAGCAGCAGGAAAACGGCGAATCTAAGCCGATTTCTGAAGATGAATATATTGAATTATTGAAAGAGCGTGGAAAGGAAAATATTATTTTACCGCTTACAGCATCGGAATCGCAGATTGCTGTACAATCAACGCAGTTTCGCTACAACACAGATTATTTTGTCGGCGATTATGTAACCGTGGAGCATCAGCGATTTGGCTTGATACAGCCGAAAATGCAGCTGATCGGCATGATCGAGAGTTTCGACCAAAATGGTCGCTCACTTACACCAACATTCAGGGAGGTATGATTTTATGGCATTTTCAAGCGGTTTTTTCAATTCAAAAGGACTGGATAGAACCTACACAGCAGAGAATTTCTGCGACTATCTTGGCAGCATCATCTGCAATGGCATTCAGGATAATTACGGCGATTGCTTCAAGCTGACGGCTGCGGCAACTGGTCTGAAAGTTATTGTCGGGCGTGGAAAAGCGTGGATAAACGGGCATTACTTCATCAATGGCGCACGCTATAGCATTGATTTGTCAAGCTATCAAGACGAATCATTGCCGAGGTATGTGGGCATTGCAATTTATCTTGATACTACAGAAGCAGTGCGGAATGTATCGCTGAAACTGTTTCCGGGAACACCTGCTGAAAATCCAACATTGCCAACGATTCCGCAGGACGATGACCACGCAAGACTTCTGATGTATGCGGTGCGGCTTAATGTTGGGGCAACTTCTCTGACGGAACATGACTGGTATGATTACCGTGAGGATTCCAATGTTTGCGGCTATTGCAGGTGTATTTTAGGCAAGTGCAAGGTGTCCGAAATTTTGGACGCTTATGATAAAAACAACCGACTTCTGGAATCGCTGCAGGAGCAAATCAGTGAACTTTCAGAACGTGTCAGCAGTATCACGGGTGAGATTTCAGACATTGGACAAATAGGAGAAAATGCCTATTATACGCAGTATTCTGACGGTACGCTTAGTATCAGCGGAAACGGTGCGACCAATGATTACACAGGATTTGCGATTCAGCTTGGATATTCTGACGAGCCGGATTCCCCATTTTATGAGAATGAAAGCATTCAGAATGTTAAACTTTCAAGCGGCATCACATCTCTTGGAAACTGGCTGTTTGCGGCTTGCTTTAACCTTGAAAACATCGTATTACCGAGAAATCTGGAACGCATCGGCGATTTGACTTTTAACCGCACAGCGATAAAAACAATCGAATTTCCGGCATCGCTCACAACGATTGGTGTGGGTGCGTTTACAGCTTCCAAGCTTGAAAATGTGTACATCCCTGCAACGGTGAAAAATTTCGGCAGATACGCATTTTTTCACTGCGAGTCGCTGACCAGCGTCAATATTCAGTGCGAAAAAACAGGTTCAATTGCGTTCTCCGGCTGCATTTCGCTGACGAATGTCACGATTGGAATTGGTTGTAAATACATTGCGGATTCGTGTTTCGTTTACTGCGATAATCTGCGGAAAATCGCATATGAGGGAACGCTTGCACAGTGGGCGGAGGTCAGAAAAGGCAACCTCTGGGACGGTCACGGCGGCGTTCAGGAATCAGTGCTTGAAAAAATCCAGTGTACCGACGGCTTTATGGAATATGATGCAGAAAACAAAGTATGGAACGAGGTGAAGAACTGATGTGGAAATTTCTCGTAAAACAGCAGAAAATTGAGGTTCAGGAGCGTGAAGTGATAGCCGACCACCAGATTGCATTTGTAAACCTGAAATTTACTTTTGACGGCGACTGGAAAAAGTTTCACAAGGTGGTGCAGTTTTCCCAGTGCGATGAAATTTACAGCATTGTTCTGGGATTTGATGGAACTTCTTGTAAACTGCCGTCTGAGCTTCATGCAGGCGCAGTGAAGATGTCTGTTTTCGGTTATGATGCGGAATCCGACACGACCGTTAGAGCAACGACTGTTCCAATTACGTTGAACATTCGTGAATCGGGATTTGTGGGCGATGATGATACACCGATTCCGCCAACGCCCGATTTGTACACGCAGCTTTTACAGAAAATTGCGGAGATTCAGGCAGGTGTCAATGGTAAGGACGGTCTTTCGGCTTACGAGATTGCTGTGAAAAATGGCTTTGTCGGGACGGTTGCCGAGTGGCTTGAAAGTCTAAAAGGAGCGGACGGTTTGCCGGGTAAAGACGGTGAAAATGGAAAATCTGCATACGAGGTTGCCGTAGAAAACGGTTTTACAGGCTCTGAGGAGGAATGGCTGCAATCCATAACTCCCGATTTATCGCCGTATATCACAAGGGTTGAAGTTCTCAAAATCGTTGATGACAAAGTCCATTCTTCCGCACCTGACCTCTCGCCATACGTTACCAGATTGGAAACGCAAAAGCTGGTTGAATCGAAATTTCAGACGGTAGAAAACGACCTTACTTCCTTAGAAAATACTGTAAATAGCGAAATTCAGACGGTCAAGGATTCGGTTGAGCCCGTTGTTTCGCAGGCACACTGGCATCATAATCTGACGCTCTTAAACAGCATTACTGCCGCAAAAATAGAAAAGTGGGACGGTATTTCGGACTTTGAACTGCAGTTGCAGTCGCTCCGTGACGATGTCATGGACTATCAGATGCAGATGAATTACCGCATGGAAAACGCCGACAAAGATATTTCTGAAATTCAAACCGATGTACAGCAACTACGTGATTCCACGCAGTATGACCAGCAGAATCAGAACGATGTGATTTTGAATTTGGAAAATAGAATCACCATTCTGGAATCCCAGCTTGCAAGCGGAAATAACGCAGTTACACTGTTTTTAGCCGGCAGCGATGTGTTTGAAAAGTACGATAATAGTCTTGTTTTCATGGTAAATAATGGCACATATCCGCTGACAAGATTTGTGGAGCAGTACCCTGACTTTTGCAGTGAAAATACCGATTTTTCGCTGAATTACAGCTCTGCTGTTTTCAACTGGGGCGTATCTGTGCAGTCAACATCATGCAATCCTGTGAGCATTTATCAAAATAGCAAGGTGCTGCTGGAATATCTCGCAGGTGCAAATTCTGATAGTGAATTGTACTTTGTTTCAACCGACGGCAGACCTGAAAATACGCCGATCGCTGACTTTATTTTTGAAAAAATAAAGAATAATGATTGCCGCAAAGTGCCATTTGAATGGCTGTATTCCGTAAATTTCATCACTACTTTAATTTCATGTTCTGATATTCCTGCTGGCGAGTATTATCTTGCTTGGGCGGGCATATCGGACAATACGCATCCAAAAATCAAATCCATCAAGATTATAGGAGGTTGAAAATTTTGAAAGAAACTCTTTGCACAATCGCAGGATTAATCGGCGGCTTCATAGCCGCTATTTTTGGCGGTTGGGACTCCGCATTGGTCACACTGGTGATTTTCATGGCGATTGACTTTTTTACCGGAATTGTAACTGCCGCCATGAAGAAGTCAAAGCACACGGAAAGCGGCGGTTTATCGTCAAAAGCAGGCTGGTTTGGTCTGGCAAAAAAGGTGTGTACCCTGATGCTGATCGCAGTTGCTGTTAGAATGGATATTATGCTCGGAACAACATATATTCGTGACGCTGTCTGCATCAGCTTTTGTCTGAATGAACTGCTGTCAATCGTGGAAAATACCTGTTTGATGGGAATTCCATTTCCGCCCGCAATCAAGAAAGCAATCGATGCTTTGCAGACGAAAGTTGGCAGAATTGAGGAAGAAACAACTAAAAATAACGAGGAGGAACAATAATATGGCTATCTTAAAACCTGATAAAACTACAAATCTCGGCGGTGTAACCGTCAACGAATATCTTTTGACTAAGCACAATCCGAATAGAATTGATATGCCCTCCGTTTCTATGGATGGCAAAATTATTGGTGTGACAATTCACAATACATCGTGGATTACAACAGCGTCTGGCACAACTCCTGCCGAGCAGTATACAAGGGCGACCGTCAACGGCAATATGAACGATGTCCGAGTACACTATTATGTTGATAATACCTGTGCATGGCAGAATCTTCCGCTTACCTTGAGTGGCTGGCACGCCGCTGACGGCAGTGGTAACGGCAACCGCAGAACAATCGCAATTGAGTGCATCATGAGTTCTGCCTATAATGATAGGGATAAAAAGTCAGAAGATAACACTGCAAAACTGGCGGCAGCTCTGCTGAAAAAGTATAATCTCAGCATCGACCATCTCTACACGCATACGCATTGGCTGAATGTTCGTGACGGCAAATCCGGCAGCGTGGATTATCTGAACACAGCAAGAAATCCGTACAAAATGTGTCCGCTGTACATTCTTCCGCACTGGTCTACTTTCAAGGCAAAGGTGCAGGCTTACATGAAATCAGGTGCTTCTGTATCGACAAATCCTACAACAAAGCAGTTCTACAGAGTTCGCAAAAGTTGGAGCGATGCAAAGTCTCAAATCGGTGCATTTGCTTCTTTAGACAATGCAAAAAAGGTTTGTAAATCGGAATATTCTGTGTTTGATGCGAACGGCAATGTTGTCTATCCAACCAAAAAGTCCGTTGACGAAATTGCCCGTGAAGTCATTCAGGGGAAATGGGGCAATGGTACTGACCGCAAAAATAGGCTCACAAATGCCGGATATGATTACAATACTGTGCAGAAACGTGTGAATGAACTGATGAAATAAATTTTACAGACAGCTGTTGACAATTTCGGCAGCCGTTTCCATTTGGAGGGGCTTATGACAAATTCGCAGAAAGAACAAATACGTCAGCTTCGCATGGAAGGTGAAACTTATGAGAAGATTGCAGTATGTCTGGATTTATCCGTAAATACTGTTAAAGCCTTTTGTCAGCGAAATCAACTGGGCGGCAGAAGGAGTGTTGTTTCTGAAAAACATATCTGTAAGCAGTGCGGAAAGGTAATACAGCAGATTCCGCATCGAAAAGAGAAAAAATTCTGTTCTGATAAATGTCGTCTTACTTGGTGGAATGCACATCCGGAAAAACAGCAGCGACGTTCAGAAGAATGCTTTATTTGCCCGGTATGCGGTAAAACTTTCGTATCCTATAGCTGTAAGAATCGAAAATATTGCTCCCGTACCTGTTATGGAAAATCGAAAATGGGAGGTATATCATGAATTCTGAAAAATATAAAAATGTGATGATGTATAAAATCATGGCTTCAATATTAAAAAAATGGGTCCATGACTGCATCATTTCAAGGGAAGAGTACCAAAAAATGAATACAATTATCGCTGAAAAATACGGCTTAAGTTCGTGTAGTATATTCCTTGACTGTTCGACAGATAAGAGGTAATATGTCATCACGAAAGGAGATGGTATCATGGAACGAATGATACAAAAGGTGCAGTTTCCAATGCCAAAACAGCCGAAATTAAAAAGAGTTGCGGCTTATGCAAGAGTTTCCAACGGCAAGGATGCCATGCTGCATTCATTGTCCGCACAGATCAGTTACTACAGTAAATTGATTCAGGAGCATAGAGGCTGGTTTTATTGCGGTGTATATGCTGATGAAGCTTTGACAGGTACAAAAAGCAATCGTGAGAATTTTCAGAAAATGCTTGCGGAATGCCGTGCCGGAAATTTGGATCTTATTATCACAAAATCAATATCGAGGTTCGCAAGAAATACTGTCACACTTCTTGAAACTGTACGTGAATTGAAAGATTTAGGCGTTGACGTATATTTTGAAGAGCAGAATATTCACAGCCTTTCGGCAGATGGTGAACTTATGCTGACGATTCTTGCGAGTTACGCACAGGAGGAAAGCTACTCTGCAAGCGAGAATAAAAAATGGCAGATTCGTAAGGATTTTGAAAAAGGAAAAATCGGCGGTATTTTGATGCTGGGTTATCGCAGAACAGCAGACGGAAGTCTGGAAATAGTGGAATCTGAAGCTGAAATCGTCAGAATGATTTTTGCGGATTATCTCAGCGGCATGGGAAAATTGGCGATTGCAAACAAACTGAATGAATTGAATATTCTGACAAGAAACGGCAATCAATGGAGTCAGGAGAGTGTGTTTCGTATTCTGAGAAATGAAAAGTATGCAGGAATGATGATGCTGCAAAAATTCTATTCTGAAAATCATATTACCAAGCGAAAAATGGTAAATGAGGGACAGCTAAGGAAGTATTTTATAGAAAATTCTCATCCTGCAATTATTGACAAAGTAACTTTTGACGCAGTTCAACAGCGTTTGCAGGAAAAGAAAGCTGTTGTTCATTCAAAGTCTACTACTTCGGTTTATCCGTTTACAGGAAAAATTCAATGCAGTTGCTGCGGCAAGAATTATCGCAGAAAAACAACTGCGACAGGTGTTGTCTGGATTTGTGCTACATACAATACAAAAGGCAAAAAGTATTGTCCTACAGCAAAGCAGATTCCAGAAAATACACTGATTTCTGTTTGCTGTAAAGCACTTGAAACAGATGATTTTGATGCTGATATTTTTGAGAACCAGATTGCAAAAATACTTGTCCCTGCACCAAATGAGCTGACCTTTATTTTTCGTGATAGACATGAGGTTTCTGTTAATTGGAAAGACCGTTCACGCTCCGAAAGCTGGACGTATGAAATGAAAGAGAAAGCCCGTCAGGCAAGTTTCAGGAGGAAAAAGCAATGTCCGAAAGAGCAGTAAAAATTATTCCGTCAACAATAAATATTGCTACGCACTTTCCTACGCTCAGTACACGAAAACGCAGAGTTGCGGCGTATGCGAGAGTTTCCACAGACAGCGAAGAACAGCTTACTTCTTATGAGGCGCAGGTGGATTATTATATGAATTATATAAAAGAAAATCCTGCGTGGGAGTATGCCGGGATATATACTGACGAAGGAATCAGTGCAACAAATACAAAACATCGTGATGGGTTTAACCGTATGATTGCAGACGCTTTGGATGGCAAAATCGATCTTATCGTCACCAAGAGTGTGAGTCGTTTCGCCCGAAATACCGTGGATTCTCTTACTACAGTACGCAAGCTGAAAGAAAAGGGGATAGAGGTGTTCTTCCAAAAAGAAAACATTTACACGCTGGATTCCAAGGGCGAATTGCTGATTACGATAATGTCGAGTTTGGCTCAGGAAGAAAGTCGTTCCATCTCTGAAAATGTCACGTGGGGACAACGAAAACGATTTGCTGACGGTAAGGTATCACTGCCATACAAGCATTTTCTTGGGTATAAAAGAGGGAAGGACAGTTTGCCTGAAATTGTGCCGGAAGAAGCTGAAATCGTGCGTATGATCTATCGAAGCTTTATGAATGGAATGACGCCTTATCGGATCGCAAAAATGTTGACAGAAAAGGGGATTCCAACACCGGGCGGAAGAATAAAATGGCAGTCTACTACTATTGAAAGTATTCTTACCAATGAGAAATACAAAGGCTCGGCGTTGCTGCAAAAGCAGTTTACTGTAGATTTTCTGACGAAAAAGCGAAAAATTAACGAGGGTGAGATACCACAATATTATGTGGAACACAGTCATGATGCAATTATTTCGCCTTCTGAATTTGAACTGGTGCAAGCTGAATTCCTGCGTAGAAAATCGCTGGGGAAACATTACAACAGCAAGAGCATTTTTGCAGCAAGAATCGTATGCGGTGACTGCGGAAACTATTACGGTTCAAAAATCTGGCATTCTACCAGTAAATACCGCCGTGTGATCTGGCAGTGTAATCATAAATTCAAAAACGGTGAAAAATGTACAACACCACATCTCTATGAGGAACATATCAAGGATAAGTTCCTTTCTGCCTGCAATCAGCTGCTTAAAAATCGTGATGAAATACTGGAAAATTGTCGGATGATGCAGGATATTCTGACAGATTGCTCAGAGATAGACGCAAAACAGAAAGCAGTTCTTCAGGAGATGGAAGTTGTTTCAGAACTGACCAGAAAATATATTATGGAAAACAGCATAACTGCACAGAATCAGGATGAATATAACGAGCACTATAATGCATTAGTGGAACGATATAACAAGGAAAAGGCAAAATCCATATCCTTACAGAAACAGAAAGAAGAACGCCTTGCAAAGCGGGATTTGATTGGAGGATTTATGATTGAACTTTCCAAACGCAAAGAACTGCTGACTGAATTTGATGATAATCTATGGGTATCAATTGTTGATAAGGCAACGGTGTTTCATGACGGCAGAGTGATTTTTGAGTTCAGGGATGGAACGAAAATAGAGGTTTAAGAGATTAGAAGAGGCAGGATTGCATATAAAGTGCAATATCCTGCCTCTTTTTTGCTTTAAGTCAAACAACCGCTTCCACGATCGTTCTGCCGTTCAGTTCAAGTGTATGCATACCACTCTGCTTATTTTTATTGAAATTAAAGCTGAGCAGATAGCCTTTATTGATGTGGTAGTAGTCCAGATATTCGGACAGCTGCTTTTCTCCTTGTGTATTGTATTCATCACCGTGCCAAATTTTTAGTTCAATGATGTACTGCTTGCCGAGATAATCAACAATTACATCTGTACGTCTTTGGTCACGTGTCTGAGCTTCGATGTAGTAATTGCCAACGCCATTGATAATCGGTCGGAGATAGAGCAAAAACAATTTTCTGCCATCATCCTCTTTAAATTTGTCAGGCTGTGTACCATAAATGTCGTTGAAGTGGAGAATGAATTTTTCGAGAATTAAGTCCATATTCAGCCCACTGCCATGAATGAACTGGGATTTATCATTGACGCCCTCTGCGAAAATCTGACTGTCAGTCGTTTCGAGTGAGATGAACCAGTTATAAATTCTCACTTCAAAAACACGATTTGCTACAGATATTAAACCGTGTTCATTTTTTACAAATCCATACATAAACGCATCATCAATAGTCGCATCATCTGGGTTGTATGGAATTTTTTGACCTTTGAATAAAATTCCATACAATAGTTTTCTAAGGGATCTGTTATTCTCTAATTTACCGATCAATGATTCAAACAGCGGCATTTTCTTTATGAGCAGCTGCTTGTTGGCTTCTATAATTCCATGTTCATTCCAATTAGAAAATTCATCCATGCTCTTACAGAATTCGGTCACCAGTACAGGATAACCCGAAGTATAGTCATAAATGAACTGAGCAATTTCAGCAATGTTCATTCCTATATGGTGATCATTTTCGTAATCTTGAAGCATTCCTGCAATATCTTTTGGTGAGAAACTCATATCCAAATCAAATGGTGAAGCAATATTCCATGGACTGTTGTGCTTATGCTCTGTGTCGGAACGGATCTTTTGACGTAAATTTCGGATATCATGTACTCCGGCAAGAATAACGGATTGGAAGGTTGGATTATCTGAACGATTTAAATAATATCTCCTAAGTTGTGCCAGAAAATCCAGAAAAATTTGATTATTGGATGCTTGATCTACTTCATCTATAATCAATACGACAGGATGTTCAGATTCCATGCACCATTCACTTATGCACATAAATAAGTCTGCCATAACATAGCTTGTGGAGCTTTTCATTTTTTTGATTTCAGATTGAATATCATCGCTCATGAAATTATGTACTTCTCGATTCATCCATAATTCACGGGCAAATGCTTTTACAAATGCTTCTTCAGCTTTGAAATCAGCAGCGCTTAATCCCTGAAAATCAAGGTTAACCACAATATATTCGTCTTGTAAGTATTTCTTCAATGCTTTCAAAGTTGTAGTTTTTCCATATTGTCTGCCACGATTGATTACAAAATATTTTCCTGCATCAACCATTTTTTTAATTTTTGCAAGTCTGCTGTCCAGATTGACCATGTAATGCTCCTGCGGATTGCAGGCTCCCGTGATATTAAAAGAGCGTTCCATAATGCTCACCTCACATTCCTTTTATTATAGTATACCACATCTGCGTTCAAAAAGCAACTACAATTTCTTTCGATAAATTAAAATTTGAGGTGAACCGGAGAATACAGAATTTATGAATTCCGGCAAGTGGCTGCTTGTAAAAATTCATAAATTCTGTGGTTTTTCAAAAGGGTGCAAAATGCACCCTTTTGCACCCTTGATAATTTAGGGTGCATTGTATCATTTGTTTGGTTACTTGCCATATCTGCACCTAACGAATGATACAATCGTTGGGTGCATTTTTATTGTAAAAAAGCCGAGAAATAAGCACATTTCCGGCAATCATCAAACGATAACAGCCACAGTTAGAAAAAAATCGCTGTGGCTGTTTGTTATTTTCGGGGTAAAATAAAACGATAGCAAGTAATCGTTTTATTTTATAAGTTAACGTTTTCTTTTTGATGCTATCGTTTTCTGATTGAAAAAGCGACTTGAATGGACAGTGCAATCAATTCAAAAACAACTCCCCAGCCAATTCCTCATCCATCATACGCAGTACGCAAATGTCATCTGAAGCAGCAAATAACTCAGAACAGCCATACCACACAGTTTTCTCATCAATGATAGCAAAACTGTGATTGATATGATTTTTTAACGTACACTGAAATCCATGAAATGAAAATAACTGCACCAATTTTTCATGATAGGAGGTGCTTGATTTTTTGATGATTACCTTCATTGACACGTTGTTTGCATAAAGCGTTTCAGCGATTTTCAAAATCTGATTCACATATCCAGTAGAACAGTATCCGCCGCAAATGACGAGTGAGCGTTTCGCTGAAGCTATATCCAAAAGCAAATCTTTTACATATTTTTCATTGGAATAAATACTCTGAAAATCGATTTCTTTCTGTTGCTCTGCAGCAAGTGTATAACCGAGTTGCGCATATCCTCTTAATCGTTTCTTATACATGTTTTCTAACATGAGAACGTGCAGATCTGCATAGTCGTAAATGACAGCACTGGTTTTTCCATCATGTTCCCTGTGCAGTCGTCCAGCATATTGTGCCAGCGTACCAGACCATGAAATCGGCATTGTTAGAAATAGTGTGTCTAATCGTGGAAAATCAAAGCCTTCACCGATATATTTGCCTGTTGCAAGGAGAATGACGCTTTCATTTTCCGGGAGAGTTTGTATCATTGCAAGCCGTTCACGTTTTTCTTTTGCAGTTCCTTTTCCATTCAGAATGATAACATGGTCAGCAGAATTTTGCAAAAGTTCATATAGCTTGGTAATATGGAAGGCGCGTTCTGAAATGACAATGGGTGATTTTGTCAATAATACTTGACACATTTTTTTCGAACGATTTTAAGCAGCAAGGTTCGCACATTCATAGTATTGTCTTCTCTTGACAGCCGGAGGCAGACCATCGTTTGCTGTGCATATCCGTCTGTTTGTCCAATAACTCATATAATATCTCCAGATCATCGTTTTTAACTCTGACATAGTATAATTTTCGGATTTATCTCCTCTGCTGTAAAATAATTCTTCTTTCGTAACTATTCAGAACCCTGCTGTCATTTAGCGTAAATTTCGTATACATGCACAATAGAAAATCTCCTCTTGTATCAATAGAAACTGCTCAGATGAATTGAAATCATAACAGCAACCTGCTGTTGGCTGTAAACCTTAAAAAAACACACCTCAGAAATCTGCTGTTCTTGTGATTCGTCATTATGCTGAACCCGAATATACTGTGAATTTGCATTATTCTCCATGTCATGGTATAATGTAGATATACATTAACACGGAGGTGAGCATATGCCGGATTATAGCAATCAGATCATCGTGGATTTACAGAAAGAAGTGGATGAATTAAAGCGCATTGTTGAGATGCAAAATGACATTATCCGTGACCTTAGAGAGCAACTCAACAAGAATTCCAGCAACAGCTCAAAACCTCCATCGTCTGATGGACTTAAGAAAAAACCAGTCAACAAGAATAGAAGTTTGCGAGAGAAAAGCGGAAAGAAACAGGGCGGTCAGAAAGGTCGTTCCGGTACACATCTCGCAGTCCTCTCAGAGCCGGATCATGTTATTCATCATCTTCACACGGACTGTCAGTACTGCCCGAAGCGAGAGCAGTGCATGAAGCGTTCTGCTGTAAAAGAAACTCGTCACGAGATTGATATGATTGCTCAGGTCGATGTGACGGAACACGAGTTGATCACAATCCCAGAATGCCCGATTTGCGGTGAGGCAAAGACAGGTTCTTTTCCTGCGCACCTGAAAGCAACCGTACAGTATGGGCAGAATCTCGAAAGTCTTGCTATTGCATTGAATACTGTGGGAGCAGTCAGCTTTAACCGCACTCATGATATTTTGAGTGGTGTGTTTCATATTCCGATTTTGGTTGGAACAATAAAAAACATGGTTTCCCGTTGTGCAGTTAAGGTCGAAGAAGCTAATGCAATTTCGGCAGAGAAACTGAAATCCGCACACCACAAACACGGAGATGAAACAGGATGCCGTGCTGACGGGAAAACACGTTGGGCGCATTGCCTTTCAAATGAACTGTATACGGTTCTGTTTTTGCATGACAAAAGAGGTCATATTGCTATGGAAGAGATGGGTATCATCCAACATAGCGGCGGCACGCTTGTTCATGATTGCTGGTCTCCTTATTGGTGCTTTACGAATGTAAAGCACCAGCTTTGCTGTGCCCATTTGATCAGAGAACTGAAAGGGGTAGAAGAAAACCACCCGAATCAGACATGGGCTGCAAAGTTCAAATCTATGCTGCTGAATCTGAAGCATGCCAAAGAAAAGGCCATTGCAAAGAGGAAAGCAGCTCTTCATCGCAACACCTTGAAGCGATATTCCGACCTTTATGATGAAATCATGCGGTTGGCTTATGAGGAGAACCCCATTCCCGAACGCAGGCCCGGAAAGAGAGGAAAGACAAAGTTTGGAAAAGTCTTATGCCTTATAAATCGGCTTTTCAGCCACAAGGGAGAGGTCTGCCGATTTGCATATGACTTCGATGTTCCTTTTGACAACAATCAAGCCGAGAGGGATATTCGTAATATTAATGTGAAGATCAAAGTGTCCGGCTGTTTCAGATCCATTGAAGGGGCTCATGAGTACCTGAAGATCATGTCCTTTGTCAGTACAGCAATCAAGCACGGTTTTTCTGGTTTTGAAGCTATTCGGTTGGCTGTTTTAGGAAATCCTTTGTCCATTTTCGATCAGGGGTTCTGAATAGTTACTAATATTTCAGTAATTTCATCATATGAATCCACAAAACAAGTCTGTATTCCATATCTTCGTAAGTCTTCTTCACGCAACTCTTGCTTAGCTTTATCATAGCCATATTCTTCATCCGAGGAATTACTTTTGCGAAGCTCAAAGCACAAAAAATGAAACCTTATGCACCGCTGAATACACCTGAGCGAAAAATTTGATATAATAAAAACGAAGCAAACTACAGAACACTTGAAGGTGAGTTAGCACAGTAAGCTTGCTGTGCCTCATATTAATTATTCATAAGTGTCATATAATGATTTTACTTTACCAAAAAAGTCGCATTCTGTCAAGCCATTTGGCACAAGATGTAAAATCTAGGCAAATCATGACAAAAAACTCGGTATATGCTGAAAATCAGTCTCATACCGAGGTATAACTTTACTTTTTCGTTTTCGAATTATCTTCAGCATTCAAAATAAGAAGAATGGTATCAAATAAATACTTCTTATCCTTCTGACTGAAACTTGCAACAACATTAACCATGCTCCCCAAGGACATATTTGAAGCCAGTTTTTCATTTAGTTTCTGATATTCAATTTTGTTCTGACATCTTCCAAGCAAGTAATCTACCGGAACATGGAAATAATCCGCAAATTTTATCAGCATAGCCGCACCAGGAGGAGTAAGCCCTTGTTTCTGATTGAAAAAGCGACTTGAATGGACAGCGCAATCAATTCAAAAACAACTCCCCAGACAATTCCTCATCCATCATACGCAGTACGCAAATGTCATCTGAAGCAGCAAATAACTCAGAACAGTGATTCAGTGCACCCTTGCGATGGAAAATGGAACATTTCCCTACGCACTCAGATTTTTTGCTGGGTGTTTTTGTTTGTAGGTGGAGGTTATGAAAAATATTCATTCTGCTTGCTTTTTGGAAATTTATATGATATGATTGAAAATAGAAAGATCTGAAGAGAGGGATGCGGCATGATTCGAATCGCAATAGTCGATGATGAAATCGTATTTGCAAGGCAATTACGATCCGTGATAGAGTTTTTGTTTGAGAAAGAACATATGGAGATTCAAAGTCATGTTTATAAAAATGCACATGATTTAGTTCAAGCACATCACACGAGTGAATTTCACCTATTATTTCTGGATATTGATATGCCAGAAATGTCAGGAATGGAACTTGCTGCAAAAATTCGGGAAACGAATTCAACAGCAACTTTGATTTTTGTTTCCAGTCATAGTGATTTTGTTTTTGAGTCATTTCAATTTCTGCCCTTTCGATTTATACGAAAAGAGTGTCTTCAAGAAGAATTACCAGATGCAATTCAAGCATATTGCGAAAACTTTAGAAAAAATAATGAGATTATTCGGTTTACACTTGCAGATAAAAAGATGGTTTCCGAAAAACTGTCCGAAATCATCTACTTCTTTTCAATACGCCATCATATATGTTATATAACAAAAAGTGGAACAAAGGAACTCAGTGCGAGAGAATATACAATGGAAAAGCTGGAATCACAACTTGGAAAAAATGGATTTCTACGAATACATAAGTCTTATCTTTTGAATTATCGTTATGTGTATCATATTGGCACAGAGTCCGTTGACTTGACAATAGATACACTGAGTTGTTTACCAATCAGCCACAGAAGAATTTCTGAGATCAAAAAACAATATCAATTTTTTATGAGAGGAGAGGACGATATATGATCTGGACTGCGGTTGAATTTGTTGCAATTATCGTGGAATGTTTTATGGTAAGCAGATTGATGATAAGGTATTTTGGATTTCGGTCAGATGTTAATATGGTCTGGAAATGGATGATTTTATTTGTCATCTTGTCTTGTATTGATTGCCTGGGAAGTTTTGTCATTCAGAATGAGTTCTTTTTGATCATTGGATTTATACTGACAAATGCAGTTTATTCCTGTTTTTTGTTAAATGGGAATCCATTTGAAAAAGTTGTCATTTCAACCATTTCTTATATTTTATTCTATCTAATTAATCTCCCGGTGCTTACTCTTACAAGTGCACTTGTTAATGCCACTCCTGAAGCAGTGATAAGCGACGCTGCTCAACATGTAAATCGTGTTATCGGCATCTTTATCACGAAACTTTTATATTTTGTAGCCACTCAATTCATTTTGACAGTCCGAAAAAAAGAAAGATATCATTTCAAGTTGAATGAATGGATTATAATTATATCTGCATTTATCATAACCTTAACCATTGGTTTTGGGATGTATACGCTTGTTACCAAAAGCTTACCAGAAGAATACATCTACGTAAGTGTTTCACTTATGTTATCTTTATTAGATGTTATTATATTTGTCTTCATGGGAAAGATGAATCGAACAAATCAAAAAGAGTTAGAACAAAAGCAACTCCAGGCACAGTTGGCATATCAGCAAAGTGAGATTCAACAAATTGAATCTCAGTATAAAGAAGTGTCAGTTCTGAGGCATGATTATAAAAACCAACTGAATTGTCTGCGCACACTGATGCAAGAAAGTAATTTCGAAGAAGCTAAAGCATATCTGGGAAAGATCATTGGCAAGCAGAACAGTGTTTTTACATCGTACATTCATTGTTCTAATTCTGTTCTGAATGCTGTGATCAATGGTAAATTCACAGAAGCAGAAAAACATGAAATTCGTACATCATGCAAAATTCTGACAAAGATCCCTAAAGAAATGGAATATGACCTGAGTATTCTGCTTTCCAATTTGTTGGACAATGCAATAGAAGCCTGTGTAAAAGAAAACATTCCGACCAAAATATTATTACTCATTTCTGACAATGTAGGGTATTATCGTATTGTCGTAAAAAACACCATACAGGAATCTGTTCTGAAAAGGAATGAAAAGTTAAAAACGAATAAGAATAATCAGATGCTGCATGGCTGGGGACTGAAGTCAGTGTCTGAGATCGTTGAAAAGTATGATGGAACAAGGGATATCTACGAAAAAAACGGAATGTTTGTTGTAAGTATATTATTGACAAAAAATGAAATTTGGAACATGGGGGCAGAAAATATGACGTTGGGGGCAAAATAGTTGACTTTTGACGAAAAATGCGATATTCTTTTAATTGGAAGGTGAGGCAAATGATCACTGAACTAAGTAAAAGGATATCGCATTTTTTATGTGAGAAAGATATTGTGAAAGAAGAAACAGTAGAAATATATCAGTATGGATTTGAAATTATTATCTCAACACTCATTGGTTTTTTTATCACTGTTTTAATCGGTGCCGTATTTCATATGATCATTGCGTCACTTCTGTATTATTTTGTTTTAGTTGTTCTGCGTCAATTTACAGGTGGATATCACGCAGACACTTATCTAAAGTGCAATTTGATTTTTGCAGTAACAACAATGCTTATATTTGGAATGGCAAAAATTGCAGAGAATGCACATTACACGATTGGATTTCATATTCTATTGCTGTTCTTTTCAATAATTGTGATTTGTATCAAGGCACCAGTGGAAAATGAAAATAAACCATTATCAAAAAAAGAAAAGACACGTAATCATAAAATTAGCGTCACAGTCACATTTGTGCTTGCAGGAATCAGCGGATTTATATACTGGAAATCCATATTGTTGTCGGCTATACTTGCTTTCACGCTGTTTGTAATTGCAGCGATGGCTATAATAGCA
Source organism: uncultured Ruminococcus sp. (assembly GCA_947627445.1). Taxonomy (GTDB): domain Bacteria; phylum Bacillota; class Clostridia; order Oscillospirales; family Ruminococcaceae; genus Ruminococcus_C. The sequence continues at coordinate 27,636 of CANQWA010000018.1, forward strand.
AATCCACATCGAAAGGAGATGGAAGAAAATGAATAAGATTCAGAAATCTATGCTGTTTAAGCTGGCATCATTAAGCAGGTTTGCAGCTTTAAAGGCATCTGGTGCTGCTTCCTGTGCTGGCTATCACCAGCCCAAGGAACCTAAAATTCTGCAGAACTTGAAGAAGTAAAAGTATCAATCCAATATGAAAAACACTATTCTTTTTCAAACTCACTGTGTATGTACAAGATCTTGAATCAGGAGCAGAGTGAATGGTGGAGTAATTGTATCTGCTTTATCTGCAATCATCTTGGCTACAGGTATGGGGGCATTTGATTGTTTTAACGCAAGTGCAGCCTCAGACGTAGACAGTTGGTCAACCTCGTATTTAAAGAATCAACCGAGCAACTCCTCCGTAACTTATACAGATAGTTGTGTAATCTATACATACGGCAATGGCTATCAGTCTTACTGCGGATCAATCTCCGGTGCATCCGATCGATATGTAAAAGTTTATGGTGATGTTGCATCATACAATATGACTTCCAAAGGTTACTCCAGTAAAAAAACAATTAGCACAAGCAAGTCAACTGTAACCTTTAAATTTGCTGCACAATCTGGTACAGATGGTACCATTGCAAAAGGAAGCGGAACTGTGGGACACTATGGGAAATTGTAATAATTTATGAGGTGCTTATTAAATTAAATAGATGCAAAGCAAATAATGTTTTTATGAAAGCTTTTTCAGATTAGTTTGTATTTTATAAGTACCACAATTTTTGTATAAATACTCCAAAGCCAGGGAAGCAACTTGATGTTATCATTTGTTTCCCTGATTTTATAACCAAAGGAGAATCCACTATGAAAAAACAAATATTGATTTTGAATATTGTACTCTGTACTGCATTAAGCGGCTGCGGAAACGGGAAAAGTGATACCACAGAAAACAGCGCAAAGATCAATGCGACCAGTGATATGATCGCGATATCCACACTATATTCAAAACTGAATACATATCAAAAAAATATTACAGAAAGCACCTATGAGAATCTCTTATTTACAGAGAATTTTACACTTTCGATCCCGGATGCAAGTGCAGTTAGTCGTTTTCAGATGAAAGGTTATGAGAATCAAGCTGTGGATGATGAACTGTTGGAATATGGTTCTAAGGCTTTGACGAAATATTTTTCTGATTTGTATACAGAGGAAGAACGGGCAGACCTCTTGGAAAAAGCAGAGCTACAGGAAAGTGAGTTGTTTTTGGAAACACCTGAAATTGGTCTGACAATTTTTCGGAATGGATACATTCATGCCTATAACCGTGGCGTCGCAATGGCACTGGATGAAAATTCTTCCATTGCAAACATATATTTTCCTGCAGAAAACCATGAGATCCTGCAAGCGTATTCTCTTACACAATTGGCTTCTTCCGATCACTATATGCTGACCGATGGAGATTGCACAGTGGCTCAGGCGGTCTGTCAAGCAAATGCTTTACTCAGTGAAAACACAGATAACCCAGATCTGTGTCCAGAAGTATGCAATGCATATGCTGTGCAGCTGACAGATTCTGTAGATGTATTTCAAATGTCAGTTAGATTGATATACGGAAATGTGCCGTTTGATGTATACGATTCCTTGAATAGTTCGTTTTATTTCCGGGCCTTGGAGGAACAGAAAGGGAACGAAAGAGAATATGAGAATATGCCAGGAAAAATCGTTATTGCAGAGCAGGATCACATTGATTTCCAAATCAGCGTAAATACATCCTATACGATCACAGTTCAGGAATCAGCAGACAATTGTATTTCTCCAGAAAAAGCATTGGCAATTGCGAGTGATTATTTTTCGGATCAGATTATTTTTGCGGTGGATTCTTTAGAATTGGTGTACGCGCCGTATATGCTCTCAGAAATAGATGCTTCGACAATACAGGAACAAGTGGATCCTGTTTGGAAGGTTCATGCCTATAATGAAAACGATGGCAGATATTATGTGCTGTATGTAGACGCATTGACCGGGGAGTGTGACAATTGCGGCTACAGCTATTCGTTGGAGGAAATAGAATGATACGGCTGCTGAATAGAAACTTATGCAGCATATGGAGCAGTTTCGGCTTCTGGTGCTGCGTCGGTGTTACATTTCTTTTGCTTTTATTTTCACATATTATCATAAATGACGACTCCATTACAGTTTTTTCGGCAGCATTCCTTTTTTCCAGGGAACAGCTGCTGGAAACGATAGATTACAGTGCTTTTTCTGTTTTTTGCACATATAAGAATAGCTGCTTGTTTTTGTTTTGTTCTATGTTATCAATTTTTCCTTTTGTCAATCTGTATACAGCACAGCGTACCACAGGATACTCACGCTATGTGCTGCTCCGTACCACACGTCGTTCTTTTGCTGTCGGACAGGTGCTCTCGCTTCTAATCACTGGTGTAAGTGCAGTTTTTCTGGGAACACTGCTCTTTGGTCTGCTGGTGTTTGTGCGGTTTCCGCATTCACAGGCGTATGGAGATGAAATGATTCATACCCAATTTGAACTGCTTCAGTATCAGTTTCCATGGATAAACGATGCAGCAGATGTGCCGAAGATAGTCCTGCTGCATCTGGGCTGTATTATCTTGTATACACTATGCAGCACAAGTTTTGGCATTTTGATGTTGGCCTTGCTTCGGAATCGCTATTTGATTTTAACACTGCCATTTTTCTGCTGCTACCTGATTCGTCAGCTGACAACTGCTTTGATCAGCTTAGCATACCAAGACATAGAACATCCAAACGAGATGCTATACAAAATTACTTACTGCTTTCGGCCGGAAGCTACGTTAAGTTTACTCTATGAAAAGAATGTCGGCGCAATTTGTTGGATCTTGCTGGTGCATATTGGTTCTTTGTTGGGATGTTGTGGTTTATTTGGAATCATTGGGAACAGGAGGTTAGATGCTGGTGACTTTTAAGATAACGCAAATTCTGCGGGTCGCATGGATGCAGTATCGACAATGGCTTTCGGATCCCCGACTGCTGATTGTTTTTGTTCTTTGTATTTTTTCAAAAACAATTGTATCTGACGCACTGATCCAGCAGGCACAAGAAGTCGGCTCAACGTTGCATTTTTTAGAACCATTTATTGCAATGGGCAATTCCAGTGTTCTGGTGATGTTTTTTCCCTTTGTGTTTCTGATCCTGCTTAGTGACTTTCCAGCTATTACGCCGCTTACGCTGTTTGTGTTTTCTCGTACAGGAAAGAAAACCTGGTTTTTGGGACAGATCTTGTTCTTATATATGAGTATTCTTACATACCTGTTGGCGATCCTTGGGTTTGGCTGTCTGAGTGTCCTTGGACACGCAGAATGGGGGAACGATTGGAGTGATGCCATTACCAAATATAGTGCAGTGTTTCCAGAGAAAGTGAATAGTTTTACGATGCAGTTTATCCCGTCCAATCTGTACAATCAGCTTTCCGTATCCGAGGCGGTGCTTCACACCTTTTTTCTGCTTCTGTTATACTTTGCATTCGTCGGTATGCTGCTGATGCTGTTTCAGTTGCTGCGGATGAAAGCGGTAGGGCTACTAAGCTGCATTGGTGTCATCGGAATCGGTACCGCGCTTTGTGCAGCGAAAGTTAAGGTAATGTGGGCGTTTCCTATGGCAAACAGCATTATCTGGCAGCATTTTCAAGTGATCGCTTCTGAACCGATCTATCCGCTCTGTGCATCCTATGGCTATTTCATGGCTGGGATTCTGTTGTTGACAGCAGTATGTTATTTTGTGTTGAAACGTTCAAATTTGATAGGAATGATGTGATTTTTGATGGACTATATCGAAGTAAAAGATCTATCGCTGCAAATAAGGGATACTAAGATATTAAATGAGATCAATATTTCATTTGCACAGAAGAAAATCCACGGCCTCATCGGCAGAAATGGCAGCGGTAAAACCATGTTGATGAAGTGCATTTGTGGCTTTATTCGTCCGACCAAAGGACAAGTTCAGGTAAATGGCAAGCAGATTGGAAGAGATGTAGATTTTCCGGAATCAATCGGTGTTATTATAGAAACGCCTGGCTTTCTCCCATACTACACTGGTTATCGAAATCTGAAACAATTGGCAGCTTTGCGAGGAAGTGTATCCACAGAAAGAATCCGCAAGAGCATGGAACAGGTAGGACTGGATCCATTTTTGAAACGGCACGTGAAAAAATACTCCTTGGGTATGCGGCAGCGCTTAGGCCTTGCACAAGCAATTATGGAAGATCCGGATCTGCTGATTTTAGATGAGCCAATGAATGGTCTAGATAAGGATGGCGTACAGGATATGCGAAACTACCTGCTGGAATTAAAAGAAAGGGGAAAAACAATTCTTATTGCATCGCATTCTGCGGAGGACATTGAAGTCTTATGTGATACAGTTTGTGAAATGGATAAGGGTGTGTTGACAAAGGTAAAAGGCTGGTAACGGAAATAATCGGACAATAATTATTCGGTTAGATGTTGGAATATGATGGGTTCTGCAGAGTAAAACAAGTTTTTCAAAGATAAGCGGCAAATAAAAAGCGTCTTTCAATGAAAAATCTCGTGTATAATGAAGTCAAAGCAAAAATGAAATTATTAGTAAGTAAACCATGAGGTTTATATATTTTTTGTGCTTTTTAGCTAAAACCTAAATCCGCAAAACTCAAATTAAAAAGAAGAATGTAATCAAAACAGTTATTTTGTAGGAAAATGAGAATCAAAATCCAGGTGAAAAGTCGATAATCGGAGCAAAAAGGGTATAAAATGCCCCTTCTAAAGCCAAATCAAAAAAATAAGGCTTCTGCCAGCACGTTCCATATTCTGAGAAAAGTATTCGCCCAGGGACTGCTTCTCCCAAGTGCCAATAATACTTTTCTGGCATGGGTTGTCAGATGCCCGGCAATCAGCATAAGTCGTTCGATCACAGTCCGTATTCTGCGGCGTTTGATGGTCTTATGACGAACCGGCATATCGTTCTTTTTCATTGCTTCCGTACCGATGATGCGAAGGACATTGTATGCGATCATCCCCAATTTCAAAATGAGCGCATTGGTATCAAACTTACCGCTGGGCATCCGTTCCATATCCATATCTGTTTTGATTTCGCTGTGGAATTGCTCACAGGTCGCATGATTATGGTACAGTTTGATAATATCCGCATCCGAATCCGGCAAAGATGTGTAGTACATATTGAACTCCGTGTCTGGAAACAGCATTTCCTGACCATTGGCAGCTATCGTTCTGTCAATGATCTCATATACCATACGAATAGTAATATCGCCCTTTTCTTTCGTGTGAACGGTACGCCATGTACTCCCGATATATACGGTTTTCCCTTCACGAGGATAGCTGATATTTTTGCAGACTTTCCGCAGTTCTGCTGCCATTTCATCACGGTTTTCACGGCGAAAATTGTGTTTGACCAGGAACTTTACCCGGCTGTCATCCCAATGCAGTACTGCATAGTTTTCCACCGCATCGTTTCCGGAATCCATACGGACAAGCAGTGTCTGATCGGTCATCTGTTTTGCTGCTGCAATGGTTTCCCGGAGAAAATCCGGTGTGCCATTTTGACAATGCTGACTGCCTTCCCGCAGTTCAAAATTACAGCCATATCCCTCTGTTCCGATATATGCCATAATTGGAGCATAGCCATCAAAATTTTTGTAAGTACGGGATACCCCTTCTTTGTGCGATTTGGAATTATCAAATGGCGTGACATCAATATCTAACGGAACCATGCCATTTGTTAGTGCTGTTGGCTGAACATGGCAAGCTTTTAAAAGGCTGATATTACCAGACAGAATTTCTGCATTCATGGATTGACCGATTGCATCCAGACGCATTCTGAGCGTAGATTCAGACGGAATACCGTATGCGATTCCCAGGGACATTTTGTAGTATTCTTCATCTTTGTGAAATTCATTGACGTAATCAAAATCGGTCTTGCCAAGCGTCAGCATACCGATTTCTGTCAGCAGAATATCACCGTTTTTGATTTGTGGTTGGGAACGTTTATTAGTTCTCATTCTTGCCGCTTTTTTGATTAGGTCAGATTTTGCCATTGCCTGACCTACCATGCATAATCCGCTCGGTGTGATCAGCCGTTCGTCGCTTAATACCACTTCTATTTTCCGCATCGCTTTTTCACCCTCCGGGTGCTGTTTTCACAGCTGCTCTTTTTTTCCTATTTTACCATATTTCTGTGGTTTTGGAAAGTGGCAGGATTTCAAGTCTGCGGATTAAGGAGATGTGCTGAATACCGTTATTGTCCTGCTGATCGCTCTGCTCTCCCATACGCCGCCTGCGGTTATAATATTTATTGCCACATTTATGGGATTGAGACAGTTTGTAGGCGGGTATCATGCAAACAGTCATTTGAGTTGTATGTTCACGCTTGTCATGGTGATGCTGGTTTTCTCTTACGGCATTTGTAACATACCAAAACAGTTTGCTCAGATATTCAGTATCAGCTTCATAACAATAGCTTTGCCTATCATTTTCTGTATTGCTCCCGTTCCGCATCCGAATAAACCGATGTCAGAGGAAAAAGGGAGAAGGCTTAGAAAAAGAAGCCGTATCCTCGCTGCTGCCCTATCCGCTGTTGTGATTGTAATGCTTGTATTCCAATATCAGGAATTAAGTCTTTACGTATCAAGCGGAATACTGCTGTCGGCAATCATGGCACTTCTCGGTCGTTTCTTGAATCGGGGTGATAACAGTAAATGATGACAAGGAAAGAGAAAAACGAAGTATTTTAGCGATTGTGGTTCTTGCTCTTGTCAGGTTGGTGCTGTATATCTCAAACGGCAGCGTTTGCGGCATCACATTCTACCAGCCGAAAGAGCCTGATTTACATGAGCTGTTTAAAAGGAGGGAATTGTAATGAAAAAACTGATGAATTTCGCAAGAAAAGCTTCTACGGCATTGGCGGCTCTTGCGCTGATAGTGGCAACTACATCTGTTCCGAGTGCCTGCTATCATTGGTTCGCACAGCCTGTAGAGCCTGAGGAATTGAGAGAACTTGTGAACAATGAGTAAATTTATAAATTGTGAATGGAGGAAGCAATGAGTTTAAAATCAAAATTTAAGAGGCTGTTTTCTGGTGTGCTGAGTCTTGCGGTAATTGCATCCGTTTTGCCGAGCATACCTGCTGCAGCAGAAGAAGCTGAAAAATACCCTTATTCCGTGTTCGGACGCAATGGTATTACAATGAGTGCATCGTCAAATTTATGTATGAACGGTAATATGCACACAAACAAGAATGCCGACATATCCTACATGAATGGCAACATCAATGGAAGTATTACAACGGGAAGCGACATCGAAAAAAGGGTAAAGCACGTTTATTCTGACCAGAAAATCATGGAAACATACTTTACAGAAAACTGTGATTTACATGAGGAAGAGTATGTATATTCGGATATGAATATACATATCAACAATCCGTTGTTTTGCTATAACAACATAACTCTTGACGGAAATGTATCCTTGAATTCTAACCTTGGAACGCTTATGAACCTCAATATAACCGGCGAGGTAAAGAACGCCAACACATCTGTAGTTTACTCGAAATACGGCAATATCACCATTGAAAACGACAGCACAGCCAACATTAACGGACTGATTTATGTTCCACTTGGAACTCTGACGATAAATTCCCCCAACATCAACCTGAACGGTGTTATTATTGCCGATAAGATCGTGATCAATGGCAGCAGCGTAAACATCAATTACAAGGACGATATTGCGGGTTTTATCGGCAATACCTCTGAAGTATATGATTTCAGCGGACTTGAATATCTGCCGGAAGAATGGCTTGGTGATACCGATGAGGACGAGCTGTTTGATATTTACGAAAAGGTGATCGACACAGACCCGTTGAACCCTGATACGGACGGTGATGGACTTCCCGACGGATATGAAGTTATAACTTTGAACACTGATCCGCTGGAGATTGATACTGATGAAAATGGTATATCTGATGCTGACGAGGACTTTGACAGCGATAATCTGAACAATCTTGGCGAATATCAGAATGGAACAGATCCGTTTAATCCTGACACTGATGAAGACGGTTTCATGGATGGTGACGAAGTATATACATATGGCACAGATCCGCTGAATCCCGATACAGACAATGACGGTCTGCTTGATGGCGAAGAAAGCTACAACGGCTCAATATACGCCAAATACGGAATGTATTTTGACCCTCTGAATCCTGACACCAATGGCAACGGCGTTCTTGATGGCGAAGAAGTATTTGGTCAGTCAAAAAAGCAGGAAGTAGAAACTCATGATGAGGCTATTACTGAAATCTCTGTTGATATGGATACAAACGGCAGCCTTGAAAGAAACCTTACCATTGAAAGTATGTATAACATCGACGCAATGTCATCAAATGTTTATGCTATGATTGGTGAACCATTCAACTTCACATCATCAACTAACTTTGAATCTGCAACAATTACATTTAAGATAGACCAATCAAAACTTGGCGATACATTATTTGACAACCTGATTATTCTGTGGTATAATGAAGAAGAACAGATATTTGAAGAAATGCCTACTACCCGTGACGCAGTTAATTCCACTGTTAGCACTACGACCACGCACTTTTCGCAGTATATGGTTGTTGACAGTCAAAAATGGTATGCAAATTGGAACTACAGCCTAAGTGAACTCCGTAGAATGTGGATTTCAGGCACCTCTTATCAAAGAAATCTACATACCATCCTTATGATGGATTGTTCATCAAGTGCATATTCTTCGGATCCATATAATCTCGCTTTAAAAGTAGGATATAATGGTGTTACATCTGAAAATATCGAAGACATCAGAAATAGTATTAATAGTCAATGGGACGCAGAACATTATTGCGTAAAAAGCTGCGACCGCTTTGATATCTGTGATGGTATTATTAATAACAAAGGAAGTAATGATGCAGTTGCTCTAATCACTTTTGCGGGAGGAGTAGTTTCAAATTCTGGCTGGATTTACAGTAAAGGTTCTTTGCGCAATGCTTTAGCTCAAAATATAGGAAATTATGGTGGAACTGGAAGTTGGAGATCCGCTATAAACACTGCGCTTGGTATGGTAGAAACAGACACTACTGACATTTATCGAATTGTTATTATATCGGATACAAATGCAAATTCTGGAGTGATTTCCAGCGATGAATTCGCAAGTAATGTTATTTTAAATGTTGTTAATGTGGGCACTGGATCATTTAGTAACAACATTGAAGCTGTTGCACAGGCAACTGGTGGTGATGTCTATAATGCTATCAGTGCCAGTGATCTGACTTATCAGTCAGGTGGCTTTATCACTTCACCGGAGCAATTTGTTGGAACAGATTCTGACGGTGATGGTATTCCGGATTTGGTAGAGTTGTACGGCTTGAAACCAAATGGCGATCCTATTAATACTAACCCTAACAAAAAAGATACTGATGGTGACGGTATTGATGATAATATTGAATTGTGTTATATTGGAAGCAGTCTGACATCGGATGTGACTATGGCTGATTATGTTAGAGCTTTAAAACCTCATAGTGATCCTGCTAAGGCAGATTCTGATGGAGATGGGTTTGGTGATGATATAGATCCAAATTGTCTGGTAAATGACATAAAGAAAACCACATTGAATAATTCAAATTATGTGTCGATATTTGATACAGATAACAATATAAATTCATTTGGTGGAAATCAAGAATGGTTTGAAAAGTTAGAATACGATACATTTTGTAATGGGAATGTCAGTGCAAATTTTGCAAAATCAAATGGTTGCGGATTGATTGCAGGCGGTGATATGTTGTTATACCTTAATTTATACAAAAATTTTGATATGAAAAAATATGCAGAAATACTAGGATGTAATAAAGGTAACACAACAGTAGTTGGTGGAGGATTGGAATTGTATGAATATGCAGGGTATAATAATTCTTCTGGTGTGTTTGGGCAAGGAACATATTTAAAATATATGCAATTGCTTTCAAATAAACTTACCATCTCAACCGGAATGATTTCAGGTGTTTGGCCAGCATTTATTCCATCATCATACAATGGTGCAATTAATGATGCCTTTGAGGTATGCGGAATAGACTATACAGCTTCGTGGAATTTTTCATGCTCACAAGAAAAATGTAAAAAAGATATAAAACGTATGTTGTCGAATGACATTCCTGTTGTTTTTGCATATTACAGTAACGATGATGAATTAAATTTATATGAATCTACAGATTTAACGAATTTTACATTAAAACAACCAATTAAATCACATTATATGGTAATAACAGGTATAATTGAATTTTCTGATGGTGTTGTTGGTATCACCAAACATAAGACTTTATACGAAGTATCCTCTTGGGGTAAAAAGTATTATATAGACGCAGAAACTTATCTTTCTAATCTATCACCCTTTTCTAATATTTTGAACATATATGAATAAAAGAACAAAACAATTCTTAATTGTATTAGCTTTAACTCTTTTGTTTCTTATACTAATATTAGTTATATTTTTCAATGACAAAGCAGTTTTAAGACATGAGGCGAAAAATATAGAATCTGAAATAAATCAGACGATTTGTATGGACAACGAATATATAGAATGTACTTGTATGTTTTATTATGAAGAAAGTGAAGAAATTAAATTGTATTTTAATTTTGAAAATTACGGTAATGCAGAAGATAGTGAGTTAGAAGGAATGTGCAGAGTTGCCAATTACGTATCCAAATATATTAAAAACAATCCAAAATCTTTTTTATGTGGAAAAAAAGTTACTCTCGGTTCTGAGTGTTGTAACCGACTGGCAGATATAAAGATTTGTAACTTTGACCCTGCTACAAACGATTCTTTTTTCAGTTCAGAACAGTTTAACTATGGATATTTTGATGGGTATTTCTATAACAAAGAAGATTTTTCACTATCAAAACTTGAAAAGTTTAATTGGTTTGAAATATTAGAATTCACTGATATGACAAATGATGATTATTCTATTTTACTCAATTTTTCACAATTAAAAGAAATTCGTTGCAAAAGTGATTTTTTTACCGGGGCTGAACAAGACATACTTAAATCTAAGAATGTTTTCATATCTTTCAAAGAAACTTAAGTCATGGCATCATCATATAATATAAACAATTTTGGCAATGTAACAGAACCAAAGCAACTTGTCAGAACGTATCTTGATGAAAATGGAATCCACCCCAAACAGTAACGATTGTATTGTAAGACATTAGCCTATTGGAACAGTAAAAATCCGTTCCTCACAAGTTCAAATCATCATTCTGGCACACACTACCGCATAGCACTCTCTCTGGGCATTTCAGAGGGGGTGCTATTTTTATCGGTTAAAGAATTTTTCGTTTTCCAGAGATCCTATCGTAAACGTCAAATAATCCCCCGTTCCCAACAGAAAATAAAAACCTCGCCGGATAACACAGCGAGGTAAGGGGACTATTAATCCTTCCACGGCAGCAGAATTGTGCCGGGCGGTTGTGAAAACAGCTCAGTCAGATACTTCTCGGCATCCAGTCCGTTAGCCTGAGCTGTGGAAATAATCGAATATAGAATCGCACTGCATTTTGCGCCGCGCTCAGTATTGTTGAACAGCCAGTTCTTGCGGCCGACTGCAAATGGTCTGATCGCATTCTCTGCGCGATTGTTGTCGATTGGGATGTTGCCGTCCTCTAAAAAGGTACATAGGTATTTCTTTTCATTCAGCGCATAATGAACAGCTTTAGCGAGTTTGCCTTTTCCGCTGACGTTTTGTTCTTCAAGCCATGAGAAGAAAGCATCCAGCAAGAGCTTTACCTTCACAAGACGCTGTTCATATCTTTCTTCAGCAGTCAAATCTGCCAGTAATTCTTCTTCATGGTAGATTCTGTTGCAGAAGTCCACAGCTTTTGCAGCAACAGATGTGCTGTAGGCAGATTTATCCTTTGGCAAGGCTTCTACAAAACGCCTTCTTGTATGCGTCCAGCAGCCGCATCGCTTTGTGCCGGTCACGGCGTTGTATGCATCGTAGCCGTCACATATCAGAAAGCCTTTAAACCCTTTGAGAAACTTAGCCGGATGAACGCCTCCTCTCGTTTGCTGGTACTCAAAAATAATGATGCTGCGGTCATTCATTTTGCCATTGCAGTATACCCACATTCGAGAATCGGTTGTAGCTTTCCTATCCGTTTCATGCAGCACCTGAAGCACAGTCTCATCGCAGTGGATAATCCCAAGCAAGAGCAGCCGTTTGTGCATCTCTTCAAGAATCGGCAGACACCAACGCTCTGCTATTGTACAAACCCATTCAGACATTGTGGCTCTGAGAAGAGGAATCCTCTTAGCTGCGAAATCCTTTTCCTGCCGGTACAGCGGAACTGCTTTTGCAAACTTTTCATAGATAATATGCGCAGATAATTCCGGGGAACAAAAGCTATGCGGTATCATCCTAAAAATTCTTTTTTATTGGTTCTGGCTGCGCCAAGTTCATCATTGATTTCTGCCAGCGTCATTTGTCTTTCCATGTCTCTATTATATCACATTTTGGCTCGTTTGGCAATTGTGCGGTGTTGCCCTAATTTAGTCTATGGACTTGCTTAGATTCTATTATACACAAAAATCTCATGCTTCGGAAGACGGGACGTTATTTGACGCTTACATCCTATCTTCATGCAAATGCAGAAAATCTCCGTCTTTCCTGCATACTCTGTCTGCTGTCGAAGAATAACAGCCTTAAAGCAGAATCCGACTTCTTACAGCTTCTGCTTTTTCTACTATGGAACTTACACTTTTTCTTGTTATTAAAGTCGATTTGTGGTATAATTGTAAAAAAGAACCTATCCGGCACTATGTTTGCCAAAATCACAGTCAACTAAAGAAAATACCTGCTGCAATGAGATTTGGAGGTAAATATGGGACAATCACATTCATTCACACAATATGTGTCAAGGCGATTTGAAGACGAGTTATCTTCTGCCATCCTTAACTTCTTACGGAACGATATCGAGAAAGCTGATCTGAATCCGCATTACGTTCAGAATATCGGCTCATGGGAGATGACAGATGATTTTGAAATTAAGTCTGTCAGAGTTAATGACCAGCCTGAAATGAAAATTCAATTTGATGTTATTGTAGAGGCCGGTATTTATGTCCGGAACTCTGATCATCATTTTGATAAGGATGAAACTTGTTTCCAGTGGTTCATGATTCGCTGCATGGGTGATCTTGAAAAGAAGCTTGATGATTTTTCTATCATTGAACCAGTTCAGGTTTACAGCGGAAGTCGAAAATTCGACAATCCCTTATTTGATTCTCTTGTGCCATTTATAAAAGCAGAACGATTTGACAAGGAAGCAAATAATTTTCTGAAAAAATATTATCCGATGGCATTGGTTCAGCCGTGTGCAGTTGATCCGATAAAATTAGCTGAAAATATGGGGCTTGCAGTAAAGTTTGTACATATCAAGGATGATGCTTCTGTTTTTGGAAGGTGCTATTTCCGGGAATGCGAGACAGAACTGTATGATCCAAATACAAAATCCTTTTATAAGACTGTAATCCCTGAAAAAACCATTCTGGTTGATGAGGATGTTTATTTTTTGCGTAATGTTGGATGTATGAATAACACAATTGTCCATGAATGTGTTCACTGGGATAAACACCGCAAGGCATTTGCTCTGGCAGAATTATATACGAGCGAACTATCCAGCATTGAATGCTGTGTTGCTGGCGGGATGTCAAAGCATGAAAAAGATGAATTCGATTGGATGGAGTGGCACGCCAATTCTCTTGCTCCCCGCATCCAAATGCCAATTGAAATGTTCAAAAAGCAGGTCGAGCGTTTTAAATCAGAAATACGATTTGAGACCGGTGAGTATGATATGATTGACATCATTGAACCGCTTATTGACAGACTTGCTAAATTCTTTGGTGTTTCCCGAATTGCTGCAAAAATCAGAATGGTGGAAACTGGCTGCGAAGAAGCTGTCGGAGCATTTAATTATATTGACGGTCATTATGTAAGTCCGCATAAATCCGGCAAAAGATTAGAAAAAAATCAAACATTCTCAATTCCTGTTCAAGATGCGGCCATACTATCTTACGTTGACGAAAATTTTAAGCAAAAAATATCAAACTGCCCTTATCTATTTGTTGACAATCATTTTGTATTGAATTCTCCTCTTTATTTAGAACAGGATGATAATGGAAAGCTTCAGTTAACACATTATGCGAGAAGTCATATGGACGAATGCTGTTTAGTGTTTAACTTGTCGCTTATCACTAAATGCGGAGAAAAATATCACAGTGAGTGTTTCCTTAACCGTGATAAAGAATCCAATGTATCTTTTAATGTGACTTTTCATAATGGATTTGAAAACAGCAGTCGGGAAAACCAGTTAAAAGCTATTCAGCGTACACTCGAAGAAGAAAATCAATTACGTTCATTGTTGCGTTCTGATTATGCTGATACATTACAGGCCATTATTGATTATAAAAATCAGCAGATAAAAAGAGAGCGAAAGAAGAAAAATGATTCATCCATTCCGTTGATTGATGCCTCCTATATTCGAGATTGCATTGGAGATGAAGGCGATACTCTCCATATTGACACTATACGGAGAACCTTGCGTGGAGAAAAGACATCAATAAAAACTCTTGTTCTGATTTGTCTTGCTCTTCATCTGCCATACTCCATCAGTACTCATATTATTGAAAGTTCTCCTGTGAAATTTGATTTGAAGCGAAATGTAAATCATCAGTATTATGACTTTGCTCTGCGTGTTCATTATGCGGAAACTGTAAAAACAGTAAGAGACAAGCTCATCGAATATGGCGCAGAACCATTGGTATAACATAATTTGAACTTCAACATACTCAACGAGTCTTGTTTTTTAAAGGCAAAAAATAACGAAGCCCCGTGCTTTTCTGTTAATTCAGAAAGCATGGGGCTTATTTTTTGCCCCTATAGTCAAAAAAATACATACTCTTCGAGTCGTCCACAACTGACTATTTATGATATAAAATAGTTCAAGAAGTTATAAATCATATATTTTTTAAGCCGGAACGAAGTACAAGTTCAGGGCTAAGGATATTTCATACAGGACTTATCAGCTATGCTGATAGTTCGGATTTGAGATACCCTTTCCTTGCTGTACCCATTTTTCGGCAGCATAGGAGTCGGTATCTCACCGGCTCCTGTTTTTTTGTCCTTTCCCTCACTGTATCCGGCAGGAAGGACAAGCTATGAAAATCAGAAAGACAAACAGTAAGCAGAGAACAACCTACACTTACATTGACACAAAAGGCAACAAAACTGTATTACGCCCTGGCGAGAATGGCGTGACGAAAGTGCATATCAAGCTGCTTCATGCAGCGGATGATGCTGAGGTGTACAACAATATTAAGAACGCTCATCCAATACCAACCAATGAAGAAAGAAAGCAGCGTACTGAATGGGAAAAGCTGCACCCCGGCGAAAAAGCGCCTGCTAACTGGAATCTGTCACTTGATGCAGTACTTGGCGATGAGGATGGCAGTGAAACGCTTGGTGATACAATTGCTGCGCCTGAAGAGGCGGACAACTATACAGTCATTCGCTTGCGTGAGATTGTAGCAGCTATGTCAGAATGCCAACAGCAGGTGTATCAGCTTCATTACATAGAAGGCTTCACTGTAAAAGAAACTGCGGCTATTCTGGGGATATCGTCACCGGCTGTTACGAAACAAAAGCATCGTATCATTGAAATTATCAAAAAAATTTTGAGAGAGGTTAATTTTTGACTGTTTTCTTTTGACTGTAGGGTAGAGGGAGGTGAAAAAATGAAGCACATCATTAAAATTAATGTCGCCTCTGGCGGAAAAGAACAGCAGGTGTTGTCAAGCAGCAGCATCAGACTCCCGATGAGACTCCTCCGCTGGCTGCTCGGCGACTTCT
This sequence comes from uncultured Ruminococcus sp., assembly GCA_947627445.1. Lineage (GTDB taxonomy): Bacteria > Bacillota > Clostridia > Oscillospirales > Ruminococcaceae > Ruminococcus_C. Next base: position 43,560 of record CANQWA010000018.1, read on the forward strand.
GCGAAATCCTCGTTCTGACACCCGGCAAAACAGTTCAGGGCGTGGAAATACAGGAAGTTTCCGAGGGGGTTGACTTTTCCGGCTAACTATGAAAGGAGTGAAAAACATGGACAAAATGTTCGAGTTGATCAATGCTTTGAATGCGCTGACAAAAGCAGTAGCGGCACTGACAGAGAAAATCACAGCTGAGTACCTCGACACGTTCGAAACCATCTACGACCCGGCAGAGGACAAACCGCAGGCAGAATCACCAAAGGAACAGCCGGCATCTGAGAAACAGACTGTCACCTTCGTTCAGCTTCGCAGCCGTCTTGCGGAGATTTCCCGCACTGGGCACACTGATGATGTCAAGGCTCTGCTCGAAAAGTATGGTGCTTCCAGACTTTCTGAAATCAAGGAAGAGGACTATACCGCATTGCTTGCGGAAGCGGAGGGATTGGCATGAGTCACGCACTTCTCTCCCCGTCAAGCAGTGAACGCTGGATCAACTGTCCACCCTCCGCAAAGGATAATGTAGGCAGCGATACCGGCAGCACTTATGCGCAGCAAGGCACGGACGCACACTCTCTCTGTGAGTACAAGGTCAAGAAGGCACTTGGATATAAGGTTCGTGATCCCACCGATAATCTGGAATATTTCGATGATGAAATGGCAGAATGCACCGATGCCTACTGTGAGTTCGTCATGGAACAGACACAGTCCGCAAAAGAAACCTGCCCCGATCCGCTTGTTCTCGTAGAACAACGCCTTGACTTTACTCGCCTTGTACCGGAATCGTTCGGTACTGCCGACTGTATCATAGTAGCGGACGGAAAGCTGACAGTCATTGATTTCAAGTACGGATTGGGTATTTTGGTTGAGGCAGAGAATAACAGCCAAATGCGGATGTATGCATTGGGCGCACTGAATCTCTTTGAAAGCCTCTACGATATCCAGAGTGTTCGCATGATTATCTTTCAGCCCCGCCGTGATAATGTCAGTACGACTGAAATCAAAAAGGAGGATCTGCTCCGCTGGGCTGACGAAGTTCTTATGCCCGCCGCAAAACTTGCTGCAAAGGGCGAAGGCAATTACAAGGCAGGCAAGCACTGTCAGTTCTGTAAAATCAAGGCAGTCTGTCGTAAGAGAGCTGAATACAACCTGCAAATGGCTCAGTACGATTTTGCAGTTCCCGATACCCTTGCCGATGACGAGATCAGTATGATTCTCGACCGCACAGATACATTTATCAGCTGGGTAAACGATGTGCGTGAATACGCACTGCAGCAGGCTATCAGCGGACGCGCCTTCCCCGGTTTCAAAGTTGTGGAGGGACGCAGTAACCGCAGGTACACAGATACCGATGCTGTGGCATTGGCAGTCACCGAGGCGGGTTACGATCCCTATGAGAAGAAGCTTATGGGTGTGACCGCCATGACCAAGCTGCTCGGCGCAAAAAAGTTCAACACCCTGCTTGGCTCTCTGATTGAGAAACCGAAGGGTAAACCAACATTAGTACCAGAGTCGGACAAGCGTCCGGCATGGACAATCGACGATTTCAAGGAGGAAACTGAAAATGAGTAAGATTGTAAATCCCTGCAAAGTTATCACCGGTAAGGACACCAGATTCAGCTATCTGATTGTGAACGAGCCAAAGTCAATCAATGGCGGTACGCCAAAGTACAGCGTTTCTCTTATCATTCCGAAGTCTGACACCAAGACCATTGAAAAGGTCAAGGCAGCAATTCAGGCGGCATATGAGGAAGGACAGAGCAAACTCAAAGGAAACGGCAAATCTGTGCCACAGCTGAAAGCACTGAAAACGCCTCTTCGTGACGGTGATTTAGAACGTCCGGATGATGAAGCATATGCAAACAGCTACTTCATCAATGCCAATAGTGCTTCCAAGCCTGGTGTTGTGGATGCAGACTGCCAGCCGATTCTTGATACCAGTGAGCTTTACTCCGGCATCTACGGACGTGCAAGCATCAATTTCTACGCTTTCAATACCAATGGCAACAAAGGCATTGCCTGTGGTCTTAACAATCTCCAGAAGCTCCGTGACGGTGAACCTCTCGGCGGTCACAGCCGTGCAGAAGATGACTTTGCTGATGAAGATGATTTTCTCAACTAATAACTGATTAACTGGGTGGGCAGTTAGGCTGTATAGCTTGGGTGGGATATGTGAAAGGATTGATATACAATGAACGAACTTATTAAAGTAAACTATGACAGACCAGATTGTCCAACAGTCTCCGGACGTGAACTTCATGAAGCACTGGGCATTACAACCAGATATAATGATTGGTTTTCTCGTATGTGTGAATACGGATTTACAGAGAGCAAGGACTTTTACTCAATTTTGAGTAAAAGTACCGGAGGCAGACCAGCAGCTGACCATATGATTACCATTCCGATGGCAAAGGAACTCTGTATGATTCAGCGTACTGATATCGGCAGAAAGTTTCGTCAGTATTTCATTTCTATTGAGGAAGCGTGGAACAGTCCTGAAATGGTTATGCAGAGAGCGTTGGCAATTGCGAATGAACGTGTAAAAACACTTCAGCTTTCAGTTTCTCAGCTTACTGTGGACAATCAGATTATGAAGCCAAAGGCTGAGTATTTCGATGAACTTGTTGACAGAAAATTACTTACCAATTTCCGTGATACCGCAAAGGAACTTCACATCGGACAGAAAGAGTTTATCCAGTTTTTAATTGAACATAAGTATGTATATCGTGACCAGAGAGGAAAACTGAAACCGTATATGCCGTATGTGGAAGACGGACTTTTTGAACTGAAAGAATTTACAAACACTAAAACAGGTTTTACGGATACTCAGGCTTTGATTACGCCTAAGGGTAAGGAAACTTTCAGGTTACTCGGCATATAAGCATCAGACGGGAGGGCGTTTGCAGCAATGCTGTGGGTGGGTATGAGGTTTTTATGATAACAATTGATATTGAAACAAAATCCGATAAGGACATTACCAAATGCGGAGTGTATGCTTACGCCGATTCATTCTACTTTGATATTCTGCTCTTTGCATATTCCGTGGACGGACAGCCGGTTCAGGTGATTGATACGGCAAAGGGCGAAAAGATACCTGAAAAAATTCTCTCAGCACTTGCAGATGAAAAGATAGTAAAAAGAGCCTTTAACGTGAATTTTGAAAGAGTATGCCTTTCACGGTATCTTAGCAAAAATTATCCGCAGTACTTTCAAAGTTACAGCATAAATGAAGATACTGTCGGTGACTATCTGAACCCGGAAGGCTGGCAATGCACTATGATACATAGCCGTTATCTCGGACTGCCCTCATCTCTTGCAGAGGTTGGCTCAGTTCTTGGAATAGAGCAGCAGAAAATGGCGGAGGGAAAGGCTCTCATCAAGTTTTTCTGTGTGCCTTTCGATGTAATTGGCGGTATTCCTCAGTTCCATAATCCCTCTGATTATCCGGATAAGTGGGAGATTTTCAAGGCATACAACAAACGTGACGTTGAAGCTGAAATGGAAATTGACAGGAAACTCAGCCGCTTTCCCGTTCCGGATTTTCTATGGAGAGAGTTTTACCTTGACCAGGAGATAAACGACCGTGGCATTCTTGTTGATATGGAACTTGCTGATGCAGCCATTACTCTTGATGAACAGTCAAAGGCAAAACTGACTTCTGATATGCAAAAACTTACAGGTGTAGAGAATCCGAACTCTGTGTATCAACTCCTTGACTGGCTTGAAAAGCAGGGTTACAAATCAGATTCTCTTGGCAAAGCACAGGTGAAGGAACTCATCAAAACTGCAAAAGAGCCAGTCAGCTCTGTGCTTGAAATGAGGTTACAGCTGTCAAAATCATCGGTGAAAAAATATACAGCTATGAAAACTGCTGTATGTTCTGATATCAGAGTGCGTGGAATGTTTCAGTTTTATGGTGCATCGAGAACAGGTCGATACTGTTCCAAAATCGTCCAATTGCAAAACCTGCCTCAGAACCATATTCCTGATTTAACAGAGGCAAGAGAAATTGTAAAGTACGGATACCACGATGAAATCGAAATGCTATATGATGATGTTCCTGATACGCTTTCACAGCTTATCCGAACTGCTTTTATTCCAAGACCGGGTATGAAGTTTATTGTTGCGGACTTCTCGGCGATTGAGGCTCGTGTGATTGCGTGGCTTGCAGGCGAAACATGGAGAATGGAGGCCTTTGCTAAGGGCGAAGACATTTACTGTGCATCAGCGTCAAAGATGTTCGGAGTTCCTGTTGTAAAGCATGGCGAAAACGGACATCTCAGGCAGAAAGGTAAGGTTGCGGAATTGGCGTGTGGCTATGGCGGATCGGTCGGAGCCATGAAAGCAATGGGCGCAGATTCTCTCGGCTTATCTGATATAGAACTGAAACAGATAGTTACTGATTGGCGTGAAGCTTCTCCGCATATTACAGATTTATGGTGGTCGGTAGACAGAGCCGCAAAGAAAGCAATAAAGGAAAAGACAAACACCGATACACACGGACTTACATTCTCCTATGAAGCAGGATTTTTGTTTATTGAACTTCCAAGCGGCAGACGTCTTGCTTACGCAAAACCCCGTATCAGTGAGAACCAGTTCGGCGGTGAATCTGTTACATATATGGGCATTAACGCTCAGAAGAAATGGGACAGGCTTGAAAGCTACGGGCCAAAATTTGTGGAAAATGTTGTACAGGCTATTGCAAGAGATTTGCTGATGTATTCCATGCAGACTCTCTCCCACTGCTCTATCGTCGCTCATGTACATGATGAAATTATCATTGAAGCAGACAAACGTATGTCTGTAGAAGCAGTCTGCCAGCAGATGTCGAGAACACCGGAATGGGCGGAGGGACTTATTCTCCGTGCAGACGGATATGAATGCGAATATTACAAAAAAGATTAGGAGGAACCCATATGTTCTATGTCAAAGAAAACCTGAACGAAAGTATGAATATTGCAATTGAGATCAGCGACAAGAATGTTTACTGCCGCTGCCCGAAATGCGGCGTGGAGGTACCGGTGGATCTGAGTGCTTTTCAGGGCAATGAGGATTTCGACATCTTCAGCAGCAATGTTTATTGTGACGCCTGTACAAAAGCACAGCTGAAAGGAGGACCCCATGAATCTGTATAATGCCGAAGGTTACATAGATCTGACAGCTTATGAGGCTCTAAGCCGGATTGAACGAGAAGAACGAAAGGCAAAGAAAGCGGAGTCCTATCGTCCGGTTGTCTACATATGTTCGCCCTATTCGCAGGGCTGTATCAATGATAATATTGAGAATGCAAGACGGTACAGCCGCTTTGCCGTGGATAGGCATTACATCCCCATTGCGCCTCACCTGCTGTTTCCGCAGTTTATGGACGATACTCTGGGAGAAGATCGCCAGACTGCCATGTTTATGGATCTGGTGCTGCTGACAAAATGTTCCCAACTGTGGGTGTTTGGCGATATACGGTCAAAAGGAATGCAGCAGGAAATTCGCTGGGCAAAGCGTCGTCATATGACCATCCGCTACTTTACGGAAGAACTGGAGGAAAAGAAATGAAGTTTACAATCTACACTGCCGACTTTATCGGCAACCCGAAAAACAAGTTGTATCCCCAAGAGGCTGTCATTACATCGGCAGCAGACATGAAGAAGTCTGCTCGGTTTGACCATGTGTGTGCAAAATATAAAAGCAACAGCCGAAGTGAAGTTAATTTCCTGTCTGCTGACAATGTTCCCATGGACTGCGACAACAGCCACTCCGAGAATCCGGAGGAATGGATCACGTCGGAAACCCTTGACGCCATTCTGCCCGATGTGCAGTATGTCCTTGTTTTCAGCCGCAGTCACATGAAAGAAAAAGAGAACAAGGCGGCACGTCCGAGATTTCATGTGTATTTTCCATGCAGTCTTTATGAGGATGCAGCTTCATACAAGGCGCTGAAAAAGAAAATATATCAGCAGTATCCCTTCTTTGACGGCAATGCTCTTGATGCCGCACGTTTCCTGTTCGGCTCAGAGGGTGATGTTCTCTGGCATGAGGGCAGTCTGACCATTGAGGACTATATGCTTCTCATGCAGCAGAAGAAAAGCATTCCTGCAGGGCAGCGAAATAATACTTTGTCCCGATATGCCGGTAAGCTCGTCAAGCGGTTTGGTACCGGCGAAGACGCACACCGTAAATTCCTGGAACGTGCCGCCGAGTGTGATCCGCCTCTTAGTGACGAGGAACTGGAAACCATATGGCACAGTGCATCAAAGTTCGGCAAGCGTGTATCAAGGCAGGAAGGTTACATTCCTCCGGAACAGTATGGAGATCAGAACATGATTCCGGCGGATTTCAGTGACATCGGCGAGGCACGTACCTTTGCGGATATGTACGATGATGAAATCTGCTATACCACAGCTACGGATTTCCTGCGATATAACGGAACCTATTGGGTGGAATCAGAGCAGAGAGCAATTGCGGCAATGATGGAACATACCGATGAACAGCTTCGTGAAGCGGAGGAGATGATAGAAAAATCACTGTCAAGGCTTGAAGAACTGGGATTTGACCGTATGGACGTGATTGGCGGCGGCAAGAAATTCATCGGCAATCTTACCGGTGATGCTGTCGGAGTGTATCGCAAATATGAGCTTGCAAAAGCATACAAATCATTCGTCATGAAATACAGAAATATGCGCAGTCTGCGTTCGGCACTTGACGCAGCTAAACCCGGTCTTGAAAAAATGCCGGAAGAACTTGATAATAGCCCCTTTTTGCTGAATACGCCCGGCGGCACTTACGATTTACAGAAAGGCCTTGAGGGTTGGGATGTAACCAATCCTGCGGACTATCTCACGAAAATAACAGCTGTTGTTCCATCTGATGAAGGTATGGACTTGTGGCTTGATGCGGTAAACAAATTCTTCTGCGGCGATGAGGAGCTGATTGAATATGTGCAGAAAATCTGCGGTCTTTGTCTTATCGGAAAGGTGTATGTGGAGGCTCTTATCATTGCTTATGGTGACGGACGCAACGGCAAGTCTACGTTCTGGAACGTGATTTTCAAGGTGCTTGGCAGCTACAGCGGCAATATGTCTGCTGACGCTCTGACGGTCAACTGCAAGCGCAACGTCAAGCCGGAGCTTGCCGAACTGAAAGGAAAACGCCTGATTATTGCGGCAGAACTGCAGGAAGGCATGAGGCTGAATACCTCAGTGGTAAAGCAGCTGTGTTCCACCGATCCCATTTTCGCTGAAAAGAAATTCAAGGCACCATTCACATTTGAACCCAGCCATACGCTGGTGCTTTATACTAATCACCTGCCGAAAGTGTCTGCCAGTGATGACGGTACATGGAGACGACTTATCGTGATTCCCTTTCATGCCAAAATCACCGGCAAGGATGACCGCAAGAATTATACCCAGTATCTTGTTGAGAATGCAGGCGGTGCTGTGCTTTCATGGCTGATTGAGGGTGCGAGAAAGGTTATCGCCTCTGATTTTCAGATTGAACCGCCCCAGTGCGTCAAGGAGGCTATCGGCGCTTATCGTGATGATAACGATTGGCTGGGAAGATTTCTGGCAGACTGCTGTGAGGTAAACTCCTGCTATCAGGAGAAGTCCAGTGCTCTGTATCAGGAATATCGACGTTACTGCGGTGAAAACGGTGAGTTTGTCCGTAGCACGACCGATTTCTATGGTGCATTGGATCAGGCAGGGTTTGAACGGAAGAAAACAAGCAAGGGTATAATCGCACGTGGTCTCAGACTCAAAATCGATGATTTTTTAGACTGACGACCTGCACTTAAAATGGAAAAAAAGCACGTAAAATTGGGAAAGTGCAACTCGATGAATGTCATATCCATACTTTACGCAGGCGAGAGAAAAAGTAAAAAATGTCTATATGTAAAAGGTTAGGATATGACCATCACACACCTGCACTTTCCCGAAAATGCGTTAATTTTTGATGAAATTCGTGCATGTCACGAGAAAGGAAAATCACTGTGATGACAAATACACACAAAAGCCCCGGCGGATTCTACGCCTGGATGATGGAAAATTACCTGAACGCACAGAATCGTTTTGCAGACCTTGCAAGGGATATGTATGAGGATTATTGTTTTCCACATGAGGATGATTATGATGCAATCTACGATTATCTCGTCTATGACTGCGGTGCGGCAACTGCATGTATTGCAGTATTCCGTGAGTGCTGGAAAATGTATCAGGAGACATGCATCTATGCGTGAACGGGAGATAGAGCGAAAGCTGGTGGATGCCGTCAAGGAACGAGGCGGAATCTGCTGGAAGTTCACCAGTCCCGGAACAGCAGGTGTCCCCGACCGCATCGTATTGATGCCAAAGGGCAGGATTGCCTTTGTGGAAGTGAAGGCACCCAGTGAAGAGCCGAGGAAATTACAGCTTTCAAGGCACAAACTTCTGAGGCGATTAGGTTTTCAGGTTTTTATACTGGATAAACCGGAGCAGATTGGAGGAATGCTGGATGCAATACAATCCACATGATTATCAGAAATACGCAGTCCGATATATCGAAGATCATCCGATATCTGCCGTATTCCTTGACTGCGGATTAGGCAAAACGAGTATCACACTTACAGCTATCCATGACCTTATGTTTGACAGCTTTGAGATCAGCAAAGTTCTGGTTATCGCACCCATTCGTGTGGCACAGCATTCCTGGCCGGATGAAATAAACAAGTGGGATCATTTGCAGAATCTACGATACAGCGTAGTGGTAGGAACTGCTGCTGAGAGAAAAGCAGCATTGCAAAAGCAATCAGACATTTACATCATGAACCGGGAAAACGTAGGATGGCTTGTGGAAGAAAGTGGAGTAAAAATGAACTTTGACATGATTGTCATTGATGAGCTTTCCAGTTTCAAGAACCATCAGACCAAACGCTTTAAGGCTTTGATGAAACTGAGACCAAAAGTAAAACGAATTGTGGGACTGACCGGAACGCCTTCCAGCAATGGGCTTATGGATCTGTGGGCAGAGTTTCGCCTGCTGGATATGGGAGAGCGTCTGGGAAGATTCATCGGGCAGTACAGAAATACATACTTTCAGCCGGACAAGCAAAATGGGTATGTTGTTTATTCCTACAAACCACTTTCGGGGGCGGAAAATGCCATCTATGAAAAAATCTCCGATATCACCATTTCCATGAGAGCATCCGACCATCTGAAAATGCCGGAACTTGTGAATTCAGAATATGTGGTACAGCTTTCGGATTCGGAAAAGGAAAAGTACACGGAACTGAAGAAGGAACTGATTCTGGAACTCCCTGACGGAGAAGTGACCGCTGCCAATTCTGCAAGCCTTTCCAATAAGCTGTCTCAGATGGCGAATGGTGCGATTTATGACGACAACGGAGAAACCGTAAACATTCACGAACGCAAGCTTGACGCACTGGAGGATATTATTGAGGCAGCTAACGGAAAGCCGATTCTGGTGGCGTACTGGTTCAAGCATGATCTGGAACGCATACAGCAGCGTCTGAAAAAACTGCATATTCCATTTTCCACAATGGATAAACCCGACAGCATCAGAAAGTGGAACAGCGGTGAACTTCCTGTGGCACTTATCCACCCTGCATCAGCCGGACACGGACTGAACTTACAGGCTGGCGGCAGCTGCCTCGTATGGTTTGGATTAACATGGAGCCTGGAACTGTA
>CANQWA010000019.1 GCA_947627445.1 uncultured Ruminococcus sp.
CTTTAACCGGTGGAACTCAGTTCCACAGGTCAGCTTCCGCTTTGTCCTTTAACCGGTGGAACTCAGTTCCACAGGTCTGATTGAGACACAGACTCGATTCAGAAACTGGATTCGTTCCAATCCGGAACTCAGTTCCGGATATCAAAAAATCCATCCGCTTTGCAGCAAGCACGAATAACATGCACGCTGCAAAACAGATGGACTGTTTTGGTTTGTCTGTCCTCATTTGGGTTTTCTTTCTAAAACTACATGTTTCAGAAATGCCCCAAAATCAGGTCATTTTCCTTGCCCCCCAAATTCGGTAAAGAGCCTAAATTTTCTGCGTTCAGTTTCATCAACCGGTTTTGCAATTGCAGACATTCGTATCATTTCTTTGAACTTTGTATAACCAAGTATCTGAACACGACCGTCTGCGATCAATTCGTCATAAAATGCTTTTCCGGGTGCAGTAAAGAAGTACATTTCGTTTTCCGAATAATGAATTGCACTTATGCAACGCACCTGCGGGCTTCCGTCCAGCCCTATCGTTGCAAAATTCAACACACCGATTTTTTGAAATTTTTCCATACAAGTTTTTGCATCCATAATTATCCCTCCACAATTCTTATTCTGTCTTTTCGGCGTGGCTTTGTATGCGGTATTTCACCATCAATATATCCAAGTACCACAAAGCATACACAGCCGTAATTTTCGGGAATATCCCACTCTTTCAGCAACTGTTTTCCCGCATCATTGGTGAATGTCTCCGCACCCCTTGACACAATGCAGGAAGATATATCAAGTTCGGCAGCCTGCAAAACGATATTTTCGGCAATGCAAAACGCATCAGCATCACGGAACAAAAAATTATTCTGTCCGAAAATGCAAATCACCGTCGGTGCGCCGTAAAAACCGTTTTTTATTTTCGGGTCGTCAATAACACTCGGCTGTTCTTTTGAAACATAATTTCCAACGAGTTGTGAACGGTCGAAAGCCGACATATTCATCATTCCGAGTTTTTTGGAAAGCTCCGCATTGTGTACGGCAACGATAATGCTCCGCTGTCCTCCGCCCGCATTCGGTGCGTAATTTCCTGCCTCAAGAATGGTTTCAAGGTCGCTGCGACTAATCTGCTTATCGGTGTATTTCCTTATGGAATGACGCTTTTTAATAATATCCATCAGCATAATTTTTCACCTGTTTTCATATTCATTTCTTTCCAGCACTGCGGATCGGGAGCGTACATATTGCCTGTGTAGCCGAATGTCACAGCAGGACAGCCACGGCAATACCCACAGAGTTCACACTTTCCGCACTTTTCAAATTTGTCAAATTGCCTGTAATTCTCCATATCAACACCGAGAAACAGTTCATACATCGGCGTATTGAACACATTCCCGACTTTGCTCTCCATTCTCCTGCAAGCATAGACATCGCCTGTAGGGAGAATTGTCATGTGACCGATTGCACAATGACAGCCGTCATAAATCATAGTTGAATCATGATTTTCAGGTATTTTGAAAAGTCCCTGTTCGTACAAATATAGTGTCCAGAGGTGATCTTTATACTGAAATGTGGTCTTACAGCCATTTTTCTTGTGATATTGAAATTTTTTGTAACATAAATCAAGGAAATCACGATAGGCAAGCGGTTCAATATGATATTCTTCTGATTTCTGTCCGCTTGTGGGACAGTATCTTCCAAATGCAAAAACGTCAACATTTTTCTCTGCCACAAGGTCAATAAGCTGTGGAAAATCATCTATATTCATTGAAGATACTGTAGACATTACCGCACAATACATACCTGAATTTTTTATGTGATCCATTGCTTTCAGTGTAGCCTGAAATGAGTCTTGTTTTCGGAAATAATCATGTGTTTGCTCCATACCGTCAAGAGAGAGCTGGTATTTCCGACAGCCATAATTGTAAAGTCTTTTACAGATTTCATCATTCAGGTGAAACGGATTGCCGAGTATTCCCCATATGATGCCTTTTTCTTTCAGAAGTTCTGCAAGTTGCCAGAAATCACGGTGCAATATCGGGTCACCGCCTGTAATGTAAAAATATGGCGTTCTGCCGAGCTTTTCGCACATCTCTTCACAGTCCTCCACAACTTTACACATATCCTCCCACTTCATTTCAGTGAGTATCTTGCCATTGTTCTCGGCAAAAATATAGCAATGCTTGCATCTCTGGTCGCAAGTGTCAGTGATATGCCACTGAAAAGCAAAAAAGGGTTTCATATTGAAGTTCTCCAATCTATGTAAACGTCTTTGCGTATATTTAAAACTACAGGCATACCGAACACGTCGATACGCCTGTTTTTTGCGAAGTTCAGCGACTTACTTCTTGTCGGGGTCTGCTGCACCACAGGCAGAACCGCAGGCAGAGGGTGTGGGGCCAGATGAACCGCAGGCACTGTTTTCCGCACCAAAACCGGCAACTCTTTTCAGCATTTCACTCATGGCTTGTCCCTCCTTTTTTAGAATCAGGTTTTCCCTGTTGAAATCAGTATAGCATAGATTTCCGTTTTATGCAAGTACGCACTTTTTTGTAACTTGGTCACCAAAAAGTAACGATTGGATCATACAGGCATTACAAGCGAATTTTTACAAAAATTTTTTTATTTACAAATATGTACTTGCAAAATTGACTGCAATATGCTATAATAGATGTAACATTATTTTTGAAACTATTGGAGGAATTACTATGATAAAAAAAGAAGAATTACCCGATTGTCCCGTTGCAACTACAGTACGGCTTATCGGTAACAAATGGAAACTCCTGATACTGCGGAATCTTATGTCACGTCCGTGGCGGTTCAATGAATTGCGGAAAGACCTTGAGGGGATCAGTCAGAAAGTTCTGACAGAAAGTCTGCGGTCAATGGAGAGCGACGGTATTATCATTCGTACAGTTTACGCTGAAGTACCGCCAAGGGTTGAATACTCACTTAGTTCACTCGGTGAAACACTTCGCCCGATACTCGATGCCATGCAGGCTTGGGGGCAGGAATATAAGGAAAATGTAAATTGATATTTGCATACCAACACACGAGAGTTTTAAGAAACAACGAAAGACTGATACAGCAGGCTAAAAATTATCGAAAAAACTGTTTACAATAGTTGAATCTGATTTTTATATAAATTGAATATATTTTTCCTTTTTCCGGATTATAAATATTGTAAAAATTGCCGCGGATGACCTCGACATCCCTATTGATTTCTACAAAAAAATGTGTTACAATAATAAAGATATAACATACAATTCGATATTTGGATAGGGAGATGTCATTCTATATGTCCATAACAAAAACAACAAAAACAATGGATATGTTAAACGGTTCTATCGGAGACAAGCTGCTGTATTTTGCAATTCCTCTTGCGGCAACAGGAATTTTGCAGCAGTTATTCAATGCTGCAGATATTGCAGTTGTCGGACGATTTGTGGGGAAAAATGCCATGGCAGCCGTTGGCAGCAACAGTCCTGTTATTGCATTGATTATCAATTTGTTCGTCGGCATTTCCATTGGTGCAAATGTGGTGATTGCAAAGTTTACCGGGCAGAAAGATACCGGCGGCGTCCGGAGAACTGTTCATACAGCACTTCTATTTGCCGTGGTCAGTGGTGCTGCTTTGGCTGTGATCTGCGAACTACTTTCACGGCCCATTCTGAGTCTGATGTCTATACCAGAGGAAGTATTCGACATGGCGCTGCTTTATTTCCGGGTGTATGTCATAGGAATACCTGTCATTCTGTTGTACAACTTTGCTTCAGCGATCTTCCGCAGCCAGGGTAATACAAAAACGCCTCTAATCTGTCTGTTGACCTCCGGAATCATCAACGTATTGCTGAACCTGTTTTTTGTACTTATCTTGCATATGACAGTAAACGGTGTTGCCCTCGCCACAGTAATCTCTAACCTGATCAGTTCTGGGATGCTGATCTGGTTTCTAAGGCGGGAAAAATCAGCGATTCATTTCCGATTCCACAGTCTTGGCTTCAACAAGTACGCCCTGCGTGAAATGATACGCATTGGACTTCCGGCAGGCGTACAGAGCATGGTATTCTCTTTCTCCAATATTGTCATTCAATCCTCTATTAATCAACTGGGCGGGGATATCATGGCGGCTTCTTCTGCTGCTTTTAATATTGAAATTTTCGCCTATTATCTTGTCAATGCTTTTGGGCAGGCATGTACCACTTTTGTGGGACAGAATTACGGTGCAAACAAGCCGGAACGCTGTCTGAAATCCACACGGCTTGCACTGATTCAAGATATGATCTTCACAGTGACGCTCTCTGTCGGCATTCTGCTCACCGGAAAATACCTTCTGCTGATCTTCAATGACGACCCTGTTGTGGTCAGCATGGGTATCATTCGTCTGCGGTATATTCTGATGGCAGAGGCTGTAAATGTGGTTATTGAGATCCTGTCCGGCTGTATGAGAGGTTATGGACATTCTCTTGTTCCAGCACTTATATCCGTTGTGGGGATATGCGGTGTACGGATCATCTGGAGTCTTACGGCATTTCGCGCCAATCCGGATTTCCATGTGTTGATGACCGCTTATCCTCTCAGTTGGTGTGTGACTGCTGCGGCATTGGCAGTGGCATATTTCTGGGTCAAGACACATCATCTGAAATCTTTCTTGACTTCAACCAAAGCATAAATACATTTTTATCGAAAAAAGTCCGGCAAAGTGAAATAATTGCCGGACTTTATCATTCTATGGGATGATCTTTGAGTTGGTTTACTCCATGACATTTTTGGATTTAACAGATTACAGTTTGTTTTTCAACCGCTTTCGCAATTCCTGAAAGGCTGCATTTTCGCCCTGCTCCGCTAAAATTTCCAACAGCTCCATCAGTTCTTTTTCCGTATTCTTATGAAGCCGGCCTTGTTTTCTGGCATTGGAATTCACAAAATACGTCAGAGGACAGGTCTGATCATACGCATCTTTCTTGTAAATTTTACTGGCAGCCACACGATCACAGAACATTTCCGCCACATAGCGCATGGGCATTTCCACTGGCTCCACCTGTTTGGTCATCGGATTGTAGTCGTTCCAATATTCAAAATGATGCCGGTTGCGTCCTTTGTGGTGCATCCACGCCAAAGAATACCCCAGACTTTCACGTTCCGCCTCATTGGGGCTTCGCTTACCGTTCTGATAGTACCGGACACCCTGATGAAACTCTGTAGGGCTGTATTTGGACAAGTCGTGGAACAATCCCTGCCAAAAGATTCCGGCTTTCCAGCAGTGCCGGATGACCATGTGCCGATGCTTTGTAATGGTGCTGAGATGCCCGCAAAAGGATCGCCAGCGTATCATGGTGGATGCCTCCTCTCATTTGTGAATACCCCCTATCATCAAGTATAATCCAAATTCTTTGAAATGTCAAGCATATTTCTGTAAAATGCGCAGAAATAACATGATTCGCCTTAGATCTGACACAGAAGAAAAGCCGCACAATACCTGCGTACCGTGCGGCTTTTGATAGAAAGGAATGATTCAGAGAATCAGGAGGGATTAGTCTGTGTAGGGGAGTGCCGGTACCAGCTGTACCAGGAATTTCAGAAGCACGATCGAATCGTTGACATCCAGTCCCGGAATGTTGTCACAGTTGGCGTTTGCAGCCTGCTGATCATTGAGTTGTACCGCACTGGCAATCGCCTTATTCAGAAGAATCGCATCTGTCAGATCAATATTACCGTCCAGATTGATGTCGCCATACAGAGTAGGCTTTACATCACTGTTAGATGTATTTTCACCGGATGTCGCAACAGTGGTTGCGGTCGTTGTAGTAGTCTGTTCATTTGTACCATCTGTAGTTTCCATCTCAGAGGAAGTAGTTGAAGTAGTTGCTGTTGTCTCGGATACTTCATCGGAAGTTGTGGTCTCATCCGGTGTATCCGTATCCTTCGGCGTTGTCGTTGTGCCATCCTTGATATCTGAAACAGGCAGATAAGCATTTTTCAGAACTACATTAGAAGTTTCCACTTCTTCGCCAGAGCCGTCGTTTGCCCACCAGATCTGAACCTGAATCTCGGACTGCTGGTGAGTGGATTCTACAGCCTTGGCGATAACGTCTGCATCATCTATCAATTCTGTATCCTTTGTCACATTGAGCGGTTCATCCAGTTTCAATGTGATCTCACCGGATTTGGAGATCTCCCACTGATAATTTACCCAATAATTTTCGCCGTCTACAACCGCAGAAACACCAACACCGCCGTTTGCATAAGAAACGTTGCTGTTTGCCAGAAAATCCAGGATCACAGTGTCGCCGATTTCACGGTCAAAGGCAACATCATAGATGCCGGATTTTTCGGTGACAGTGCCGGCAATTCGATTCTCGTCACTTGCAGTAGTAACGGTTGTTGTCGTTTTATTGGGATCTTTTGTCGTAGTCGGTCTGGTTGTGACTTCCTGACCGTTTGTATACAGATCTTCAGGGAGTTCACTCAAGGTGATACAGTAATCACTCTGGTACAGTTCTTTCAGATCATCAGCAATGTTGAAAATAGGGTTGGTCAAGAATTTGATATCATCTCTGTCCCCATCATACCAGGTACAGAAATACAGCCACGCAGCGTTTTCCGCTTTCAAATTGTCCAGCGTAGGAACGGAGTCGTTTTCTGCCATGGCAACCATCTTCTTGTTGTCATATTTTTCCATAATGCCGGAAAATGTTGTGCCGAGTGCGCCGTCATTGTGAATCAGTACAGGATTTCCGGTAGAATAATCTGTGCAGTTGTATTTGTCATAAGCGATAATGTCAACATATTCATCTCCAGGATACCAGTTCTGAGAGGTAGAGTAAGCATAGCTGTTCCACTCCCAGATGATATTATGCAGACCATATGTCTCTGTAAGCGTCTCATAGGTCAGTTTCCATAGTTCCTTGTAAACGGCAGAACCGCTCTTTCCCCACCAGAACCATGAATTTTTCTCACCGCCGCCGCCTTCTGCTTCATGAAGCGGACGGAAAATCAGCGGAACATCGGCATCCTGCAGTTCCTGCAGCGCACTGGCCAAAGATTCCAGACAGAGCATATAATACTCACGTTCCTTAGAACCTTCCACCAGAACTTTGGATGTGTCGAAATCGGTTTCACCCGGCACATAAGTTGCATTGCTCCAGTCTACGTTGGTTTGACCGATGACATAGCTGCTGAAATTCTTCGGGACGGTTACGTGCCATGAAGCAGTTGCAATACCGTTTTTATTATTGACCCAGTCAATGATACGATCGGTCGTACCATCATCACTGCCGTACAGAATGTTTGCCTGATTCAGAAAATCGAATCCGCGAACTGCCGGATAATCGCCGGTCAGGTCTTTGAGATATTCAAATTCGTATTCAAAGTCGTGGGGACCGTACATATAGATCTCTTGCTGACCGGAAATGATATTCTGTCCGTATACACTTGCCAGATAGGACATCAGATTCTGTGTTTTAGCAGACGCCTCTGGATCACAGGATGTGATATCGGTTGCATAAACATCTACCGCCTCAGCAGGCTCTATTGTAATATAGTCAAAGTTTGTCCAACCCCAGCTGCTTTTAATGGTAACGGTATTGTTACCGGCATTCATTCTGACCGTGCCAATATTTACATCCGCCCATTCACCGTCAGCGGTTTCAATACAACTGAATTCTCCCTGATCTACACCGTTGATCAACAGATTCTGGATCTTGTCACCGCCATAAGGGTTGGAATAGCCAAGTGTGATGGTGTACATACCGTCTGTATCCACAGGAACAGTAACCGATATTGTGTCTGAACTGTCATTGGACAGAAATACATAGCTTCCGCCGGAAGCGCCTGCATCGCTTCTAATTTCACCGGAGCCGGTGATTTCACCGCTCTCCAGCTCGTACTTTGTATCGCCGGCAGCAGATGTTGACATGACTTTCCATGAAACAGCGCTGGCAGCTAACGACCCTGCCAAGATCACAGAAAGCATTTTTTGAGAAAAGTGTTTCATAAGTCCTCCTTACAATAATGACATATGCTGCCATCGAGAAAATCCATTCGGATACAGCATATCTAAGGTTATTTGGCTGACAGGGGAATCGTACCATAAGCCCTGTCAATCTAATCATAATTGTATCACAATTTCATATCATTGTCAATTGTTTTTTGTGAATTTTACAGCGAACCCTCATTTTTCCTCCGTAGTCTTTTGGGACAATTATTGGCGAAATAAGCATCACCGTATTCTGTAAAAATCCACACAGATTCTTCCGAATCCGGGAGGATTATATGAAAAAAAGAAGAAATTCCAGTAAAATTACAAAAAACAATTGCAATTCTCTCAGAAGAATGGTATACTATAAGTAGAATCCGAGTGAGAGGAGGAACGCCATGCTGCAAAGATTGTATCAGACAGAAGAAAAAACACTGCTGTGGATACAAGCGCATATGCGCCGGACATGGCTGACTTTTGTGATGAAATGCATTACCTGTCTCGGAAACGGCGGTGTTTTCTGGCTTACGATTGCGCTGTGTTCTTTCTGGTTTCCGGCATATCGCATCACCGGAACTGCAATTGTGCTTTCTCAGATTTTTTCAGTCATATTCAGCAACGGAATTCTAAAAAATGTCATCGCCCGACCCAGACCCCAGGAAACCATTTCCAAACTGTGCATTCTCATCCGGCGTCCCCGGGATTTTTCCTTTCCCTCAGGGCACACCTCCAGTTCATTTGCGGCGGCAGTGATTTTGCTTCAGACAACGCCGCTGTGGCTCGGACTGCTTTCCTTGATCATTGCAGTGCTTATTGCATTTTCCCGGTTATATCTCGGCGTGCATTTTCCTTCGGATGTTGTCTGTGGAGCAGTTCTGGGAATTATATTTGGCGCAGCAGCACTGCTCCTTTTACGGTTTGTGTTAGAAGGCGGCTGGCTCTTACAAAAGGCTGCCGACTGGCTGAATGGTGCATTTGTCCATATCTGTCGCTTCACATCATACATCAAATAAAAGCGTATGAAAGCAAAACAGACTTTCATACGCTTTTTTATGAGATATCACATGATGTTTTCCAGATCCTTTTGCCACAAGGCAACACAAGCATCACTGGGCATACGCCAATCGCCTCTTGGAGAAAGTGTTACGCTTCCCACTTTCGGACCATCCGGCAGGCAGCTTCTCTTGAACTGCTGGGAGAAGAACCGCCAGTAAAATTTTCGCAGCCATTTCAGAATGATCTTGTCATCATATTCACCTGCAAAAGCGATTTTTGCCATTTTAAAGATCTTATGGGGCATAAAACCAAACCGCAGAACATAGTACAGGAAAAAGTCATGAAGTGCATAAGGACCTACAATATCCTCGGTTTTCTGCGCAATGGTTCCGTCCTGTTCCGGCGGCAGCAGTTCGGGGCTGACCGGCGTGTCCAGCACATCGCGCAGTACAGCCGACAGGGAATCTTCCGTCTGTTGTGCTTCATGGACAACAAGATACCGCACCAGCGTTTTCGGGATCGAAGCATTCACGGCATACATGCTCATATGATCGCCGTTATAAGTTGCCCAGCCCAGTGCTAACTCTGACAGATCACCAGTACCGATGACAATACCGCCTGTCTGATTTGCAAGATCCATCAGAATCTGTGTCCGCTCTCTAGCCTGTGCATTCTCATACGTGATATCATGAACCGCTTCATCATGCCCAATGTCCCGAAAATGCTGCCGCACGCTGCCCTGAATGGGGATTTCGCGCAAAGTTGCGCCATAGGCTTTTGCCAGACGGCAGGCATTCTGATACGTTCTGTCTGTCGTGCCGAAACAGGGCATCGTCACAGCAAGCATACCCGACGGATCCAATCCGCTTATACGAAAGGCATGTGCCATGACAATCAGTGCCAGCGTGGAATCCAATCCGCCGGACAGACCTACTACTGCAGTTTTGCATCCGATATGCTGTAGCCGGGTTGCCAAACCAATCGCCTGCATGGTCAGAATTTTCTCACATCGTTTGTTCCGTTCTGTCTCATGGACAGGAACAAAAGGAGCTGGATCGATATGCCGTTTCAGAGGTGTTTCTGTCAGTTCCATAGAGAACAAATTCCGTACCATGACAGTTCCATCCGGAGCAGGGGAGAAGGTATTGGAACGTCGGCGCTCCTGCTGCAATCGCTGTACATCTACGTCACCGTAAAGAATGCCGTTTGTAAACAGCTCAGATTGTGCCAGAACCGACCCATTTTCCACGATCAGATTATGGCCGGCAAAGATCATATCCTGTGTAGATTCTCCAAATCCGGCATCTGCATAGGCATAGGCGCAAAATAGGCTTCCCGATTTTGCTTGCAGTATCATACGGCGATATTCTTCTTTGCCGATCACTTCATCGCTGCAGGATAAGTTGACAATGATCGTTGCACCAGCTTTTGCCATATCTGTTGAAGGCGTATTGCTTACCCAGACATCCTCACAGATCTCTATGCCAAAGGTAAAATCCGGCAGCTGCTTGCACCTGAAAATCTGCTTTGCGCCAAAATGCACCGGATAGCATTCTCTGCCGTCAAAGAAGTCGACCAAATGATCATCAGCATCCTGACCCGGTGTAAAATGCCGCATTTCATAGAATTCTCCATAATTCGGAACATTCTGTTTTGGTACAAGTCCCAGAACATTGCCGCCATAGCAGACAGCTGCGCAATTATATAATGCACCTTCCGCTGCATAAGGAAGCCCGACTACAACGATTGCCGATAGTTCCTTTGTCTGACGCAGAATGTTTCGCAGTGCCGTCTGTGCGCCTTCCAAAAGAGTTTCTTGTAAAAATAAATCCCCACAGGTATAAGCGGTAATACACAATTCCGGGAAAACGATTAGCTTTGCACCATGTTCTGCCGCTTCCTTTGCGCATGTGACGATCTGCTTTGCGTTATAATCGCAATCTGCTACCCGTAGCTTCGGCGTCACACAGGCAATCTTGATCCAGCCGTCTTTCATATCCATACTCCTTGCAATCATATTACGAACCTGTCTTTACAAAAAACATGCGGATTTGCGAGCAGATTTTTGGTGAGGAAAAGAAAAAAGTTGCAGGCATCCCTTTTGTCTGGCAAGACTCTTTGACGATGTACTCGTCAAAATCTACCGGAAAGATATGTGCATTTACTTGTGAAGACAGATTCTATTGCTCCACCCATTCCAGCTTGCCCATAAAGGCGCAGACGAAAATGCAAAATATCCAGGCGAAAATTGCAGGCAGCCTGTCATATGTCAAGATTTGCAACCCAGAGATTTTACCTTTTCGTCAAACATGGATGGCAAGGTTTCATGGAGGGCAATATATTATCCCTATCATTATACCTGAAATCAGGAAAAAAAGCAAGAGTATATTCCCATAAAAATATATAACAGCAATACCGCACAGGGCAGGCTTTTCAGGCTTGTGCGGTATTGTATGATATGGTGTCAGATCAAAATAAAGTCATTGCTGACATAACCAGTGATTCCCTGATAGGAGATCACATCCCATCCGTCTGTGCGGCTGTACACAGTGACAGTGGAACCATTCGGAATGGAACCAATGATTTTTCCCTGTATCGAAGGATAATTCCGAATATTCAGATTGCTCCCGTCCGTAGAAACGGTACCACGCATCACTGGACCGGCTTCAATCAACGGAATCCCGAAGTAATCACAAAGGGACTGCACCAGATTCACGGCGATCTCTGTCAGATGATTGCGGATCCAGTTTGCATCCTGCTCGTTGTCGTGATAGCCGATCTCACAGAGTATGGCAGGAGACTTGGTCTGCGTCACTTCGCCAAGTGTCGTAGTCGGACGTGTCGTACATTTGTCCGGCAGGGGATAGATGCTCATAAAATTGTTTGCCGTAATCACTGCCAGCATTTCACTGTACTTATCGTAAGGGTAGTAGTACACATCAATACCACGCAGTTTTCCGGCTAAGCTTTCTGGCGCAGCGTTACTGTGAAGTGCCAGATGCACGTCAAACTCTCCGGCATTGGAATCGGCAATTGCACCGCCTACATTGCGATCCGGATCATTCCGGACATATGTGATGCCGCTGGAACGCAGATATGGTTCCATTCTGTCAGCAATCTGATTCATATACATTTCTTCATTGCCATCGCCGACATAAGGATTCCACTCCTGCGTAGATGGACTTAAAAATACTTTTGGCATGACCATCAACCTCTTTCTGCACAGTTTAAAACCTGTTCCATATTGAAAAATCGCTGGATTTCCGAGCAGATTTTGGTAAGGACAAGGAAAAAGTTGCAGGCAACCTTTGTGCCTGGCAGGACTTTTGACACAGCACGCGCAAAATCTGCCGGAAAGACAGCGGTTTGAAGATGCTGAACAGGTTCTGAGAATCCGTATAGCATCAGAGTCCTGGAGATACAGATTCTCTTTTTCATTTTATGCAGAAAACCTGCGGCATGTCACTTCCCAGAAACATACCACAGGTTATAAAATCATAATTATGATTACTGCTGAACCAACTGCTTCATATCATATAAGCCGGCAGGCTTTCCGCAGAGATAAACCGCAGCATTTACTGCGCCTACCGCAAATACTGTTTTAGAAGCTGCACTGTGAGACAGTGTGATTACTTCATCATTGCCAGCAAAGATAATATCATGTTCACCAACGATAGTGCCGCCACGAATCGCATGCATACCAATCTCTTTACTGTCACGCTTCATACGTCTTGCGTGACGGTCATACACATAATGGCATGTATTGTTCATGGTTTCATTGATGGCATTAGCAATCATGATCGCTGTACCGCTGGGCGCATCGATCTTCTGATTATGATGCTTTTCCACGATCTCGATGTCAAACTGACCGCCTAAGATATAAGCTGCTTTTTTCGCAAGTTCCACCAGCAGATTGATACCCAGCGACATATTAAACGTAAAGAATACCGGAATTTGTTCTGAAGCATTTCGGATCGAAGCGATCTGTTCCTCGCTATAGCCGGTCGTTGCCAGAACAAGAGCTACATTGTTTACCAGAGCGTATTCCAATAGCCCGTCTAAGGATGCCGGATTGGAAAAGTCAATGATGACATCCGGCACTTCTGCCAGCATAGAAGCTGTTTCAACAATGGGAAAATCACCGTATTGTGCTGTATAGGTATCCACGCCCCCGATAACCGTGCAGTCTTCACGATCCTGAATGCAGTTGGCTACTGTGTGACCCATTTTGCCATTTGCACCGCAAATCACAATTTTTGTCATATTCCTGCCTCTTTTCTTCCTGGGATAATGCTCAGTGAACCAAACCATAGCTTTTCAGTGTATGAAAAAGCTTTGTTTTGTGTTCCTCGCTCATTTCAATCAGCGGCATCCTGCACGGGCCTGCTGGCAGACCTATCATATTCATGGCTGCTTTCACAGGAATGGGGTTGACTTCCATAAACAGATCGTTGATCAGTGTGAGGTACTTAAGCTGAAGCGCAGAAGCCGCAGCAAAATTATTTTCCAGACACAGCTGACACATATCATGCGTTTCCTTAGGCATTACATTAGAAAGCACGGAAATGACGCCCTTACAGCCCAGGGACATCAGGGGAATGATCATATCATCATTGCCGCTGTAAATGTCGATCTTATCGCCGCATGCTGCACTGAGCTTTGCTGCAAAACTGATATTGCCGCTGGCTTCCTTGACTGCAACGATATTCTTTTTTTCAGCCAGAGCAGCAATGGTACTGATATCCATGCCGATGCCAGTACGGCTGGGAATATTGTACAGGATCATAGGAATGTTCACACTATCTGCGATCATGCTGTAATGAGCGATCAGACCGCGCTGTGTCGTCTTGTTGTAATACGGAGATACCAGCAACAGACCATCTGCGCCCAGATCCTCTGCCGCTTTGGAAAGTTCAATGGCATACTTGGTGTCGTTGCTTCCTGTACCGGCAATCACCGGGACACGATTATGGGTATGTTCGATGGCAGTACGAATGCATTCCAGATGTTCTTCGTCACTGAGGGTAGAGGATTCACCAGTCGTGCCGCAGATGATAATGGCATCTGTCCCGTTTTCAATCTGAAAGTCAATAAGCTGTTTCAGCCCTGCATAATCCACAGAACCATCTTCCAGCATAGGGGTGACAATGGCAACGCCAGCACCTGTAAAAATTGTATTTTTCATCATATCATTACCTCCGTACATGGATTCAATCAAAATATCCCTTTGCAGCCAGCAATTCTGCCAGCAGAACACCGCCGCCTGCCGCGCCTCGAAGCGTATTGTGGGACAGACAGACAAATTTATAATCGAACATGGTATCTTCACGCAGTCTGCCCACAGAAACAGCCATGCCGCCTTCTATGTTCCGATCCAGCTTTGCCTGCGGCCGGTCGTTCTCTGTAAAATAGTGAATGAACTGCTTCGGTGCAGAGGGCAGTTCCAGTTCTTGGGGAACACCCTTGAATTCCTCCCAGATTTTCAGGATCTCTTCTTTAGAAGGCTTCTGTTCAAAGGAAACAAACACAGCCGCCGTATGACCGTCAGAAACCGGTACACGCAGACACTGGGTAGTGATCAGCGGGCTTTTTGCATGGACAATTTTGCCGTTTTCGATGGTACCCCACACTTTCAGCGGTTCTTTTTCCGATTTTTCTTCTTCGCCGCCGATATACGGCACCAGATTATCTACGATTTCCGGCCAGCGCTCAAATGTCTTGCCGGCGCCGGAGATCGCCTGATACGTACAGGCAAGAATACTTTTCACGCCAAACTTGCGCAGAGGGGAAATTGCCGGGACATAGCTCTGAATCGAACAGTTAGACTTAACAGCAATAAAGCCCCGCTTTGTACCCAGACGCTTGCGCTGACTTTCGATGATCTCGATATGCTCCGGATTGACCTCCGGCACGACCATGGGAACATCCTCGGTAAACCGATGTGCAGAATTATTGGAAACCACCGGACATTCTGCCTTAGCATAACGCTCCTCCAGTGCACGGATCTCATCCTTCTTCATGTCTACCGCACAGAAAACAAAATCTACCATATCTGCGATTTTTTCCACATCTGCGGTTGCATCAAAAAGAATCATATCCTTCATGGATTCCGGCATGGGAACCTGCATCGCCCAGCGATCGCCTACAGCTTCTGTGTAGGTTTTGCCTGCGGAACGAGGAGAAGCTGCCAGAGCAGATACATGAAACCAGGGATGATTCTCCAAAAGTGTTGCAAAACGCTGCCCAACCATGCCGGTTGCGCCGATAATGCCAACCTGATATTGCTTCATTTCGTCATTCCTCCAAAAAATTTATAAAAAATATGAAAAAACCGGTTGAAAACCGGCGGCTCATGCGATATAATAGAATAGAATCGTTTTACGCAGCCATTGGCTGTTTACCGATAGCACTCCATCATAACGATGACAGTCATATCCCTGTTAGGAATATACCCAGAGAAGATCTTACCAGAATCCTCTCTTCGGCACGCATGCCTTTCTGCCCTGCATGAAACGGATTGGTTATCCTGTCAGGGCATACTGATCAAGAGTGCGCCTCTACCTATTCTTATCATATCATTTCTATGAGAATTTGTCAATATTATTTTTGCGAAAAACAGGAGAAACCCATGAAAAAATCAGATTTCTATTATGAACTGCCGGAAAATTTAATCGCACAGACCCCTATTGAGCCCCGAAATCACTCCCGGTTAATGCAGATCGACCGCATGACAGGTGAAATACAGCACAAACATTTCTATGACCTGGTCGATATATTAAGACAAGGCGACCTTCTTGTCATGAATGATTCTCGTGTTCTGCCAGCACGTCTTTACGGTGAAAAGATGGATAATGGCACATACATTGAGTTTCTTCTGCTGGAGCAGAAAGGTAACAATCTGTGGGAGATCATTTGTCGCCCGGGAAAAAAGGCAAAGCCAGGTGTCTGGTTTTCTTTCGGCGGCGGCCGACTGACTGCTGAAGTGATCGAGGTCAAAGATGACGGCAATCGTGTCGTACAGTTCCACTGCGAGGGAAATTTCTACACAGCGTTGGAAGAAGTGGGGCAGATGCCCCTGCCGCCCTATATTCATGAAAAGCTAAAGGACAAGGAACGCTACCAGACGGTATATTCCAAAGAGATTGGTTCTGCTGCCGCACCAACAGCAGGGCTGCATTTCACGAAAGAGATGCTGCACATTCTGGAAGAGAAAGGCGTCCGTCAGGCATATGTGACGCTGCATGTGGGATTAGGAACATTTCGCCCGGTCAAAGAAGAAAATGTGTTGGAACATAAAATGCACAGTGAGCACTACCATCTGCCTCAGGAAACCGTAGATCTCATCGAAGAAACCAAACAAAACGGCGGCAGAGTCATTGCTGTAGGAACGACCTCCTGCCGCACGTTGGAAGCCGTGGCATCCAAACATGATGGCAGACTGGTAGCAGAGGACGGTTATACAGACATTTTCATCTATCCCGGCTATCCATTCAAGGTACTGGATGGAATGATTACCAATTTTCACTTACCGGAAAGCACGCTCATTATGCTAATCTCTGCTTTTGCCGGATATGAGCATACCATGCACGCTTATGAAATTGCTGTACAGGAAAAGTACCGGTTTTTCAGCTTCGGAGACGCGATGTGCATCTTATCGGAGTAAAGGCTGTCATCAAAAATGAAAGGAATTGTCATTCATGCTTACCATACAAAAAACAGAAGGAGCAGCCAGACGAGGTGTTTTTGAAACTGTTCACGGGTCGATCCAGACGCCCTTTTTCATGAATGTAGGGACATCTGCTGCCATTAAAGGCGGTATTTCTTCCATTGATCTTGTCGGTCTGAAATGTCAGGTAGAGCTTTGCAATACATATCACCTGCACCTAAGACCGGGGGACAAGGTGATTCGTCAGATGGGCGGTCTGCATTCGTTTATGAACTGGCATAACCCCATTCTCACAGACAGCGGCGGCTTTCAGGTATTTTCTCTTGCCAAGCTGCGCCGTATCAAGGAGGAAGGCGTCTATTTTCAATCCCATATTGACGGCCGACGAATTTTCATGGGACCAGAAGAAAGCATCCAGATTCAGTCCAACCTTGGCTCTACAATTGCCATGGCGTTTGACGAATGCGTGGAAAATCCTGCACCGCTGGATTATGTGAAAAATTCTTGTGCAAGAACTACCCGCTGGCTTGTCCGCTGCCAGAAAGAGATGCAGCGTCTGAATGCACTGGAAGGGACGATCAATCCACATCAGCTGTTGTTCGGCATCAACCAAGGGGGAACGTTCGATGCAGTTCGTGTTTCTCACATGCAGGAGATCGCTCAACTGGATCTTGACGGCTACGCCATCGGCGGTCTGGCAGTAGGAGAACCTACAGAGATCATGTATCACATCATTGAACAGGTAGAACCTCATATGCCAAAGGAAAAGCCTCGTTATCTCATGGGTGTCGGCACACCGTCCAACATCATTGAGGGTGTTTATCGGGGAATTGACATGTTTGACTGCGTGATGCCCAGTCGGAATGCCCGCCATGGTACGATTTTCACATGGGATGGCATCTTGCATATCACAAATGCAGCCTACGAAACGGACAGTCATCCTCTTGATAGCCATTGTGACTGTCCTGTCTGCCGGAATCACAGCCGTGCTTACATTCGCCACCTGTTCAAAGCAAACGAACAACTGGGTGGCCGTTTGGCAGTCATGCACAATCTCTATTTTTACAATATCCTAATGGAAAAAATTCGGAATGCATTGGACAATGGTACATTTACACAATTTCGGAACGAATATAGCCAGCGGCTGGCACAAAGAATCTGATGATATCTGTTTCTTTTCACATTGTAATATATGGAAACAAACTCTTAACACTGCGCAAAGAACGGTAAATACACTGCTGTTATTGAATCACTGTGGAAAATTCAAACGGTTTTGTGTTGCCTGTTTCAGGTGCATGGTACGAAAAAGCTGCGGTAGAGATCACTCCCTATCGCAGCTTTATCTTACTTGTTGTATGTATCGTATGTATCAAGAAATTCTCTCAATGGTAGGATCCTCTGATTTGCAGAACCACGGAATGCCAGTGCCAGAGATTTTTCTTCTTCCACAAAAGGACCATCCACCAGCACATCAATGTAGGAAAGCAGCTCGTCTGTCACCTCACAGCGGTAAGGGCTGTCCGACAAAAGCTCATCCTCCAATACACAGCCGGTATAGCACCAGATGTCCTTTGACTTGTCAAATCGTTCTCGTACTGCCCGCACCAGAGGTAAAAGCTCACGCTGATTCTCCGGCTCTAAAGGCTCACCGCCGATAAGGGTCAGCCCCTGAATGTAGACAGGGGAGAGGCATTTCAACAGATACGCAGTCGTTTCTTTGGTATAGAGCTTGCCGTAGTCAAATGCCCATGTTTCCGGATTAAAACATTCCGGGCAGCAGCGGCGGCAGCCCGAGACAAACAGCGAAACCCGGACACCTGTACCATTGGCAATATCATGGGTTTTGATTGCACCGTAATACATTGCCACACCCCTTACAGATGCAGTACTCGGTCACGAATCTCCTGCGTTCTGCCCTGATTCCAGAACTGGGTGCCGATATAACCGCAGGTACGGCGAGCCACGTTCATCTTGTCCTGGTCGCGATTTTTGCAGTTGGGGCATTCCCAGACCAACTTACCGTCATCTTCTACAATCTGAATTTCTCCATCAAAACCACACACCTGACAATAGTCGCTTTTGGTATTTAGCTCCGCATACATAATATTCTCATAAATATGCTGTATCACTGCAATGACTGCCGGAATATTATGCTGCATATCAGGAACTTCCACATAGCTAATAGCGCCGCCGGGAGACAGGGGCTGGAACTGTGCTTCAAAGGACAGCTTATCAAAGGCGTTGATTTCTTCAGAAACATGCACGTGATAACTGTTGGTAATATAGCTCTTATCGGTTACGCCTTCGATCACACCAAAGCGATCCTGTAAGCAGCGTGCAAATTTGTACGTAGTAGATTCCAGCGGTGTGCCATACAGACTGAAATCAATGTTACTTTCCTTTGCCCAGCGCTTGCAGGTATTATTCAGATGCTCCATGACACGCAGTGCAAAAGGTGTCGCTGCCGGGTCGGTATGAGAAAGACCGGTCATATAACGGGTACATTCACAAAGTCCGGCATATCCCAAAGACAAGGTAGAATATCCACCGTAGAGCAGCTTATCAATGGGTTCGCCTTTTTTCAGACGAGCCAGAGCGCCATATTGCCATAGGATCGGTGCCACATCTGAAGGTGTACCTTTCAGCCGATTGTGACGGCACATCAGCGCACGATGGCAAAGCTGTAACCGTTCCTCAAATATTTCCCAGAAACGTGTTTCATCGCCGCCGGAAGAACATGCAATATCCACCAGATTCAGAGTGACAACACCCTGATTGAATCTGCCGTAAAACTTATATTGATCATTTTCATCTTTATAAACCGTTAAGAAAGACCGGCAACCCATACAAGTATAGCAGTTGCCTTCTTTGAGCTGCTTCATAATCTTTTCGGAAATATAGTCAGGAACCATACGCTTTGCCGTACATTGGGCAGCAAGCTCTGTCAGATAAAAATAGGGTGTACCCTTTCGGATATTGTCTTCTTCCAGCACATAGATCAGCTTAGGGAATGCCGGGGTGATATAGACGCCCTTTTCATTTTTCACACCCTGAATGCGCTGACGGAGCATTTCTTCAATAATGATCGCCAGATCGTCTCTGGTCTGTCCCTCCGGCACTTCATTCAGATACATGAATACCGTGACAAAAGGTGCTTGTCCGTTGGTCGTCATCAGTGTGATGACCTGATACTGGATCATCTGCACGCCCTGTATAATCTCATTGCGTACACGCATTTCTGCCACACGCTCTACGATCTCATTGTCAACCGGCTTGCCAAGACGCTCATATTCTCTCTTCACATCACGGCGGAATTTCTCACGGCTGACCTGAACAAAAGGCGCTAAATGAGAAAGGGTGATGCTCTGACCGCCATACTGAGAGCTGGCAATCTGGGCAATGATTTGCGTGGAAATATTGCAGGCAGTGGAAAAGCTGTGAGGTTTTTCGATCATGGTTTCACTGATGACTGTACCGTTCTGGAGCATGTCCTCCAAATTAACCAGACAGCAGTTGTGCATGTGTTGGGCGAAATAGTCCGCATCATGAAAATGGATCAAACCCTGTTTATGTGCATCGATAATATCATGAGGCAACAAAAAACGTGCGGTGATGTCCTTAGAAACTTCACCAGCCATATAATCCCGCTGTACACTGTTGACCACTGGATTTTTATTGGAATTTTCCTGTTTGACCTCTTCGTTTTCAAAGTTCAGCAGACTGAGGATTTTTTTATCTGTGGTATTGGACTTGCGCAGCAGACTGCGCTCATAGCGATAGGTAATGTAATTTTTCGCAACGGAAAAAGCGCTGTGTTCCATAATGCCAATCTCTACCCAGTCCTGAATCGTTTCTACGTCTACTGCACGGCTCATTTCACTGCATCGTTTCTCAATTGCTGCTGCGATTTCTGTGATCGCTTCATCTGAAAGGCGTTCCGATTCCACAACTGTCACATTCGCCTTTCCTATGGCAGCTTCAATTTTGTTGCGGTCAAAGATGTCTTCTTTTCCGCTGCGCTTGATGATCTTCACGGATAATTCCTCCCAAAAACAGCAGACTGACAGTCTGTTATGAAATGTTCCAATTGCACCACAACTGCAGGATGCGCCGGAAGTAATCGGGTGAAAAAACCTTATGCTTGTATTTCCCATTCAAAAATACCAGGCATCATCCATAATTTGGTATATTCGCCAGCAGATGTGTGCAAATATAATTATATCTCGTTCCGAAGGAAATGTCAATATGTTTTTTAAAATCAGACCATTGAAAAGTCTATGCAACTGTTGTTTTCAAAAAAATTGACCTATTGACAAGAAACAAAAAAAGTGATATAATATGATAGAAACAATTTGTTTTACCACGCAAAAGCAGGTAATTCCATTGATTTTTACATCAGAAATAAAAATGCAATTGTTTCATCTGTGCTCAAAAAATATAAATTTTTAATGAAAAGGGGCTTGATCTTAATGAAACTCCAAAAAATGATTGCTGCACTTTCTGCTGCGGCAATTGCAGCTGCGTGTACCGCAATCCCAGTGTCTGCCATTGATTCTACCAGCGAAGCGCCGTTCACTGCATTCCTTTGCATGAGTGCAGCAGGCACCTGGTACGAGCTGGATCAAACTGCTGACTGTATGACAGCTGCTACAATTGAAGAAGATGGTTCTTACGTTGTTTCTATTACTGTTCCGGAAGGCGGCGGATCAGAAAATGTCGATCTGTTGTTGCTTTCCACCAATATCAACGGCTATGCGTTTACACCGGAAGGCGGTGATATTCTGACAGATACTTCTGTTTCTATCGTGATTGATTCCATTTTCATCGAACACACAGACGGTTCTGTTACAGATATTCCATACAACGGTCCTTCTGCAGGCGCTTTTGCCACAGAAAATAATGGTACGGACTATCGTTTAAATGTTCTCAATACATGGGGAAATAATGTCGCCGATATTGACAACACACTGCCTGCACCGCTGGGCGACGGTGATACGATTTCGATGGAATTTACCATTACCGGTCTGGAAGAAAGCCCCTTTGCAGTAGCCAAGGGCGATGTCGACAAAAACGGCAGTGTTGACGCTCAGGATGCTTATGCCACATTGGTTGAATCTTCCAAAATTGCTATCGGTGGTTCCGGAGAATTCACAGAAGAACAGATTGCATTAGGTGACATTAACGGTAACGGTTCAATTGATCAGATGGACGCATTCTGGATTCTCATGTATAACTCCTATGTGTCTCTCGGTCAGACAATCACCTGGGAAGAGCTTCTGGGCTAAAGAATGACATTTTATGGGATACCAAACAGAATTTTCAAGTAAAATTGTCGGTTTTCTGTGCCGTATCTGTAAAATAACAGCAGAAGAATTAAAAAAGTCGCAG
The DNA here is from genome assembly GCA_947627445.1 of uncultured Ruminococcus sp. GTDB lineage: Bacteria > Bacillota > Clostridia > Oscillospirales > Ruminococcaceae > Ruminococcus_C. Next base: position 22,011 of record CANQWA010000019.1, read on the forward strand.
AGGCGTTTTTACAGCGCAATGCGACTTTTTTATGCAAATGGTGCCTTATTCCATATGCATGTGAAAATTCGTTTCAATGACCTTTTCAGAACTTTTTGGCGTATATTGCCATCTGTCTATATGAGAGTCCTGTACATAATACCGAAGAGGTTCCGGCGGTTCATCCGATGTAAAGGTATCGATAAGAACCAGCTTGATCTTCATTTTATCCGGAAGAATCGCTTTGATATAAACACTGGCATGTTGTCCAGTTTTAGCATTTTCATGCGGTTCTGCCAATCCGGCAAGATTCGGTGTTAATTCAATGAATACGCCATAGGATTCTACAGAGCGGATAATGCCAGCCACTGTCTGACCGGCAGAAAACAATGCGGCATTTTCTTCCCATGTGCCCAATAGCTCACGATGAGTCAGATGAATGCGGTGTGGTTCTGCTTCACGGACAATGACACGAATGTTCTGCCCAATGGTGAATCGGTCACGGGGGTGTGAGATCCTGGAAACAGAAATGCAATCAATAGGCAAGAGAGACGGTATGCCGCATCCGATGTCTACAAATGCACCAAACCGCTCCAGATGCGTCACCTTTGCCGGCAAAATATCGCCGGGAACACACTGGGAAAGCCACTGCTCCCAGTATTCCTGCTGAACAGTACGACGGGAGAGCAGCGCATAAGGTGCACCGTTGTCATCGGTTTCCATTCGGATGATCCGGAAGCAGACAGGCTTTCCGGCACGGGAAATCAGGGCAATGTCACGGGTAAAGCCTTCCGCAATGCCAATAGCACCTTCTTCCCGTGGAATTAAGCCTTTCATACAAGGCAACTGCACGATTAGATTGTGATTGCTGTCACATAAAATTGCTTTTGCTTCTAAAATCGTTCCGTTTTGCATCGCTTTTTCCATGGCTGCAACGCTATGTAAAGCTGCTGTATTTTCCGGAGAATGAATGCGGCTGCCTTCTGGTAAATATCGGTTCATTTTGACCTCCATTTTTTTCAAAGCCTGCTTTCCGAATGAAATGATACGGCAAAGACAGGTTTTATAATGAGATTCAGAATCGCTTTTTCCGGCAGATAAATGAAACTTTTGCCGGATGAATTCGCTTTTCGCTATAGTCTATGTGTTTATCATCAGAAATATTCACGGAAATCTGGTTTGATTTTTATGTAAAATGAACGGATTTTACGATATGATTTTATTGCTTTTATACAAATACAAAAAAATCTGTGACTTGCTTATTGCCTTATTCCGAAAAATAGGGTATAATATAAGGTGCTTGTAATCTACATTTTAGGGGTGACAGAGATGGATGTTCGACCTGCCGATATACTGGTGATGAAAAAAAACCATCCCTGCGGCAGTAAGTCCATGTATGTGATTCGTGCCGGCATGGATTTTAAGCTGCGCTGTACCGGCTGCGGCAGAGAATTTATGGTACCGCGAAATAAAATAGAGCGCCATATTAAACAGATCTGCCGGGATACACCGGAGAATGAGAAAAAGTAATCGCAGAGAAAGGCGGATAGCGTCATGCTGGAAAAGCTTTGTCAGATGGAAGAGAATTATCGGGCTATGCAGGATAAGATGGCTGATCCGGACATCATTGCTGATAATCACCAATATGCGCAGTTGATGCGTGATTATAAACACTTGCAGCCTATCATGGAAAAATATCAGGAATATCTTCAGACACAGCATGATTTCAATGATGCAAAAGAAGTGCTTGAAAGCGGTGAAACGGATGCAGAACTGTGTGAAATGGCACAGGTTGAATTAGAAGAGAAAAAAGATAAGCTTGCCTTGCTGCAAGAGGAACTGAAGCGGCTTTTGCTGCCGAAAGATCCCAACGATGACCGGAATGTGATCATCGAAATCCGGAGTGGTGCAGGCGGAGAAGAAGCGGCATTGTTTGCAAACTCACTGTACCGGATGTATACCATGTATGCAGAGACACGGGGATGGAAGCAGGAGGTTCTGAATGCCAGTCCCACAGAACTGGGCGGCTATAAGGAAATCAGCTTTTCCATTTTGGGCGAAGGCGCATATTCCCGCTTGAAATACGAAAGCGGTGTGCATCGGGTACAGCGTGTGCCGGAAACAGAATCCCAGGGAAGAATCCATACGTCTACTGTGACAGTTGCAGTTCTGGTAGAGGCTGACGAAGTAGAACTGGAGATCAATCCGACTGATCTGCGAATCGATGTGTTCCGTGCCAGTGGTGCAGGTGGTCAGCATATCAATAAAACAGAATCCGCCGTGCGGATTACGCACATTCCTACCGGTGTAGTGGTGGAGTGTCAGGATGAAAGAAGTCAATATAAAAATAAGGACCGGGCAATGAAAATTCTGCGCTCTCGTTTGTATGAAGCGAAACTTCAGGAGCAGAATGATAAAATTGCCTCAGAAAGACGCATGCAGGTAGGAACAGGCGACCGTTCAGAGCGCATCCGGACGTATAATTTTCCACAGGGACGGATGACAGATCACCGGATCGGACTGACTCTGTATCGTCTGGAGGATATTATGAACGGCACACTGGACGAAGTATTTGATGCTCTTGCAACAGCGGATGAGCTGGCACGTCTGGCAGGACAACAGGAAGAAGCGTGACATTGTGGAAACAAAGCTTTTCGCTGACTGTGCAGCGGATCTTATGCAGGCAGCAGCACTTTTAAAACAGGGCAGTGTAGTAGGCATTCCGACGGAAACCGTATACGGTCTGGCGGCTGATGCACGAAATCCGGAAGCGGTTCGGCAAATCTTTGCAGCCAAAGGCAGACCAGCTGACAATCCACTGATCGTTCACATTGCAGATATGGCAGAGCTGGAGCAAGTGGCAGCAAAGATTTCACCATTGGCAATCCGGTTGGCAGAACGATTCTGGCCCGGACCATTGACAATGGTTCTGCCAAAGCATCCTTCTATACCGTCAGTGACCTCCGGCGGATTGGATACTGTGGGCGTTCGTATGCCTCTGCATCCGGTGGCACGTGCTCTGATTTGTCTTTCCGGTGTGTCCATTGCAGCGCCTTCTGCCAATCGATCCGGTTATCCCAGTCCTACTATCGCACAGCATGTGATGCGGGATATGCAGGGGAAAATTGCAGCGGTACTGGATGGCGGTGCTTGCACAGTGGGTGTGGAATCCACAGTGATTGCTTTGGAACAAGATGATTCTGTGCGGATCTTGCGTCCGGGTTTTGTAACGGCGGAGCAGTTAGAAACCGTTGCTTCTCATGTGATTGTTGATCCGGCGGTACTGCATGAATTGCAAAAGGGACAGACCGTACGTTCTCCCGGCATGAAATATCAGCATTATTCCCCAAGCGCCAGGGTTACGCTGGTGGAGGGCAGTCAGACAGCATTTGCTGCACTAATGGAACAATGTTCCAAAGAGAACGGTGTATATGCACTGGTATGTCATAACGGACAGAATGCACTATCTGTGCCGGCTTACACTTATGGCGATACGGATGAAGAACAGGCACAGCAGATTTTTTCAAAATTGCGAGAAATGGACGATATCGGCGCAAAGCATGTCTTTGTGGAGGCACCGAGAAAAGAAGGTGTGGGACTGGCGGTCTATAATCGTCTCATTCGTGCAGCAGGATTTGAGGTGATACAGGTATGAACAGTCTTGATGGTGTGATGGTTGTAGGATTGACCGGACAGACCGGCGCAGGAAAAAGCACAGTCTCTGAGGTATTCGTGAAAAACGGGTTTGTTCTCATTGACGCAGATGCCATTTCCCGTATGGTAGTCCGCCGTGGATCCCATTGTCTGGCAGATCTGCGGGAATGCTTTTCCGATGTGATTCTTCGTCCGGACGGCGAGTTGGATCGTCATGTGCTGGCGACCATCGCTTTTTCCCATCATCAAAAGCTGGAAATGCTCAATACCATTATGTATCCATATATTGTCGGTGAGATACTGCGTATGATCCATCGATATTCTCAACAGAACCAAAAGCTTATCTTATTAGACGCACCGACTTTGTTTGAAAGCCGTGCGGATGATTTCTGTGATTTGATCGTTGCAGTTGTCGCAGATCCCCAGATACGGAAAATGCGGATCATGCAGCGGGACAATATCTCAGAAAAAGCAGCCATTCAGCGAATGCAGGTACAGCTGTCTGATACGTTTTTCCGAGAACATTCTGATACGGTTCTGGAAAATAACGGCAGCTTTTCAGAATTGCTTTCCGCAGCCCAGGAGCTTTGCGGCAAGCTGATGCGATATCACGAAACAAAATTTGGCGTACTATGCGTCTAAGAATCCATCTTCATAAGAAATATGTACGGATTTTCGGGTATATTTTGGTGAATTCCAGGAAAAAACCGCAGGCAGTTCTTTGGATTGGCAAGGTTTTTTGACGCAGCACGCACCAAAATCCGCCGGAAAGACTGATGTATCTTTTTGTGAAGACAGGTTCTAAATGATAGAAAAGAGGGAATCCTATGGAAAAGAAAATAACCGAATCCAAGCAGAAAAAGGAGCTGCTGTTTTCCAAATCGGAACATGCAGCAGTTCGTATCGACGAGAAACAGAAGGCAGAGAGTGATGCCTTTGCAAGGGATTACATGGCATTTCTGAACGCCGCAAAAACAGAACGTAAGGCTGTGAAAATGTCTGTGGCAGCGCTGGAGGAAAAAGGCTTTGTTCCTTACTCGCCGGATATGACTCTGAAAGCTGGAGATAAAATCTATGTGAATAACCGTGGAAAAGCGGTAATTGCAGCAGTTATTGGTACAACTCCTGTTACAGAAGGCGTTCGTCTTTGTGCAGCACATATCGACTCTCCTCGTCTGGATCTGAAGCAGAACCCGTTGTACGAGGATTATGAACTGGCAATGCTGAAAACCCATTATTACGGCGGTATCAAAAAATATCAGTGGACAGCGATTCCATTGTCACTTCACGGCGTGGTAATTCTGTCAGATGGCTCTTCCGTCGAGGTGAACATCGGCGAGGATGCAGGCGATCCGGTTTTCTGTGTCACAGACCTGCTGCCGCATCTTGCTCCTGCACAGATGAAACGTCCCGCTTCCGAAATTATTCGGGGTGAGGAATTGAATATTCTGGTTGGCTCGATGCCCTTTAACAAAGATGAGGAAAGTGAACAGGTAAAGCTGAATATTCTCAATTTCCTTTATGAAAAATACGGTATGACAGAAACAGACTTCCTTTCCGCCGAGCTAGAAGCTGTACCGGCATTTCCGGTCAGCGAAGTGGGCTTTGACCGCAGTATGATTGGTGGCTATGGGCACGACGACCGTGTTTGTGCCTATCCGGCACTGCGTGCAATTTTGGACTGTGAAAATCCGATACACACCGCTGTAACCATTCTGACTGATAAAGAGGAAACCGGCAGTGATGGCAATACCGGTCTTTGTTCCTCATATTTGCAGTATTTTCTGGAAGATCTGGCGGAATGCTTTGGTGCAAAAGGCCGTCATGTGATGCATGCATCTCAATGTCTTTCTGCTGATGTCAATGCAGCCTTTGACCCCACATTTCCGGACGTGATGGAACAGAAAAACTGCGCTTATCTGAATCATGGCGTCTGCGTCACTAAGTTTACCGGTGCACGGGGAAAATCCGGCACATCAGATGCTTCCGCAGAATTTGTGGGAACCATTCGTCGTCTGTTGGATGCCGATCATGTTGTATGGCAGACTGGTGAACTGGGCAAGGTGGACTGCGGTGGCGGCGGAACAGTTGCAGCATATATTGCCAATCTGGATATTGACACTATTGACATCGGTGTTCCAGTGCTTTCTATGCATGCGCCTTTTGAAGTTGTTTCCAAACTGGATGTTTATATGGCGTATCGTGCATTCTGTGCCTTTATTGCATCATAATTCGGTGAATGATCGGGATTCACCGGGTCGTTTCCTTCTGATTTGAGGTAAACCATGAAACGGTTAAAAAAACGAACTCTTGTGATGTTGGGCATTGCAGCACTGATGTTTTTGCTGAATCTGTTGGCATGGTGCAGCATTTCTTTTTCCAACTGGTATGCAGAAGCTGCTTTTCCCCGAATTAGCTTTATATTTTCTCACGTTTTTGGCTGGTCAGACATCTCTTTCGGAGAGATCATGATCGGAATTGCTGTGGGACTGACGGTGCTTCTGCCAATTTCTTATGGAATATTGATGCTGGTAAAAAAGGGAAGTCGATGGAAGATCACATGCGGTTACGGCAGATTTATCGGCTGGATTCTTGCTTACATATTGGTGACAGAAACTTGTAACTGTTTTATGCTATATCATGCCACTCCATTCAGTGAGAAATACTTTCACGTGCGGGAATATACCGGTCAGGATCTGCTGGCGCTTTATGTAGATCTGGCTGAAACAGCCAACGAGCTTGCACCCCAAGTGGCAAGAGACAGCGATGGTTATTTTGTCCTACAGGATGATCTGTATGAAACCGCATCGAAAGCCATGCAAAAACTGGGTGAGAAATATCCCCAGTTTCAAGGGAATTATCCCAAACCCAAAAAAATCCGTGCTTCGTATCTGATGAGCCAGATGAATCTGACTGGCATTTATTTTCCCTTTTCACTAGAGGCAAACTATAACAGCGATATGATGGACATCAATTTGCCTGATACGATCTGCCATGAAATGTCTCATCTCCGCGGCAAAATCCAGGAGGATGAAGCGGGATTTACGGCATATTTGGCTTGTGCTGGCAGTGACAGCATAGATTTTCAGTACAGCGGTGTCATCACCGCATTGGAATATGTACAGAATGCTGTACATGTCCGGAACATTACCGGAAAGGAAGAAGCTCTGCGTGTGCTGTCTGATACAGCACGCCGTGACATGTTTGTATTCCTGCCAGAGGGATATTGGCAAAAGCAAAAAGAAACAAATTTGGCAGCTGTGGCAACAGAAACTGTTCGCTCCGTATCATCTGCTGCCATGGACACTTCACTAAAATTGAACGGTGTAGATGACGGTAAACAGAGTTATTCCCATATCGTAACGCTTCTTCTGGCATATTGGGATAGGGAAAACGAATCCTGAGGAGGTGCAAAAATGGCAACACCAAATGATCCGGTAATGTTGATGAGTTATCTGAACACAAAGCTCCGGGACGAATACGAATCACTAAATGAGCTTTGTCGATCTATGGGGTTGGAAAAAGCACAGATCTGTGAGAAAATAGAGCAGATTGGCTATGTGTATTCTTTAGAACGAAACCAATTTGTCTGCCAATCATTTTAAAATCCCTTTCTAACAGTTGGCAGAATGTTCGTTTCAATTGTTGTCGGACAGGCGTTTATGTGCGGAAGAGGTGTGCTGTATTTTGATAGGATCAATCCGGAAATTCTGCAAAGAACAACCTGTACTGATGTTGTCTCTTCTGGCTGCGGTGATCACTATGATTTTTGTACCGCCAGACAGAGAATATTTATCATACTGTAACCGCACGGTTTTGATACAGCTGTTCTGCCTGATGACCGCTGTAGCTGGTTTTCGCAGTGTAGGTGTGTTTGAATCTATCACAGGCTTTTTACTGCGGTGTGGGGGAACGATCCGCAGGCTAGGGATAATCTTTACCCTGATCTGCTTTTTTACATCCATGCTTGTGACAAATGATGTAGCGCTGCTGACCTTTGTGCCTCTGACGCTTCTGGTATACAACCGAATTCTGGATGAAAAAAGCCGTATCCTGACTATTGTGCTGGAAACCGCAGCAGCAAATCTTGGCAGTATGGTAACCCCCTTTGGAAATCCTCAGAATCTATACATTTATGACATGTATCATCTGACCGTCGGAGATTTTTTTCGTACCATGCTTCCGGCAGGAATGGTCAGTCTTACCTGCCTGATGCTGCTATGTCTTCTTTTGCCCGGAACATCTTGTACAGCGCAAACAGAAAAAACACACACGCTTCCAAAACTGCATTGTTTGGTTTACGGTGTATTGTTTCTTGTGTGTCTGCTGACAGTGTTTCGACAGGTGCCGGACTGGATCTGTCTGATTGTAACAGTGGTATTGACATGCATCATGAATCGAAAGCTGTTCTGTCAAGTAGATTATATACTTCTGGCAACCTTTGTCTGTTTCTTTGTCTTTGTCGGAAATATCGCAAGAATCGAACTTGTCAAAGATTTTCTCTCCAACATCCTGAACGGTAGGGAAGTGCTGGTTTCCATTCTTCTCTCTCAAGGAATCAGTAATGTTCCTGCGGCAGTCATGCTGTCTGGATTTACAGATAACGGCACCGAACTGCTCCTCGGAGTGAATCTGGGCGGTTTGGGTACCATTATTGCCTCTCTTGCCAGTCTGATTTCCTTTCAATTCTATCGCAAATCAGAAAGTGCTCGATCTGGCAGATATCTTCTTGTATTCTCGGCAGTGAATTTCGGGCTGCTTGCGCTTTTACTCGGTATGACATGGATTACACCATAAATAATCGAAATACGGCACTCCATAACATTCCTAAGATTGTTGTGGAACGCCGTGTTTTTTATGTGAATTCCAATAATCGAATTGACAAATCATTAAAAAAATGGTATAATAGTGACAACTGAACCGAAAGTAAATAGGAAGAGGTTCAATATATGCAACAGGAGGAATTTATCATGAAAAAAAGAATCGGCATCCTGACCAGCGGCGGTGACTGCCCCGGACTAAATGCCACTATCCGTGGCGTAGCAAAGGCTTGTTATGAAATGCTGGGGACAGATAATGTGGAAATCGTTGGAATTTCCAATGGCTACTACGGTTTGATCCACAACATGTGCAAAACCATGACACCGGAAGATTTCTCTGGCATTCTCACCCGCGGCGGCACAATCCTGGGAACAAAGCGTCAGCCCTTCAAGATGATGAAGGTGATTGGCGAAGACAATGTGGACAAGGTCAAGAACATGAAACAGACCTATCGTGATCAGAAACTAGATTGTCTTCTGACTCTGGGTGGAAATGGTACACACAAAACATCCAAACTTCTTGCGGATGAGAAGCTGAATGTCATCGGACTGCCGAAAACGATTGACAATGATATTTACGGCACAGATGTCACCTTTGGATTTCATACAGCAGTAGATATTGCCACAGATGCTCTGGATCGGCTGCATACAACCGCCTGCAGCCACTCCCGTATTCTACTCTGCGAAATCATGGGCAATAAAGCTGGCTGGCTGACGTTGAATGCTGGCGTAGCCGGCGGTGCAGATATTATTCTGATTCCGGAAATTCCCTATGATATTGACAAGGTTTGCCAGTCTGTTATCAAGCGCAGCGAAAGCGGAAAGAACTTTTCTATCATTGCAGTTGCAGAAGGCTGTTTTGACAAGGAAGAAGCGAAACTGAAGAAAAAGGAACGGGCAAAGCGCCGTGCAGAAGCCGGAATGGTGACTGCAACCAATCGTATTGCCGCTCAGATCCAGGAAAAAACCGGTCTGGAAGCTCGTGTCTGTGTGCCAGGTCATATGCTTCGCGGAGGAAGTCCCAGCGCTTACGATCGGATTCTGGCAACGCAGTTCGGTGTTTATGCCGCCGGTCTGATTCAAAAGGAACACTATGGTATGTCTGTTGCCAAGGTTGGCGGCAGCATTACGGCAAACCGGTTGGAGGATATTGCTGGAAAGACAAAGTTTGTCACAGAGGATGATACCCTTGTGAAAACAGCTCGTGATTTGGGAGTCACCTTCGGAGATTGACAGGTATATCCAAGGAAACATGGCTTCAGAATGCTGCGGTTTGATGCAGTAGTGGAGAGTAATATTCATGCACGGCATTTGTGCGAAAGGCATGGCTTTGTGCAGTTAGAAACAATTCCAAGGAAATAACCGTAGTAGGAGAGAATTTCATGAATCATTATAAGTCGTGGTCTGGACTTCATAAACAATTATCAGATTTCTTATGTGAGCCGTTAAAAAATCGAATTACATATTTTTTAACGCGATATCATCGTGTTCACAATGCCTATGGTCGTGCAGCCATTCTCCTGGATAAAAAAGAATTGGTACAATTTTCTTGGATAGAAATGTATAAGCAGGAATACGAAATATCAAAGCAGCATGCTTTATACCATCAAGCGCTTTCTTACCATGAGATAGGCGAAAAACTGAAAACAAAGTGGGACGAAAACTGCACATATTGTGAAATGGATTTTTTATCAGCAGCAACCAATTTTCTACAAATGTCTGTTTTTGAAGCACTGAACAGTGATAATCATATCATTCGCATTTTTGCCATATTGGATAATAGAGTCGGAAAAAGGACACTGCAAGACATAAGCGCCCAAAAAAACTACCAAATACTTCCGGAATGGGTGAGGCAATTTTATGAATTAAGATTGGATGTGAGTAACTGTTAAATCCAAAGTATGACATTGAAATGGAGACTTTTACTGTGGATACGAAAGAAAAAGACCATTGGGATCAACGACCCATACTTCAAATGTCAAAGCGTCTAAATCGAGTTCATCGTCAACATAATAACTCCGTTCATAATCCTTAAAGAAAATGGCGCCTTCAAAATCATAATCCGTCTCTGATCCCTGACGGGATACCGTAGTTGTTTGTGCAGAAAGCGAGGTTGTAGTTGTTGCACTCATATCTAATAGTTTCGCTTGTGTGAGCTGCGATATCACTTGTGACGGAATCTCATAGGCATAAAAACTGTTGTGCCAAAAATCATTGTCGATATGATGACAGATAATAATCTTCTTTTCATATGAATCATCTTCTTATTTATAGCGGCGAATACATTTAAAATACATTCGTTCATCCGATGACATCAAATTTTTCAATGGGGGAAATGAAAACGTAAAGTTTTCAATTGATGATGAAACCGTTGCAATTTTCGTTAATCCCGAACAGAGCTGTTAGAAATTCGAGACGTTTCTGAAGGTGTTACTATCATTAGAGCTGTTTCATCAGACGGTACATGTGCGACAGCAGGTATTAAGGTCATTATCCCAAAAGCCACTACCACCACAACTGTACATTTAGAACCCACCGCCACAACCACTACAACTGAAGCTACAACAACTACGACCTTCAATCAATACCTTACGGTTTGGTTTAATGACGAACCGGTATCTGAAACTATTTTCATAAACTATATGACAGAATATACACTTCTATTTACTGCATTAGGCAATGTGGAAGCAGAGCCGGTTTCGGATAAAGTAAGCGTTACGGTAGATAATGATCATAAGTTGTTGCATTTATATATGAATGAGGCAGCGTATGTTTATGTCATCCTTCACGATACAGCATCTGATGAGTATTATACGCTTTATGCCCTTGCGATAGAATTGAGTTCAACTACCACTTCACAGACGACGGCAACTACACCTGCGACAACCACTACAACTGTTACCGATACAGATATCGGCGAAAGTGAACTGCCGCAAACCGGCTATTCGAATCTATACAAAGTTATGGCAGGATTTGCAGCTTTCATGGCAGTTAGCGGTATAGTACTTGTAGTAAAGACGAGAAAAGAAAACGAATAAATAAATCGTAAAAGCGTCGCTTGCCAAGTGGCGCTCTTATTTGTAATGAGGCACTATGAAAAAGAAAGTATTACGGATACTCGGTATCATAATGATGGTATGCGGATTCTCTGTCCTGTCACTGTTTACTTATAGAAAAATCAGCAGAGAGTTATATCTCCGCAAACTGCTTGATGACAACATCCACTTTGAAATTCCTCAGCTGCATATCAAAGTACCTGTGCTTGAAGGAACGGATCGTCAGTCTTTATAAGTGTCGGCAGGACTGGCGCACTCGGAAAAGGAAATTATTGTATCGCTGGGCATAACAGTACAATATATGCTGAGATATTCAATGACCTTGACCAGATTCAGATTGGCGATGAGATGTATCTCGTTGATGGAGACTATGCAGAGACCTCTTGAAGAAGTTTTGCAGATGTTAAAAATCTTACAGTCCAAATACGGTCGGCGTCTTGCCCTGCTGAACCAGTAAGCAAAAATAAGCAAACACAAGCCCATGAAGTTACCATGCTTCATGGGCTTTTCTGTGTCCTGACGGTCAAATTCCGTTATTATCCTCGTTCTATCTGCCACGATTGACCTCCTGCAGCAAGACCAGCAGCTATTCAACCACAACTTGACGGACATTTTCCGCTATTCACACCGGTTATTACTCACGCTTCATCCCATAGAGCGGTATCACACTCCAAATATCTGAACCTCAACACCCTGCATTACTTTGCAGGGCTTTTTGTTGATGTGATCTGAAAACAGGTAATGCTTTTGATAGTTTTACATCTTTCTGTTCACTTTGAAATTGAGTAATATGAGGTACAAATACCCTCAAATACGGCTATATCATGAAAAATCGAATCACCCTAACCAAAAACGATTCGCCAAAGGCGATATTTTGAGAAGGATATCACATCCCTTGACAAAACCTTTACGATATTTCACAATTATTGTATCACGTTTTCATTGCTTTGTCAAGAGGATTTTTGGCAAAATTGGCATAAATTTCTGTATTGATGGTAAAATTTAGGTGAAAATAAATAAATTAAATCAAATAAGGAGGAAAATGTCATGAATCTCTATCTGAGAAAAGACGGAAGGTATGAATCACGGATTCCAAATGGAAAGAAAAGTGATGGGAAAAGATCATTTTTGTACGTTTTCGCTCACACAAAAGAGAAGTGCATGGAACGCGTGCAGGAGATTCGCTGGAAAATGATGCCGAGTAAACCATGCGAGTTGACGTTTAATGCGCTTTATGAAGAATGGTTTCGCAGCATTCAACATCGAGTAAAGGAATCCACTGCAGCAAATTATGCCATGAAAGCAAGTAAACACATTTTGCCGTTTTTAGGCAAAAATCCTGTTAGTTCTGTCACTGCGGATGATATTTACTCATTTATATCCGAAAAGCAGAAAGAAGGGTTTTCATCCCGATATATAGCAGATATCATCATTCTAATCAAGACGATTTTCAAATATGCTGTCAGAACTTATCAGATATTTAATCCGTTAGACGGAATTATGCTTCCAAAAAAGAAAGCTCCGGAAATCCAGCTCCTTGACGAAACGGAACAAAACAAACTACAGCAATATATTTCATCACACCAAAACCGCAGCACTTTGGGGACGGCATTATCCATGACGACAGGAGTGCGTATCGGAGAGCTTTGCTCTTTGCAGTGGGGAGATATCGATTTAGAAAAACGTATTTTGACCGTCAGAAAAACCATGCAGCGTATTCAGTGTCCAACGGAAACAAGCAAAACAAAGCTTGTCATTACAAGCCCGAAGAGTGAATCCTCTCGGCGTCAGATTCCAATTCCGAACTGTATGATGAGCTTTTTACTTGAATTCAAGGGAAAATCAGGGGAATATATCCTGACAGGAACGGAGAAACCGATTGAACCGAGAGCAATGCAGTATCGTTTCCGCACGATCCTGAAAAACGCAAAATTACCGTCAGTCCATTTTCATGCCCTTCGGCACATATTCGCTACAAATTGTATTAAGTTGGGATTTGATGTAAAAGCTCTCAGTGAAATATTGGGGCATAGTTCGGTCGAAATCACGCTGAATCGGTACGTTCATTCTTCTTTTGATCAGAAACGTGAATATATGAATCGTGTTCAAATGAAGTTTTAAGACAGTAGGCAGCTTGAAAAATGAATATGCTTGGAAACCCTTCTCAAAATATCGCCTTTGGCGATTTGCAAACGGTGATATGAATTCGGTTAATGCCGGAAACCATATAGAACAGGTATTTTTCAGCGTTAGAGTTCTTATCCAAATATTAGCGATTTTAGGAGGTCAATATGAAAAACTTAATTAAAAAAATTGTGGCAGGTATGAGTGCTGCGGCGGTGCTTATATTTGGAAGTTCTTTGCCTATTCCGAAAGCAGAAAATTTCTCTGCTTGGATTGTTGCAAATGCCGCTCTTGGTGAGGCTGAGAATTTTCTCGGAACAGGTACAGATTCAAGTGGAGTAACAATTTACAATACTAACTCCAAGTATTCATTCAACATGAATGGACGTTCGTGTTATCAGGGTATTGTGTTTGATGATTCAAAATCAACTGCACAGATTACTTATGATATTTCGGACATAGATACGCTTTCATTTACGATTGGTCATGTTGACAATACAAGTAATGGAAATGCAACGGCAAAATTTTATCTTGACGGAGATGAATATGATAGCTTTACAATGTATTGGACAATGCCACTCATGGAGTACGAGCTTGATTGCTCTTTTGCAGATTCATTGCAAATCATTATTGAACGTGACGGTGCAAGCAGCTATGCATTTACAGATGTAACTGTTGATGGTATTAGCGCAGCAAGACCTTCAAAAGCTCCTGAATACAAATCTGCAGAGGATTTTCTGAACCAGTCATTTGCCGGCGTAAATGTAAGAGAGGGCAATGTAGATTCAAGAGAACCTGATTTCTATATGAATGGACGAGGCTATTATCAGGGAATTATATTTGAAAGTACAAATGTATCAAGAGAAGTTGATTTTAATGTTGAAAATGTTGATACTGTTTCATTTACAATTGGACACATTGATAATGACGATGGAAATAATGCAACAATGAGATTTTACCTTGATGATAAAGAATATGACAGTGTGAATTTGTACTGGAATATGAATCTCGTCGATTATACACTGGATGTTACTGATGCTAAGACAATTCGTATTGTTGTAGAAAGAAGCGGAGCCTATGGGGAAAATAGTTGCTATGCTTTTGCAGATGTTTCAGTAGATAATTATGAGCCTGAAAAAAAACACACTATAGCAGAATATGATACTGTTGAAGGTTTTCTGAAAAGTGGACATGATTCTTCAAATATTAGTGTAGCCAATCCGAAAGCAGTTGAACCACAATTCAATATGAATGGACGTAATTATTTTCAGGGGCTTGTTTTTACGAATACTAATCAAAATGCAGATGTATCGTATAATGTTGAAAATTTAAAATCTTTATCATTTACAATTGGACATATTGACAATAGTGGGACTTCAAATGCAACAGCTGTGTTTTATCTTGATGAAAAAAAGTATGATAGCGTAGATCTTTTCTGGACTATGCCGTTGCAACAATATGTGCTTGATGTTTCAGAAGCAAAAGTATTACGAATAGTAATTCAAAGAAGCGGAGCCTATGGCGAAAACAGCAGCTATGCTTTTGCAGAGTTTGCTGTTGATAAAATTCAACCTTCAAAATACCATGTTGTACCACAGTATGGTACACCCTATGAATTTATAAATAGTGGGTTTGCTACATCCGGCATATGGATTCCGAATATAGAAGCTAAAGAACCGGAATATTATATAAATGAAAAAGGTTATTATCAAGGACTTGTGTTTTCAAATTCAAATCAAAGTGCATCAGTATGCTATAATGTAGAGAATCTCGATTCTGTTTCATTTACAATTGGTCATGTTGATGGTTCGGGAAGTGGAAAAGCAAAATTCACATTTTATCTTGATAATAAAAAATATAATGAAGTCAGTCTCACTTCTGACATGGAACCTTTGGAATATACGATAGAATGTCCAGAAACTACAGTTTTAAAAATTAATATAACAAGAAGTGGAGCTTATGCTGATAATAGTGGGTACGTTCTTGCCGATGTATCAATTGTTCCAAAAGATTTGAAAGGCGACTGCAACAATGACGGGTCGTTCACCATAGCTGATGCTATACTGCTCCAAAAATGGCTCTTAGCTGTTTCCAATACAAAACTTGCTGATTGGGAATCTGCTGATTTTTGTGAAGATGGCAATCTTAATATATTCGATCTTGCTATGATGAAATGTAAACTTGTAAATGTTTGATAAGCATCCGTAAAGATGTATTCAACCTCGTCTTACAGTTGATTTGTCGTATTCCTTTTCCGGGCATAATACTGTCCGCTGTCTGACCTTTTCATAAATAGTGCATTGCAATAAGGGTAGAATTTACATTTTTATTCACTTTGCCGAAAATTCTGGAAATATAGGAAAACAGGAGGAGAAAACCATGAAGGATTTATTTGCCGGTTTGAGATCTGCCGTTGAAGACGCCAATAATTCCGGCAACGCAACGGAAAACAACTCTAAAAACGACCGACCCGCACAGAGTAGCTTAAAGAAAAAAGACACAGCCAGCCGTGATTATGACCTGTTTGTCCAGAACATATCCCAATATGAAAACAAAACCTTATCGGTAGACTGCTCTGAGGAAAAGATCCGGGAAGTCGAAAGAAAGAAACGGGAACTTCTCGCTGGTTATGATGCTGACATAAGGAGGTATAAAAATGCCGAAAACGATTTCGACAACAAAATTCTTGCTGAAAAGAAAGAACTTGTAAGACAGGAGGAGGAAAGAAACAAAATTGCCAATGAGCTTGAAATTATACGCAATTCTCCTAATGATTCACAGTTTAAATTCAAACGTCCCCAAATCAATTCATCTGTCAAAGAATTCATGACGAATTCATTTGAGAAAAAGCTCATGTCAAAGAAGGAATGCGCTGCTATGGTTGAGCCGGTTGAAAGCGTCTGCGAAACCGACAAGCAACTCAAGAACATGGAGGACATCGCTAAGGCAATGAACGACTTTGAGGAGAGCGACGTCTGCAAACAGCTCATTAATTGTATTCCGACGGATGAATTAATCAAAAAGATCATCAACATATGCATCCTTTCATTTACCGGAATATTCTTTCTATTCGTAATGCTCGGAGGGCTTAAGATTGGTTTTATCACAGTTATTCTCCGTGCGGTTTTGTGGATAGCACTCTATCCTCTGATTGGTCTTATCCTCACAAACTTAATTTACAAGTTGTTTTTATCCCGCAAGAAAGAGTACAAAACTGATTCCTCTCCGTCCTATGGAAAAATTGCTATTGCCGCACTGCCTTCGTTTCTGTTGTTTGCGCCTTACCTTTCAGGAATTGCTGTTAACCTTGTCATGGAAATAGTGCTCTCGAGTTCAATTGTAGTACGGCTTATCGTTGGTCTGATTATCGCCTGCATAGCATATGGTGTAAGCTATGGCATTTTCTCGAGAGCATTCGTTCTCAACCTGATAAGAAAACTACCCATTACTAAGAAATTCATGCTTAAAAAGCTCTTCGCTGACTGTGAAAATGACACAGAAGCTGTTGAAGGCATGTATTACTTCGTGAACTCTGAAGTCATTCTGACATATTATGAAAAGAACTATATCGCGACCACAATATCCTATCTTGAATCCAAGCTTAAAGAGGCAGAGGAAGCAGTCAAAACGCAAAAAAGCTGTATTGATTCGGTGATCAAGCGCAAGGGCGATGCCGTTAAGCAGACTCAAGCTGCCGATGCAAAGTGGAAAAAAGACATTGCCACGATGGATATTGCCATTGTTGCAGCTAAGAAAATCACTGCGGACTATCAGTCCGAGCTTGATGAATGCGTTAACACTATAAAGGGTTGGTTAACAACTCACTTAACTGCAGACAACGCTCCTAAAAAGGAATGGCTTGAGGACAACTGGTTTGGTGATTATATATGTTTCAACGGAACATATAGCAGAAACGGCATTAAAGTCGTTCCACACAGCCCGAAGCAGGATACCAGAAAGATGGGTATAAGGGTTCTTTACAATGCCAGAGAAAAAGGACGGCTTGATGCTCTTGCTGAAGCTATCCAGAAGACTATCTCCGCATTTGACCATATTATTCCCAGAGATTTGGTTGATTATACTGTGGTTGATTTCAATATGGGCGAATTGGGACAGCTCTACGGATATGATATAGACTGGAAGACTTATCAGAGCAACGTTTCTGGGGGAATGGGAAAGATAGTAAAGGGACTTGTGGAGCGTGTTGGAAGCCCTACCCAAGCAAAAGATTTTACAAGAGGACTTGAAGAAATTCTTAACAACAAACAAGAGTATATGCGCTCGCAGATAGAAAGGCTTCGTGAAATCCAATCAAAACTTTCTGTACCACAGATCAACACAAGAATAATCAACACTCTCAAAAGCATGAACCCCATCAAGTATCAGGTCGTTATCTTTATTCCTGAGCACGAAGACGAATCTGGCAGTATTTACGATATTCCAAATCTCTTCCAAGCGTTGACATCCTTGGGTGATGGCTTTATCCCAGTATTCTTAGACGATGAAGAAACATATGCTGAAAGAGTCGA
Organism: uncultured Ruminococcus sp.; assembly: GCA_947627445.1. Lineage (GTDB taxonomy): Bacteria > Bacillota > Clostridia > Oscillospirales > Ruminococcaceae > Ruminococcus_C. The sequence continues at coordinate 40,173 of CANQWA010000019.1, forward strand.
AAAAGAAGGAAAGCAGTACGGAAGTGGCAGAACTATCGCTGCGTATATGCGCGGCTGTCCTGAAACGGTTGTGCTTGACGTCAACGGCGAGGAGAGATATCGTAATACAAGAGATACTGCGTAAAATCCGTGGACATGGATATTTCAAAAAGTTCTTGAAAAGCATACGGCAGAATGTCTGAGATGTGACAAAGTTTTCAAGTATGAGGATTATGATATATAATGATTCCATTGGAGGTGGTGCAAATGTATGAACAGGAAGACCCAGAACAAGAGCAGCAACAGCCAAGATGCCCATGTTACGATGGAAGTTTTAACTGTAACAGGCTAAATGTATCGATCAATTCCTCTGACGTCAGTAACTTCTGTGAGAGTGATTTTGATTCTTGCCCGGCTTACAACGGCGAAGGTGTCCTTGATAACAATGCTGAAAAGAACATTGAGTATGCTTTTGAACGGTTTGCAAATGCTGTGTTTGAAAGCGTGTATGATTTTAGAATAGAACTTGCTGCCAGGGCAGATAAGTGTTGCATGGAGTCGATAAATGAAATTCTGGCAGTTGCAAATTATGTGGGCGGAGCAAATATTTCCGTCTGTGGCAGGTTTACAGCAATTCTCTCGTTTGAGGAAGAAAATGCAAAAAAACTGGATAGTAAACTAAATTCACTTGCCTGTACAATGATTCCAAGGATGAATTGTTATGGTGGTGAAGGAACTCCGACTGTGTCATCCGAGGACTTTGAGTATATTGAGTACATTGCAGAGCGATGTTGTCGTGAGATTACCGATGCCGCAAAGAGTATTCATCCGGAGGTGAGTCAAAGATTTGAATGGGCGATAAACGACATTGCTGATCAAATGATTACATATGCGACTGACCTTCCCAATTCTGTCGGCTATGAAATAGTCGATGCAAAGGAAAAATTCAAGTCAGCAGTCAATATGGCAAAGGGAGCTGCTGAATCATTTGGACATCCGGTACTCAATACGTCAACCGTCAAATGGGAAATTTCCGACTGATAAAGGAGAAAAAATGTCAAATAGAATCGATTTTACAGACAGAGGTATCATTCCAATATATCAGGATGTTGCCGAAAGCAATGTCAGATCTCTTGAAAACTTCCTTGATGCAATGGAAGCAATATGCAGAAAAAGAGCCTATAAGCCGCTTGTGGATTTCACAAATCGAGTCATAAAATTTTATGAGGAAGACTTTCGCAGCCACGTGATGTCTTGCTTCGACTCCTGGCAGAACAGCGATTTCAGCCTTGACGCTCTTGCAATAAGATGTGGAGCGGGTCAAGGGGCTGCAAACACAGGAAGAAGATACATGGAAGAGCTTCGTACAAATCTTGAGGGAATGTTCCGAAGAAGCTTTCAAAGGGTCGTTGTAGACACCGATGCGCCAATTCTTGAGCAAAAGGACATTCTTGAAGCTAACGACGAACTGAACAGCCTAAAAAGAAGTGCAGAGATGATAAAGGACAATGCTGTTTCGCAATGCAGTATGCGTTCCGACCAAAATATGCTCTATACACTTATTGCACCCGTGATAAAGAACACAGGTGAAAGCATCTGTGGATCCTTCGGAAGCATGAATATAATCGTAGAAGAAGGAGCGTTTATTTTTGGCGGAGGTGTCAACGATACAGTGGGCTCTATTCACATGGGTTCGACTCTTGAAAAGGTCGATTTCAGTTGGCCTGCCTATGAAAGCTTTATTTGACGAAAAGGAGATGATGGTATGGACAGTACCGCTGCACGCGATAAAAACACGATTTATCACGAAGAATTTTTGCTGAGCACCTTAAAATACATCATAAATGACCGCAAGAAGGCTGAGGAAAATGGAGAACTCAAGGCGATGGTTCCGTATGGCAAAATGAAGGAAATCTTCCAATGCCCGGAGCCACTTCTATTTGTTTCGGAGTTCAATGCGCTCGGAAATAATAAGAATCAGTGCCGTAGGCTTTTTGAAGAGAAAAAAGAGAAATTTCAAATGATACGACTTCCCAATGAATACGACATATGGTGGAACACTTCTCAGGATAGGATAAATATCCGCCTGGGAATAGATAACAATAACCAACCGTCTGCTATGGCTCTTGGCGACACAACGGTTCATGGACTCATAGCCGGTCAGACGGGCAGTGGTAAATCCGTGTTGCTTCACAGTCTTATTTTCAATCTCCTTGCCGAGTATCCGCCATGGGAGCTTGACCTATATCTTGCAGACTTCAAACGTGTGGAATTTTCCAAGTACATGGACGAAGCGCACAGTGCTCCGCATGTTGTGGCATGTGCTGCCACTGGTGAAATCAGATATGTGCTGAGTCTGATTCAACATATCGTGGACTGCATGAATGCAAGAGAGGATTTCTTCAAACGAATGGGCTATGAAAAGATAGCTAAGTTCCGAGATTCCTATCCTGACATCGTGCTGCCGAGGATACTACTTATTGTAGACGAATTTCAGCAGCTATTCCTTGATGCGAGTACTAAAGAAAACGAACTGATTCAAAGAATGCTGACGGCAATCGTTAAAAAGGGAAGAGCTACCGGCGTACACCTTATCTTTGCTTCTCAGGAGATGAGTCAGACACTGTCGAGATCGGCGTTATCAAACTTTAGAATGAGAATTGCGCTAAACTGCGACTCGAATGTATCCATGGACGTGCTTGGAAACCGCGAAGCAGCTAACCTTGAAAAGAATTACGTTTATGTCAACAACACCGACGGCTCAGCTCAGAATAACCGAAAATTTCATGTTCCCTTCGCAAATGACAGACCCGATGAAAATAACAGCATATACTTTGATGAATATCTCGAAGGAATCAGCAAGCGAGTCGAATCCTTCAATTACAGCAAAAATACAAAATTTTATCAAGAGGATTTTCAAGAGCCTCTCACAAAACTAACTGAAATCCTTGGAAAAATCAGACCATATAAGGAAAAAATCCGTTCGGAATATTTTGATGCTCTGACGCTAGGAAGATATGTGACTTTCAGCCCGCTGAAGTATGACATTCAGACGCTGTTTATTGAAAGAGGACGCAACCGCAATATTATGAGCATTTCCTCAAATTTAGAGGACATTTGCTATATGCAGAAGCTTCTTGCACTTAATTTCAGCTACGGCGATTCCGATAAGCCGCAGAACGCCTTTCATCACATGATTTTTTCCTTTATGCCCGCCACCGAGAGCGTCTATCGGCTCGATAAAGATCTTAGAGAAATGCAAGGTGGAGGCAATAATATTCAGGTATTCAGAAACCCCGAGGATTTTTCAAGATTGCAGGAAAAATTCAAACGGCTCAGGTTTATGCTTCCGCTTTATCAGGAGGCTGAGTCGCCGCTCGCCTTTGCCCTTATGAACTACGAACGGAATATTGCGGAGGAAATTCGCCGCAGACCGGAACTGAAAAAAGAGCGCAAAGCGTGTATTCCAATAATAACCGAACGGCTTAAGGATGTTACGTTTGAGAATGCTGAGGAAATCTGCTCAAAGCTTTCCGCTGAAGAAGGCAAGACGGTTATGGGTAAGATTGCCGAAAACGTCATCGAATTCTGCAAATACAAAAAAGACGCAGGTAGTGTTCTTCCACCGACGGTGATATGGCTTGTCGGAATAGATATTATAGAAAGGCTTCCGGATTGGTTTCTTTATATGCTCAAAAATGGAATGGATTACAATCTCTTGTTCGTTTGCATGGCGGGGACAGATTTTGACTCCATGATGCAGATTGCCAAGAGCTGTGATTATCTTTTTCTCGGAGGAAAAAACAAAAGGATTTATGACCGTCTTGCTGTAAACTTCACGTCAAGAGAATCGGATTCCATAGCGCTTGACACTGTCATCAAGAGCAGCGGAGAGGAACGAAGCTTCAAAAAATATCGCTGCAGCTTCGGAAAACACGAAAGTGCAAGAATCCCGTTTGAGGATATTCTGGGATAAGCCTAAAATAGAAGAGAGAGCATCAAATATTTGGCAATGTTGGCAGCGCACACTGCGGTCAATCATGATGATTAGAACACTGGAGCATGTTTCCATCAAAATGCAATTCACGTCTTTTTGGCGAATTTGGATGACTACTGCGTGGATAATATTTGCCGAGCGAAAGCCAGCCTGCATATTTTCGCCTTGTATGCACCAAAATGATACTCAAAAATCCGCATAAATACGTACTTTTGCTTAAAATTCGGAGACATTTTCCAAGTAAAACTCCAAAACAAAATAAAGCTTGTAGGGATTGTTCAAATGAATACAAATGAAAAATATCAAATATTTATCAGCTATCGAAGAGATGGCGGGGAAGATCTTGCTACTCTTTTAAGGGATCGCTTTACAGCACTTGGATATAAAGTTTTTTTGATGTGGAAAGTCTTAGAACAGGTGATTTTAATATTCAATTACTTCGTGTCATAAAAGATTGCAATGATGTTCTATTGGTTCTTCCTCCCGGCGGATTAGATCGCTGCATCAACGATCCAGAAGATTGGGTGCGAAAAGAAATTGTATGTGCGCTGGAAAATAAAAAAAATATCATTCCAGTTATGAAAAGAAACTTTGTCTTTCCGGATCATTTACCTGAAGATATTGAGCCAATACGTAATAAGCAGGGAATATCAGCAGCTATGGATTTCTTTGATGCTGTCGTTGATAAAATTGCTTCAAAGTATCTTACAAGCAAACCAAAGGGAGAGGGAACGTCAGATGAGGAGCTTAGAAAGCTGAGTGAAGAGGGAGACCCCTCGGCAGCTAATGAACTTGGTATCCGGTTTGAATTGGGAACAAATTCTATCATGCCGACACAAATGACTTCTCATCAGGCAGCTCTATATTATTTTGAACTTGCTGCTAAGTTAGGAAATAATGCTGGTTATTATAATTTAGCTGCGATATATGAAAAGTGTGCATTCGATCTGACTTTGATTTCTGATTATCGTATAGATATCAGTAATCTGACAAAAGATCCGGAGATTATTCGTACAAAATTATTTGAAATAGCGGAACAATACTATAATATTGCCGCCAAAAACAATTACCCTGCTGCCTTATACCGACTGGGAAATTTTAAGGAAAATAATAAGTGCCTGGATGAAGCATTAGTTTGTTATAAGGAAGCAGCTGAACAAGGGTATGTTCCGGCTCAAAATGCATTAGGATTCTTTTATCAAAACGGCATAGCTGTGAAGATGAATCTTGAGAAAGCAGAACAATATTATCAACTTGCGGCAGATGCCGGTTTTACGCCTGCCATCTATAATCTGGCTGCGTTGATCGAAGCGAAAGATCCTGACAAAGCTGTTGATTATTATCAACGCGTTGCATACGGTGATGATGGTATTCCACAGGCGAGTTATGCCTTAGGAAGATGTTACGAGAAAATTTATAACGATATACCAGAAGCAGTAAGCTGTTATCGCATAGCATATGGAAACGGCGTAATTGAGGCTGGCGAAGCTTTGCAAAGATGTCAAAACATTATTTTATAGTGTTGAAAGGTGATTCTATATGGAACATGAAAAGAGATACATTAAAGGACTCAAAAAGACGCATAAGAATATCTATGGAATAAATAACAAATATTTTACGATGATATATGTTGGAGTTTTTGGTCTTTGGCTTGTTTGCGTTATGGAGATGGTTATCAAGAATATACCATTAGCTTTAAGAATAGTCATAATTACTGTATTTTTGTTACTATGCTTAATTTACGGATATATAAGCAAACCATCTGATCTGAATCATATAAAACCATATGTTAGGACAAATGGGTTTGAGTTTCTGGGGCTTTTTAACCTTAAAGGTAATAACATCACAAACACAAAGGATGTGTTATCCCGAGAGGAAGAAGCCAGATGTATGCATCAAGTGGTAGAAGAGATCATTTTCCCTCAAACTAGTATAAAGCAGGCGCTTTGTATTACCGGCGAAAGTGGATGCGGTAAATCTACCATCATTTCCTTTTTTAAACATAACTATTCAAATGACTATGATTTTTACGATTTTACTGGAAATTATATGACATTTGAGTCATATCTGACAGAACTATTTGGCAGTAATTTGGATCAGGCATTGGCGTCAAAAACACATAATCGAAAAATTGTTTTTATACTGGATCAATTTGAAAGATATTTCTATCTGGATCAAAAAAGAAAAGCTGAAGTAAAAAAATGCATGGAGATACTATGCAGAAAGAACTCAGCAATTATCCTCTCGATGCGGCAAGAACATTTAGCAGATTTTATGAAAGAATTTGATATGAACAACTTAAAGGATGAGAATCATGGCGTCTCAAATAACACGCAAAAAGGTGTTTTAAAAACGCTTGTTTCAGTTGTAAAAGAAAAGGAATCCTCGTTAACACTACACAGCAGAAATGGAATGAAGGTAACCAAATGTAAGGGAGAAAAGATCATTGATAATTTACAAGTGCACATTGAACAAGTGGGTGAATCTCATTCAAGAACAACACTGGATCCAATTGGCGCTACATTGTTCTATTGTAAAAATCAAAATGAAATATCGGTGCAAAAAGGTGGAAAGACCAGAAACTCGACCATTGTTTTATCTAAATTAGAGAAGCTGTTTGGTGAGTATGGAAAGCGGTTATATGAAAAATATCAATCAGCGCCATTAATCAAGCAGCAGATTATTTATCACATGCTGGAGTTTGATAAAAAAGTCAGAAGGTTATCGGATGATGAGCTGGTACTCAAATATTCCATAGAGGATTATAGTCTGATCAATGAGTATTTTGATACACAATTAGCCTCATGCAGTGATTATTATAATGCTACCCGTATCATGTATTTACTGAGTTCTGCCAGATTAAATCATGTTTCTATAAAACGTGAAGATATAGAACAGGGCTTGTTCGTGAATCAATTTGATAAGCAAGGACATGAACACCTTCTTGAAACCATTGACGAATTGGAAACGCTGCAACTGATAAGAAAAAATACAGAAGATAGTGATTTAGAATATGAAATAGCTCATGATTACATCGCAGCAGAGTTCATGAATTTCAGTCAATCCAACATGAATAGAAATACACGAAGTGCTTTGGATATATACATTGCCGAATCGCTGGATACTAAAATGAAAAAACATTTACGTGAGAAGAAAAGACATGCAAGAAAAGCATTAAAGGATAAATATTTTTTTAAGATCACATTAATGTCCATCATAGGACAGATCATCATAGACTTGATATATCGAATAGTTATCGATCCGTGGCAAACTGTACTATATGAGTTTAATCCATGTAAGGATATGCATCCCTTATATCCGCTCTTTATCAACCTGATCAGTGTTATATATCTGTATCATATGTATGATAAAGTTGCAAAATATTATCGTGGAGAAAAGTGGAAAAGAATCAGAAAAATTTATTTTCTCGAAATGGTCATCGCAATATTGGGTGTAGCCTGCTATCCACATTATTTAGCATTTGATGGCGGAGATTTAGCAATAGTTGGTTTCAATTTTGCTTTTTTGCTAAACGAATCCAATCAACAGGCTTGTCGCAATGAACTTCGTGTTTATGGTTTGCGGACAGCGCTGGTTGGATCAGCTTTTGCTGTTGTACATATATTGTTTTTTGCTTTTAATCGCACTTTTGAATCACATTTGATTTTTTTGGAGGGTGCTGTGTTTTCTTTGCTTGTTGGATTTGCATATACTTCACATATGACAAAGGAGTTTCTGAACGGAAGAAGAGCTGATGCAGCAAGCGAGAAAATAAAAATTATCAGCTTAACCCATGACGAAAATAAATAGAGGAATGAGGCAGAAGAGAAGATATGATAGGTATTGTTGATGTAGGTGGTGGTCTGCGGGATATATATGGTGCGGGAATCATGGATAAACTGATGCAGCATCATATCAAGCTGGATTATGCGATTGGCGTATCTGCTGGCAGTGCCAATATAACATCATATGCATCCGGTCAGATAGGAAGGAATTATCGATACTATATTGATTATTCTTCTCGTCCCCAGTACATGAGTTTCAGAGAATACTTTAAGAATGGTTCATATATTAATTTGGATTATATATATGGAACGCTTTATAATTCCGGAGGAGAAGATCCTCTTGATTATCCAGCCATTTTGAAGAACAGCATGGACTTTAATATAGTTGCCGCAAATGCTAAAACCGGAAAAGCAGTATATTTTGGTAAGGAAGATTTGAAACAGGATGATTATGGAATTATTAAGGCTTCCAGTAATGTGCCATTGATCAATTCAGCCTATAAATGGAATCATGCGTATTATTATGATGGAGGGATAGTTGATCCGATTCCGTATCAGTATGCATTGAGAAAAGGGTGCGACAGGCTAATTGTTATTTTGACAAGACCCTATGATTTTTACATGGAACGCGGAATTGAGTGCCATTTAGCCTGGTGCATATCACGAAAATTTCCGTATATAGCAAATTTATTAAAAAATCGTTCCGAATTGTACAATAAGCAATTGGATGCATGCAAACAGCTTGAAATAAAAGGCATTGTCTGCATTGTCTCACCCGAGAAAACAGGTAAGATGAAAATGCTGACCAAAGATAAAAAGAGTTTGCAGCTTATGTATGACGAGGGACTTCATGATGCAAAAAAAGTGATTGATTTTATTCAATCAAGCCGATAAAAATTTCATACTGCTTAAGCACCTTCTCAACTCTATTGGTGCCTTTGCAGAAAGGCAGATTATCATAATGATAAAAAATAGGAAAAGAAAAAAATTTTTTTATATTTTATATATCCTTCCTTTTTGTTTGGGAACGATAGGGTATTGCTATTATGATCATTTATCCTTAACGGATGCGGCATTCAACAGCCTATTGTTTTATTTTTTAAACAACGGCAATACTCCCGATAATTATATGGTTGAAATTGCTCGTTGGACGGCTCCAATTGTGACAGCAAGTTGGATTCTATCATTTATATTGACATTTCATAAAATAGTACATGATCTTATAGCTCGAATTGGCGGCAGAGCAGTGGCGGTGTATGGTCAAACTGATGATGCGAAAAAAATTCTGACACAACTTGGAATGCGCGGAATAGCGTGTGGTGTTGATGCTATTAGCGGTGTAAAAAAATACATATTACTTGGAAGCGAGGATGACAATCTGCGTTGGATGATATCAAATAATCACATGATATCCGATGAAATCTCCATCTTTTCCCGCGTATCATCATTAACACAAAGAAAAGCCACAGGTAATCTTTATTTGTTTAATGAGAATGAAATTGCTGCCAGGCTTTATTGGAAAGAACGTTTTCTTTACCCATATGTCAAAGAAAATGCGTATAAATACAAAATCGTATTTTTAAATTTTAATGCATTATCGAAGGAACTATTGAAAACTGCTTTACAAATGAATATTTTTTCTCCAAAACAAATTTTGGAATATCATGTGTTTGGGGCATATTCTGAATTTAAAAATATATATCATGGAATAAACCGCATTAAGGATACTGTTATATATCACGATTCCGAATGGCACGATCACTTGGATTTATTATCAAACAGCGACAGAATCATAATTTGTGATGATATTTCTTTAGCAATGAACGTTTTATTTTCAATAAGCAAAATTAGAATTGAATTACTTTTAAATGAACCTTTATTCGCAGATACTTTAGATCAGAGAAATCGTATAGATGTTTATCCATATAAAGCCACATCCATGACACCGGAGCATATTATAAATGAAGATATGCTTTATCATGCAAAAATGATCAATCTTGCATATGCAAATATGTATAGCGGTATTGAAAAAAATGAGAAAAATCTTCAAGCCGAATGGAATAAGCTAAATACTTTTACAAAGTATTCTAACATAAGTTCAGCAGATTATCACGAAATGCAAAGAAAAATGTTGGAATATGATGGGTATAGTATCCATCAACTTAAATCCGATGAAAAGCTTGCCGATCTGTATTCGAATCTTGAACATATCCGATGGTGCAGATACCATTACTTGAATAATTGGGAATATGGCGTTCCACCAGACGGAAAAAATAAGGATATAGATAAACGTATTCATAAAGATCTTATCGATTATGAAGAACTTACAGCAGAAGAAAAGAAAAAAGATCTAGATAATGTTTTATTGATGTTTTCAATAGATAGCGATATGAATAGAAATTGAGTGTGATCATGAGTAAATCCTGTTTCCGCAAAACTGAAACCTCTTTCTCTGTACAAAACAGCGTAAAAGTGGTAAAATAGAAGCATAGAAAACGCTGTGCGAACAGAACCCGGAAGGTGAAATCAAAAATGCGGAAAATAGAGTATGTTGTAAGCAATGAAAGACTGATCACACCAAGCGGATTATCGCTTGTCGGACAGGTGCTCGGCAAATCAAATCTGATCAAAAAAGCAAACCGTATGCGGACAGAAAAGCGTTCTCAGCCACAGATCAAAAACGGGGATATTTTATTGACAATGATTGGTCTGCTGACACTCGGAAAATCGGATTTCGAGAATGTCAACGAATTCCATACCGATGAAGAATTTTACAAGAATTCGCTTGGCATTGCATACGGTATTCCTTCAGAATCCTCGCTCAGAAACCAGCTTGATGGTATCGGAGTGTCGATGCATCAACAGATTCTTGACGGAAATGTCGATATGTTTCTGTCCTGCGGCTATGAGCCGTCGTCGTTGGAAAACGGCTGTGTTCCTGTGGATATTGATGTTTCCCCATTTGACAATTCCGGCAGTCATAAAGCGGGCGTTTCACGCACCGACAAGAATTTTGACGGCTATGCACCGATCTTCGCCTATATCGGAACAGAGGGATATCTCTGTAATGCAGAGCTTCGTGAAGGCAAACAGCACTGCCAAAGCGGTACGCCTGAATTTCTCGCTGAAACCATCGAAGCAGCAAAGCAGATGACAAAAAGACAGCTCTTATTTCGCATGGATTCCGGCAATGATGCACTTGAAAATATGCTGCTTCTGCATTGGCATGATCCGCAGTTGAAATTCCTGATCAAGCTTAATTTTCGCCGTAAACGGAATAAATATCGAAAAAGCAAGTAAAAGCCCTCCATCAAGCAGCATGGAGGGCGAACTTTTTGAGATTCATG
>CANQWA010000020.1 GCA_947627445.1 uncultured Ruminococcus sp.
AGATGACTATTATCTGGTCCAGTACCTTTGAATATTTCCCGGGTATTCCCATTTTTCACAGCCGGGATATGATCCACTGGGAACAGATCGGTCACTGTCTGACACGGAACAGTCAGGTTCATCTGGTCACAGGCGCACCCAACTGTATCAACATCTACGCCCCTACAATCCGCTATCACGAAGGCATATTCTACGTGATCGTCACCAATGTCACCGGAGATAACCGAGGAAATTTTATTGTCACAGCCACCGATCCAGCAGGCGAATGGTCTGAGCCCATGCAGCTTCCCTTTGAAGGCATCGACCCTTCCCTGTTCTTTGACGATGACGGAAAAGTCTATTATCTCGGCACAGACGGCGTCATCTATCTCCATGAACTGAACCTGAAAACCGGCGAACCCATTGGTGAAAAGCACAATATCTGGCAGGGCACAGGCGCAAACAATCCGGAAGGACCACATCTGTACAAGATAGATGGCATGTACTATCTGCTGATCGCACAGGGCGGCACGGAAATGTGTCATATGGCTGCCCTTGCCAGAAGCAAAAACATTCTCGGTCCCTATGAATCCTGTCCGCATAATCCAGTGCTGACCAACATCGGTCATGCACTGCCCATTAAAGCAGCTGGTCATGCCGATCTGGTGGAGGATGCTTCCGGAAACTGGTGGGCAGTCTGCCTGGGCAACCGCCCCACAGGCTATCCCTTCCGCCATATCCTGGGACGAGAGACGATGCTTGTACCAGTGGTACGGAAGGACGGATGGTTTACTTTCGGCGCAGACGGAGCGGTTCTTCCGGCATTTGAAGTGGAATCCCCTCTGCCGGCATTCACATCCACAGGCTATGTACCGGGAAGCGCTGTATCCGATGATTTTCAGGGAAACAAGCTGCATCTCTCCTGGAACTATATCTACAATCCCACAGGAAATCTGGTTTGTCTGACAGCAGATGGACTGAAACTTCAAGGCAGTGCAGGTCTTTCTGAGGATCAGCCCAAGGCGTGGCTGGGTCGCCGCCAGGAGCATTTCTGCTGCACTGCCAAAGCTAAGCTGAACTTTTTACCGGCACAGGAAAATGACGAAGCCGGACTGACCATCTACCTGAATCCGGAGCATCACTATGAGATTGTCCGGACCATGCAGGACAGCAAGGCTGTGATGATGCTTCGCCGCAAGATCGGTTCTTTGTGTACATGTGAAAATATCACGCCATGTGATAACGAAAAGATCACGCTCCAGCTGGTCTGCAACCGCTATTACTACGCATTTTTCTTTGCCGCAGAGGGCAGTGAGATGCAGTTTATCGGCGGCGGTGAAACCAACTACCTTTCCACTGAAGCAGGGGGATGCTTTACGGGAAACTATATCGCTTTATTTGCCAGCGGTAACGGCAAAGATATGGCAGTGCCGGCGGTGTTTACCGGATTCTCCTATCTGCCGCAGGACGAAGAGGAATAACAATTGGTTCTCATCAGATTTGACCATGGATTTTCGAGCAACATTTTGACGAGGGCAAGGCGAAAAAGCGAAAGCAACCTCATGTATGGTGCGCTTTTTCCACGCAGCAATCGACAATATTTGCCGAAAAGACAGGTGCAATATCCGATGGGAACCAGTTCTTATATGCATCTACTGTGCCATCATCGCAGCTTCATTGGCAATCAGAAGCAATGCCTCAAGAACAACCGCTGCCAGCATCACAGGCGATGACCAGAACAGTCGGCTGCGGAATGCCTGTTTCTGCGTGGGATAAGGCAGCGGTTCTTTCCGTTCCTTCCAGAACCAGAGGATCAGCCCGAAAATGGCGAGTCCATAATACATCAATCCCAAAAATGTGGACAGCAACAGACGGACTTGTTCCGAGGCAACCGCATCTGCCAATGTGAACAAGGTGGCATAGCTGTTCACACCCATATGCACCAGGATCGAAGGCAGCAGAGAATTGTGCCGGACGTCGATCTTTCCCAGATACATGCCCAGTACAAATGCCAGAATCATCTGGGAAATATTTCCGTGCATCAGCCCAAACATCAAAGCGCTGATCACAATGGCAAATCGTGTTCCCACCCGGGAAAGGGTTTTCATGAGAAATCCCCGGTAAAGAAGTTCCTCTGTCACCGGTGCAAGAATGCAGGCATACAGGATCATCATAAGGGTAGACTTTCCGCTGTTGGTATAGGAAAAATCCACATCGCCCAGTTGGACACCAGTCTTGCTGAACAGCCAGGAGAGAATGGTATAAATCACGCCGGAAACACATTGCAGAGAAATACCGGTCACAACATACCGTCCAGCCTTTACCGGTGTCAGCTTCTGGGTCTGAAACAGGCTTTTAATGGGCGTTTGCATCATCCGGCAGCCCACCCATGCAATGAGGACATTCAGCGATGCAAATACGATGGCATTCAGTCCGATGGCAATGGAAGAATTTTCAAAATAGTCCACGGCACCGCTGGTATCACCGCCAAAATACGCTGAAAAGGAAACGCCCATCAGAGCTAAAATGACAAACATGCATATCACATACAGGATCTGTGACAGCAGACAGCTGGCAAGAGATCCCAGCCCCGCAATATTGATACAGCGGCGGAGTGCTTTGCGTTCGCCCCGCTCCGGACGAAGAGGGATCTCATAACCCGGCAGCACGATCTCCGGGAGAATCCTGCGATAATCCGTGCGATAGGCGGGATTTTCCATGAGATTGTCAAAGGGATTCTGTGGATCAATGGGTTTTGACAAATCGGCAGTTGTAGAAACCGGATTTCGGGTCGGTGTTTCGGAAAATGGATACATGTATGTCAACCTCCTGAAATATTCTTAGAACTTGTTCTTATAGGAAGTATGGTCGGATTTTCCAGCAGATTTTGGTGAGAACAAAGAAAAAACCGCAGACAGCCTTTGTGTCCGACAAGACTTTTTGACAAAGTACCCGCCAAAATCTGCCGAAAAGACGCACATGAATTTCAATAAAAACAAGTTCTTAAGGCAAACCCGCACAAAGATGATGCGGCAGATGCACAGTCAGATTTTTCGGCAGATTGCGCAAAAAATTTGGCAGGCATACGGACGTATGTCAAGGAATTTTTGTGCAAGATGACGGAAAACAGGCAACGCAGATGCCGTGCAAAGCCGTCAGGCGGTCTTTGTGCGGTGTTGCCTTAACATGATACTATTGTACCACATTTTTGGAAATTCGTAAATAGCGAAAGCAAAATTTTTGAAAAAATGGCTTGAACTATTTACGAATGGCAAAAAATATGGTATAATAAATGCAAAGCATTTAGAACACTTTTGCTTGCACTTTAATCACAGCCGCAAAAGATGCGTAATCATACCATCATCAATGGATGGCATCATCATGCGACGCAAATCAAGGAGCATAAAAGCATGGACGAACAGACAGCCAAAACCAGAATCCAGGAACTCTCACAACTCCTGAAACAATACAATCAGCAGTATTACGATCAGGATAACCCATCCGTCACAGATGATGCATACGATATGCTCCTGCGTGAGCTGGAAACTCTGGAACAGGAGTTTCCTCATCTGGCTGCCCCCGATTCTCCCACCAAACACGTGGGCGGTACAGCTTCCCGGATATTTGAAAAAGTGCCCCACACCATCCAAATGATGAGCTTACAGGATGTATTTTCCTATGAAGAAATGGACAGCTTTGTGCAGCGCTGTCAGGAAGCCCTTGGCTCTCCCCGATTTGTGGCAGAACCTAAGATCGATGGTCTGTCCGTATCTCTGGAATACCAGAATGGGTTCTTTGTCCGAGGCTCTACCCGAGGTGATGGTTTTGTGGGCGAAGATGTCACTGCCAATCTGATGACAATTGCCGCCATTCCCAAGCAGCTGAAGAATCCGCCTCCTTTTTTAGAGGTACGGGGCGAAGTCTATATGCCCCGGAAAAGCTTTGCCGATCTGGTAGAACAGCAGGTACAGAACGGCGAAACACCAGCGAAAAATCCACGGAATGCAGCGGCAGGTTCTCTTCGGCAGAAAAATGCTGCCGTCACTGCCAGGCGGCATCTGGATATCTGGATCTTTAACATTCAGCAGGTGGAAGGAGTCACCCTCCATTCCCATATAGAATCGCTGACGTATCTGGAGTCTCTGGGCTTTTCCAATGTCATCCCCCACAGTGGGGTCTGCACCACTGCCGAACAAATCCGGACGGAGATCGCCCGAATCGGAGAAGCACGCACTGGCTATGCATACGATACAGACGGCGTAGTGGTCAAACTGGATGATTTTGCCCATCGGGAGGAAATGGGTGCCACTTCCAAAGTCCCTAAATGGGCAGCAGCTTTTAAGTTTCCGCCGGAGGAAAAGGAAACCATACTCCGTGAGATCATACTCAGCGTCGGACGCACCGGTGTCATCACTCCTGTCGCCGTATTCGACCCGGTTCAGCTTGCCGGTACAGAGGTGTCCCGTGCAACGCTGCACAATCAGGATTTTATGACAGAACGGGACATTTGTCTGGGCGATAAGATCGTGGTGCGCAAAGCAGGGGAAATCATCCCGGAGGTGCTTCGTGTGGCAGAACATGCAGAAGGCGCAGTCCCCTACACCCTGCCAGACTGCTGCCCGGTGTGCGGATCAAAAGCCGTGCGTGACGAGGGAGAAGCGGCACTGCGGTGTCCCAATCCCGACTGTCCGGCACAGCTGACAAAACGCATGATACACTTTGTCTCCAAAGATGCCATGAATATCGATGGATTAGGTCCACAGATTCTGACAGCGCTTCAGGAGAAAGGTCTGGTGCATTCTGTAACAGACCTGTACCAGCTCTCTTCGGCGCAAATCGTAGAGATGGAACGCTTTGCGGAAAAATCCGCAGAAAATCTGATACGTGCCATCGAAGTCTCTAAAAGTCAGCCGCTGGACAGACTGATTTACGCTCTGGGTATACGGGGCATCGGCACACAGGCGGCAAAATTGCTCTGCGAAAAATTTCACACCATGGAAGCACTTCTGTCCGCCTCTGCGGAGGAGATTCAGACCATTGACGGATTTGGCGCAACAATGGCAGAAAGTGTGGTATCTTCCCTTGCCGAGCCTCACATGCAGCAAATGA
Source organism: uncultured Ruminococcus sp. (assembly GCA_947627445.1). Lineage (GTDB taxonomy): Bacteria > Bacillota > Clostridia > Oscillospirales > Ruminococcaceae > Ruminococcus_C. The sequence goes on from CANQWA010000020.1 coordinate 5,089, forward strand.
TCTCCCGTCTAAAGGAAGCAGGCTGCCAGATGACCTATGCAGGCATTTCGGTAGAAGATGCACGCTTTTCCGGTATGACTTTTGTCCTCACAGGCACACTTCCTTCCATGAAGCGCAGTGAAGCGAAAGAACTGGTGTTGAAATACGGCGGTAAGGTCAGCAGCAGTGTTTCAAAAAAAACCACTTATGTGGTCGCAGGTGAAGCTGCCGGAAGTAAGCTGGAAAAAGCTTATGAACTGGGCATCCCGGTTCTGACGGAAGAGGAATTTCGTGATCTCTTACAGAATTAGAACTTGTTTTCATCCGCTTTTGGATGAAAACTGTTTCTCATAAAACACCGATCCAGAAAGGAATGATTTTCATGAAAATTGACATTGCACATATTGCAAAGCTGTCACGGCTGCAAATCCAGCCGGAAAAAATGGAAAAATTTGAAAAGGATATGTCTGCCATTGTGGACATGGTAGACCGTTTGCCGGATATGACAGATACCCTGACGCTGGATGCAGAAAATCCGATGCATCTTCGTGAGGATGTTGCCGTTGCACATAAATTCCGACGTGACGAGCTGCTGGCAAATGCACCGGAAGTACAGTCCGGCTGTCTGGTTGTGCCCAAAACGGTAGAATAAGGAGGAGAAAATATGAAGCTGTATGAAAAAAATGCCGCAGAGCTTTCTCAGATGCTGCAGAACAAGGCGTGCAGTGCTGTAGAACTGACCCAGGATATTCTGTCCCGGATAGATGCTGTAGAGGGAAAAGTGGGCGCATATGTGACACGCTGTGAGGACTGTCTGGAACAGGCAAAAGCTGTAGACGATGCACGTGCCGCCGGAAAAACACTTCACCCCCTGGCAGGTATTCCCATCGGTATTAAGGATAACATTTCCACCAAGGGCATCCGCACCACCTGTTCTTCCCGTATGCTGGAAAACTATGTGCCGCCTTTCGACGCCTCCGTGATGAAACCGATCCGAGATGCCGGACTGGTCATCACCGGAAAGATGAACATGGACGAATTCGCCATGGGCTCTTCCACAGAAACTTCCTATTTTCACCAAACACACAATCCTCACGAACTGGACTGTGTACCGGGCGGTTCTTCCGGCGGCAGTGCAGCAGCTGTAGCAGCCGGCGAAGCCATTCTCACACTGGGGTCAGATACCGGCGGATCGATCCGCCAGCCCGCTTCTCTCTGCGGCGTGGTGGGACTCAAACCCACCTACGGCAGCGTCTCCCGTTACGGACTGGTGGCATTTGCCTCCTCTCTGGATCAAATCGGCCCGCTGGGAAAATCTGTCAAGGATGTGGCAATGCTCCAGAGTCTGATCCAGGGGCATGACAAGATGGATGCTACTTCTGCCTATCTGGAATATACCGATCTGGCGGAAAATCTCAGCGGTCATGTACAGGGACTGCATATTGGCGTTCCCAAGGAATATTTCGGCGGCGGCATGGACAATGCTGTAAAGGAATCTGTCTGGACAGCCCTCCGCCTCTTAGAGCAGAACGGCGCAAAAATCAAAGAAATTTCTCTGCCCAGCACAGAATATGCCATCAACACCTACTATATCATCGCTTCTGCCGAAGCCTCCTCGAATCTGGCACGCTTTGACGGCGTGAAATACGGCTATCGTGCCGCAAGCTATGACGGTTTGACCGATATGTATGAAAAGACACGAAGCGAAGGCTTCGGCGACGAGGTGAAGCGCCGTATTATGCTGGGAACATTCGTACTCAGCTCCGGCTTCTACGATGCCTATTATAAAAAAGCAAAACTTGTACAACGCCGCATCGGTCAGGAATTTGCAGAGGCTTTTCAAAAATGCGATGTGATCATCACGCCTACAACACCGTCTCCTGCATTCCGCATCGGTGAAAACATAGATGATCCGCTGAAAATGTACTACAACGATGCCTGCACAGTTACCGTCAACATTGCCGGACTGCCGGCAATCAGCGTGCCCTGCGGCAGATCCAGAGAGGGACTTCCCTTGGGTATGCAGGTCATTGGCAGCAAGTTTGCCGAGCAAACGATTCTGAACACCGCATATGCATATGAACAGCTGGTCGGCGGATTCCATGTGATTCCGGAAACTCTTTGAGCGGAGGTACGTACCCATGAAAGAATATGAAATTGTTGTTGGATTGGAAGTCCACGCAGAACTGAATACAAAGTCCAAAATCTACTGCAACTGCCGCAATGCCTTTGGTCTGGAGGTCAACACCCAGGTCTGCCCCATCTGTATGGGTATGCCGGGAACACTTCCCACACTCAATGAAAAGGTCGTAGAATACGCCATTAAAATGGGACATGCCATGCACTGTGAGATCAACGGCGTATGCAAACAAGACAGAAAGAATTACTTCTACCCCGATCTTCCCAAGGCATATCAGATCTCTCAGGCAGAGGTTCCTCTCTGCGGCAAAGGCTATCTGGATGTTATGATAGACGGTAAGATGAAGCGCATCGGTGTGACACGTATCCACATAGAAGAAGATGCCGGAAAACTGCTCCATGACGATGCTTTTGCCGGCTCTCTGGTAGACCTGAACCGCTGCGGTGTTCCCCTGATTGAAATCGTTTCTGAACCAGATATCCGCAGCAGTGCAGAAGCCAAGGCTTATCTGGAAACCATCAAGTCCATTTTACAGTACCTGAACATTTCCGACTGTAAAATGCAGGAAGGCTCTATCCGCTGTGATGTCAATGTTTCTGTCAGAGAAAAAGGTTCGACAGAATTTGGTACACGCTGCGAAATGAAGAATGTCAACAGCTTCAGTGCAGCAGTCCGGGGCATTGAATACGAGGCAAAGCGGCAGATCGAAGTGCTGGAAGCAGGCGGCACAGTGATACAGGAAACACGCCGCTGGGATGATGCCAAGGGTATGAGCATTGTGATGCGTTCCAAAGAGGACGCACAGGATTACCGCTATTTTCCCGAGCCGGATCTGCTGACTATCGTTGTACCGGAAGAAAAAATCCAGGCACTGAAAGAAAGCCTGCCGGAGCTGCCTAACGCCAAGCTCCAGCGTTATGTCTTTGACTTCGGACTTTCCCAGATGGATGCAACATTGATCTCTGAGGATATGACACGTTCTGAATTCTTTGATGCCTGTGTCAATCGAAACGTCTGCAAGCCCAAGAGCATCAGCAACTGGATTCTCTCGGACATTGCCAAATACACCAACGAAACTGGAAAGACCATACCAGAAACAGCCCTGACCGCAGAAAATCTGACGGCACTGATCGAACAGGTGGAAAAGGGTGTGATTTCCAATTCCTCTGCCAAAAAGGTCTTTGCCGTGATTGTGGAGGAGGATAGAGATCCTCTGGCGATCATCGAGGAAAAAGGGATGAAGCAAAATTCCGACACCGGATTTTTAGAGCAGTTGGCAAAGGATGTTCTGGCGGCAAATGAAAAATCCGTCAAGGACTATCAGAATGGTAAGACCAACGCACTGGGCTATTTGGTGGGACAATGTATGAAGGCCTCTAAGGGCAAGGCAAATCCGGGTATTGTCAAGGAGATCGTGACCCGTATGCTGAATGCATGAGAACTTGTTCCGGGGGATGCTGACATAATCCAAACATTTCAAATCGTGTCAACACACCCCAAAAATTTCGTTCATATAATCATATCGCGTATGAGAAACCAAACATTTCTCATACGCGATTTTGTTTTTATATGTCTTGTTTATGTGCCGAACGCAGCAAACGTCTCTTCCGACCCAATAAACACATTACAATCAATATAACGTTCCTCGCCGTCATAGCCGTCCAGAACCTCACGGTCGGTATACTGCCAGAATGTCCACATCCAACCCTTGTCACCGCCAGGTGGTCCGTGTAATACATCTCTTTCCCAATAGTGATATGCCGGAAAATCCCGGACTGCCCAGAAGGTATCGTACGTCACATAGATGAGCGGCTTCATCTGATACGCTTCCTCCAGTGCTTGCAGCAGAACCAAAAGTTCCTGCTCAGCATGTTCCAGATCAGGAGGATTCTTTTTGTAGTCGCCGTAATATTCCACATCTACCACCGGAGGCAGCATATGTTCCACCGGTTCGACTGTGGAAATAAAATTATCTGCCTGGGTTTCTCCGCTGCTGTCAAAACTAAAAAAATGATATGCACCGATGCGCAGATTGGTTTTTGCGGCATTTTGCCAGTTCTGTGAAAACTTTTTATCTACATAGCTGCTGCCTTCCGTTGCCTTGATAAAGGCAAACTGGATATTCTGCGCCGCCAGTACATCCCACTGAATTTCACCCTGATATTCCGAAACATCCACACCATGTACGGCAAACTGCTTGGCTGCATGACCGTTCAACTGAATCACGCCAAACCAGATCAATGTCCCAGCTATGATTCCCAAAACCAAAACTGCCATACCAGCCAAAGCAATGCATCTTTTGACACGTTTATGCATGGAATTTTCCTTTCCCTTCGTCCCTCTCCATCCGAATCGCTTTCAGCACAATGGCACATTCCAGACGCTTTTTTTCAATCTCACAGGAGAGTTTGTGCGCCTTATGCACATCGCCCATATATTGGTAATTGTTGGCATTACAGCCGCCGCTGCAATAGAATTTCGCCCAGCAATCCCGACAATTCGGCTTGCTGTAAATATGCGTCCTGGCAAATTCCGATTTCATGTCCAGGTCAAAGCTCTCATCATCCAGATTTCCCATTTTATAATCGGCTTCTCCCACAAACTGATGACAGGGGTAAATGTCACCATCCGGTGTAACCGCCACATATTCATTGCCGCAGCCGCAGCCTCGCAGCCGCTTAATGGCGCAGGGCCCTTGATCCAGATCCAGCATAAAGTGGAAAAAGTTGAACTTCTTTCCAGTTGCCTCATAGTCCAGAATCTTCTGCATCAACCGTTCATACTCTTCAAAAATACGGGGCAGATCTGACTCGGTGATGGCATATGGCTCGTCCGGATCTGCCATGACCGGTTCTACTGAGATCTGATCAAATCCAGCATCCAGCAGGGCAAAGACATCGTCAGCAAAATCCAGATTGTACTTGGTGTATGTTCCACGGACATAGTATTCTTTATCCCCACGCTGCTGCACCAGCTTCTGATACAGAGGAACAATCTTATCAAATGAACCCTTGCCATCTGCACGGGGACGCATGTTGTCGTTGATCGCCTTCCGACCGTCAATAGAAAGCACCACATTGTACATTTCCCGGTTGATAAAGTCGATCTTATCCTCTGTCAGAAGCATCCCATTTGTGGTAATGGTGAACCGGAATTTCTTGTGATAGACCGGCTCCTGAGAACGGGCATATGCCACGATCTGCTTCACCACATCGAAATTCATCAGTGGTTCGCCGCCAAAAAAGTCCAGCTCCAAATTGACACGGTCACCAGAGTTTTTCAGCAAAAAGTCAATGGCTTTCTTTCCGGTTTCATCAGTCATCAGCTTTCGTCCTTCGCCAAAATCACCGGTAGATGCAAAGCAATACTTACAGCGCAGATTGCAGTCGTGAGCGACATGCAGACACATGGCTTTGACAGGAGAGGCAACCATAAATCTGGCATATTTCTCATAGTCGTCCTCTGAAAATAGAATCCCGGCTTCGTACGCCTCCAGCACCTCTGCATAGCAGGAATGGATTTCCTCCCGATCATAGAATCTGGATAACTTTTCCACCACCTGTTCCGGACAGACCGGCTCAAAGGGCGGCGCTACATTGTCCAGCAGATCATATGTCAGTTCATCCACAATATGTACACCGCCACTGTTGACATCCAGCACCACATTATAGTCGCCCAATTTATACTTATGAATCATTCTCTTTTCCTCTTTCCAGATGAGATTTCAAACAACATAGGAGTCTGTTTCATATCGTTTTACGCACGTCTTTCCGGCAAATTTTCCCGATGGCTGCGTCAAAAATTCTTGCCAGGCACAAAATATGCCTGTGACTTTTTTTCTAATCTGCAACAAAATAAAATGCAGCCATCCGCGCATAAAATGAGGCAAAACAAACTCTAAGAACCGATTTCCGCCTATCCAGTGCGGGTTTGCCTATAAAAAAAGGGACAACATATATGTCCCCTTCCTTATCGCATTCCTGCTTTTTCAGATGTTCCAGTTTTTAGTGCTCACACTTCTGGTTCGCAACTGTACAAGATGTCTTACATGCAGACTGGCAAGAAGCCTGACATTTGCCGCAGCCGCCTTTTTCAGCAGATGCCTTGAGGTTTGCTGCGTTGATTGTCTTAATGTGTTTCATCCGAAACCCTCCCCAAAAACAATTTCAATCTATTATACCACAAAAATGTCCAATTTTCAAGTATCTCCGGCAATATGGGAAAAAAGTTTACATATGACGGAATGATGCGACATAGAAATACTGGTTTTCACCTGGGCGGACGCTTGTGCATATGATTCACACCGGAAACACCGCCCCAGCCGCCGCCTGCAAGCAAGCTCAGCAAACGCAGCCAACTTCCGCTCTCGTGCTGCCAGCATAGTCCCACAACAGTCAGCAGCAGATACAGCGTCAATCCGCAGATCAGACCGGTTTTCAGCCCCAACCGCCTGCGGTAAAATGCCGCAAACCATCCCATACCGTAGGCTGCGGCAAGCAGTGAAACGACCGCCATGATGCGTAATGCCCATTCTGTCGTCTCTGACAGCATCTGCAGCAGAGAGAACAATAGCAGACATCCAGATAAAATGCCAATTCCCACAGGAAGAGATGCCGGCACATACCACATGCCCCGCTCCCAGATGCTGCGCCTGGACATCCGCCGGTATGTCTCCATATGATCCCCTCCCTTGTGTTTTGCTGCTATCTTTTTTCAGAATATGCAGGGCAATGGAGAATTAGAACTGGTTCTCATCGGATTTGACCATGGATTTTCGAGCAGCATTTTGACGAGGGCAAGGCGAAAAAGCGAAAGCAACCTTGCCGTATGGTGCGCTTTTTCCACGCAGCAATCGGCAAAATTTGCCGAAAAGACAGGTGCAATATCCGAGAGAAACAGTTCTGATTCCCACAAAAACAGGCCGCTGTAATGGATGCAGCAGCCTGTTCCAATGGAACTCAAATCCAGGAGAACAAATTCCTAGTCTTTCAGAATTTCCTCATCCGAATCCTTTTTCCTAGCACTTTTCTTGCTTTCCTTTTCTTTTACTTTTTCCTTGGCAGCAGCCAGTTTTGCTTCCTGCTCACGCTTCTTATTCTCAGACATGGTCACATTTTCCTGGATCGCCCAGGTTTTCAGCCGAATTTTATTGCGCTGACTGGTCGTCTCAATGACGACATTATCCTCATTTACCTGAACCACCAGACCGATGATACCGCCGATGGTGACAATTTCATCGCCCACCTGCAGACTGCTCTGCATTGCCTTGGATTCCTTCTCCTTCTTCCGCTGCGGACGGATGAGAATAAAATACATGACAGCAAAGAGAGCGATCATAAAGATCAAATAGCCCCATGACCCGCCCATGCCGTTGGTTGCTGTACCGCTGGCAGCAGCATCCCCTTCCACAGCAAATGCTGTCACGGTACAGGTAAAAGAAGCTACTAATCCACACAAGATTCCCAGACTCCATTTTGTAAAACGCTTCATATGCAAAAACCTTTCTGTTGAGTTGATCATCCGATTCGTGCCGGTTACTTTTCGCCCCGCAGCACTTCATCAATAGAAGCCGCAGCCGTTTTTCCGGCACCCATTGCCAGAATGACTGTGGCCGCACCAGTCACTGCATCACCGCCGGCATAAACCTTTGCCTTTGTGGTTGCCATATCCTCGCTGACAACGAGGCATCCCCACTTGTTCGTGTCCAGTCCGTCTGTGGTAGAGGAAATCAGCGGATTGGGAGATGTTCCGATGGCCATGATCACCGTGTCTACTTCCAGAACAAACTCACTGTTCGGGATCACCACTGGACGGCGTCTGCCGCTTTCATCCGGTTCACCCAGTTCCATGCGAACGCATTTCAAACCATTGACACGGCCGTTTTCATCGCCCAGAACCTCGACAGGATTGCACAGATTCTGAAATTCTACGCCCTCTTCCTTGGCGTGATGTACTTCCTCCAAACGAGCAGGCATTTCTGCCTCAGAACGACGATAAACGATATACACATGCTCTGCACCCATACGCAATGCACTTCTGGCAGCATCCATTGCCACATTTCCGCCGCCGACTACAGCGACTGCCTTAGACTGGATCACCGGTGTGGCATAGTTTTCATCATAGCCGTGCATCAGATTGATACGTGTCAGATACTCGTTGGCAGAGCATACGCCCACCAACGCTTCGCCCGGAATGTTCATAAACCGGGGCAGACCTGCACCGGATCCAATAAAAACAGCGTCATAGCCGGATTCCATCAGCTCGTCTACCGAGAGAATCTTACCGATGACCATATTCGGTTGGATCTCCACGCCCATATCCTTGAGGGTTTGAATCTCCTGCTGTACGATCTCTTTGGGCAGACGAAACTCCGGAATGCCATACATCAGAACGCCGCCAGCTACCTGAAACGCCTCGAAAATCGTCACCTGATAGCCCATCCGTGCCAGATCGCCTGCACAGGTCAGACCAGCCGGCCCGCCGCCTACCACAGCTACCTTCAAGCCGTTGGAAGGCGCTTTCTCTGTCTTGCCGCCATAGCCATTTTCACGGGCATAATCTGCCACAAACCGCTCCAGACGACCGATACCTACCGGTTCTCCCTTCTTGCCGCGGACACATTTGCCCTCGCACTGACTTTCCTGGGGGCAGACACGACCACAGATCGCCGGCAGACTATTGGTGTTACGGATCACATCGTATGCACTCAGGAAATCTCCCTGCGCCACAGCAGAGATAAACGCCGGAATTTCAACGCCTACCGGGCAACCGCTGACACACGGCTTTGCCTTACAATGCAGACAGCGAGTCGCCTCTTCCTTTGCCTGTTCTACTGTATAGCCTGTGGCAACCTCTTCAAAGCAGCGTGCACGGGTCTTGGGGTCACGCTCCGGCATCGGCACTTTTTCTGTTGCCATATTGAAACACCCTGCCATCATTACCGTACCCCTTTCTTCAGATTGCAAACATGGGATTCCTGTTCCCGATATGTGCCGTTGCGGCGCATTAACTCATCGAAATCCACCTGATGTCCGTCAAAATCCGGTCCATCCACACAGGCATAGCGTATCTTTCCGCCAACTGTCACACGGCAACCGCCGCACATGCCGGTACCATCTACCATAACCGGGTTCAGAGACACAATCGTCTGGATCTGATACGGTTCTGTTGTCTTACAGACAAATTTCATCATGGGAACCGGTCCGATTGCAATGACCACATCGTATTTCTTGCCTTGTTCCAGTTGCTCCTGAAGGGCATTTGTCACAAAGCCATGCATGCCGTAAGAACCATCGTCGGTACAGAGAATCAGATTGTCGCTGCACGCCCGGAATTCCTCCTCCAAAATCACAATATCCTTATTGCGGAAGCCCACAATGGTATCCACTTGGATTCCCAATTCATGGAGGTGCTTTGCCTGGGGATAGGCAATGGCACAGCCTACACCGCCGCCGATAACGCACACGGATTTGGTCCCTTCCGGCAGTTTTGTGGGAACGCCCAGAGGTCCTACCAGGTCTAAGATAGAATCCCCGGCTTTCAGTTGAGAGAACTGACGGGTAGTATTTCCCACGATCTGGAAGATCAGGGTGATGGTACCGCCCTCCCGGTCATAATCCGCTACTGTCAGCGGCACACGCTCGCCGAATTCGTCCAGCCGGAAGATGATGAACTGTCCCGGCATCACTTTTTTGGCAATCAGCGGCGCATGGATTTTTACCATAACAACAGCTTCATTGAGCTGTTTTCTTTCTACGATCTGAAACAATGATTTCACCTCATAAGAAACGAAGAAGCCGACATCAGCGCCGGCTTACTTCTTTGAAAATTTGAATTCAAGTGAAGCCTGTTTTAGAACTCGTCCACATAGAAGCTGTGTACGGATTTTCCAGCATAATTTTGGCGGGGGCAAGAAAAAAGCAGTAGGCGGGCTTGTCGCCCGGCAAGGATTTTTAAAGCAGTACCCGACGAAATTTGCCGGAACGACGTGCGCAGATTTCTACGTGAACAGGTTCTTATTCCTCTTCGTCCGACAGTCCCTCATCGAGATCGCTCAGATCAAATTCCAGCATCTCGCCGCAGCAGGGACAGGAAATCTCGCCCTCTTCCAAAACAGACTCATCCAGTGCGATGACATTGTTACAGGTGGGACATACCGTTTCATAGAGCACATCGTCATCCTCATAATCTTCGTCATCCAAGTCAAAATCGTTCTCGTCCTCGTCTTCCTCTTCATAGAGAACGTCCTCAATATCACCCAGATCCTGATCTAACAGATCACAGATTTCTGTCAACTCGTCCACCTGTGTTTGTAAGTCAGCCACATAGGCGGTCACCTCCTGCATCACATCCAGCAGTTGTCCAAGTACCTTGCCTTCCTTTGAGGAAGTCAGATCAAGCTCCATTCCGTCAACCATACCACGCAGGTATGCCATTTTATCTGTCAGATTCATACAGTTATACCTCCCTGAGCTGTTTTTGTGATCCTATATGATAACGATCAGAGCTTACGCTCTTTCCATATACTCACCGGTTCTGGTATCAATACGGATCATATCGCCCTGATTGATGAACAACGGCACCTTGATTTCTGCACCTGTCTCCAATGTGGCGGGCTTGGTCGCATTGGTAGCAGTATCACCCTTGAAGCCCGGGTCTGTCTCGGTAACTTCCAGTTCTACAAAGTTGGGGGGCTCTACGCCGAATACATTCCCTTTGTAGGACAGAACCTTGACTTCCATATTCTCCTTCACAAACTGAAAAGCAGAACCCAGCTTGGACTTATCAATGGGCAGCTGCTCGTAGGATTCCATATCCATAAAATAATACAGATCATCCTCGTTGTATAGATACTGCATGTCCTTGCGCTCAATAAACGCAGTGGGATACTTGTCGGTGGGGTTGAAGGAACGCTCTACCACAGCACCTGTGATGACGTTCTTATACTTGGTGCGGACAAATGCAGCACCCTTACCCGGCTTTACATGTTGGAATTCAATAACCTGTACAACCTGTCCGTCCATTTCAAATGTAATACCGTTTCTGAAATCGCCTGCTGAAATCATAAATTGAAACCTCCGTTTTATGCTTATCCTTGCAATCTCCGAAAATCATATCGCATTGATTTCCGTTTCAAAACTATTGCACATTATTATTATACAACATAATGCAACATTTTGCAAGCCCTTTTTGAGAAATATCAGAAATATTACAAACAGATCAGTTCTTTCGGTGCGGAAGTGAGATTTTCGCAGCCATCTTTCCGGATCACCACAAAATCCTCAATGCGCACACCGAATGAACCGGGAAGATAAATGCCCGGCTCTACCGTCACCACATTACCCTCTTCCAGAACGGCTTCTGACGAAGGTGCAGCATTGGGATACTCATGGATCTCCAGTCCTACGCCGTGTCCCAGAGAATGTCCGAACTGATCACCATAACCGGCTTCTTCAATAATACGCCGTGCCGTTTTGTCCAGTTCCTTTCCAGAAATACCGGCTTTTGCCACGGAAAGCGCTGCTGTCTGGGCTTGCAGTACCGTTTCATACACCTGCCGCATCTGCTCTGAGGGCTGTCCCACACAGACTGTTCGTGTCATATCGCTGTGATACCCCTCTGCCACTGCACCATAATCCATAAGCACGAAATCTCCTTTCTGCACCAGACGGTTGGCAGAAGGTACACCATGGGGCATAGAAGTCGCCGTACCGGTCAGTGCAATCGTGGGAAAGGATTCGCATTCTGAACCGTTTTCCATCATGGTTTGGTTCAGCCGCAGCATGATCTCCCGTTCCGAGATGCCCGGTCGGATCACCTGTAGAATATCCGCAAAGGCGATCTCCGCAATCTTTTGGGCAGCACGGATCTTTTGCAATTCTGCTGCTGTTTTTTCCTTACGGCAGTCATAGAGCGCCCGGCTAAGCATATTGGAATAGTCCAGTTCTACATAGCCGCCAAGCCTTTCCTTCCATTGAGCAAACTCATTCAGGGTCATTTCCATGGCTTCCACTGCCAGAGTTTTTGCCCCATGCTTTTTCATCAGTTCCTGAATCTGATGCGTCAGATTCTTCTGCTCTATGACGGTACAATGTTTCACGCATTGCCGGGCTTTTTCAATATAGCGGAAATCTATGATCAGATAGGCAGCATTCCGGAAACACAGAACGGTTCCCGCAGAGGACAGCATCCCCGTGAGATACCGGCGGTTTACATCGGATCCGATCAGTGCGGCATCGGTTTCCGGGGTCAGCCGTGCCATCAGCTTTTCGATACGTGATTCCATGACATGCCTCACATTTCCGAGATCGCCTGCAATGCCAGAAAATAACCGTTTATGCCAAATCCGGCGATCGTACCGGCACATACCGGGCTGATCACAGAATGCGAACGGAAGGCATCCCGTGCATAAATGTTGCTGATATGTACCTCGACACAGGGAATCCGAATATCGTGAATGGCATCATGAATGGCATAGCTGTAATGCGTATACGCACCGGCATTGATAATCACGCCGTCAAAGATCTGGCGTGCCGCATGGAGCTTATCAATGATCGCACCCTCATGGTTGGACTGAAAGATCTCACATTCCAATCCCAATCCCTCTGCATGATCCAAGATCTGCCGGTTCAGTTCAGCGAAGGTGGTACTGCCGTATACACCCGGCTCACGCTCTCCCAGCAGATTGAGATTCGGTCCATGGATCACCAATACTTTTTTTATCATATCTAACGCTTCCTTTCCAAAGCAGTCTCGGCTGCTTGATCTTCGTAGATTTTTCTCGGCAAAAAGGGAATTTCCAGCTTTCTTTTCAGCCGAAAGAACCAAGTGCCCTCCATTTCCATGGGAAATACAAAAATACAAGGCACACGAAACAAATTTGCCCCCAGTACATCGGTAAAGATCTGATCACCCACCGCTGCTGTTTCCTTCCGTGACAAGCCGATTTTCCGGAGCGCCTCACGATAGCCTTTTGACAAAGGCTTTTTACCGTCACAGACAAAATCCACACCCAGCCGTGCAGCAAAGGGTGCAACCCGGGGCGGATGGTTATTGGACACCAGACACAGAGAAATCCCGGCGCTGCGCATCCGGGTGACCCACTGCTCCACGCCCTCTGCCGGTATGGGATTGTCATGCGTGGTCAGTGTATTATCAATATCCAGAAGCAGCCCCCGGACACTCATTTTTTTCAGCAGCTCCGGTGTAATATCACAAACGCTCCGAAGTGCGATTTTTGCACGGAACAGCATTGCCTCAGCCTCCTCTTTTCGGATGTGCAAACTCATTCTGAACTTGTCCCACAGGAAAATGCACAAACTGGGTCAAGTCCTGATAGTTCATTATACTCTATTTTTCACGCCGGAAATGTCGAAAGCCGGGTGATGCAAATTACCGGAATGCAAATGCATGGAGACCCGGTATCATACCAAAAAACGGACGCACTGAACCAGTGCGTCCGCATGCTTGCTTGTGTATCGCAATATATCAATACTTACGCTTACGAGCAGCTTCAGACTTCTTCTTGCGCTTTACAGAAGGCTTTTCATAATGCTCTCTTTTACGAACTTCAGCGATAACGCCGTCCTTCGCACAAGATCTCTTAAAGCGCTTCAGAGCAGTGTCCAAAGACTCGTTCTTACCAACGCGAACTTCTGCCACTTACATTTCCCTCCCTTTGCCACTACAGCAGAGGCTAATTTTCCATCCGGCCAAGCCGGACTTCCAATCTATATATCCGTTATCTGAAAACAGAAAACGGGTATCAGCAATATCTGTTATGTGTCAATATTTTTTGCAATATAAACTATTGTACCACATATTGTTGTGCCTGTCAAGCATTTTTCTGATTTTAGTTATTTTGCCACAAAATTTACAAGTTTCTTTGGCACATATATCTCTTTTATTACGGTTTTTCCGGCAAGAGCCTCGGCAATCTTCGGTTCTGCGGCAGCCTGTACCAGAACGGTTTCTTTTTCTGCATCGGCAGGGATGTTCAGTTTGGCACGAACCTTGCCATTGATCTGCAATACGATCTCAATGGTATCATCCACGCACAGCGCCTCGTCATAGGTGATCCATTCCTGCTCGCTGAGTACGCCCTCACAGCCAATTTGTTGATACAGTTCTTCTGCAATATGGGGTGCAAAGGGATACAGCAGTACCAGAAAGTCACGAAGCTCCTTCTTTGTCACAGAACCGACATTATAGATATCGTTCAACAGGGTCATCATGGCAGCAATCGCCGTGTTGAACTTCATGGCTTCAATGTCCTCAGACACCTTTTTGATGGTCTTGTGCATATTAGAACGCAGTGCGTCACTGTAAGAATCTCCATCCACCAGCTTCTCCTGCAATGCCCAGATACGGTCTGCAAACCGCTTGCAGCCTTTGACACTGCTGTCACTCCAGGGTGCTGCCTTTTCGTAGTCGCCCATAAAGAGAACATACAGACGGAGTACATCTGCGCCATATACCTTTACCACATCGTTGGGATCAACCACATTCCCCCTGGATTTGGACATCTTTTCGCCATCCGGTCCCAGAATCAGACCTTGCGCCGTTCTCTTAGCATAAGGCTCTGCCGTGGGAACAAGTCCCATATCATACAGGAACTTGTGCCAGAACCGAGAATATATCATATGGCGTGTAACATGCTCCATGCCGCCGTTGTACCAGTCAACAGGCATCCAGTATGCCATTTCCTCCTGCGAAGCAAATGCCTTGTCATTCTTTGGATCACAGTAACGCAGAAAATACCAGGAAGAACCTGCCCACTGAGGCATCGTATCGGTTTCACGCTTGGCATTGCCGCCGCATCTGGGGCACTGACAGTGGACAAAGGATTCGATCTTTGCCAACGGACTCTCGCCGTCTGTACCGGGTTCAAAATTCTCCACCGGCGGCAGTCTCAGAGGCAGTTCCTCATAGGGCACAGGTACCATGCCGCATTTTGGACAATGCACAATAGGAATGGGTTCACCCCAATATCTCTGACGGTTAAACGCCCAGTCTTTCATTTTATATTGTACACCTTTTTCACCGCAGCCCTTTTTCTCCAGAACTGTCAGCATTTTGGCAATCGCATCCTTTTTATTGGAAATGCCGTTCAGCACATCAGAATTCACCATTTCGCCGTCACCGGTATAGGCTTCTTTAGAAATATCGCCGCCTTTGATCACTTCGATAATATCAATGCCGAATTTCTTGGCAAACTCATAATCACGTGTATCGTGCGCCGGCACTGCCATGATCGCACCAGTACCATAGCCCATCATGACATAGTCCGAAATATAGATAGGAATTTCTTTGCCGGTAACCGGATTGACAGCAGTCAATCCCTCGATCTTTACGCCGGTCTTATCCTTGACAAGCTGTGTTCTCTCAAACTCACTCTTCTTGGCACACTCTGCCTTGTAGTTGTCCAGTTCATCCATATTGGCAATGCTGTCCCGGTATTTCTGAATCATGGGATGCTCCGGCGCAATAACCATAAAAGTAACACCATAAAGTGTATCTGGACGAGTGGTGTAGATGCGCAGGGTTTCCTCTGCATGCTCTTTGACGGAAAAATTCACAAATGCACCAGTGGATTTGCCAATCCAGTTCTCTTGCTGCAGCTTGATGTTAGGAAGATAGTCGACAGTTTCCAGTCCTTCCAGGAGCTTATCCGCATACTCGGTGATACGGAGATACCAGACCTCTTTGGTTTTCTGCACGATATCGCTGTGGCAGATGTCACATTTGCCGCCCTGAGAATCCTCATTGGACAGAACCACCTTACAACTGGGGCAGTAGTTCACCAGTGTCTTGTCACGGAAGGCGAGACCGTTTTCAAACATCTTCAGAAAAATCCACTGTGTCCATTTATAATAGTCCTCATCCGTGGTATCGATCACTCTGTCCCAGTCAAAGGAAAAGCCTACCTTTTTCAGCTGTCCGGTGAATTTCACAATGTTGTCATCTGTTACCTTACGGGGATGTACGCCAGTTTTGATGGCAGTATTCTCCGTGGGCAGTCCATAGGCGTCAAAACCAATGGGAAACAGCACATTATAGCCCTGCATCCGGCGCTTCCGGCTGACAACCTCCAGACCGGAATATGCCTTGATGTGACCCACATGCATACCATGCCCCGAGGGATAGGGAAATTCTACCAGTGCGTAGAATTTCGGCTTGGTATGATCGGAAGAAGCACGGAACGAGCCGTTGTCTTCCCAGTATTTCTGCCATTTGGATTCAATGGCGGCAAAATCGTATTTCTTACTCATCTATATCATTCCTTTTTGATTCTGATTTCTCAAGGCAAATCCGCACCATCTTTGTGCGGGGTTGCCTCAACGGTTGGCTATCATAAACCGTCATGCTTCCGGACCGTTGGGCTTTATCCACGCCGAAATATCCACCGGCTCGCCGTCTGCCCAAAGACGTTCCAGCTGATAAAATTCCCGGGCATCCTTATGGAACACATGCACAATGATATCCGAATAATCCAGTACAATCCAGCTGGAGCCATTGCCCCTGCCTTCCCGGTGAGTCGGTTCGATGCCCTTCTGGGACATCTGATATTCCACCTCGTCTGCCAATGTCCGGGTGTGCGTGCTGCTGGTGCCGTTGGCGATGACAAAATAATCTCCCAGAATCGTCAGATCCCCGATCTGGATCGCCTGAATTTCCTCTCCCCGCTTGCTGTCCAGTGCTTTAATGATAATTTCCAGCTTTTCCTGCTGTGTCATAGTATTTTTTCCTTTCCAGGGTGTGTTGGCGTCATCTGATACTACCCCTCTAAAATCCAATCAAACATCGGATTTTGGAGGAACGCCTGCTGTGCAGGCACCAATCGGCTTTGCCGATTGCCGTCTCATACCATCCTCTGCGCCGCCTGCGGCGGCACAATTCCGATCGATCCATCTATCGAAATTTAGAGGATTGGGTTGAAATGCTTGTCAGACAAGCGTTTTGCAGTCGTGTCAATACGCCCTAAGTCTGTTTGCCGTCATTGCTGTCTCCGGCGTGAATGTCGGCAAGGTTTTCCTGTGTGTCATCGTTACTGGTCTCCTGATAAGAGCCTTCCGGAATCAATTCCACAATGGCACTTTCCTCCGGATAGATCTCGTTCTGATAAGGGCGGAAATACCCGTTCAGCAGATCAATGGTGGCATTCTTATGAATGGAATAAACCGACTGATAATCATATCCCGGGGGATAATAGTCTGCCCCTTCACCGGGCACCATAAACACATTGACGGAATCCATAGTCAACCGTTCAGAAGCAAAATCTGCCACCATGCTGATCTGCTCCAGAGACAAGTCTGTGGCGATCCACTGATTCTTATAGATCTTCTGCATGGCACTCATCAGCTCGATCTGGGTCATGTTCAGCATTTTTTCCATAGCTGCGGCGAGAAAGATCCGCTGTGCCTTTACTCGTCCGATGTCGCCTTCTTCGTAGCCGTGACGAAACCGGACAAACCACTCCGACTGCTGACCGTCCAGCACCTGTTCGCCAGCCGGCAGAATCTTATCCGCTTCATAATAGATCCGCTCCGGCAGCGTAATGGGAATGCCGCCGATTGAATCTACAATGTTGGCAATATCCTTACAGTTCAGCTTCACGTAGCAGTCCACATAGATACAGAAGTTCTCTTCAATGGCATTGACTACACGCTGAATGGGTGTTACACCGCTCTCTTGTCCGCTGTTGTAGATGCTGTTAAACTTTCCAGTCGAATATGCCGCATAGTCCGGCATGTAGGAGTCCCGGGGAATCTGTAAAATATTCATGGTACCGGCGATCAGATCAAACTGGAGAATCCAGCTGACATCAGATCGTGTGCCGTCCTCATCCATGCCCAGAAACAAAATGGTATACTGTCCCTCAATGATCTGTTCCAGATCCAGACCGTCGTTCAGGTCAGAATCCAGCCCCTCCTTCAGATTCAGCAGAGAAGCATCCGCAGAATCCACCTTGGAAAGCGTACCCTCCTGTTCCACCAGGGGCTGCCATAGCTTCCAGTATTTCAGAATGGAAACCTGCTGATTGGTGATCACATCTCCGGTTCGTTTCTCAAAATTGATAATCGGTACATTCAGTATCAGAACCGTGATCAACACCAGACTGACAAGAATGCTTCCTATCATGACAGCAAAATCCTTGGGACTGTTTTTCTTTTTCGTAGGCAAAAATCCCTGTCTGCCTGCATCGTTCTTCTTCATAAGCGATGGTTCATCCTCTCTGCTGCAATCTGTCAAGCTGTTCACACAACATCGTCATGGAAGCAGCTTCTGGATGTTTTCGTTATATGCGTCCAGCGTATGGTGCGGAATAGGAACTTCTCTGTGCAAAAGCTTTTGCAGAGAATATCTCAACGCATAACACATGCCAGCCGTCAGGCTTTCTTTCGTTTTCCGCCGCATCACATCCACATCCGGATAGCTGCGCTCTGCCGAAATCATATCCGCCAGATAGACAATCTTTTCCAGCTGGGACATGCCGCCTCTTCCAACAGTATGATACCGCACTGCATGGAGAATATCCAGATCTGTCACGCCAAAATCCCGGCGAAGCATTTCTGCACCGGCGATGCCGTGCCAGACCTTGAACGCATGACGTTCCTCCGTACAGACATCCAGGTCAGAACTCATCATCAGAGTATACTGCACATCCTGCGGCTCTTCCTTGCAGATATCATGTACCAATCCGGCAAAACGTGCGGTTTCTACATCTACGCCGCCGAATCGTTTTGCCAGTTCTGCGCTGGATTCCGAAACATTCATAGAGTGGATATATCGTTTTTGAGACAGGTGTTCTTTTAAATATTTCCGATAGCTGTCCAGATGTGCCATGCAAGCTGCGCTTCCTTTCCGTTATATCTGATCTTCATATAAGTGATGTCTCACTATATATTGTACTACTTTTTTCGGCAAATAGCAAGAAAAATCTTCTCGATTTTGTATACTTTCCCGAATTTTTGTAGAAGATATGGTGTAAGGACGCGCATTGCACAGATAAATTTTGCCAAATTGCAACAAAAGATTCCGCTGCTTTTCCAACTGCTCACGGTCATCGGCTTCTCTGGAAACCACACCGAGAGAAACATGAGATAAAATATCCTGCCACCGGTACCATTTCTGAAAGGACAAAAACATATCGCTTCCCAACAGCAACACCAGCTCATCCACGGGATACTGCTGACGAAAATGGGCTGCGGTATAACAGGTATAGCTGACTTGATTCCGTTCCAACTCAAATGCATCCGCAGAACAAAAGGGCAGTTCCTCTGCCGCCAGCCGGCACATTGCCAGCCGGTCAGCAGGTGTGGCAGTCTCCTTTTGATTCTGCTTGAAGGGAGACACTCGTGCCGGGATCAGGATCACCCGGTCTAAAGAAAAGCTCTCTTTTGCCGCCCGGATCAGATGCAGATGTCCGTTGTGAATGGGATTGAAGCTGCCGCCGAACAGTCCAATCCGCTGCATCAGAACTCAATCACCGGTTCTTCCGGGTTACGCAGAAACAGCACAAAACGGCTGCCAATGACCTGTACCACATCTGCGCCGGTCTGTGCCGCAATTTGATCTGCGGCTTCCCGGGAATCCATGGGACAATTATCCAGCACCCGCATTTTGATCAGTTCACGCTTGCGCAGTGCATCCTTTACCTGCTGAATCAGTGCGTCGCTGATGCCGCCTTTTCCCACCTGTAATATTGTATCATATGTGCTTGCAATGCCCCGCAATGCCGCACGCTGTTTACTTGTCAGCATGATTTGTCCTCATTTCCAAAATAGTGTTTCAGCTCTGCCAGTGCATTGCCCCGGTGACTGATCTGATTTTTTTCCTCATCGGTCATTTCTGCCATGGTCTTTTCGCCGCAGACAAATATTGGATCATAGCCAAAGCCGTTTTTACCTCTCGGTTCTGTCCCGATGATCCCCTCACATTTTCCCTCAAAGAAATGCGCCTTTCCCTTGGCATCCATATAACAAAGCACACAGACAAATCGTGCTGTCCGCTGCTTCGCCGGTCTGCCCGCCAAAAGCGCCAGCAATTGATGGCATCGGTCTGCATCGGTGGCATTTTCACCGGCAAACCGATGGGAATACACCCCCGGTGCACCGTCCAGGGCATCTACCATCAGTCCGCTGTCATCTGCAATGACCGGACAGTGCAAGGCTTGAAAAACAGCCGCTGCTTTTAACTTTGCATTTTCAGCAAAAGTCGTGCCGTTTTCCTCCACCTCATCCTCAAAGCCGGCTTCTTTCTGAGAAACCGCCTCAAACCCGTAAGGCGCTAATATCGCACGGATCTCACGCAACTTTCCTGCATTGTTAGAAGCTATGACAATTTTCTCCATATTATGCCTCCTCGGATGCCGCAAACAATGCACGAACGAAATCCTCTCTGCAGAAGGGCTGGAGATCATCCATCTTTTCACCGACACCTATCAGCTTCACGGGAATGCCCAGTTCGTTGTGGATGGAAACCACTATGCCGCCTTTTGCCGTACCGTCCAGTTTGGTCAGTACAATACCGCTGATATCGGCCACTTCCTGGAACAGCCGTGCTTGATTGACGGCGTTCTGTCCCGTGGTAGCATCCAGCACCAGCAAGATCTCCCGGTGCCAGTCTTCCGCTTTATTGGCAATAATGCGGTTGATCTTTGCCAGTTCCTGCATGAGATTCTTTTTGTTATGCAATCGTCCGGCAGTATCACAGATCAGCACATCACAATTTCGTGCCTTAGCTGCTTCAATGGCATCGTATACCACCGATGCCGGATCAGAACCTTCCGCATGCTTCACGATATCCACGCCGGCACGCTGTGTCCAGACCTCCAACTGATCAATGGCTGCGGCACGGAACGTATCTGCTGCTGCCACAAGCACCTTTTTCCCCTCGGATTTCAACTGATGACACAGCTTACCGATGGTGGTGGTTTTTCCTGCGCCGTTGACACCGATGACCATGATCACCGTCTGCTTGGTGGAATAATCCAGCGCCTGATCCTCCCCCAACATTTCTGACATAATCTCCTGGATCATGCCCATAATCTCGTTGGGATCCGTCACATTGCGCTCTTTGACCCGGCTACGGAGCGTCTCACAGATCTGCACGGAAGTCTCCGGTCCGAGATCGCTCATGATCAGTGTTTCTTCCAATTCCTCGAAAAGATCGTCATCGATCTTGGTAAACGAACCGAGAACCTGCTGCAAACGGGACATCATGGCGTCCTTGGTCTTTTTCAGTCCCTCCCGGATTCTGGCAAAAATGCTCATTTTCTCTGGCTGTTCTTCAAATGCTTCGGCGTCTTCCGGTTCTTCGGATATTTCCTCTGTTTCCAGTTCGATTTCTTTGGATGTTTCTGATTCTTCTGTGATTTTCTCAAATGCTTTGGTTTCCTGTACTTCTTCGGCTGCTTCAGATTCTTCCGGCTCTTCGATTTTCCCCGGTTCTTCCGATGCAGAATCTTCTGTTTTCTGTATCGGCTCATCCGCTTCTTCTGTTTCTGCCAGCGCTGCTCTCGCTTCCTCTGCCGCCTGTCTGGCAAGCTGAATTGCTTCCAACCGCAATGCATCCTGTTCTGCATCTTCCCATGCAGATTCTTCCCGTAAATCCTCCTCCGCTGCTTCCTCTTCTGTCACTGGCATTGCTTCGGAAAGGATTTCTTTCTCCTGCTGTTCTCTGCCTCGTTTCCAGAAAGAAACATTCTTTTCCTCCTTATTTTTTTTGCGAAACAAACCCATATGTTACCCTGCCTTTCTCAGAACCCTATGCCTCTATGCCGGAAAATTCCTCCTGCTCCATGCGAAGCAGCCGGGAAATACCGTCCTCCTGCATGGTCACGCCATACAGCACGCCGGCTTCTTCCATAGCGCTGCGCCGGTGTGTGACCAGAATAAACTGTGTGGTCTTTGTGAAATTTTGTAAGTACTGTGCATAACGCCGTACATTGCCCTCATCCAACGCCGCATCAATCTCGTCCAGAATGCAGAACGGTGAAGGACGAAGCCGCAGAATGGCGAAGTAAATGGCAATTGCCACAAAGGACTGCTCGCCGCCGGACAGAGAGATCAGATTTTTGATCACCTTTCCCGGAGGAGCTACCTGGATTTCAATGCCCGATTCCAGCACATTTTCCGGATCGGTCAGTTCCAGACAGGCCTCGCCGCCGCCGAACAGATCTCTGAAAATAGACTGGAACTCCCGGTTGATCACGGTAAAGCTCTCGGAAAAGACCCGCTGCATCTCCTCTGTCAAAGAAGCAATCAGATCTTCCAGCTCCCGCTTTGCCGTCTCTGCATCCTTCATCTGTGCAGACAAAAACCGATACCGCTCAGATACTTCCTCATACTCTGCAATGGCAGCCACATTGACGGTACCCAATGCCCGTATTCTGGATTTCAGGCGCATCAGTTCCTTCTGTGCCTGCTGCAAGTCCTCCAAGGGCTGTGCCAGAGACTGCGCCTCGCTGAGGGAAAGCTCATACTGTTCAAAAAGCTGTCGGATCACGCCGTCGTAATCTCCCTGTACCGAAAGTTTTCGTTCCTCCAGACGCCCCATGATACCGGAGAACTTTTCCCGGGCGGCATTGGTGTCCCGAAGACCGCTTTGCAACTGCCGGATCTTCTGATCCTGCGCATCATGCGCCTGCTGGAAATGCTGAATCTGCGCCTGAAAATCAATCTTTCCGCTGCGCATCGCCTCAATCTTTGCATTGCCCGCTTCGATCTCTTTCTGCTTCCGGGCGATCTGTTCTTCTTGGGCTACCAAATCCGCCTGCAGCTGCTGCGTGCGTTCCAACACATTCTCCTGCTGCTGTGTCTGTCGCTGAATCTCCATAAAAAGCGCTTCTATATCCTTGTCCATGGCAGCAGCTGCGATCTTCAGCTGAGAAATGTGCTCTGCCATTTCCTGCTGCTGCTCCTGAAGCGTCACCCGATGACCTGCCTGCTGCTGTAACAAAACCTGCATTTCCTGAATCTGTTTTGTCGTCTGCTCTGTCTGCTCTTCGGCAGCTTTCAGCTGATGATAGGCTTCTTCCAAACGCTCCTGCAAAACAACCTGCTGCTGTTCTGCCTCAGCCAAACGTTCCTCCGCCTGCTGCTGCATATATTGAAACTTCTCCAGCTGAGCCGCAGCATTCAAGCTCTCCGATTCAGCCGAGCGGCATTCTGCTTCCAGATGCTCCATCTGCTGTTGGAACTGCGCGGACTGCCGTTGTGCTTTTTCCAGTGCGGCAATGGCTTCCTGTTCCTGCTGCTCCAGCTTTCCCACCTCCTTGGAAAGCGCATCCAGCTCTGCACGCCGGGTCAGTACGCCTCCGGAACGCTGCGCCGAACCACCGGTAAAGGAACCGCCGGCATGGATGACCTGACCGTCCAAAGTCACAATGCGAAAGCGATACTGATGCGCCTTTGCCATTTCCGCAGCAGCATCCAGATCTTCTGCCACAACAATCCTGCCCAGCAAAAACCGAACAATATCGGTATATCTTTTATCATAGTGTACCAGATCACAAGCTATGCCCACAAATCCGTCATGACTTTCCAGCCCGTTCTCTGTCAGCAGTTTTCCCCGTACCGAAGTCAGGGGCAAAAAGGTTGCCCGACCGGAACGGTTCTGTGCCAGATAGCGAATCCACTGCTTGGCTGCGTTTTCATCGGCAACAATGAGATTCTGCATGGCACCGCCCAGTGCCGTTTCGATGGCAACACCGTACTGCTGCTCTGTAGTAATGCACTGTGCCACTGTGCCGAATACACCGTGAGGCTTGCCGCCGTCTGCCCGGAGCACTGCCTTGACACTGCCGGCAAAGCCCTCCATATTCCGTTCCATATCCTGTAGAAGCCGCTGACGCTGACGTTTTTCCCGGAGTGCAAATGCAGCCTGTTCCCGGTTCTTCTTTCTTTCTTCCAGGATGATTCCCGCATGGGAAAAGCGCATCTGAAAACCATCTCTTTGATTCTGCACCTGTTGAAGCTTTTCTGCGGCAGCATCTGCCTGTGCCTTTGCCTGCTGGTAGTCCGAATCTTGTTCCTCCTTCGACTGTTTCAATGCAACGATCTTCAATGCCTGTTCTGTTTTCCGGGCACGCAGTTCCTCCTGTTGTCCGGCAGCCGTCTGCTGCATCACACGCAGCTCACTCTGACGGACAAACATCTGCTGCAAACGGCTGTTCAGCTGCTCGTATTCCTGTCCCTGTGCAGCAGCCTGTTTTTCCAGCTGCTTCCATTTCTGTTCTGCCTGCTGTATTTCCTGCTTACTGTCGCTTCGCTTCTGCTCCATCTGTGCAGATTGTTCTGTCAGCTGATGCAGACAGCTTTCACTGTCGGCAGATTGTGTCCGTTGTTCTTCTATCTGTTTCTGCAGATTTTTCAGATTTTGTCTGCCGTGGAGAATATCATTCTCACACACCGCAACGGCTGCATGAAGCTGTGCCGTCTCTTCCTCTGCCTGCTGCATCTGCTGCCGTAGGTTCTCGATCCTCAGAGTGCTTTCCTGCATCTGCTGGTAGCCCTCCTGCACCTGTGCATCAATCCGCTGGATCTCCAACTCGGCATTCTGAAATTCTGCCTGTGCCAGAAGATATTCGTCAGACAATGCCGTCAGCTTTTCCCGAAGTGCTTTGAGACGGTACACCCACAGAGAAATCTCCAGCTGCTTTTGTTCTCCTGCAAGCTCTACATACTGTTTTGCCTTTTCCGACTGCTTCCGCAAAGGCTCTACCCGGCTTTCCAACTCAGAAACAATATCGAACAGACGTGTCAGATTTTCCTGTGCGGCAGCCAGCTTTCGCTGTGCCTCCTGCTTTTTGTGCCGGAATTTGGAAACACCTGCTGCCTCCTCAAAAATGTCCCGGCGGTCGGTGCTTTTGGCACTGACGATCTCTGCAATACGCCCCTGTCCGATAATGGCATAGCCATCCCGTCCCATACCAGTATCCATAAACAGTTCTGTCACGTCTCTCAGACGAACCTGCTTGCCATTGATCCGGTATTCGCTGTCGCCGCTGCGATACAGCTTTCGGGTCACACCGACCACATCGCCATACTCCTCGCCCAACTCGCCGGTCTTGTTGTTGATCTCCAGGGTCACAGAGGCAAATCCCATTGCCTTGCGCGTTTTCGTACCGGAAAAAATCACATCTTCCATTTTATTGCCCCGAAGGGTCTTGGTAGACTGCTCACCCAGCACCCAGCGCACGGCATCGCCGATGTTGCTCTTGCCGCTGCCGTTTGGCCCGACCACCGCAGTCAGTCCTTTGTCAAAGGTCAGTTTGATCTTATCCGGAAAAGACTTGAAGCCCTGTAATTCCAGAGATTGCAGATACATATGACACTTCCTCTCGTTTCAATTGCTATTCCGCCGACGCTTCCAGAACCGGTTTTTTCCGCCGTTTCGGGGCAGTTAATGTATAGCTCATATCCAGCAAAAAGCGGATATCTTCCTCCGGCACTGAACCGTCCAGCAAAATTGTCAGCCAGTGCTTTTTGTTCATATGATATGCGAGAAAATACCCCGGCTTTTCCAAAAGAGAGCCAATCATCAAAGGTTCGCATTTTACATCGAGAATATCCACCATGTCGTCGGTTTCCAATCCGATTCGTTTGCCGGAAACACATAAGATCACACCAAACCATTTCCGGTTATCCTGCCGCCGAAACACACAGGCATCCGGCGTATCCTCCCACAGATATTCTGCCTCTGTGCTGTACACCTGCCGAAACAGTTCAATCAAACCATTTTTGTCGGTTTTCATCATATTTTTTGCCTTTCCACATAAACAGGACAGCTGATACCGTTTACCAGAAGTTCCCCCTGTTTTACCTTTTGAGATTCTTTGCATGTCAGATGAATGCCCTTTGCTGCCAAAAATTTCCGGTTACAACTGTGCTGTCCCAACAGCTTGCTCAGTGTTCCCGGTGCAGTTTCTACAGAAAGTATCGGTATCCTATGATCTGCTGCGGCTTTTTCCAACGCACGCCGGTACAGTCGGGATTCCACCACTTCTCCAAATGCCGGATGATAGTATCCGGCAATCCGGTTCTCCTGCAAAGACGGGGAATCGTGAAGCCCCATACGGAGTACCGTTACTCCTTGCTTTCGGCAGCAACAAAGGGCGTCGCTGCCAAAATCAATGACCTCATCCCACAATAAGGCAGGATAACCGCCGTCTTTTACAACTTCTGCCAGAAAGGTTCCCTTCAGCACTACCGTGGGATAAAACCGCATGGTATTGGGATGGCATGCCAAGAGCTGTTCCAGCGTATCATATTCGTCCCGCAAACTGCTGCCGTACAAGCCGATCATCTGCTGCAATCCCAGAGAAAAACCTGCATCCCGGATCAGCGCACCAGCTTCACGCACCGCCTGGGCAGAATGTCCTCGCCGGTTTAAGTCAAGAACCCTGTCCGACATGCTCTGAGCTCCCAGTTCAATGGCTGTCACATGATATCTTTTCAGCCGTGCCAGTATGGTTTTGTCAATGGCATCCGGTCGGGTGGAAATGCGGATGCCGCAAAATCCTCCGGTTCCCATATAGGGTTGCACCGCTTCCAATAGGGCATTCTGATAGTCTATCGGCACTGCCGTAAAACTTCCGCCAAAAAAGGCAGCTTCCGTTTGCTGCGGTATACCATATTGCCGCAGCATATTCTCACAGGTCTCGGCAATCTCTGCCGGTTCAGGAGCGGTTTGCCTGCCGCTGATCACATGTTGATCACAGAAGCTGCACCGATGGGGGCAGCCCAGATGGGGAATAAAAAAGGCAAGAGTCTTATGCTTTGCCATAGCCCATTAAGGAAAGTGCTTCCTTTGCCGCAAGCTGCTCGGCATCCTTTTTGCTGTGTCCCACACCTTTTCCAATCACATTGGAATTCAGGCATACCTCTACCGTAAATGCCTTGTCATGATCCGGTCCGGATTCTCCTACCAGCACATATTCCACCTTTTCCTCCGGATTCTTCTGCACCACTTCCTGTAACTGGGTCTTATAATCGGTGAAACCAAGGGGTTCTTGTTTTTCGGGATCACTGGGGATAAACCGCAGAATATGGCGCTTTGCCGCATCCATGCCCCCGTCCAGAAAGATGGCGGCAATCACTGCCTCAAAAGCGTCTGCCAGGATCGAGGAGCGCTCTCTGCCGCCGGTGTGTTCTTCACCTTTTCCCAGCAGCAGAAATTCTCCCAGATGGATCTTCTGCGCAAACACATGAAGCGCCTTTTCGCACACCATAGACGACCGCAGCTTGGTCAGTTCGCCCTCTGGCATGTCCGGATACTCGTGGAACAGAAATTCTGCTACTACAATGGATAGCACACTGTCCCCCAGAAATTCCAGACGTTCGTTGCACTTGCGCGATTTCCGTTTTTCATTGGCATAGGAGGAGTGAGAAAGCGCCTCCAGAAGCAAATGCTTATTTTGAAAATGATAAGAAATATATGCTTCAAACCGTGGAATATCCACATACTCGGAACGTTCCATCAAACCGTCTTCCTTTCTTGTTTCTGATCTTTTACCGTTTCCGCAATAGTCTGCACCACATTGCCGGCAACACAATCCCGTGCCTGCCGGATGGCGTTAAAGAATGCCGTGGCATCGGAGCTTCCATGGGCTTTGATGACCGGTTTTTTCACGCCCAGCATCACAGCCCCCCCTACTGTCCGATAGTCCATTTTTTTTGTCAGTTTCTTGATTTTCGGCAGGGTAAACAGTGCTGCCAGCTTGCCGCCGAATCCGGCAAAGAGATTGTCCCGCATCTGATGCGCCAGAAATTTACCCATGCCCTCATACAGCTTCAGCGCCACATTGCCGGTAAACCCGTCTGTGATCACCACATCCGCTGCACCGGCAGGCATCTCACGTGCCTCTATATTGCCGATAAAATGGATGGGCGCTTGTTCCAGCAGCGCATAGCATTCCATCTCCAGTTCCCGTCCCTTGGTTTCCTCTGCACCCACGTTGAGAAGTCCCACACGGGGATTTTCCACCTGCATGACATTTTTCATATAAGCGCTGCCCATAATGGCAAACTGCACCAGCATTTCCGGGCGGCAGTCTGTATTGGCGCCGCCGTCCAGTAAAATAAAAGGTTCTTTTTCTGTGGGTAAGATCGGTGCGGCTGCGGCACGCTTAATGCCGGAGATCCGCTTCACCAGAAATGTCGCCCCCACCAGCAAAGCACCGGTGCTTCCGGCACAGACAAAGGCATCTCCCTTGCCGTCGCAAAGTGCCTGCATACCCACTGCCAGAGATGTGTCGGTGTGCTGCTTGAGCAGCGTGGTAGGCTCTTCATGGATATCAAACACTGCCGGAGCGTGCAGCAGTTCCATCCCTCCCAGCGAAATGTGATTCTCTGCGGCACATGCCTGGATTTTTTCCGTATCGCCCACCAGGATCATTTCTACGCCCAGCTCCTGTACCGCCCGCACACTACCGCGAATGGTCTCTAAAGGTGCATGATCGCCGCCGAATGCATCAATGATGATCTTCATCTTGTTCTCCTTCCTCCTCCGATTTTGGATGGTTAGAAGTTAGGAATGATAGCTGAGAATCACCCGGAGATCAGGCTCTGTCAAAATCCATCATTCCTAAATTCTAAACAATAGCCAGAATTCCGATATATTCCAGCGGTTCATACATAAACAGCACGCCTATCCCCCCCACAAGCCAGAAAAATCAGTGCAAGCACCAGACAAATGATCGCCGTCACCAGAAACACTGTTTTCTTTCGCTTGTACCGGAGATAAAACAGGGTGATGCTTCCTCCGAAAAACATGGCTGCCGGGATCGTAAATATCAGAAATATCAGAAATCCCATTCCGAAAATAATGCCCATTTATTCTGTCTCCAATTCCTGTAAATACACCTCCAGCGCTGCCACGGCACGGTCGGCATATGCCTGATACTTCTCCTGCTTGCCTTTGATCCGACCCGGCAGCTCTGGCAGAATACCCATATTGCAGCCCATGGGCTGAAAATCCTTCGCCGGTGAACTGCTGATATACGCTGCCAGCGCACCCATCATCGTCTCCCTGGGAAGGATCAGCGGTGATTTCCCCTGAAGCTTCCGTGCCAGATTTCTTCCGGCAAGAATACCACTGGCTGCGGATTCGATGTAACCCTCTACCCCGGTCATCTGTCCGGCAAAATAGAGGTGCGCTGCACCCCGGAAAGAGTAGTCTGCATTTAACAGACGGGGGCTGTCCAGAAAGGAATTCCGGTGCATCACGCCAAAACGATGAAATTCCGCATGCTCCAGCCCAGGGATCATCGAGAACACTCGCTTCTGCTCCGGAAACCGCAGATTGGTCTGAAATCCCACCAGATTGTACATGGTGCCCTTCTGATCTTCACGCCGCAGCTGCACCACTGCCCAGGGACGATGCCCCGTACGAGGATCTGTCAAGCCCACAGGCTTTAAAGGTCCGAACCGCATGGTATCTTCTCCTCTGGAAGCCAGCACTTCAATCGGCATACAGCCCTCGTAGACACGAAAGGCTTCTTTGTCGCATTCGTGCAGTTCTGCCCGTTCTGCAGTCACCAGCGCTTCATAAAACGCCTGGTACTCCTCCCGGTTCATGGGGCAGTTGATATAATCGGCATCGCCTCTGCCATATCGTGCAGCAAAAAATACCTTTTCCGGATCCAGACTGTCAAAGCTGACAATGGGCGCTGCCGCATCAAAAAAGCTGAGCCGTGTACCGCAGCGCTGCTCGATGGCTTCCGCAAGCTTTCCCTCTGTGAGAGGTCCGGTGGCGATCACCGCAGGGGTATCCGGGATTTTCTCCGCTACAGCCGTTTCCAGGGTAATATTTTTATGACAGCGGATGGCTTTTGTCACCAAATCGGAAAACTGTGTCCGATTCACCGCCAGTGCACCGCCTGCGGCAACTGCTGATTTTCTGGCACACTGCATCACCAGAGAGCCGAATTTCGTCATTTCCGCTTTCAAAAGTCCTGCCGCAGAATTCAAACGATCCGCTTTCAGCGAATTGGAACAGACCAGCTCTGCCAGTCCCGCATAGTGATGTGCGGGAGTGTACTGCACCGGCTTCATCTCCACCAGACGCACGGGAAAGCCTGCCTCTGCAAGCTGCCATGCCGCTTCACACCCTGCCAGTCCGCCTCCGATGACCGTAACCTTTTCCATGCTCATGTGCCTCCTACCGGACGGGAGTAGCCACAACCTTCCTTTTCACAGATCAGCATGCCGGACTTTCCGCCCTTCTGAAACAAGGTGGATGAACAATTGGGACATTTTTCTTCCGTAGGAATGTTCCAGGTCATAAAGTTGCAGTCCGGAAATGCACTGCATCCATAAAAGCTTCTGCCGCGTTTGGATTTTT
The DNA here is from genome assembly GCA_947627445.1 of uncultured Ruminococcus sp. Classification (GTDB taxonomy): domain Bacteria; phylum Bacillota; class Clostridia; order Oscillospirales; family Ruminococcaceae; genus Ruminococcus_C. Next base: position 35,555 of record CANQWA010000020.1, read on the forward strand.
TCAGAATGATCTTTTCTCCGCAGCGGGGACAGTTTCCGACAGTTTCCTGAACGATCTTCTTGGTATTCTTGCACGCCGGAAATCCGGGACAAGCCAGAAATCTGCCATATCTGCCGATCTTGATGACCATGTTCCTGCCGCAGGCATCACAGACCATATCCGTTTCTTCATCCGGTACCTTGATCCGCTTGCCCTCCATTTTTTCTTCCGCAGCCGCCAGTGTTCTGGCAAAGTCTCCGTAGAAGTCCTCCAGTGTCTCTACCCAGCTTTTCTTGCCGCCTTCTACATCGTCTAATTGTCCTTCCATGGCGGCAGTGAATTTCACATCCAAAATATTCTCGAAGTGCTCCTTCATCAGATCTGTGGTGACTTCTCCCAGTACAGTGGGCTTGAGTTGCTTGCCCTCCCGTTCCACATACAGATGAGAAATAATGGTGGTAATAGTCGGCGCATAGGTACTGGGTCTGCCGATGCCGTTTTCTTCCAGAGCTTTAATCAGCATGGCTTCGGTATATCGGGGCGGTGCTTGCGTAAAATGCTGGTTGCCCTCCAGTGACTTGACCTTGATCTTCATGCCGTTTTCCAGCTCTGGCAGATTGCGGCTCTCTTCTTTGTCTGTCTTTGCCTCATCATAGACAGCAGTAAATCCCTCGAACTTCATGGTCGAACCGGTGGTCTTGAACAGACAGTTGTCTGCTTCGATCTCCACAGTAACTGTATCCAACAGTGCATCTGCCATCTGGCTGGCAATAAACCGTTCCCAGATCAGCTTATACAGCTTATACTGATCCGCCGTCAGGCTGGGTTTCAACTCTGCCGGCGTCAGATGGGGCAGTGAAGGACGAATCGCCTCGTGGGCATCCTGGGCATTTTTCTTGGTCTTGTATACACGCATCTCCGGCGGCAGATATTCCTTGCCGTAGCGTTCTGTGACATATGCCGCCGCAGCCTTCTGTGCTTCTTCCGAAATTCGCAGACTATCCGTACGCATATAGGTGATCAGACCCACTGCACCCATGCCCTGTACATCAATACCTTCATACAACTCCTGTGCCACCTTCATGGTGCGTTTGGACTGAAAGCCCAGGCGATAAGAAGCATCCTGCTGCAATGTAGATGTGATAAAGGGCGGTGCAGGATGCCGTTTTGTCACACGTTTCTTCACGCTCTGCACCGTATACACCGCATTCTGCAGACGTTCCAGAATCCGATCTGCGGTATCCTTGTCTGGAATCTCATTTTTATCCACACGATCACCGTCCACCCACACCAGCTTGGCGGAAAACACCTTTCGTGAGGGCGGTGCAGAAAATTTGGCATCAATAGACCAGTATTCCTGGGGCACGAAGGCACGGATCTCATTTTCCCGATCTACCACCAGACGAACTGCCACAGACTGCACTCTGCCGGCAGAAAGTCCCCGGCGCACCTTTTTCCACAGAAAAGGACTCAGCTTATAGCCCACCAGTCTGTCCAGAATCCGGCGTGCCTGCTGGGCATTGACCAGATCGAGGTCAATTTTATGGGGATGGCTCATGCCTGCCTGAACACCGCTCCGGGTAATCTCGTTGAATTCCACTCGGTTGTTCTCGTTCATATCCAGCTTCAGAATCTGGGCGATATGCCAGGAAATGGCTTCGCCCTCTCGATCCGGGTCAGTGGCAAGATAAACACGGTCACACTTTTTGGCATGATCCTTTAACTTTTTGATGACATCTTCCTTGCCCTTCATATCCGTATACTGGGGCTCAAAGCCGTTTTCTACATCCACACCCAGCTTTGACTTGGGCAGATCCCGGATATGCCCCATAGAGGCAATGACATCATACCCTTTTCCCAGATATTTCTGAATGGTTTTTGCCTTTGCCGGCGACTCAACAATGACTAAATCTGACATAAAACTCTCTCTTCTACCCTTTCCTCTATCTGCATCAGTCTGTCAGGTTTCTCTCTGACAGATCTGCTTTTATCCAATCAGGCGGAACTGCTTTCCCGGCATCCGTTCTGCTCTGCCATACAACTCCAATTCTGTCAGTGCCGTGGCAAGCTCACCCATAGGCACATCCAGCTCGGCTGCCAGAATATCTATATGCATCACTCTTTGCTTTTGGAGCAATGCCAGAATATTCCGCTGCAGTTCCGTCATCGGCGCATCATCTGCCTCAAACAGCGGATCGTTTACATCCGGTTCGGATGATACAGACGGTTCCGATTGCTTCGCTTCTGGCTGTTTCTGCTTTTTCCGGGAACTCTTCTGAGCATCACTGAAATCCATGACAAGACTTTCGGTTTTCCTGCTGTTTTCATGATACAGTTCTGATGCCGCAATCATATGTGCAAAATTGGTATAGTATTCATAGACAATGTCCCGGCTGTCGAAAACCGGGATTGCACCGTCACGAAGATATTTTATCACACCCATATACCGTTTGTCAAATATATCCGCCGGCGGTACACAGAAAACATCTCTTCCCTGATCCAGGGCGCACTCCGCAGTGATCAGTGCACCGCTTTTCAAAGGTGCCTGTATCACAAGCGTTCCCATACTGAGTCCAGATAATACACGATTCCGCAAGGGAAAATTGGACGCCGCAGGTGATGTTCCCGGCAGGAACTCTGACAGGATCAGACCACAGGCAGCGATCTCCTTTTTCAGTTGAAAATGCTCTGCGGGATAGGGCACATCCAGTCCGCACCCCATGAGGGCAATACTGGGTCTGCGCAAATGCAAAGCGCAGAGATTCGCTGTAATATCCACACCCACGGCAAATCCTGTGACCAAAACAAAGCCAAGCTTTACCAGATCATCGCAGAACATCTTTTCAATCCGCAAACTGTATTCTGTGGCACGGCGTGTTCCCACAACGGTCAGAAGCAGGTGATTCTGGAGCAGCGTCATATCGCCCTGATAAAACAGCAGCACCGGTGGATTCACAATTGCCATCAGCTGTTCCGGATAGGCATCGTCACCATACCATATCATGGAGATGTGCAGCTTCCGGCAGCGTTCCAGCATTTCATTGACATGCGTCTCCGTTGTCTGGTGTATCCGTCTGCATGTATGCTCCGGCAGTCGGAGTTCTGCGATGATATCCCGGTGATGGAGGGCGTCATATGCCTTTTGCGGCGTATCATACTGCTCCAGGATCGTCCAGATGCGGGAATTTCCTGCGCCAAATACCATGACCATCCATAGCAGACACCATATTTCATCGTGCATGTTCTGCTCACGTTCCACTTGATACACCTCCTCGTCTGGCTTCCCATAAAATAATCCCGGCAGCCATGGCAGCATTCAGCGATTCAATCGATCCATGCATGGGTATCGTCACCCGTCTGTCACACGCCTGTGATACCTCTGGCGGCAAACCGTTTCCCTCGTTGCCGATCACGATTGCCGTTCCTTTCCGAAAGCGACAATCGCCGACCTGTTCTGCCTCGCTGCTTACCACAGCGGCACAGCTTTCCACATGAACGCTGCGGCAGACTTCCAGCACCGGCTCTATAGAAGAAGTACAGCAGACCGGCACACGAAACAGGGAACCCATGGTAGCACGCACCACCTTAGGGCTATAGATATCACAGCTGGCGCTATAGATCACACCATCCAGTCCCAGTGCATCCGCCGTCCGCAGGATCATACCGGCATTGCCGGGATCCTGCAGCTGATGCAGCACGGCATAGACGCCGTCCCCGTGAATGAGCTCTGTCAACGGCAACTGCTCCGGCATACGGCAGATGGCATAGATCCCCTGTGAATGCTCTGTCTGAGACAATGCCGCACCTATCGCATCCGGAATCAGAGCACAGTGTACATGCGCCAGATCCACGGCAACATACGCCGCCTCAAAACGGCGGTAGCCCTCCTCTGTCCAGAACAGGTGGCTCAGAGCAGCGCCATTGGAGATGGCATCTGTCACCAGCCGCATGCCTTCCAGTACAAAGCTGTTTTCTTTCGCACGGTCTTTTCTGGATCTTGCAAGTCTGCGGTACAGCTTAATGGATGGGTTGTCCTTTGCTATAATGGAAAAGGGTCTGCTCATGGTTCACCTCATTTCGGGAAAACGTGTCTGCATTCTTTCAAAAATCAGAACTTGTTCTCAGACCTCTGACGAATACAACAAAACACGCTCCGTACATTGCAGAGCGTGTTTCGCTTTCCATCCTTAAAGAGCAGCCTTTGCCTGTTCTACAATTGCAGTAAAGCCAGCTGCATCATGAATTGCGATCTCAGACAGCATCTTGCGGTTCAGCGTGATACCAGCCTTTTTGCAGCCATTCATGAACTGAGAATAATTGATGCCGTTCATCTTACAAGCAGCAGAAATACGAGTAATCCAAAGCTGTCTGAACTCTCTTTTCTTCTGCTTTCTGCCGATATAGGCATAATTGCCGGACTTCATGACAGCCTGCTTTGCCATCTTGAAATGCTTGCTCTTACTGCCCCAATAGCCCTTTGCCAGCTTCAGTGTCTTATTTCTTCTCTTACGAGTCATCATTGCACCTTTGATACGTGCCATATTTCACTACCTCCGATTTTCTCTTTGTCAAAACGCGTCAAACTGTATCCTATGCGCAGAATCCATTCACAACGGACAGGTTCTTAGAGATACGGCAGCAGCTTCTTTACTGCCGGTGCATTTGTGCTGTCAGCGATACCCACAGTACGTGCAATTCTCTTGCGCTTTGTCGCTTTCTGCGTCAATCTGTGTCTCTTATTGGTCTTCTGATACTTTACCTTACCGGAAGCAGTCATCTTAAAACGCTTCTTTGCACCAGAATGTGTCTTTGTCTTGATTTTTGCCATGGTGATTCCTCCTGTTTACTTCGATGCCTTCGGTGAAATGAACATGACCATACTGCGGCCTTCCATTTTTGCAGGCTTTTCAACAACTCCCACTTCTGCGCACGCTTCCTTAAAGCGCTTGAGAAGCTCTTCGCCGATCTGCGGATGTGCAATGGCACGCTTCCGGAAACGAACTGAAACCTTCAGCTTATCTCCGCCCTGCAAGAACTTTTTCGCCTGATTGACCTTCGTTTCAAAATCATGGGTGTCTATGGCAGAAAACATCCGGATCTCTTTGATAGAAACGACCTTCTGATTTTTCCGTGCTTCCTTTTCCCGCTTTTGCTGTTCAAAACAATACTTGCCATAATCCATGATACGGCATACCGGCGGCTTTGCCTGCGGTGCAATCTTCACCAGATCCAAGTCCTTGTCATAGGCGATTTTTTGTGCGTCTCTTGCAGACATCGTTCCGAGCTTTTCGCCGTTCTGGTCGATCACCAGAACTTCCTTATCCCGGATTTCCTCATTGATCTGCAGCTCCTGTTTGCTGATAAGCCAGCACCTCCAAACATGTTAATTCCAAACAAAAAAAAGCGCTCACATTTGTGAACACTCCATTTCTCCGTCCGTAAAAACCCACTATGCCCTTGCACAGCAGATGCCTAAACGAGTGATTGACCGTTTCGACTTGAGCCAAACGGTGAGAACGGTAATGCTCTTCTTTGTTTACTCTGAATATCATATCATACTCCAGAAGGATTGTCAAGGTACTCCTTTCGAAATTTACATTTTATTCATTTTTTGTGCAAACTTAGATTGTTGCATCTTCCGGCAGATTTTGATGCAGACAAGAAAAAAAGCCGCAGACAACCCTTGTGTCCGGCAAGATTTTTGGATGCCGTATGCGCCAGAATCTGCCGAAAAGATGTGCATACATTTCTAAGGCAGCACCGCACAAAGACCGCCTAACGGCTTTGTACGGTATTGCCTAAGAGAACCAGTTCCGAAACTTCTCAAACCATTCCGCGCATTTCAACTTGACGCAATAGCGCTCTGGATGCTCCAGAAGATCCTGCTGCACCGCATCGAAGCTTTCCTCTGCTGTTTCCTGATCGCTGTCCACTTCCATGGCGTTAGACACGCAGAGTGCCGGATACATAACGCACCACCAGTTCTGCCCCTTTGCTTCACCAATGGTGATACGCAGGGCATCATAAGTCCCGGCTGGCATGGTCAGTTCTCCGTAGGTGCGATCGTCAAAGGGCATTTCTGTTAGCTCTGCTGTCACATCATAATCATAGCCTTCTTCTTTTACCACTTGCTCGGCGATCCACTCTATTTCCAAGAGATGCTCTGTCACAGACTGTTCCACCTTTTCCAGCGTATCTCCAGGATTCCTGAAAAATTTCTCTGCATCATCCAGCAAACGGTCACGCACCTTTAGCTTCAGCGCCTGATCATCAATACTGTCAGAATTTGCCAGAATGTGCAGACGCAGTACATTTTCTCTCAGACTCTGACGGGCATCGGCAGCTTTTTCCACCGAGGAAAAACAGATTGCTCCTGCCATTCCCAGTAATAGTGCCAGTTCCAGTTTTTTCATATCGCTCACCTCGTCAGAATTATGGGCAAAAAAATCTGGATTATACAGGTTTCTCACAAAGAAAAAACCTCCTGCAGGTCAAAACCACAGGAGGTCGTTTATTTCGGCAAACCTGCACCATCTTTGTGCGGGTTTGCCGTTCTGTTTCGATCAGAAATTAGCCGTCAACACCGGTTACATTGAAGGTAACTTCGATAGACTCCCATTCACCGTTGAACGCAGACGGATCGACGATCTGCGCAGAGTAAGCAGAAGCATCTGTTACGGAACCGTTTGCATCGTGGGCGTCTTCCGGCAGAGTGGTCACCCACTCATTATAAATGTTTGCACGCATTTCGATGTTATCGTCAGAAGAAGTGTAGTTCTTGGCACTCATCGGAACTTCTGTGCCGTTCATCTTGATGCTGGTAATCTCGATCGCCATGTTTGGATACAGAGTTGTACCATCCTTTACCATCACTGCCATGAAGGACAGACCGGAAGGCAGATAGGGATCATCGGGATCACCGGTCACGTCATAACGCATCCCCTTAGAAGCGCCGTTTACACTGACAGTATATTCACCATCGTGATCAATCGTCGCCACGCCTGCATCGTATGTCAGCAGATCCTCTTCCGTACCCCAGTACTGTACATACCATTGACCGTCAACAATTGCCAGATAAGCATCGCCGGACTCAGCTGCAACGGCCTCTTCAAAGTCAGCATCCACAACCATCTGACCTGCAACAGAGCTCTCATCACCGCCGAATGCCTGCTCGTCAGAAGAACCGTTATCCGAAACTTCTTCACTGGACTCTTCTGCAACAGAGCTTTCCTCTGCTGCACTGGACTCACTGGACTCACTGGAGGAAGAAGAACTGCCCTTCTCTTCGCCGCAGCCTGTCATGCCAACACATACCATTGCGAATGCTGCCAGAATTGCCAGCATCTTTTTTGTCTTTAACATCATCATTTTCCTCGTTTCCATAAAGTTGTAATTGCAGTTGCAGGACAGCAGAGCTGTTCTGCTTTACACTATTTATCATACAGGATTTTCGGCTTAGATGCAAGATGTTATTCCAACAAATTTTAGAAAAATTTTTTTGGTGTTTTGTATAAATTGTCGGTTATCCCCCGGAATCCGCGAATCATCCGGCAATTTCTTCCAATTCGATCATCTGTTCCATGATCTCTTCCATTTGCTGCCGCAGCGTTTCCAACCGCTGACATTTCTCATTCATGCGTTGATAATCGCTGCAAACCGCATCATCCGACATTTCCTCTGTCAGAGTGTCCATCTCCTGCTGCATGGCTTCCAACTGCTGATCCAGCGCCTTCAGTTCTGTTCGTGCCTGCGCCTGACGAGCACGTTCCTTTTTGGAACGATAAGCCGTTTGATCTGGCTTTGGCTTTTTCTGGGTGTACTCTGGTTCGGCAGTTGCAGCAGCCTCTGCATCCGCCCTCTGCCGGGCTTCCAGCCACTGGGTAAAGCCGCCCTGAGAAACAGCGGCACCGTCTGCTTTCAGTTCCAGAATATGATCCGCCACCTTGTCCAGCAGATACCGATCATGGGAGACAAACAGCAGTGTACCGCCGAATTCCGCCATAGCTTCCTCAATGACTTCTTTCATAGCGATATCCAGATGATTGGTGGGTTCGTCCATGACCAATACATTGCCGTGCTCCAGCATCATGACGGCAAAGCAGATCTTTGCCCGCTCGCCGCCGCTGAGAACACCGATGGGTTTGAACACGTTTTCTCCGGTGAGCCGCACCTGCCCCAGAAGTTTGCGCACCTCCAGGTCTGTCCAGGAGGGAACACGGTCGTGTATCTCCTGCATGACGGTTTTTTCCGGATGGAGGTTCGTACTTTCCTGTTCAAAATAGGAAATCTTGACATTGCTTGCCCACCGGATCTTTCCCTGATGGGGAAGCTGTCCCAGCAGAATTTTCAACAGGGTAGATTTGCCAATGCCATTATCTCCGATAATGCCCCATTTCTCGCCCCGTCTCACCTCAAAGGAAAGTTCTGGCAACAGGATTTTCCGCCCCTCGCCCCTGCCTACGGAAATATCGGTTCCCTGCACTTTTAAAAGTTCTGTGGGGGGATCAGCCTCATAGGTAAAACGTATCTTTGCCTGCTTCTGTCCTGTCACAGGCTTTTCGATCCGTTCTATCTTCTCCAGCTGCTTTACCCGGCTCTGGGCGCTTTTTGCGGTGGATGCACGAGTGAGATTCCGTGCCACATAGTCCTCCAGCTTGGCAATCTCCTTCTGCTGCATCTCGTATTCCTTCCACTGACGAGCCACAGCGGCTTCCTTCAATTGGGTGAAGGAAGTGTAATTTCCTTTGTATCGGGTCAGCCTTCCCCGTTCGATCTCACAGATACTGGTGCAGACTCTGTCCAGAAAATACCGGTCATGCGAAACCAAAAGCAGCGCACCTTTATACGCCCTGAGATAGTCCTCCAGCCACATGACCGTCTTGAAATCCAAATGGTTGGTAGGCTCGTCCAGAATCAATAGGTTCGGCTCTTCCAACAGCAGCTTTGCAATTGCAAGCCGTGTTTTTTCGCCGCCGCTGAAACCAGAGATCACACGGGAATAACTCTCCTGTCCGAAGCCCATGCCGCCCAACACCGTCCGGATCTTTACGTCGATCTGGTAACCGTCATTCGATTCAAACCAGGTTTGCAGCCGGTGATATTCTTCTGAAACAGACATGTCACCTTTCTGCATTTGCTGTTCCAGAACATGAAGCTGCTGCTGTGCATCCAACAGTTTCTGAAAGACGCTGCGCATTTCTTCCCAAACGGTGCTGGTCTTATCCAGACCGCCCATCTGCTCCAAATACCCCACAGTGGTTTTACCGGAATAAGCGATCTCTCCGTCTCCTTCTGTGATATGGTCGGGCAGTTCGTTTTCTGTGAGAATCCGCAGCAGCGTGGATTTTCCACAACCGTTGACACCGATCAGCCCGATACGGTCGTTATCCTCAATGGTCAGATGGATATGGGAAAGCACCTGACTGCCATGATAGAATTTATTGACATCCGTCAGCCGCACCAGCATTCTGTTTCACCTCCAATTCAAAAGTTGTACCAACAGGATGCTGTGCCGTACACAGATCCTGTTGGTACAGATACACATTTTCTTCCTTCCTCCCGGATATGCCGATTTATCGGAGAAACACCGCAACGAAAAAAGGGATTTTTAGAACTTGTTCTCATCGGATTTGACCATGGATTTTCGAGCAACATTTTGACGAGGGCAAGGCGAAAAAGCGAAAGCAACCTCACGTATGGTGAGCTTTTTCCACGCAGCAATCGGCAAAATTTACCGAAAAGACAGGTGCAATATCCGATGAGAACCAGTTCTTACTTCACTGCACCCTTCTGAATGGATTCAATCAGACCGCCGTTGGCAATGATAGTCTGAATAAATGCCGGAAAAGGTGCGACCCGAAATTCCTTGCCGTTTGTCACATCACAGATCACGCCGTTGTCCAGATCCGCTTCTACCGTATCGCCTTCATGGATAGCATCCACTGCTTCAGGACATTCCACGATTGCCAGTCCGATGTTGATGGAATTGCGGTAGAAAATGCGGGCAAAGCTCTTGGCGATCACCAGAGAAATACCGCTTTCCTTAATGGCAATGGGAGCATGCTCACGGGAAGAACCACAGCCGAAATTCTCGCCGCCCACCATGATATCACCTTCCTTCACACGGCTGGTAAAGGTGGTGTCCAGATCCTCCATGCAGTGAGAAGCCAGTTCCTTTTTATCAATGGTATTCAGATAACGTGCCGGGATGATGACATCCGTATCCACATTATCACCGTATTTGATGACAGTGCCGCTTAATTTCATCTTACAGAACCTCCTTCGGGGATACGATTTTTCCTGCAATTGCACTTGCTGCAGCAACGGCAGGGCTTGCCAGATACACTTCGGATTCCGGGTGTCCCATCCTGCCTACAAAATTCCGGTTTGTGGTGGAAACTGCACGTTCTCCCGCTGCCAAAATACCCATATGACCGCCCAGACACGGACCGCAGGTTGGTGTAGAGACAACGCAGCCGGCTTCGATGAGGCTTTTCAACAGACCGTTTTCCATCGCCTTGAGATAGATGTCCTGTGTCGCCGGAATAATGATGGCACGCACGTTCTTTGCCACTTTCCTGCCTTTCAGAATGGAAGCGGCTTCTTCGATATCCCGATAGAATCCATTGGTGCAGGAACCGATGACAACCTGGTCGATCTTGACTTCGCCCACTTCGTCAATCGTTCGGGTGTTGCCCGGCAAATGCGGAAATGCCACGGTAGACTGGATCTCAGACAGATCAATCTCCATTACTGCATCGTATACCGCATCCTCGTCAGCTTGGTAGACAACCGGCTTGCGGTCGCTGTGCTCTGCTACAAAAGCCAGCGTCTGTTCATCCACTTCAAAGATGCCGTTCTTTGCACCTGCTTCAATTGCCATATTGGTCATAGTCAGACGGTCGCTCATGCTCAGAGAGGCCACACCCTCGCCGGTGAATTCCATCGATCGGTATAGTGCGCCGTCCACGCCAATTTTGCCGATGATGTGCAGAATGACATCCTTACCAGAGATGTAAGGGTTCAGCTTGCCTTTCAGGACGAATTTGATGGCAGAAGGTACTTTGAACCATGCCTTGCCAATGGCCATGCCGCACGCCATATCGGTAGAACCGACGCCGGTGGAAAATGCGCCCAGTGCTCCGTAAGTACAGGTATGGGAATCCGCACCGATGACAACATCACCGGAAACTACCAGACCTTTTTCCGGCAGAAGTGCATGTTCAATGCCCATCTGTCCCACATCATAGAAATGTGTGATCTCCTGCGCCTCGCAGAAATCCCGGCACATTTTGCACTGTGTCGCTGCTTTGATATCCTTGTTGGGGGCAAAGTGATCCATGACCATGGTCACCTTTTCCTTGTCGAACACCTGATCTGCCCCCAGCTTGTTAAACTCCCGGATCGCTACCGGAGAAGTGATATCATTGCCTAACACACGATCCAAATTCACCAGGATCAGCTGACCGGCTTCCACATGATTCAATCCGGCATGTGCCGCCAGAATTTTTTGTGTCATTGTCATACCCATGGGTATCTAACCTCCATTCTTAATCCATTCTATTGATGATCGCACCCTTATCCGCAGAAGCAGCCATTTTGGCATATCGTTTCAGATATCCTGTGAGATTTTCCTTCACCAACAGCTTGGTATTCTTTTTCCGTTCTGCAAGCTCCTCATCGGAAACCTCCAGATGGATACTGTAATGGGGAATATCAATAGAAATCATATCCCCGTCCTGTACATAGGCGATCGTACCGCCGTTAACTGCCTCTGGGGAAACATGCCCAATGGCTGCACCGCGGGTTGCACCGGAGAACCGTCCGTCTGTGATGAGTGCAACATCCTTGTCCAGTCCCATACCTGCGATTGCCGATGTGGGAGAAAGCATCTCACGCATACCCGGTCCGCCGGCAGGACCTTCGTAACGGATTACCACGACATCGCCCTTGACGATCTTGCCGCCCTTGATGGCAGCAATGGCTTCCTCTTCGCTGTTGAACACCTTTGCCGGACCCCGATGCTGAAGCATTTCTGCGGCAACAGCACTGCGCTTTACCACACAGCTGTCCGGAGCCAGATTGCCCCGCAGCACAGCAATGCCGCCTGTCTCACTGTAGGGATTTTCAATCGGACGGATGATATCCGGATTCTGATTGAAACAGCCGCTGATATTTTCACCCAGAGTTTTTCCGGTGACCGTCATCACATCTGTGTGAATGAGATTTTTCTTGGTCAATTCGTTCAGAACGGCATAGACACCGCCGGCTTCATTCAGATCCTCCATATAGGCGTGTCCTGCCGGAGCCAAATGACACAGATTGGGTGTTCTTGCGCTGACCTTGTTTGCCATATCCAGATCAATCCGGATACCGCATTCATTGGCGATTGCCGGCAGATGGAGCATACTGTTGGTGGAACAACCCAGTGCCATATCTGCTGTCAATGCATTTTCAAAGGCATCTGCTGTCATGATGTCACGGGGACGAATATTCTTCCGGTACAGTTCCATGACTGCCATACCAGCCTGTTTTGCCAGACGGATGCGCTCGGAGTACACGGCTGGGATCGTACCGTTTCCCTTCAGTCCCATGCCCAGCACTTCCGTGAGACAATTCATGGAGTTTGCGGTATACATGCCGGAACAGGAACCGCAGGTGGGACATGCCTTGTTTTCAAATTCCTCCACGTCCTCTTCCGTGAATTTTCCTGCCGCATAAGAGCCTACGGCTTCAAACATACTGGATAGACTGGTCTTTCTGCCCTTGACATGACCGGCAAGCATAGGTCCGCCGCTGATAAATACGGTGGGAACATTCACTCTTGCCGCAGCCATCAGAAGACCGGGAACATTCTTGTCACAGTTGGGGATCATGACCAAAGCATCAAAGTGATGCGCCAGAGCCATGCATTCGGTGGAATCGGCAATCAGGTCACGAGTCACCAGAGAATACTTCATGCCCGCATGTCCCATGGCAATGCCGTCACAGACAGCGATTGCCGGAAAGACCACCGGTGTACCGCCAGCCATGGCAACGCCCATCTTGACCGCTTCTACAATTTTGTCAATATGCATGTGTCCCGGTACGATTTCGTTATAAGAAGAGACAATGCCCACCAGAGGACGCTGCATTTCTTCCCTGGTCATACCCAGTGCGTTAAAAAGTGAACGCTGTGGTGCTTTATCCACACCGTCACAGTAAAAGTTATTGCTCATTGTTCTTTCACCTCTTGATTCATTTGGGCATGTAATACGACTTCTAAAAATCTACGCATGATTTTCGTGTCAACACACCCCAGAACGATTTGCCATTGTATTTCTTTACGGCTTGCAGATACCGCAGGGCGAATATCCCTGTGCGATTAGTTGGTTACGGTCTGCATGGATATTCTGACCATTACTTGTTGGTTTCTTAGGACAGTCGGGATAATGGAATTTCTTCGTTTCGGTATTCAGAACATAGTCAGACCCTTGTGAAGCACCCGAAGTCAGTTCGCCGTTTTCTCCAAAGTAATACTGCTGACCGCCGATAGTCTCCCAGCCGGTTCGCATGACACCAGACTTGCCGAAATAATACTGCTTACCGCCGATGGTTTCCCACATGGTGCGCATCACACCAGACTTGCCAAAGTAATATTTCTTGCCGCCGATGGTCTCCCACATGGTGCGCATCACACCGGTCTTGCCGAAGTAATACTTCTTGCCGCCAATGGTCTCCCACATGGTGCGCATCACACCGGTCTTGCCGAAGTAATACTTCTTACCGCCGATGGTCTCCCACATGGTGCGCATCACACCGGTCTTGCCGAAGTAATACTTCTTACCGCCGATGGTTTCCCACATGGTGCGCATCACACCGGTCTTGCCGAAGTAATATTTTTTGCCGCCAATGGTCGCCCACATGGTCTGCATGACACCGCTGGAACGAAAGTAATACTTTTTGCCATCAATCATTTGCCAGCCAGTGACCTTATTCCCATTTTTGTCAAAATAGAACCGATTGCCGGCAGGCGAAGTATACCAGTGTGCAGCAGCAGAAACTATGACATCTGCCAAAGCGGTATCTGCTGCTTCTATTGTTTCGATGGTCTGCACTTTCGCAGCAGCAGTTTGCAGTGCAAGAGTCGGAATACTGCTGACTGCCAGTACACATGCTGCAAGAGCGGCTGTGATCTTTCTTGTTTGTTTCATGTTATCATTTCTCCTTTTTATAGAATTCTGTTCATCCGATGATGGTTTCCCAGTCAGAATCTGTCCGCATAAAGACTGTATACAGATTTCTATGCGGACAGATTTTAAATATCTTCTTAGGGCAACACCGTACAAAGCCGTCAGGCATTTTTGGTGCGGTGTTGTTTGAGACTTATGCGAGGGGATGTGTTCCGTAATCTGCCCAGCCAGCCATGCCATCTGCATAGCCAACCTTTCCGTCCATATTGACGACACACCATTGATGCGTCCATTGATTTTCATTGGCGTGCGTCCAACGATAGCCCATGCAGTCCAATATCATGCCTAAAGCACGTGTAGCCCCTGCACAGGAGTATTCTTTTGCAATAAACACACCGTAAGCCTGACTATAGTTAGGACCAGAAGTCATATACGTACAATCGCCGCAAAAGAGTGCAACAATAAATGCTGCTTCGCCGATACGGTCTAAATCGCTGCCGGGCGCAATATGGCTTGCAATAAACGAAGCGATGGTTCGGGCATCATTGGTATGATTGCCGGTATTGGGCTTTGGAAAAGCATAGCAAATTCCTCTATTGTCTATCATATACTCAAAATCGCCGTATATGCCGTTTCTGGCCATAGAACCGTATTTTCCAAAATAATATTTTTTCCCGCCTATTACCTCAAAGCCGGTTCGCATGACACCAGTTTTGCCAAAGTAATATTTATCACCGCCGATGGTTTCCCACATGGTACGCATCACACCGGTCTTGCCGAAGTAATACTTCTTACCGCCGATGGTCTCCCACATGGTGCGCATCACACCGGTCTT
>CANQWA010000021.1 GCA_947627445.1 uncultured Ruminococcus sp.
TTTTCACAGCAGTCTTATCTTGTTTTATTATACCATGGGTTGAGAGAAAATGCAAGTAGTAGATCGAGTATCGCATAAGTGTATGAGAACAAGTTCTTACTTTGCCCATCGGAATCACATTCCTTTACTGATGGTATAACACGAAAGGAGTAAAAATGCAAATATTTCTCAGCATCGTATGGGCATTTTGCTTTTCTATTGTGTCTTTGTTTATCTGTTTTTCAATTCTTACACCTGTTTGATGAAAAAGGGACTGCTGCAACGTGTGCTGCAACGGTCCCTTATTTTCATTCTATTTTATTTTGTTTCTCAATCGAAGGAATCAAAATCGATCTCTGCCAGCAGATCCTTCAACGCAGCCATTTCATCAGCGGAAAGAGTCACACCCTTGCCCATTCTGCTGTGATCCGGCGCCCAGTCACGAATGTCATACTTCGGCTCACGGTCATTCCAGCTGATGAGATTGACCTCCTTATTCCAGCCGCGGCTGTTTTCACCCAGAGAACCCAGTGTCTCCACGATCTCATACTTCAATTCTGCCATACTTCAATATTCCTCCTGTTTTTTTCGGACAGCAGCTTTCACTGTCCACTTTCTACCATTATACAGGAAAACTAGAAAAAATGCAACCGGTTTTTCTCCGTTTTTTTCAGAAAAAATCCCCTTAAAAAGAAAAATCATGGAATTTACTAAAATCATTAAGTTTATTTTAAGCATTGTATTCTATAATAACAACATCAAATCCAATGACGAAAAGGAGGAATCTGCATCCTGTGCCATGCAGAGCACGTTATGGCAATACAAACTTTTGCACGAAAAGAGATCAAATTCTTGCTGAGGGAAGAGCAATATGCGGCACTCCAACCCCTTCTGGAAAAGTACATGCAGCCGGACAAATTCTGTATGGACGGCAAGGAATACGGCATCTATAATGTCTACTACGATACACCAGACGATTTTCTCATCCGGGAATCCCTTTCCAAGCCTTATTATAAAGAAAAGATCCGCCTGAGAAGTTACCTCTCCCCTGCCGGGCCAAAGGATAAGGTCTTTTTGGAAATCAAAAAGAAGATCGGCGGCGTAGTCAACAAACGGCGAGTTACCATGACGCTGGAACAAGCAGATGCTTATATCCTGCATGGCATCCGCCCGGATTTGAGTAACAAATACATTCAGCAGCAGGTATTAGAAGAGATCGACATGTTTCGCAGTCGTTATCCAGTGCTCCCGAAGCAATACATCAGCTATCAGCGGACTGCCTATTTCGGAAAAGATGCCCCGGATTTCCGCCTGACCTTTGATCGGGCACTGACCGGCAGACGCAGCAATATATCCCTGTCCGAGGAATGCTACGGTGATTTGCTGATTCCGGAAAATGCCAGGCTGATGGAAGTCAAGATTGAGGATTCCATGCCCATGTGGCTGACTGAAACACTGGCGCAGCTGCAAATCTATAAAACCAGCTTTTCCAAATATGGCATAGCCTATGAGAATATGCTCAGATCCCGTCAACAGACCGGACGAATCCAGATACCTGTATTTCAAAAAAGGAGACATTACGATTATGCTTAACACATTTGTGGAGAAAATCACCAATACCCTGGCAGCAAACAACGAGGCTGCTTCTGAACTGCTTTCCGGCTTTACCGCAACCACCATCTCTGCCGCCAGCATCAAGGATATGTTCTTTGCCTTGCTGCTGGGCGTTGCAATGGGTTTTCTCATCAGCCTGGTGTATCTCATTACCCACCGAAAATCCGGCTATAAAGAAAGCTATGTGATGACGCTGATGCTGCTCCCCCCCATCGTGGCAATTGTTCTGGTGATGATTAATTCCATGGCAAGTGCTCTAAGCCTTGCTGGTGTCTTTACTCTCTGCCGATATCGTACTGTGCCGGGCGACCCAAAGGACATTACCTATATTTTCTTCGCCATGGCAGCTGGTGTGATCTGCGGCATCAATAACAGCGAAAATATTTGGTTTGTGTTTGTGTTTTTTGCCATTATTGCTGCTGTGCTGATCCTGACTGATCTGCTGCACTATGGCAAACCCAAGACCAGCAGCATGACCCTGAAGATCACCATTCCGGAAAACCTAAACTACATCGGCTTGTTTGATGACATTCTGGATGCAAACACCACCAACTGGCATCTGAATCGCATCAAAACCACCAATTTCGGTTCGCTGTTCGAGCTGGTCTATACTCTGGAAATGAAAAACGACACCAATCCAAAGAAATTCATGGACGATCTGAGAAAGCTCAACGGCAACCTGACTGTGATCCTGTCACTGTTCCGGTTTGAAGATCAAATTTATGACAAATAAGGTGTATGAAAAATAGAATCCCTCCCCAAAACAGATGCCCCGGAAAGAAATCATTCCGGGGCATCTGTTGATAGGATCATGCATTGTAATCCAATAGTTTTTTATAGCTGCTGTCAATTCCCAATGCTCCAAGAGGAGCGCTAATGAGAATCGCAAGCACCGCAACCGACAGCACCGTTTTGCCGCAGGGTAGTCCCAACGACAGGGGCACAGAGCCAATAGCAGCCTGCACGGTTGCCTTTGGCAAATAGGCAATTACGCAGAAAATCCGTTCCTTTGCACAGAGTCTCGTGCCTAACGTACACACCAGCACACCGCAGGCACGAACAGCCAAAGCAATGAAAATCATTCCCAAGGCAGCAAATCCAGCTTGCATGGTATAGCGGATATCCACTGCAGCACCTACCAGAACAAAAAGAAGCACCTCCGCAGCAATCCACAGCTTACCGAATTTCTCGGACAATTTGCCTGATACCGCCTGACCCAAGCGAAGCTTGACAACGCAAGCCATGGCAACCACTGCCAGCAATCCGGAAACTGCCACATAGGGCTTTACCCAGCTTTCCACCGTCATGAGCAGTAATGCTACAGCCAGAATCAGAATTGCCTTTTTCGTATGGCGGATACGATGATGGATTTTATGCATCCAATCAAACAGTCCATACACGGCAAATCCGGCAACGATTCCCAGAAGAATTCCCAGAACAATGGAGACCGGAATATGGAGAAAATCCGTCACCTTTGCTGAACCGCCCTGCGCCATCGTGACAAAGGTAGAAAACAAAACGACGACAAACACATCATCACAAGAAGCGCCTGCCAAGATCATCTGAGGAATGCTTTTTTCGGTGCCATACTGATCCTCCATCAGTTTCACCATCCTTGGCACGACCACCGCAGGCGAAACTGCGCTGAGTACCGCCCCCATCAAAGCAGCTTCCGTCCGATTCACGCCCAGCAAAAAGGGGGCAGCGATCACATACGCCAGAATTTCAAAGCTTGCTGGCACAAAAGACATGAGTACCGCTGTTCTGCCGACTTTTTTCAAATCGGCGAGATTCAAGGACAGCCCTGCCTTAATGAGAATGATGATCAGGGCGATCTGCCGCAGTTCTGATGAAATGCCCAGTATGGTGGAATCCAAGAGATCCAATACAAAGGGACCAATGACAATGCCGGTGACAAGCAACCCAATGATTCCCGGCAAACGAATCATCTGAAAAATATCGGCTAAACAAAAGCCCACCAAAAAAATCAGTGCCAATGAACATAACATCACAATTCCTCCTAATACTACTCCTCTAAAATCCGATAGAACATCGGATTTTAGAGGTTGTCTGAAATAAAAAAACCGACAACTTCTGCGCAACGGGCAGACGTCATCAGCTTTTCAGCGGTTTTGGTTTCCCAAGGGAGAACATCATTCCCTTTTCATTCGGTTGTATGATTGGCTTTTATTGGCAGACTCTGTATCAGCCGAAACATCCATTTTCATGTCCGGCATCGACTACACGCCGTCGTACACCATTTTAGCCTACCGGTTGTTCACATCCTCCGGAAACAGATCATGATGGGTCAGCCGCTCCCATGCCACCTGCTCCCACTTTGTGCCGGGTCTGCCGTAGTTGCAGTAAGGGTCGATGGAAATACCGCCCCGGGGCAAAAACTTTCCCCATACTTCAATATAAGCAGGCTCCATCAGGGCGATAAGATCGTTCATGATGATATTGACGCAGTCCTCGTGGAAATCCCCGTGATTGCGAAAGCTGAACAGATACAACTTCAGAGATTTGCTCTCCACCATTTTTTCCCGGGGTACGTATGAAATATAGATCGCTGCAAAATCCGGCTGTCCAGTGATGGGACACAGGCTGGTGAATTCCGGACAGTTAAATTTGACAAAATAGTCCCGCCCCGGATGCTTGTTGGGAAATGTCTCCAGCACCTCCGGTGCATAGTCGTTGGGATAGCTGGTGTTCCGATTTCCCAAGAGCGTGATGTCTCCTATTTCGTTCTGGTTTCGTCCTGTCATTTGGTTTCTCCTCCTATGGGATCGGCAATGCCGTTTGCTTCAAATGCGGCAGCCCGGTCACGACATGTGCCGCAGACACCGCAGGGCTTGTCCCCGCCCTCGTAGCAGCTCCACGTCAACTCGTAGGGAACACCCAGCGCCAGACCTTTTTTTACGACGTCCGCCTTTGTCATTTCCACAAAGGGGGCAATAATCCGAAGCTGTTCGCCGCTGCCCAGATAAATGGCACGGTTCATAGCTTCATGGAATGCACTGCTGCAATCTGGATAGGCGTTTCCGGCAGCATCATCGCTGTGTGCGCCGTAGTAGATGACTTCACAGCCGTTAGAAAGGGCAATGCTCGCCGCCGATGCCAGAAACAGACCGTTCCGGAACGGCACATAGGTAGAGACCGGCTTTCCCTCTGTATGAGAAAGCTGATCGGCATAGCTCTCCTTGGGAATCTCCTCCGAAGAACCGGTCAGCAGCGAACAATCCGAATCCGCAAAGATCGATGCTAAATCCAACTGTTTCCATGCGACCTTATAATAAGCTGCAATTTGCTTTGCCGCCTCGATCTCCTTCTGATGCCGCTGCCCATAAAAAATAGATAACGCCAGCACTTCATCTGCGCCGTATTCTTTCACAGCCATACCAAGACAGGTAGTACTGTCCACGCCGCCGCTGAATAAAACAATTGCTTTCATGAAAATCTCCTTATAACAGGTCTTGCAAGCTGCGGTCTGTCCGAAATGCACCGCAGAGGGTTCTGGTGGTTGTCTGTGCCGAAACATTGCGGATACCCCGAGCTGTCATACAGCTGTGAGAACCAATGATCTGCACACCAACGTCCGGCGTTCCAACAGCTTCCATCATAATTTCTGCAATGTCACTTCCCAGACGCTCCTGCAATTGCAGCCGCTTGGCTGCCATGTCACAAATCCGAGCGATCTTGCTCAGTCCCAGAACCTTTTCCCGGGGAATATAAGCCACATTCACGTGCATGTCATACATGAGTGCCATATGGTGCTCACAGTAGCTGAACACGCTGATGTCCTTTACCACGATTGCCGTCTGAGACTGGGGCTTCTCAAAGGTCTTTCCGAACATCTCCGCAATGTCATGGTTGGAATGACCAATTCCCTCAAAGATCTCCTCATACATTCTGGCAACACGCTGCGGTGTTTCACGCAGTCCTTCCCGGTCGGGGTCTTCACCAATAGCTTCCAGTATGCCCCGAATATGCTGTTCGATTGCTTTTGTATCCATGTGTTTCCTCGCTTAGACGCCCCGTGTCTGGGGATCCCATATGTATTTATGCAGCTGAAGCTGAAGTCTGACGCCGTTCATTTTCCGCTCCTTCATAAAATCCACGATCTCTGCCGGTTCCATGCTGCCGAATACCGGGCTAAAAAAAACATTGCACCGTGCCGTCAGGGCATGTTCCCGAATCACAGTATAGGCACGCTCCATATCGCTCTTGTCCCCTACCACAAATTTCACGGTGTCCTTTTTGTTCAGACAATAGAAATTCTCTTTCAGCATATGCTCCTCCATGCCGCTTTTAGGGAGCTTATAGTCCATGGTAATAATCGGTCGGAATGCCAGAGTGGTAAAGGGTTTGATGGGCACACTGCCGTTTGTTTCGATCTCCACACGATAACCCAAAGCACCCAGTGCTATTATCAGCTGATCCATATCCGGCTGGATTAACGGCTCGCCGCCGGTCATCGTCACACTGCGGATGTGCGTCTCCTGCACAATCTGTACCAGTTCCTCTACCGTTTTTTCCTCATAAGAAGCATCTGCTGTATTTGCCCATGCCGTATCGCAAAAGGAACAGTGGAGATTACAACCGCTGAACCGCAAAAATACGGACAGTTCTCCTGCATATTGTCCTTCGCCGTTGATGCTGACAAAGGATTCTGCCAATTTCAATCGATTCATACACTCACCTCTTCAAAGCTTGCACAATTATCGGGGGTTTCATAGACTGTGACGGTGCGCACCGGCAGACCATTTTTTTGTAGGGTTTCATAAAAGTGCCTGGCAAAATGTTCCGCAGTGGGACGAAACGGCACAGCAATCAGGCGAAAGCCTTCTGCCAGAAGAGCTTCTATGGTGGCACGCTGCAAGGTTTTTTCCTCATAGATCAGTGCGTGATCAAAGTCATCCGCCAGTTCTCTCACAGCCTGCTTCAGTTCACTAAAATCAACGACCATGCCCCGTTTTTCGCCCTCAGTCTGCAAGTCAATCTTGGCAATGGTCACCTCCACAATCCAGTGATGCCCGTGAAGATTGGCGCATTTTCCATGATACCCAGACAGAAAATGGGCGCTGTCAAAGGTGGCAGTAGTTTTCAGACAATACATACAACTTGTCCCTCCTTGTAAAAAAAAGCAGCCATTCGTTCAGAACGGCTGCATCCATATCTTTCATATCCTCAGGGCAACACCGCACAGGAATGCACGTCAGATGCACAGTCAGACTCCTCGTCAGATTGTCTAAAAACGGCGCAGGCATACGGTTGTATGTCAAGGGGGCTTTTGAGCAAGATGACGAAAAACATCACTCTCTATCCGATATGTTTGCGGATTTTCGAGCAAATTTTGGTAGAACAAGGAGAAAAGCCACAGGCAACCCTTTTGTCTGGCGATACTTTTTCACGCAGTACTCGCCAAAAACTGCCGGAAAGACATGTGCATCTTTTTTGTAAAGGCGAATTCTTGCAAGCAGATGGTGTGCAAAGCCGTCAGGCGGTCTTGATGCGGTGTTACCTTAGATATTGCTGTTATATCGGATGCCCTGGTTTTGTTGATAGACGGAATGGCGCAAACGAATTGCCCCTCCAGAGACAAGAGATCCTATGCAAGAAGCAAGATGTTTTATCCATTTTCTTGCTTCTTACGCCTTTGCTTCTGCTTGCACTAATTATACCACGGCATTCCGGAAAAGTCAAGAGATTTTTGATGGCTTTTCATCCTCCGCTACATAAGTCGGAGCATTCTTCGGACTTTTTCCCTTGATCACAGCGTGATAATAGTGATACGTCATGGCGATGGCTTCACCCCGAGTCACATCACAGTTGATGATTTCGCCCAGAATAATTGTATGCGAGCCAGCATCCATCGTCTGTTTTACCTGGCAGGTCATCCATGCCATTCCCACATCCGGAACAGGCAACTCGTCACGCATGGTATGTGCTGTGCCTTCAAATTTATCCACATCACGGCTGGAACGATAGCCAAAGCCGCCAATGATGGACGGATCCACATCTGTCGGTAAAATTGTCACAGAGAACTTTCCTGTTTCCAGGATCTTATCATGTGTAGCATTGTCATGATTGATGCTGACAGCAACGCTCGCCGGTGAAGAGGTGATCTGTACCACACTGTTGGCAACACAGCCGTATTTTTTCTCACTGTCTGCAGTGGTAATGATGTACACACCGTACGACAACTTTTGCAGTGCTTTATGGTTCATCAGAAAACCTCCTTGATTATCCCAGATGATCTGTCAGATGCACCAGGAACTGAAGCAGCAGGATTGCATCATCCATCGTTACCAAACCGTTGACATCGCAGTCCGCATTGGCATAAGCATTATCGTCCAGCTGTACCACGCCTGCAATGTGCTTGTTCAGCTTGATGGCGTCTGTCAGATCAATCGTGCCGTCCAAGTTGATATCACCATACAGAATGTTGCCGGGTTCCACCACCTTGCTGGTGGAAGAAGTGGTCTCTGCCGTTGTTTCGGTAGTGGTCGTAGTGGTTTCCTCTGTCACTTCTGTTGTGGTGGTTTCGGTAGTTTCGGTATAAGCTTCTGCTGCAACTGTGATCTCATGCGTCAGCACTGTGCCGTCCTCAAAATGAACCGTAATGGTTGCTGTGCCGTTTTTGTGGGCGGTCAGCCATGCACCTGTCGGTCCCAGATCTGGATCAGCATCGCCCTCGGGGCTCACGCCAAGAACCTCCCAGTCGGAGGATTCCCAAGATACCACACGGCTGCTGCCTTCCACTCTGGCAAGAACATTTGTCTCCAGTTCTTCTATGACATCCGGCACAGTACTCCACTTTGCTTCGCCGGCAAGTGTCGTCTCAGAGGATTCGGTGGTGGTTTCTTCCTGTGTTGTCGTGGTTGCTTCTGTTGTCACGGAATTGCCGGTAACGGTGATCTCATGTTCCAGAAGAATCCCATCACCAAGCTGTGCGGTAATGGTAACTGTTCCCGGAGAAATACCGGTAATGGTTGCTGTCAGACCGCCATCGCTGGTGATCTCCAGAACGGAGGTGTCAGAAGAAGTCCATGTGCAGGAATGGGTGAATACAGATGAAACACTAACAGCCTTTTCTTCCCCTGCTTCAATTGTATCCGGCACTTCCACCCAGGCGTCAGCCGGTTCAACGATGACACCGCCAGCAGCTTCGATCTCTGCCTCATAAACCGTAACTTCCGGTGCGATGGATTCTACCACTTCCCCTGTACCATAAGCGGCATACAGACCTGCTGCTGCGCCTACCAGACCGATCTGATAGTCCAGCGCAACTTCGTTGGAGGTGGCATCCTTTGCGGTATCATTGTAGGTGCTGAAATCTGTGCCAGTGGGACCGCCGCAGAGCGCACCATACAGGGTGTGACCGCCCGTGGAGGAATAACTGCCGTCCCAATTGTTATATTCGTGCCAATCCGGGCTGATATTCAGATTGGAAGCCGCACGGTGGTGAGGTGATGTTGCAGAAAGCTCATTATAGCCTACAACCAGACAAACATTGGCATTATTATCACCAAGGATCATGTTCATCTGTTTCTTACACCATTCAGAATAATCTACACCGGATTCTGCATGGCTGGAAGTTACCAAGGCACAGAGCTGCATCAGGGTGTTGTGTCTTGCACTGCCCCAGGAATTCATCACATAGAACTGATTTTGGTTGGCATTGACAATACCTCCGATATAGCTGGTGACACTGCTCCAGTTGCCGGTGATTTCTGCATTGATAATCGCTGCGCCCAGCCAAGAGTTTGCCCAGCAATAGTCCTTTGTCCAGTTGTTGGTCACGCTGGTATGCTTGTTGCTCTCTGTCAGATATTTGTCTTCTTTGGTCGCCAGATACAGCCAGCCTGCTGCCCAGGAAATATCATCCTGAACGCCTTCATAACCGTAGATATTACCGTTTCCGGCAACGCTGCGGTACTTGTCTGCAAAGTTGTACAATGCCACTGCATAATCCAGATCCTCCTGAGAACCGTTCAGGATATAGTTCTGTGCCAATGCTGCTGCATACTGTGCTGCGGTATCACTGCCGCTGTTGGATGTGGAATAAATTTCATCGCTGGCACGGCTTGTGTGGATCTCCGGTGCACACCATGTGGAGTGATCTCTTCCGGAATCACCTACTTCATACACGAGAGAAGTAACTTCGCCGCCGGACAAGGTGGTAGATGCCTTGAAGAACTCGCAGAACTCATCCATAATCACCTGGTAGTGCTGATATGTACCAGTTTTCCGGAACTCGTCCTGATATTCATAGTATATCCAGCCCAGCGTGGATGCGGTAAAGCCGGCAGTCTGACCGCACTTGATGTTGTCTCCTGCATCGTGAAACCCGCCGGGAATCACATCACCTGTATGGCAGTCATCACGCCATGAGAAAGCAGACTGTGCTCCGACACCATCGCCGCACATATTGGCATCATAAAAGTACAGGGAATACTGGAGCAACTTGGCATAGTTATCCAGTCCCAGATCAGCAGCAGTGGCAGTAAATCCGCCAGAAACAGAAGCTGCTGTTCCCGTCACTGCCAACACGCCGGCAGAAGCAGCGGCAATGAGGCGTTTCCGAAAACGGTTCCAATTTTTCATCAGAATATCACTCCTAAAATCTTTTTCGTTTGTGCAAATGTTACAATGCACATAATTCCATTGTGCATATTTTTATCATACCATTTTTTCTGGAATTTGTCAAGTTTTTTTCAAAAAATACTGACAAAACGCATGAAAAAAGCTTGAAAAAGCCTCCATCGAACCTATCAGACTGTGCAATCACGTTATGCGGTTTTCCCGTCAAATATCCCACACCTTTCTTTCTGATTCTTAGAACTTGTTCTTAGCATAACACAATACACATCGCCGAATCTGAGTTATGGTACGAGTGGTATCGTTTTTGGATATGAAATACAAATCCCATGTATTTCATACCCGAAAAGAAAACATTTCAACCCATTTGACACAAACTGTTATCCGATTCTTCGGGAAATGTCCTCTGTCTGACGTTCTCTTTTCCCTGGCTTTTGCATATGGTTATAGTGAAAACCCTGACAAGACCATATGATCTTGTCAGAGCTTCTCTGTAATATGTAAACTGGAGTTGAGGTATCATGAAAGAACAGCCGGAAACACGCGCCGTTATTCTCGGTGAGTATATTGTCCAGCAAAAAGCAACGGTTCGCACCGCAGCGGAATGGTTTGGCGTTTCCAAAAGCACGGTGCATAAAGATGTCAGCGAACGATTGGAGAACATTCAGCCGGAACTGTTTGCGCAGGTCAAGGAAGTGCTGGAACAGAATAAACAGGAACGTCATATCCGGGGCGGTCTGGCGACCAAACGGAAATATGAGTTGAAACGTCAGCGGGATGAGGAATATTATGCCAATCGACAGTAAATCAGTCCATGCAAAAACCCGGCATCCTGTATCGGATACCGGGCCATTTCTTCGGGTTTTTTCAGGTTTTCAGAATCTGTTCTTACAGATTCAACAGGAACTTTGTCAATTCCACAACATCTGCCAGTTCAAATTCACCATTCTGATTATAGTCAGCTTGCTCCGCAATAACCGATGCAGATGCCTGGATAGTTTCTGCAACCAGCTGTCTTGCCAGTGCCAGATCAACGCCGTTAACCACGCCATTATTGTCCACATCACCGGGAATACCGGTGGGTTCATCACCTGTGGCTTCGGTAGTGGTAGTTTCTGTCTTTTGTGTGGATACCGTTGTGGAAGGTGAGAAAGCCACTGCGGTGTACAGATCCTTCGGCAGTTCATCCAGCGTAATGCAGTAGTCGCTGTTATACATCTCGCTAAGCTGTTCCGGATCGTTATAGGAACTGCTCATCAGATGGTCGCCGTACCAAGGACAGAAATACAGCCAGCCAGCATTTTCGATCACCAGATTCTCCACAGAGGGAATGGAGTCGTTTTCTGCAATAGCTACCATTTTTTTGCCGTCTGTCAACTCGTACAGATAATTGTAAATCGCAGAGATCGCACTTAGATTCGGTGTGCCCGGATTCAGACCGTCATCACGGTTGTTATCACAGTTATATTTATCATATGCCACAATGTCCACATAGTCATCACCGGGATACCATGTGTCCGAATTAGCATAATTATAGCTGTTATATTCCCAGATAATGTTGTGCAGACCATATTCCTCAGTCAGAGTCGTGTACAGAAGCTTCCACAGTTCCTTATAGGTCTCAGCACCACGATCGCCCCACCAGAACCAAGCCGTACCGTCGCCATAATTGCCTTCATTGCCCTGCGCCTCGTGAAGGGGACGGAGAATGATAGGCACATTGGCATCCTGGAGCATCTGAAGCTGTTCAGCCAGCATCTTCATGGCTGCTTGAAAATATTCGTACTCCTTTGTACCCTCGATCACAGCGTTGGAGGTGTTAAAAGTGCTGTTAGACGCCTGATAGTTCTTATAGGAACATTCCTTCCAGTCCACAGCGTCTCCCAGCTCATAGTTGTCAAAGTCAATGGGGACATTGATGTGCCAGCTGGCTGTGACAATACCGTTGCGCTCCGTCGCCCATTCGATGGCACGTTCCGTCGTACCGTCCTCCCAGCCATACAGCGGGTTGTAGTTCATAAAGTCAAAGCCGCGAATGGCAGGAAGTTTTCCCGTTTTTTCTTGGATATAATCGAACTCCAGCTCCATATCGCCGTCATTGCCGCCGCCATAAATTTCCTGCTGTCCGGAGATGATGTGGCTGCCGTAAACGCTCTTGAGATATTTCATCAGTGACCGTGCCTCGGCAGTCGCCAGACTGTCCGTCAACTCATCCGTTGCCTTGGCATAATCCGGGGGCGGCGTCTGAGTCAGAGACATGCTGTCATAGATGCAGAATCCCCAACCTCCGCCGAAAGTAATGGTATTTTCGCCTTCGGTCAATTTGAGATCACCCCAATTATAGTCATTCCAGTCTACGGTACGGGAGATCTTCGCCGTCTTGCTCCAGGTCGACCCATCGGAACGTTCTACCGTAACCTGTCCCTCCCGAATTTCTCCTACCTCACCCAAATACATAATACATCTGGACATCAGGCGGTACATACCGGTCTCCGGTACATCCACAGTAAACGTCATGGTGCCGCTGTTTGGCACCCACACAAAACCGCTGCCGGTATAACCGGGATATTCGTCATTGTACACCTTTGTAGCAACCTCTGCTCCGTCAGCCAGCTGGAGATCTTCGCATTCAGATGTAAATGAAAAATCCTCAGCAGACACACCCACTGCCGGAACAGCCTGAACCAGTCCCATGCAGAGTGCTGCCGCAGTGCCGAAGCTTACTGCACGCTTCCATAATTTGCGCATAATTATCTTTCCTTTCTGACAATGGTTACGATTGCATCCGTCCCAAAAAGCGAAATATTTTAAATACATTATACACCGCAATGTCCGATTTGTCAATAGGAATTTCAAATATTCCCACAGAAATCTTTTTCAACATGCAGAAAAATCTGCCGAAATGATTGACAGAATCTCCGATATATGATATAATAAACGCAAAGCATTTGCGTTTATTATATTTATTTTATGTCCTTGCAGATCCGCAAATCCAAATCTATGATTTGCTCCCTGCATATCGGACAATTTTATCATTAAATCTTTGTTTTTATGATAAAAAACAAGATGAAACACCTGTGAAAGGATCGATAGGATATGATCTTAGAACTCATCAAATCCCTGATTTTTGGCATTATAGAGGGCATTACTGAATGGCTGCCCATCAGCAGCACAGGGCATCTGATCCTGCTGGATGAATTTCTCTCCCTGAACACCTCGGACAAATTCAAAGAAATGTTCGATGTGGTAATCCAGTTGGGAGCAATCCTTGCCGTTGTGGTCATCTACTGGGACAGTCTGTTCCCCTTTGGGAAAAAAAATAACCCGAAGCCCCTGTCTTCCTCCGGCATTGGCGCATGTGTAAAAAAGGATGTACTGCAAATGTGGTGTAAGGTTTTGGTTTCTGTTGTGCCTGCCGCTGTGATCGGATTGCTCTTTGACGATTGGGTAACAGAGCATCTGTATAATGCATGGGTGGTTGCAATTATGCTGATTCTGTTCGGCGTTGCATTCATTGTCATTGAACGGTGGCAGAAAAATATGACGCCCAAGATGAGCAGCATCAATTCGCTGAAATACAGCACTGTGCTGATGATCGGCGTCTTTCAGGTAATGGCTGCTGTTCTGCCGGGCACTTCTCGTTCCGGTGCAACCATTGTCGGTGCCATGCTTTTAGGCGTTTCCCGGACAGCCGCAGCAGAATTTACATTTTTCTTAGCAGTTCCTGTGATGTTCGGCGCAAGCCTGCTGAAGCTGTTCAAATTCGGACTGCATTTCACTGGCGCAGAGGCGGCTATTCTCTTAGTGGGCATGGTTTCTGCCTTTCTGGTTTCCATTTTCGTGATTCGTTTCCTTATGAGCTATATAAAAAAGCATGACTTCACCGTATTCGGCTGGTATCGTATTGCAATTGGTATTCTGGTGCTGATCTGCGGTATGGCGGGAATCATCTGATTGTTTCAAAGGCAAACCCGATAGGCGCTCTTTGTGCGGGTTTGCCCAAAACCTGTTTGCATAGAGCTTGCAGACAGGTTCTTATTTTTCACGGCAAAGACTTGCTTTTTTCACAGTTTTGTGCTACAATAAATTGAATTAAAAATCTGAAATCCCATAGAAAGAGGTAATACGATGATGAATATGGATTTTGTCCGGAAACTTCCGGTTCCCAAGGAGTTGAAAGAGCAGTTTTCCCTGCCGGAAAAGCTGGTTTCTGTCAAGGCTGCAAGAGATGATGAAATTCAAAAAGTCTTTACCGGAAAATCCAACAAAAAGCTGCTGATTATCGGTCCCTGCTCTGCTGACCGGGAGGATGCTGTTCTGGATTACACTGCCCGTCTTGCCAGAGTGCAGGAGAAAGTCAAGGACAAGCTGATTATCATTCCCCGGATCTACACCAACAAACCCCGTACCACCGGCGAGGGCTATAAGGGCATGGTACACCAGCCCGATCCGGAACGGGAAGAGGACATGCTTCAGGGGCTTATCGCCATCCGTGAGCTGCACACCCGTGCCATTGCAGAGACTGGTCTGACTTGCGCAGACGAAATGCTCTATCCCGAAAATCACCGCTATCTGTCCGACCTGCTCTCCTACGTAGCAATCGGCGCACGTTCCGTAGAAAACCAGCAGCACCGTCTCACGGCCAGCGGTCTGGATATTCCTGTGGGCATGAAAAATCCCACCGGCGGCGACTTGTCCGTCATGATGAATTCCCTGATCGCCGCACAAGCTTCTCATGTGTTCCTGTATCGAGGCTGGGAAGTCAAGTCCGCCGGCAATCCTCTGTCTCACGCTATCCTTCGAGGTGCAGTCGATCCTCTGGGACGCACGCTGCCTAATTATCACTATGAGGATCTCATTGACTTGTATGAACTGTATCAGAAGAGGGATCTGGTCAACCCAGCAGTTGTGGTGGACGCAAATCACTGCAATTCCGGCAAGAAATATCTGGAACAGGTGCGTATCTGTAATGAAGTGCTCCACAGCTGCCGACACAGCAGCGAGATTGCTTCTATCGTCAAAGGTTTTATGATCGAAAGCTATATTGAGGATGGCTGCCAAAAGATCGGCGAGGGCGTTTATGGAAAATCCATTACAGACCCCTGCCTTGGCTGGGAAAAATCAGAAAAGCTGATCTACAGCATCGCAGACCAACTTTAGAACTTTTTCTCATCGGATTTGACCATGGATTTTCGAGCAGCATTTTGACGAGGGCAAGGCGAAAAAACGAAAGCAACCTGACGTATGGTGCGCTTTTTTCACGCAGCAATCGGCAAAATTTGCCGAAAAGACAGGTGCAATATCCGATGAGAACAAGTTCTTAAAGATTTTTTCTCAGGAACATCGAAAGGAGCATCAGAACATGTCATCTATCAGCCAGTTGACAACGGCGATGATCACACTGTACAGCGGTGATCCAAAGCGGATACAGCATTTTATGAAAGTATATGCCTTTGCAAAATGTATTGCAGAGGGAGAAGAAATCGGCATCAAGCAGCGTGAGATTATTGAAGCTGCTGCGCTGGTACACGACATCGGCATTCATACGGCAGAAAAAAAGTACCGTTCTTGTGCCGGGGAATATCAGGAGATCGAAGGTCCGCCTATTGCACGTGCCATGTTGATGGCGCTGGAATTCAAGCCGGCAGTCATCAACCGAGTGTGTGATATCATTGCCCGTCACCACACCTATACCGATATTGATGACATGAATCTGCAAATCATCGTTGAAGCAGATTTTCTCGCCAATGCTTATGAAGATGATCTGCCCAGCCGGAAGATTAAAACATTTCGGGATAAAGTGTTCCGGACAGAAACCGGCACGCACTTTCTAAACGAAATGTTCCAATTAGACTAAGGCATTCGTAAAGGCAAACCCGCACAAAAATTGTGCGTCAGATGCGCCGTCAGATTTTTCGTCAAGTAAGAAATAAGTTCATATCATGTTGCAAATCAGCTGGTTTCAGCTCCAGGAATTATCATTTTATCCCTTTAAGAATTCCAAGAACCTGTGGGAGAATCCACCATGATACCAAAGATCAAATCTGCCAGAAACAAAACCATTGACACACCTGTCAGCGAAGGTGCTGCCTTTTTATCACGCTGTATTGCCGTGACAGAAAAACAGCATGACATAACACCGCTCAAGGACAAAACAATCCAGGGGGATTCCTTTGCGGTATTGCCCCTTTTGCCGGAAAAAAGCATGGATCTCATTGTGGCTGATCCACCGTACAATCTGACCAAAAACTTTTGCACCACGACATTTTCCCAAAAAAAAGCTGCCGATTATGAAGCTTATACCAGACAATGGCTTTCTCTGACAGAACCCTTGCTGAAGAATACCGGCTCAATCTATGTCTGCTGCGACTGGAAGAGCAGCCTGATCATCGGCAGTGTACTGGAAGAATTTTTCACTGTCCGTAACCGCATTACATGGCAGCGGGAAAAAGGACGGGGTGCAAAAGCCAACTGGAAAAACAGTATGGAGGACATTTGGTTTGCCACAAAAAGCGAAGACTATACCTTTCATCTGGAGGACGTAAAGATTCGGAAAAAAGTGATCGCTCCCTATCGCATCCAGGGAAAGCCCAAGGAATGGGAGGAAACACAGCAGGGCAACTACCGTGACACCTGTCCGTCCAACTTCTGGGATGATATTACCATTCCCTTCTGGTCTATGCCAGAAAATACGGCGCATCCCACACAAAAGCCGGAAAAACTGCTGGCGAAGATCATCCTGGCAAGCTCCGAACCGGGTGACATGGTTTTTGACCCGTTTCTGGGTTCGGGCACGACCAGTGTCACCGCAAAAAAGCTGGGCAGACACTATTTGGGCATTGAAAAAGAGGCACAGTATTGCCTGTGGGCTGAACAACGTCTGAAAACTGCTGATACCGATTCTCGCATTCAGGGGTATGAGAGTGGGGTTTTCTGGGATAGGAATATGCTTTCTCACTCTTAATACCGGTTCTCAAATGATTCGCGACAAACAAAAATGGGTACAGACTTTCGTCTGCACCCATTTTTTTACTGCCAGAGGAACAATCAGCAGCCACAGCCGCAGTTGTTGTTGTTGAAGTTACCGCAGCTATTGTTGTTATTGCCGCAGCAGAAGAAAAGGATCAGAATGAGAATCAGAATCCAGCAGCATCCACCGTTACCATCAAAACACATAATCAAAATCTCCTTTTTCATTTTTTTGAACCAAACTCTTTATTTGGCTGGCTCATAGTACATTGTATGCGAAGGCGGTAAATGTGTTACAGACGAAAGTCTCTGGAAAGCACTGAGAGTTTTGACAGAAATAACGGAATGTTTACGGCAAAAAAGTGATAACCCCATAAAAGTGAGGTTTTAGAGCGTGTCAGAAACGGAAACTGAAAGACAATCCCATAAAGGATTCCAGGCATAAGCAATACAACTGACAAAAAAAGCAAATTTCTATGTGGACAGGTTCTCAGGCTGATTTTGCCGAAATTTCGTAGAAAAATCCTGTATGGACAATTCTGTTTCGACAGGTATTGCAGGAAGATTGTGGCATACTATTTGAGAAAGCCTGTACAGGCAGAATATTTCGTCACAATCAAAGGAGATCACATCATGCGGTATACAGAGGGATTTACAGGAAAGGCGATTCTCGCCATGAAAGAAGCCATCCGATCGGCAGAAGAGCTGGGGCACACTTACGTGGGAAGTGAACATCTATTGATGGGGCTGATGGAAGAGGGCGGCAATGCAGCGTGCAGCGCATTATCCGCCCAGCAGGTCACCGCAGACAAGCTGCGTCATGCAGTCATTGAACTGGTGGGCAGAGGAATTCCGGCTCATGTGCAGGAGGACTGCCTGACCCCGTCTCTGGTTTCCATCCTGGAGGATGCCAGAGAACGTGCCAGAACCGAAACAAAAGCCCTTGCCGGAACGGAACACTTGCTGTTGGCAATGATCCATGCGCCGTGCAGCAGCGCTGTGGCGATCCTGAAAAAACTGGGAGTCAGTCTCAACCAGCTCTGTGCCATGTGCTGCAGTGATTCTGCATACGGTATGCGTATGGAGCAGCGGCATATCGACACCCTGTCTCCTAAAAGCTGTCCTGCCCTGTTTCAGTTCGGCAGACTAATGACAGACCCGTCTAATCCATGCCGTTTCGATCCTCTGGTGGGAAGAGAAACCGAAATCGCACAAATGATACGCATTCTCTCCCGGCGCACCAAAAACAACCCCTGTCTCATCGGAGAAGCCGGCGTAGGCAAAACGGCGATTGTAGAGGGCATCGCCCGGAAGATCATGCTGGGAGATGTACCGGAATCCATACAGAGTATGCAGATCTTTGCGCTGGATCTGCCATCCCTGTTGTCTGGTGCAAAATACCGGGGCGATTTTGAAGAGCGGTTGAAAAACTGTCTGACGGAAGCCTCTGAAAACGGCAATATCATTTTGTTCATTGACGAGCTGCATACCATTGTAGGTGCTGGTGCTGCGGAGGGTGCCATTGATGCGGCAAATATGCTGAAGCCGCAATTGGCACGGGGGGAAATCCGGATCATCGGTGCGACCACACCTGAGGAATTTCGCACCACCATCCGAAAAGACAGCGCCCTGGAACGGCGGTTTCAGTCGGTACAGGTAAATGAACCGGACGAATCCCAGTGCTATGCCATGCTCCAAGGACTGCGGGAAACTTATGCCAGATTCCACCAAGTGGAAATCTCGGATCATGTACTGCACACAGCAATCCAATATGCAGTTCGCTATCTCCACGACAGGTTTCTCCCGGACAAAGCCATTGACCTGCTGGATGAAGCTTGCTCCCGTTCCCGAATCCGCTGCGAAAAAAACAGTTCCGCTGCTGACATTCCGCAAGTAACGGTAGAAGACATTGCAGTCGTGGTATCTGCCCGTACCGGTATCCCTACAGATCGCATCACCGAAGCTCAACGGCAAAAGCTGTTGACCCTTCCCCATATGCTCAAACGGCAAATCGCCGGTCACGATGCAGCCATTGACCAGTTATCGGCAGCGCTGTTTCGTTCCTGTTCTGGCTTACAGGACAGCCATCGACCCATTGGTTCTTTTTTGTTTGCAGGTCCCACAGGTGTTGGTAAAACAGCCACAGCCACAGCATTAGCAGAGCACCTTTTTGATGACAAGGACAGTCTGATTCGCATTGACATGTCAGAGATGATGGAAAAGCATACGGTTTCCAAGCTGATCGGTGCGCCTCCCGGCTATGTGGGCTGCGAAGAAGGCGGCATGCTTTGTGAACAGGTACGGCGGCGTCCCTACTGCGTTGTATTATTAGATGAAATTGAAAAGGCGCATCCCGATGTCTGTCACATTCTGTTACAAATCATGGAGGACGGCGTATTGACGGATTCCTGCGGCAGAAAGGTCAGCTTCCGTCATGCCCTGTTGATCCTTACTTCCAATATCGGCGGCGAGGCCATCCGCACCGGCGAACATCTGGGCTTTGCACCCGTACAGGACGAGCACAATCATGATGCAGCGCAAAATGCCCTGCGGCAGTATTTTTCCCCGGAATTTTTAGGTCGGCTGGACGGCGTGTTGTGGTTTCATCGTTTGGAAAAGAAAAGTCTGTGGCAAATCGCAGAGTGTATGCTTGCCGATTTGCAGCAACGACTGAAAAACATGGAGATTACTATGGATTTCACCCGTGAAGCCGTGGAACTTCTGGCAAACGCACCGAAAACCACTCTATATGGCGCACGTCCTATGCAGCGCTATCTCACCCAGACGGTGGAAAATCCTCTGGCTGACAAGCTGCTGCGAGGTGAAATCAAGACAGGAGATGAGATCAGCCTGACAGCGAAGGAAAACGCCTTTGCCGTAAAAAATACCGCAAGAAGCAGACGATAGATCGTGCCGTTTCTCAGAACAAATAGGACAGCAGATTCACCACTGCAAGCCGCTTCCGAATCTTTTCCAATGCCCGGTCTCTGGTGCGGTATATGGTGGAAATATTGACCCCGAACCGCTTTGCCAGCTCCGCTGCACTGATTTTTTCCTCGATCATGCAGCGATAGATCAGCCGCTGTTTCGGTGTGAGATCCCGTTCTACGCTGTCATTTACCAGGCAGAGCATTGCCCGGTGTCGTTCGTCTGTGGAATGATCCAGTTGCCGGATCCACTCTTCATAAGTGATGCGTTCCCCCATAGTCATCAATGTTTCATCCGATACCCGAATTTCTTTTCGCATAATCATGCTCCTTTCTCATCTTCGGTATTGTCAGACCATTGACAAATGATGAGAAATCTGATATAATCTTATTAGATTGCTCATTTCCATTCACGAATCTGACAAAAATTTCTTTGCATGTTTTTATTATATCTTAGATTTCTAAGATTGTCAAGATAAATTTATTAGTTTTCTAAGATTTTGTAATTATGGTTCAAATTGAATCCCATCAATTGGGCAAGTTGTACAAAGCTTGTGGAGGGTTACGCCAATGACAACAATAGAGCGTATTATCGAATTATTGGCAGAGCGAAATATCTCTGCTTCAAAGATGATGCGAGATCTGGAATTTTCCAAGGGATTATTCTCGCAATGGAAGGCGGGAAAGCAGAAGCCCTCGGTGAAAAAATTACAGAAAATCAGCGAATATTTTAATGTCAGTATGGATTATCTGCTGACCGGCAAACAGAGTGAAACAGACCCGGTGGACGAAGAACTGGCGATCCTTGCGAGAAAAACGAAGGAACTGCCGGAAGCGGAACGAGAAAAGCTGATTGCTGTGCTGCGCGGTACAGTAGATACGTTTCTGGAGGCGCAGAAAAAGCATGATTGAACCGGATCGCCTGCTGTATATCCGCTGGCTGGCTGCAAGGTTTCTGTTGTTTCAGAAGCACCTGTCCCCGGTGATCGACGTGCGTGAGCTGGAGCTTCCACATCACGTTTTCATTGCTTCCTTCTCGGAATTTTCCAAAGCCACAGGCGTGGAAGAGCACATTCTCACTGGAGATGGTTTGCTTTCTGATGGCTATATGATCCGCCGGAAAAACTGCCGCATTGTCCTGTACACCCAAAGCTATGATACTCTCTGTCCCCAGCGGCTGCGGTTTTCTCTGGCACATGAACTGGGGCATATTTTCCTCCATCATAGTGACGATGACCAAAAAAGTGAGGCAGAGGCGAATTGTTTTGCTTCCCAGGTCATTGCTCATGATGCCATTGTTCTGGCGCTGATCCGAGGAAGCTGGAAAACCGACCTGGCACTGATCCGGGAACAATTCGGGCTTTCCTGGGAAGCTGCTGCCATCAAGCTGCGCAGCCTGAACCGCAATCCCAGGGTCTATCATCCGGATGAGCAGCTGCTCTGCCGGAAATACCTAACAGACTGCCGCCACGGATCATCCCATAGCGGACGAAAATTTGCCACAGCTTACAGCACGGCTTTTATCGCATATGAAGAATAAGAACTTGTTCTAACAATGATCGCATCCACTGCAAATTTTTGCGGCAGATGCGATTTTTCACTCGAAAATCACCCGATGGCTTTTAACCTGTCATTTGGCGGTATAATTCAGACAGATCCAGCCTGCACCGGATTTCAATCTGCCCCATCCGTCTTTTTCTTCTATAATTGTATACACACCTCTATCACGGATGCATCCAACCACGGCATACCCTGTCCCAGGTCCTTTGCGAATATTCAGGGCATCGCAGGTGATCTTTACCAGATAACTGCCTTTGGGTGCGGTTTTGTTTTCTGATGCAGCCGGTCCGGTAGAAGCGTTTTCCTTTACATGGTAATACGCTGCAATCGTGTCTGCTTCTGCCTGTGCCATTTTTTTTAGGTTGGCATCCTGAAGCAGCCAATTGGCTGCTGCGGCATTGGTGTGAAAGCTATGTTCCAGCAGAATACCCGGCGTATCCACACTTGTTGCACCCCGAAGTACACCGTAATAATCTCCGGAAGTTCCCTGCCGTTTCCAAATTTTCCCGTTCTGTCTAATGTTCATCACAGTCTGCACGGTTTCAGCCAACTTTTGTCCCAAGACATCTGCTTTTCCGGAAACACAGCAGCACGCCAGAGGATAATTTACCGCCGCGTCCTCACAGGCATTGCTGTGGAGACTGAGAAACAGCACACAGCCCTTTGACATTTTCCCCCGGGCTTCCAGAGCAAGATCCTTGTCCTGTGAAGTGCGGGTGACAATGACAGTGAAACCATAGGATTCCAAGGCAGATTTCAGATAGCCCTGGAGCTTCCAAGCCATATCGGATTCATAATATGCTGGATTCACCGGACTGCGATTGTACTTACCGTAATGACCGGCATCGAGACAAATTTTCATCGTGATTCCTCCTCAGATTCCAATTCGATAACCTCCGGCAGACCAGAGAAGCTTGTGAGAATGGATAACAGACCAGCCAACAAAGCTGTTCCGGCAACAGCCGACCAGTCTGTTTCTGTAAATGCTGCCGCAACACCGATGGCGGCAAGAGCGGTTTGTGCGATGGTCCGAACAGCCCGAATGGCTGCTGCTTTGAACCAATTTTTCCAGTATTTCATGGAAATTCCTCCTTTATCATATGGTAGAAGTGCAATTGCCCTTCACTTATACCCCCTGAGAGGCCTTTTTTCGCACGTTTCGCAGCATATCTCATGAAATATCTTAAAAAACTTTACACAGCCGCAAAAAACCGTGAAATCAGCAGATTGCTCCGCTGATTTCACGGTTTTCGTATGGATAAGATTAGCCCTCTTGGGGAACTTCCGAAGCGTCAGAATCCTCTGATCCAGCAGAATTCAACAGCTGTGTGAAGTCATCTCCCGACAATTCCATCTGCACATCGTTATCACCGCTGGTTTCTTCAGAACGAATCTGATTCAGAAGCACTGCCATGTTGCTTTCATCGTCTATCCCCTCATATTCTGCCATATCTTCACGAAGTTCAGACGCAACGAAATCGGACATTTTGGTTACAGGTTCTGTTTCCGTATGTTCCAGCTTTTTCAGTTTCTGTACAGCTTCTGCAATTTCTTCGCTGACAGAAAGCTCTACCGAAATGCTCTTGACTGGCTCTGTTTCCTGAGAGGCTTCCGGAGCAGCTTCCGTACTTTTTGTCAATGCTTCAGCCGCTGCATGCTCCGGCTCTGCTGATTCTGTGGAAACATCCCCCCTCTCCGGTTCGTTCCCCGGCTCAGGTGCTTCGGTAAAAGGATGTTCCATGTGCCAGAGCATTTCCGCTGCATCCATGCTCTTTGCAGCAGCCGGTACAGCAGCACCTTGTCTGCGGGAGGCAATTGCCGCATTCCGGATTGCATTTGGAATGCTCAAAGTATCCGTCATTCGAGTGTAGCTCTCCGGAATTTCCAGCACATCCAGTTTGAAAGAACCGCTGATCACAAAGACGCGCATGTTATGTGCGCCGTCTGGAAGTTGATCGATGGTGAAGCATGCCTGACGATATGTGCTGGAAGGCGTGCGGAGATTTTCATAAACCGTATTTCCATCCACCTGAACGGTAAAGATTGCATTTTCGGCAGTACCGATGACAGCAATGCCTGTTCCCTCAAACTGACAAGAGAATTCTGCGCCGTCTTTGGCTTCCATAGAAGTGCGGTTGTAGAACTGGTAACTCTCCATGGCGTGGATCTCCCAGTTCTCATTATAGAGAATACCGTCCCCAAAGCAGTCCACACGGCGGACATACAAAGGCTGCACTGGCACAGGATCGATCCGAATGTTCCGAAACATGTTCCATGCGTAGTCGCTGGACAGGCTGACTCTGCCGCTGTTCACTATGGACTGGGGGGCATAGCGTGTGAGGAAATTACCGTTAACAAAGAAAAAGATAGAACTGCCAAGCACCATCAGTTTCAAGGTGTTCCATTCCGTGACACAGATGCCGGACAGGATACCTTCTACTGCCACATTTTCCATATCCATCAGCTTCCAGCTGCCATCTCCATAGAGCAGACCGCTATAGCCGCACATAGAGGTAAATTCACAAGTGACAGCCGAATTATATCGCACACCAATACCGGCATAATTGGTGGGATCGGTGCTGCAAAGCTTGATCTCTGCCTCCATGCTGTAGCTGCGCCATCTGTCATCGCCGAAGCAGGTCAGCGGTTGGGGTGTGGATCGGAATCGCCAATTGGTGGGGATGATCTGGGGTGTGATCTTCTGGCAGATGGCATAGCCATCTTCGGCTTCTACCAGTTCAAATGCACCACCCTGATCGGTCATATAGCGAGGCGCACAGCCACGCACCTTGATCTCATCTTTGGTATATTGCAGATCGTCGTGATAGGGCAGTTCCAGGCGAGAAGAAATCGGAGGCTGCACTGCCGGAAATGTATTCACACCATTGACCCAGCTGGTATCCATGGTTGTCACAGTCAGAATGGAGTGGGGCTGAACTTTGATGACAAACACGTCTTTTTCCTTACGACTCGGCTTGATGTTCTTGCCCTTCTGAAACCAGTTTGCATCATATGCCTGACGGCTGCCGATAGGTCCTTTGGTAATGACCGTAGACAAAGAAGTGGGGCTAAATCCCATATCCTTGATATGTACATGATATACCCGGAGATCATGGCTGTCGTTGGTAAAAAACATAGACATCTGCGTCCGGTCGGGAGAGGTCAATGTCATAAAATTATGCGTAGTATTGGTGATGGCATGATCCTCATCACCGTCGCCGTAACACGCACCATTGACAAACATCCAGCCCTTATGGGAAAAACGGCTGAAATGCATCGCAAGCCAAAAGCCGATATCCAGTACAAAGTTACCCGACCAAGGTTCCCATGCCCGGATCAGTTGCTTAGGGGTATAGCAAGCGCCGTCATAATAGGAAGCAACAGCCGGCTGGAACTCGTACATCACCATTTTACCGTTATAGTAACTGTTGATGATCCGGTTTGCCACGTCAATTGCGCCGTTCCGTCCAGTAAGTCCGGATTCATCTGCCTGTACTGTCAGTTCAGGCACATTGCAGGGAGCAATACCTTCGCTGTACCAGATCTCCTTGCCATATGCTTCATTTAGCAGATTGGTGTAGGAATCACCATAGGTGGTATAATGCAAACCAATAGCATCCACCGCATTGCGCAGGGCGCTGTTTTCCACCATCTGCTCGGCAATATTCCGTGTACCCACTTCATCGGAAGCAATCAACTTGATTTTCCGGAAATCATAAGGTGCGTTTGTCTCGTGATCCAGACGATAGCGAAGATACAAAATCCACGCTTCATCCGGCGTATCGGTTTCATTTTGATCGGCACTGATATAGTCAAATTTCAAGCCATACACGGCATAAGCGGCATCCAGAGTTTCCTTGTACCAGTGATACCGTGCATTCAGGCCATGCTCCTGGCTGATCTCAAATGCTTTTGTCACCCATTTCGGCTCGCCCCAACGAAGCAGGTCAATGGTAATATCCGGGTTGATTGCCTTAGCATCTGCGGCAAACTGAAACCCTGCACCCCGGGTCACATCAGCCGGTTCATTGGCAGAACGCTTGGTACACGGCTCTGTTCCCGAGGAGGAGTTCACATCTGCACCCAACTCAATCTTGATGTGAGAAAGTCCCGCACCGTAATCCTGTTGGAACAGCAGACGCATAATCTCCTCATATGCCTGGGGATGCTCCACCTTATAGTCCAAAAGCAGACGGGAGGAATTATTGCCGGTCACACAGCCAAATCCCCGGTAGCTTGCCGCAGGATTTTCATTCGCCTGTGTACCGTCAGCGATCACTTCCATGGGGGTGATGACAGAGCGGTCTACCAGCTCAGAAAAATATTTATTGACAAACTTATTGTTTTTCAGTTGTTCTTTCATGCTCGGCATTCCTTTCAATATATTGGGCGCTGTCGTGCAGCAGTTCCTCTAAAGCCGATTTCGGTACAGATAGATCCGGCTCAGCAATCAAAAAATGAATGGATTTTCCCATTTCAACAAACATCTGCTCATGTTCGGTTTCAAAGTAGCAAAGAGACGGCTCAGCGTGAAGATTCCGTGTCATGGCGGTGATCCTGAATCCTGCCTCCTGAAAATAGACAAGAGATTCCTCAAACAATTCGCTGTCATCTGTCTTAAACCAGATCTCCCCATCCAGAATTTGACGGTACTGCACCAATTGACGCGGGTGGGTCAGCCGGCGTTTTTTGTGTTTTC
The DNA here is from genome assembly GCA_947627445.1 of uncultured Ruminococcus sp. Lineage (GTDB taxonomy): Bacteria > Bacillota > Clostridia > Oscillospirales > Ruminococcaceae > Ruminococcus_C. The sequence continues at coordinate 26,350 of CANQWA010000021.1, forward strand.
CCCTGGGCCACGGATTGCAGAAGTTGATATAGATGCGGTCAATGCGGTCGTTTTCTGCAAAGCAGGCGGAAAGATACATGATATTGTCAATGCAGATGCGGATATTCTCCATGGAAAGTTCTGCCTGTTCATAAGCAGCTTCCAGCTTTCGCTTTGCCAGCACCAGCATTTCATTTTTGATGTCAATAGCGATGTAGTTATATGCCAGATTGGCAGGGGCTTCCTGTGCAATAAAGCCGCCCTTTCCGCAGCCAAGCTCCAGCCGCAGGGGTTGCTTTTGGGGAAATTGTTCCGCCCAGTGTCCCCGGCAGCTTTTCGGGTCAGAAATATAGAAAGGGCATGCTTCCAGCTCGGGGCGTGCCCATGGCTTGCAGCGAATACGCATAGTTCTGATGGTTTCCTTTCAGGTGAGAATCTTTAGGCAACACCGCACAAAGACTGCCTGACGGCTTTGTACGTCATCTGCTTGCCTATTTTCCGTCATCTTGCACAGAAACTCTTGGAAATACGACTGTATTCCTGCATCGTTTCTAACCAATCTGACGAAAAATCGGATTGCACATCTGCCGCACAATCTTTGTGCGGTGTTGCCTTTATTATTTACTCACATATTATTATATCACATTTTGTCGAAAATTACAAAGGTATTTTCAAAAAAAATGAAAAAAAACAAAAATAGGGAAATTTCACAAATATTACCCCGAAACAAGCGGCAAAAAAGCTTTCCTGCACAAAACAAGAAAGCCTTTCTGCCAATCAGAGCCTATATTTTTGGCTAATTTGCCAGCTTCTGCCGGAGCAGCGCCAAATCAAAACCGTTCAGAACACCATCGCCGTTCAGATCACTGGTATCCAGTGTGATGGCATGTTTGCTCTGGTTCAGCAAATAATCCTGGAGATAGCGGACATCCGCAGCAGTGACTTTGCCGTCGTTATTCACGTCACCTATCGTGCCTTCCGGCGTCCCGGCAGTGGTCGTGGTTGTCTGCGGCGTCTCCCCTGTCTGAACCGGCTTTGTCTCGCCCTTATTTCCCCCGATGGTGCCGCCGTCCAAGTTGCTTCCCTCGGTATCTGCATAGGATGCATAGAATTCCGTCAGGGAAATACTGGAGCCATCGGTTCCCAGAGCACGCTGATGATCCAGGCTGATGTATTTGCCGGAATCCAGTGTCTGCCAGAGAGATTCTTCAAACAGACCGTATTTCTCATCGTCCCAAGTGGCAAAATCATAGCCCAACAGACCGCCGGTATCGCCGGAGTTGGGATTCAGTCCCCAGAAGGTGTGGTTGATATGATTGTTGATCATATAATCCCGAAGCAGGGTCATCCATTTTTCGTTACTTGCGCCGTCCATATGGCCGCCCCATTCACCAATAAGCAGCGGTGCAATGTCCTGATCATTGATATACGCCCAGGTATCATACCAGTAATCGTCCAGAAGTGTCTGGGTAGTGAAATCCTTTTCAAACCAGGTTTGCGCATAAACAGACGGACCGTAATCGTGGGGAGAATAAACGATCTGGCTTGTGCCGGATGAAGGTGTGATGGGATAGTCCTTGACGCCGCGGAGATTGCCGCCCCACCATGCGCCGTACCAGGGAGAAACCTCAGCAGATGCCTGCCAGATATCGGCTGTATCATAGGTATAGCCCTTTTCGGTTTTCGGATACTGTTCTACACCCTCAATGAAAATCAGCGCATTAGGGTTGACATCCAGTACGGAATTGGCACATTCTGTGGCGGAGTACGCCCAGTTGTTCAGATCGGTAGAATCGTCCCATTTGGCGATGTCAGAAGGACAAACCGTACCGTTATAGCCCCGCTTGCCGTGGGGTTCGTTTTTCAGGTCATAACCGATAATGGTATCATCGTTATGATATTTTTCTGCCAGCCAGGTGATGGAATCCTTCCAATTGTCCCAAGTAATCTTTTCACCGGTAAAATAACCTGTAGCCATGTTGTCTGCATCTTCCGCACCAGTCTGATAAAACCACAGGTTGTAGTTATGCCCGGAGTTGTGAGAAGCAGGGCTGTGTACATCTACCATGACTTTCAAACCGTATTTCTTCATCTTTTGCATGATGACGTCAAAAATTTCCATACTGTTTTTCAGGGTCTTTCCGTCTGACAGAACAAAGTCCGGATTGACCACAAAATAGGGTGGATCGTTGCCGGCATTGACACTGCTGACTTCCAGCGGTTCGCCCTCCATCCAGCTGACCAGCAGTTCTGTGGAGATGGGCATGCGAATCAGGTTGATGCCGTGATTGGAAACGTTTTCTAAAAAATCGTCTACATCAGAAGCATACAGACCATGCGCGCAGTTTTCGGTACAGTTAAAACCAAACCAGTTGGCGCCAGTGAGCCAGACCTCGTTGCCCTGAGAATCGTACAGACGGCTGCCCTCAGCATGCAGCCAGTCATCGTTATTGTCATCTACAGCAACAGCAGAAAGTCCGCCATGTACTGCGGCAGGGATTCCCATAGCCAGGCAGCTAACAGAAAGCACGCCAGCGGCTGTCAAGGCTGCCATTTTTTTGTGAAGCTTCATATCAGGTACTTCCTTTCATGTCTTTCAAACAGTTGTATTTATTATAACATAATATCGAAATAAATGCAAAGGAATTCAGGAAAAATCCACAGCTTTTATAAAAAATAGGCAGGTTGAACAAAATCAGAAGAAGTTCTTTAGCAATAAAGCACAGTCGAGCGAGATTTGGCTTATAAAGGCAAACCCGCACAAAGAGCGCCTGCCGGGTTTGCCTAAAATCGAAAATTGTCCCAACCATACGCTCCACGATCTGACGATATGGGATGATCTTACCCAACGCAAGCGAATTGTGAATATAATATGTTTTTTTTTTTTTTTTTGAAAAATTTTTTTTTGAGATATTTTGTAAATTTTTCAGATAATATCTTGTATATTCCGATAAAATCTCTTAAAATAGTAATAGTGGTGTGATTACCACGAGATGGGAAAGGGTTCGGCATGCCCATATTTCCAAAAAATAGGAGGAATTAAGAGAACATGAAAAACAAGCGATGGAACAAGCTGATATCCGGTTTTTGTGCCGGTGCAATTAGCTTCACGATGCTTCCGTACAGCGGAATGGCTGTTCTGGCAGAAAGCTGTCAGACAGCGGTGATCGAGGCGAGGCGCAATGCGTCCGCAGAGGTTACAGACACTTCGGATGAAAACATCTACACGGCGGATGCCGACTACATGACGCGTGCTGAATGGATTCACACCCTGGTGGATGCATTCGAGATGGGTGTTGATGACGAAAGCACGATGGAAGAATACTTTACGGACATTGCCGGAAACCAGTATGAAACAGATATTAATCTGGCGGCAAACTTCGGTGTATTTGATATCGACAGTGAAACGTTTGTGCCGGACGATTACGTGTCGAGAGAATTTATGGCGCATACCATGAACTACTGTCTTGGCTTTGCAGATGATGTAGAGCCGACGTTTACGGATGCGGCGGATGTGTACTATGCAGGCGATGCACAGGTTGCTGTAGACCGCGGCTGGCTGACGCTGGTTAACGGCGAATTCCGACCGGATGCATATGTCGTGCAAAGCGAAGTAGATGCTGCGTTGGCAGATATGCAGCAGATATTCGATGAGACGGAAATGAACGATGATGAAATGGGAATCGTAACGGATGCTTCTGTCATTGCAATTGAAGATACTGCTGAAGTCACGATGAGCGGCAGCACTGTGACAATTACCGGAAGCAGTGCAACAGTAAGCGAGGGTGATACCATTTCTTTCCCGGTCGAGGGAAATACGCTTGTTCGAAAGGTCACATCTTGCTTCACGGACGAAGAAACCGGCATCATGAATCTGGAAGTGGAGATGCCAGAAGAGGATGCAGTCGAGGAAGTGAGCGCAGCCGGCTACGGTTATATTGATTATGATAACATTGAAGTGCTGTCAGATGATTTCGAGCTGGAGATTGTGGACGAGGAAGAAGCTGTTTCGAGACAGTCGCTGGCAACCGGACCGTATGACATTCCGATATATGGTTGGGGCATTGGCGGCAATAAAGATATCTCTACCAAAAGCTTACAGCTGAAATCCAAGACGTTTGATGTCGGCGGAGGAAAGGTAACGGTTTCCGGCGGTCTGGACAGTCTAACAGTGCCGTATAAGCTGGATATGTCGGGATTGACGGTGAAAAAGCTGAAGGTCGGCGTTGATGCGGAGGCAAGCCTGACGGCAAAGTTTGTCACAGAGATGAGTGCTGCTTCCGGCGAAATTCAGATTCTGAAGATCCCCGTGTATACGGCAGGCGTGGCAAGCATTGCGGTGACGGTTTCTATTTCCATTTCCGTCAAGGGCGAGGTGTCGATTACATATTCCTGCGGCGCAAACGGCTCGGTAGAGTACACCAAGAAAAATGGCTGGCGGTTTGAGAAAAGCTTCAAATCCAAGGGCTTTACCATTGAGGCAAGCGTAGAAGAAAAAATCGGCGTCAAGCTGGCATTAAAGGTGACCGCAGTTAACAAAACATTGGGTGAGGTATACTTTTCCTTTGGAGAAAAGGGCAAAGCGGTCGCCGTGCGTCACAGCGACGGCTTTACCTGTGTGGACGTCTCGGCGTATGTATACGCTGAGTTTGGACTAAAATTTGCCTTGCCAAAATATAGTAAAACGTGGACGCTGATAGATGCCAGCAATTCCCCGTTCTACCTGCATCATCACTATGACAACGATATACGAGTCAACGCATGCACCTATGGTCAGACGGACAGCAGTACATCCTATATCGGGTCAAAAACGGCAGACGGCGGTACTGTCAGCAAGAACAGCCGTGTGGTTTACAGCGGTGCATCGGGTAATATCAAGAAAGCAAGCGGCTCCAAGTCTTCCAAGTGGACAAGCAGCTACAGCAGCTATACACAAGCGTTTGTCGAGCTGACGCCGCCGGCGGAAATCAACGAATCCACCACTCTGACGGAGGATACGACATACCCGTATGGACTGATCATCAATGCGAATCTGGATTTGAACGGGTATAAACTGACGGTTAAGGGCGATGTGACTCATAACAATGGCACGGTGAACTTTAATAAAGGCACAATGACGGTTAGTGGGGATTATACAGCAGAGGGCTGGAGTTTTCCAGAATTAGCCATGGATTATAAGGAAGATACTTTTATTGTCGAAGGAACATATAGTACGGGACGTGACGGCGGCAGAGGTGAATTAAATGCCATTGCGGGAACTTGTGAATTTAAAGGCGATTTTTACTCATATTATCAGTTCAATGCCTCAGACTTGCACAAAACCATTTTCTCCGGTACAAAAGATCAGATCATCTATTGTAAAGGCGGCGATCACATCAACGAATTCAATGTTGTGGAAATTCAAAACAGTGACAGTAAAAAACTTTTATTAGAAAGTCGCTTTGTTGTCCAAAAGGCAATTACTTGTGACGGTGATAACTTGTCATTGATTGGCAGCAATACCGTTTCCAGCGATACAGCTTACATAAAAATTGGTTCTTGTGCGGCGAAAAATCTGACCATTGACAGCGATTGCCAACTGGAATATTTAAACTATACGGGAGAAAACATAACAATTAACGGCAATGTTTCGATGACTGGTACAGTCGACATGAACGGCAGTACATGGGTAAACAATGGAAATCTCAGCATGACGAATAAGCCAGACAACATCACGGTAGACGGCGGAAATCTAACTGTCAATGGTGACTTTACAATTGGTGGTTACAATAGCTATAGCGATGGTTTAGTCATGAACAACAAAGCGGACGTTGTCACCGTAACCGGTGACCTTCTTGTGAAAGATTGTGCACAACACGAGGGTGGCTTGACAAATGGAATTCTGTATGTAGGCGGTGATATTTACGCAACAGAGAGTATTTACGCGACGGAAAATCACCAGATCGTATTGACAGGAAAAGAAGACCAAAACTTGTATATGCCAGGTACAGGTTCACACCTCAATTATCTGAAAATTGAAAATTCCGGCAGTCGAAAATTTACTCTTGACGGTTACTTTCGTGCGAATACCATCGACTGCGGTGAAGAATCTCTGAATCTGATTACCAACGATATTCCAGGCAATGTGGGTTCTGTTTCCTTCGGCAAGCTGACCTGTTCGGATCTCAACATCGAGGGTGATGTGAATTTTTATGGCAACAATACCTTCAAGGGAAAGACAATTAACGTCAACGGTTCTTGTAAACTACAAGATTGGCGGTATCCTGATATATTAGATATCGGCGATGCAGCCATGACGGTAAAGGGTGATTTTACAGAAAATGAAAGCGGGAATGATGAAGCATATGTAAAGGTTGCCGGCGGCAAGCTAAATATCGAGGGTGACTATCAGCAGAATCAAGGTGACCTCCATATTAGCAGCGGTACTGTTGCTGTAGCGGGCAACGCCGCATTCAACGGCAGCATCATCATGGACAAAGATGACAGCCTGTTGACCATCGCCGGAGATATGGATGCAGATTATGACCGTTCCAACAGCCTGACCGCCGGCAGTATTGAATTAGCAGGCGATTATACAGATGTGGGCAATTATTGCATGAAATCCTCCGGTACATTCCAATTTATTCTGACCGGAGAAAAAGACCAGACCATCAAGATTGACTATTATTACACTGGTGCAACAGATTATCATTTTAGCAACCTTGTCGTCCAGAACGCCGACACCCGCAAGCTCATCCTCAAAAACCAAATCGACATCGGTCAGCTGACTTGTGACGGTGCAGGTGTGCAGGTTATCAGCAGCGGCGGCATCCTGAACAGTGTGAAGCTCCGCTGCCCGCTTAGCATTACCGGCGATCTGATCACAGTTGGCAACACCATTGACCTGAACGGCTATGATATGACAGTTGACGGCAGCCTCTACCAGCACAGCGGCACCATTCAGCCCACCACTGGCAAACTGACTGTTACGAAAAACTATCTCATCGTCACCAATGAGGATTCTGCCGTTTACGGTACTTCCAGCGGCATTCTCAGTATGACCAACACCGGCGATTCTGTCAGCGTAGGCGGTGATTTCATCACCAACACAACAGAGAATCACCAGAAATATCTCACTGCTGGTTTGCTGGAAATCAAGGGCGATTTTCACCAGATGGCTGCTGGTACAACCTTTGCATTCCCCGCCAGCGGCACACATCAGGTATTGCTCTCCGGCGATACGGTGCAGAATGTCACATTTGATTCCTACGATGATTCTCACTTTAATATTCTTGCACTGAATCAGCCGGAAAGTCAGTACGTGTTCAATGAGAACCCTTGCTGGAATGAGATGGTTTCCGGCAGTGATGTAACGACTGAATCCACAGAAAAAGCAACGACTACAACTACCACGGAAACCACTGCAATTTCAGCAGAGGATGTTACCACAGAGAATACGCCTGAAACAGCGAAGACAACAACAGTTTCCACGGCAGAATCCACAACAGTGGAATCAATACCGACAGAAGATATGCCTACAACAAAAGAAACGGATTCCACCGAAGATAGTACCATTTCTGAAGAAACAACATCCACTGAAACCACTACCCAAACAACAGCAAATGAGCAGCCCGGCGAGGAACTGGATTCTGTAGAACTTGTTTCCGGAGAAACCTTGACGGAAGTTGTGACAATCGGCAAGGCAATTCAATTGAAACTGCCCGAAGGAGTGACCGCTGTGTCGTGGACTTCAACACAGCCGGATGTGGTGACTGTGGGTTCTGACGGCGTCTGCAAGGTGCTTGGCGAAGGCGATGCATTGATCGTTGCTTCCGACAGTACCGGCACGGTCTATATGCTGCAAATTCAAGGCATATCCCAGACGGAAGAAATGGATATCACCTGGCAGATGAAAGATGCTGCGCAATTTATCACCCGCTATTATTGTTCAGTTGATGAACGCCCCTTGGATCCAAGAGAGTATTTCGACTATGTATATCTAAATGGCGAAGATGTGACCGATCAGCTTACATTGTCTTGGCTCGGCCATGAAACGCCACGGGAAATCTATGATGCATATGGGGAGACATATGTCGCAAATCTTTGTCTGGATGTCACCTACAATGGTCAGCTGTTGGAAAACTGTTATGGAAATTGCAATGTTTACATCGGCGTCAAAGGCGATACAAACCTGAATGGCAAAGTAGAACAGACTGACGCATTTCAAACATTGATGTATTGCTCTCACATGTCTTTGGGCGATTATGATTATCGTTTGACAGATGCGGATGACGATGGTCTTGAACTTCTGGACTTTTTCCTGTCCGATGTGGATGGAGAATCCCTGGATGCAGATCCTGGAAAAATGACACAAACAGATGCCTATCATATTTTGATGATGAGCTCCTATGTCAGCCTTGGCAAGGACATCCCCTGGTCGGAGCTAATACCGTCATTGCAAAATCTGGAAGGCTCTTGTTGGGCTGCGTAATATTGGTGTAGCCATCCTATCATACATCAGAACCTGAAGAACCTGTTTTCTCAGAACGTGTCAAAAATCTGAGAAAACAGGTTTTATTTTTTGCAATACCACATATGCATCTAAAAAAGAAATTGAAATTTCAATTGACAACGCAAAGGCAAAAGCATCTTGAAAATCATATGGATTTGTGCTATAATATCAATTGCGTAATTGTACCAAATTATAGGGAGTGTGAAGATATTGACCGAAAAAGAGCAAAAAGCCGCAGCAAAGGCGTTCGCTGCGTTCTGGAAAGATAAAGGCTATGAAAAGGGCGAATCACAGGCATTCTGGCTGTCCTTGCTTCGGGATGTTTACGGCGTGGAGCATCCTGAGCAATACATCAGTTTTGAAGATCAGGTGAAGCTCGATCACACATCTTTCATTGACGGCTACATTGAGAAAACGCACGTCATGATCGAGCAAAAAGGGCTTGGCAAGAACCTGCGCAAGGGCATCCGGCAGTCGGACGGCTCTCTGCTGTCGCCGTTTCAGCAGGCGAAACGCTATGCGGCGGAGCTGCCCTATTCCAAGCGTCCTCGTTGGATCATCACCTGCAATTTTGCGGAATTTCTGGTGTATGACATGGAAAAGCCCAACGGTGAGCCGGAGCAGATTTTTCTGAAAGATCTGCCGAAAGAGTTTTACCGCTTGCAATTTCTGGTGGACACAGGCAATGAGAATTTGAAAAAGGAAATGGAAATTTCCCTGAAAGCCGGCGATTTAGTCGGCAAGCTGTACGATGCGATTCTGAAACAATACAGGAATCCCGATGACCCCGAAACGCTGAAATCGCTGAATAAACTCTGCGTGCGTCTGGTGTTCTGTCTGTATGCGGAGGACGCCGGCATTTTCGGCAGGCATCAGATGTTCCATGATTATCTGAAACAATTTCAGCCGAAACAAATTCGGGAAGAAATTATAAAGCTGTTCCAAGTTCTTGATACAAAACCGGAAGACAGAGACCCTTACATGGACGATGACCTTGCAGCTTTCCCCTATGTCAACGGCGGACTGTTTGCGGACGAGCATATTGAAATTCCCCGCTTTACGGACGAAATTGTCAGCCTGCTCCTGCACAATGCAAGCGAGGACTTCGACTGGTCGGGCATTTCTCCGACGATTTTTGGGGCGGTGTTTGAATCCACGCTGAATCCCGAAACACGCCGCAGCGGCGGTATGCATTACACCTCGCTGGAGAATATCCACAAGGTCATTGATCCGCTGTTTTTGGACAAATTGAAAGCTGAATTGAACGAGATCAAGTCGTTGAAAATTGAAAAGACAAGGCGTGAAAAACTGCAAAATTTCCGCAAAAAATTATCAACGCTCGTATTTTTGGATCCGGCGGCAGGCAGCGGAAATTTCCTCACGGAGACGTATATTTGTCTGCGGCGGCTGGAAAATGATGCGCTTTTTGCAGAAACGCACGGGCAGATGATGCTCGGCATGGATGATTTAATTCAGGTGAACATCGGGCAATTTTACGGCATTGAGATCAACGATTTTGCGGTGACGGTGGCGAAAACTGCGCTCTGGATCGCAGAAAGTCAGATGATGCAGGAGACGGAACAGCTGATGCAGGTGAATCTGGATTTTCTGCCCCTGAAATCGTATGCGAATATCGTGGAGGGCAATGCGCTCCGACTTGACTGGGAGAGCGTTGTGCCGAAAGAGAAATTGTCCTATATTATGGGCAATCCGCCGTTTGTGGGGCACAAAAATGTTATACCAGATCAAAAAAACGATATGAAAAGAATTTTTGAAGGAAAGCAAGGAAGATTGGACTATGTTTCTGCATGGTATCTTCTGGCAAGTCAGTACATCCAAAATACTACCATTGAATGTGCATTTGTATCAACAAATACTGTTGTACAAGGTGTTCACATCGAAACTCTTTGGAAAAAATTGTGCGATCAATTAGGAATAATTATAAATTTTGCATTTAAAACATTCAAATGGACAAGTGAATCAAAAAAGAAAGCATCTGTTTTTTGCGTTATCATATCTTTTTCAATGTATAATAGAAAAACGAAGTATTTGTACAGTGTTTCAAATGATAACACATATAGTTCCAAGCGAGTTGAAAAAATTAGCCCATATCTTGATGAAGAATCATCTGCTATAATAACAAGCCGAACTACACCTCTTGCTGATGTCCCTCACATGGTATATGGTAACATTCCAAGAGATGGGGGATTCTATACTTTTTCAGACGAAGAGAAAGTGGAATTTTTGAAAAAAGAGCCGAATGCTTGCAATTATATGTATAGATTCTTAGGTTCAAAGGAATATATTAACAATACACAACGTTGGATTCTATTTCTTAAGGACGCAACTCCGTCTGAATTAAGAAAAATGCCAGCAGTAATGGAACGAATTGAAAAAGTTAAGAATTTCCGCCTTTCAAGTAAAGCAAAAGAAATTCACAAATTTGCTGAAACACCTACACTTTTTGCGCAGCAAACGCAGCCTATAGGAGTAGATTTCATTATTGTTCCAATTGTTTCTTCATCAAGAAGAAGATATATCCCCATTGGTTATGTAAATGGAAATACAATAGTAAATAATAGAGTTTTCTTAGTTCCAAAAGCGGGTTTGTATGTATTTGGTGTTTTGACATCTAATGTCCATAATGCATGGATGAGAAAAGTAGCAGTCAGATTGAAAGATGATTATTCATATTCAAAAGACCTTGTTTACAATACTTTCCCATGGTGCAATCCTACCCCCGAACAGAAACAAAAAATCGAATCCACCGCACAGGCGATTCTCGACGCACGGGCGAAATATCCTGACTGTTCCCTTGCCGACCTCTACGACGAGACCACCATGCCGCCCGAGCTCCGCAAGGCGCATCAGCAAAATGATTTCGCCGTCATGGCGGCGTATGGCTTTCCAAGAAATATTACCGAGAGTGAGTGCGTGGCGGAGTTGATGAAGATGTATCAAAGATTGACAGAGGAAAAAATGAAATAACTGTAACGGTTGGGCGTCATGGAAGACGAATGGGCTGTCTTGTCATGCTTCATTCCGTTCATAGGTGACACTGCTTGCTCAGACCGCTTCCGTTGACCTGATAAGTCGCTGTCAGATAGTCTACCGTCTTGTCTCTGTTCACCCGCTTGAATCCGAGGAATTGCTTCAAGGTTCTTGTATTTCCCGTAATTCTCAGCTTAATACCGAATGTGGTCTCGTACTCGATCTCATCGCCGTGAACCATGCCGGACTTGATCCATGTCCGGTACAAATCCGTATCAAAAGCCAGCAATTCCGGCGCAGCATCCACACGCTCCGGTGTGATGCGGAAGGTTTTATGCCTGACGCCCGCAACCCGCTGCTCATGGATGCTCCCGTCCGGATTCACCAGCAGTGTACCTTGACAATCCAGACCATTCACAACAATAGGATTCCCCAGAGAATTTGTAATCGGCAGTTTTTTCAATTTCTCCAGAAATGCCCTGTAGTTTTCCCGAACACTGGAACCGCTGACGATCTGTTCAAGCTCTGCCTTCTGTGCTTCGAGCTGGTTCATTTTTGCGGAAATGTCACGTATTAATTCCTCATAAGCAGTCGTTTTCCGACCGGCAAGCTCCGCTTGGGTTTTACCGGCATTCGCTCTTTTGTAGGTTTCAGCTGTCGCATGGATCTCATTCTGAATCACTGCGATCTTCTGCTTTTCAATGTCTACATTGGCAATGTTGGCTAACGCAAGTTTAACCTCACGGCAGAAAAAGCAGTCTTCTCCATATTTCTCGTATTCCCTCTTAATTTTATACATCATCTCCATGAAGCTCTGCTCGACAGCGAGTTTACAAAGATACGTTCTCTCCGTCCCCGGAATCAAATGAAGGTTCACTGTTTTCAGCACGGGATACTGAAAGGCATACCCGCAGCTTCCGTCTGCCTTCTGATAACCCGTTGCCATCGCACGGTAGGACATGCGCTTCAATGGGCTGCCGTCAGGCAGTGTCAAATTGGTGAACGGGCAAGGCTCTCTGCCGTTTGTTTTCATATACTCCCGCTTCTTTGCAGCTTTTTCCAGCCTTTCCTGTACACGGCGCAGAAGCTCCGGTTCAATGATCGCAGGGTGATGATTCTCCATAAAATACTGCGGCTGTATCGTCTGATGCTTGACGTGCTTATGTGTCAGGAAATCTACAGTCGCTGTCTTTTGCATCAGCAAATGGCCGGCATAGATCTCATTTCGCAAAACACGCAGCACACCGTCTGACCGCCAGATGCAGCCCATGACGGTTTTGAATCCGTTGTCATTGAGCATATGGGCAATTGCCGTAGAAGAATATCCATTCGCATAGGCTTCATAGATCATGCGGACAACCGCAGCTTGCTCCGGATTGATGACCCATTCACCGTTTTCTCCCCGGTCGTATCCGATCGTCCGATTCAGGTCAATGATCGGTTCGCCGTTCTGAAATTTCTTCTGCAAGCTCCAGCGGATATTCTCCGATATGCTCCGGCTCTCCTCCTGTGCCAGTGCCGACATAATGGTCAGTACCAATTCTCCCTGTGCGTTTCCCGTGTCGATATTCTCTTTCTGGAAGATAACTCTCACAGGCGGATCAAGGGCTTTCAGTTCTCTGATGCAGGCAAGGGCATCCAGGGTATTTCTTGCCCAGCGGGACAGACTCTTTGTCAGGATCAGATCAAATTTATGCGCCTTTGCGTCTTCTATCATCTGGTTAAATTGGATGCGTTGCGTTCTGTTCGTGCCGCTGATAGCTGCATCCCCGTAAAAGCCGGCGAACTCCATATTTTCCTGATTGTTGATATAGTCGATGAAATAGTTTTTCTGCGTGGCATACGAAAGCTGCTGACTGTCCTGCTCACTGCTCACACGGGCATAGCAGGCGGCACGGATCTTTCTCTGCACCTCCTTTTGCCTGTTCGCAGGAATCATTGTCACATTAGATGCTGTCAGAATCGTTGTACTCATAATCTCATCTCTCTTTACATATTTCTGTTTTCGTTTCATCAAACCAGTGGACGGTGAAATGTTCTGTATCGTGGACAGTAATGGATAATGCAAGGGCTTTCACATAGTGAGGAAGGCTTAACCAGACTTGCCCACTATCTTCTGTTTTCATCACACGGATCAGTTCAACTCTGATATCATAGTCCTTTTCGATCATAGCCCAGTGCTTTTCTTTTTGATCAAGCTCCGCCTGTATTTCCATTTTTTCCGTTTTAAGCTTTGCGATTCTTCCCTCCTGCACTTGAACACTCGCCATGATCTCCGTTTCATCATACTTCTCTCCGAAAACGTCATACCGCATTTTCAGAATCTCGATCTGACCTTGCAGCTCTTCACGGGTCTTTTGCGCAGCGTCCAGTTCGTCTTCTATGATGGCAAGATGCCGTCTCAGGATGCTCCTGTCACGCTCCACAAAATCTAGATTCGGTGTGGTTTCAAGCTGTGCCAGCAGTTCGTTTGCATGGGAAAACCGCCTTTCTACCGCATCCAAAAACATCAAATCCAGCGCCGCCTGTGAGATTTTCTCCGCATCACAAATGCGCATTCCGTTGTTGCGTCTTATACCACTGCACTGCCAAGTCACACCTCCATTGGAACGGTATATCTGATAGTTCTTGCCGCAATGTGCGCACACCAGCCGCCCTGTGTACGAATATTCTGTTCGTTCACGAGTGTAATGTGCGTTTCTGAAAAGTGACTGCACTTTCTGAAATAACTCCTGCGTAATGATCGCAGGGTGATGTCCCTGGATGTAAAACTGTGGGACTTCCCCGTTGTTTCGTTTGGATTTGTGTGTCAAATAATCCTCGGTATAATGTTTACGCGTCAGCACATCGCCGCAGTAGCGTTCATTTCGCAAAATATATCGAATCCTGCCAATCGTCCACCCACAGCCCGACCACGGTGCAGGAATTTTCTGGTGATTCAAAACACGCGCAATATCCGTCATGGAAAGTCCGTTAACATAGAGCCGGAAGATTTCCCTCACGACCTCTGCCTCTTCCGGAATGATCTCCACTTTTCGCCGCCTGTAGTTGTTATCTGTCACTTCTATTTCATCGGTAAGCCGATAGCCATAACACGCATAATTTGGCAGATCGCCCTTCGGCGCACGGCGGTCAAAACTCCATCGCAAGTTTTCCGAGATTGTCCTGCTTTCCTCCTGTGCCAGCGCTGCAAGGGTTGTGAGAATGAATTCACTTTTCATGTCGCCCGTATCAAGGCTTTCCTTTTCAAAATAGCAGGTGATACCCAGTGATTTTAACTGCCTGATGATTGCCACAGTATCGGCGGTATTTCGAGATAATCGACTGATGGATTTGCAAATCACACGGTCGATTCTGCCCTGTTCACAGTGCCGGAGCAGACGGTTCAGTCCGGTACGGTTTTCTTTGCCTGTTCCGGATATTCCGTAATCCGAATACACCCCCACAGAGTCCCAGTCAGGACGTGAAAACAGCAGCTTGCTGAAGTATTTCTCCTGTGCTTCGTAGCTGTCCTCCTGTGAAGGATCATCCGTACTCACACGAATATAGCACGCCACCCTGATTTTTTGCAAAACAGGCAGCGGATCCTCCGTCAAATCAAACTGCAAAACGGCAGGTATCATGGTTTTCATGCACGCATTCTCTCCCTTCTAAGGACTTGTTCTCACAGAGGATGTGTGCGTATTTTCAAGTATCATTTGACCGATAACAAGGTCAAATTTTTAGAACTGGTTTTCATCAGATATTGCACCTGTCTTTTCGGCAAATTTTGTCGATTGCTGCGTGGAAAAAGCGCACCATACGGCAGGTTGCTTTCGCTTTTTCACCTTGCCCTCGTCAAAATGTTGCGCGAAAATCCATGGTCAAATCCGATGAGAACAAGTTCTTAAGGCAACTCCGCAAAAGGACGGTGCGGCAGATGCACAGTCAGATTACTTCTATTTTTGCAATCAATTCTTCTAACGAATCACAAACAGGAAACATAAATTCCGAAAGTGGTTTTGAAAAATCACAATCAATAGCCCCATCCCAATCTATTCCTACCACTTGACAAGAGGAATTATCCACATAAAGTCCACAATCCTCATGGTCGATATGATCCACATCACCAATATGAAAACAATGATGTGGTTTCATATAATCAATATTTCCGCTATGATATGATTTGAGAATGATCGTTTTTATGTCAGCATTAGGAACAATCTTATGAAAATAACATTCGTTCCCGTGATAATTCCCGTACATTTGCATAAACCAATATGTTGTGAAAAATTGTTTCATTTGTTCATGAATTTCAAATCCTAATTCTTTTTCTACCTCACCAAAATCAGTGAATTGATTTTGTAATATCGGCTGCCATTCGGCATATCCTTCGCTGTCAAGACTTTCAGGGATATAAATCCCATGAAGGTCGCATTTTTCTACATAAACTGTCTTAGGCATACAACCATTTTCTTTTTGGCAAAATGTTTTCAGCTTTTTGAAATAGTTATCGAATGCTTCTTTCATGCCCATCATGAATTACCTCCAAAGTACACATTTTTTGTGTACAACCTTCAATTTATTTGGATAAAATCCAATGGACCTCCCGCCCCATTAGTAACAGAACCCCATTGCCTCAGCAAGTGGTTTTCACCTCACGGTGACTGATTTCGTTTTATCATCAGCTGAAAATGCCTTGTTTTTCGGCTTTTACCCAATAAAAAAGCACCCAACAATTCTATCATTCGTTAGGTGCAAATATGGCTAAAGACTCAACAAATGATACAATGCACCCTAAATTTTCAAGTGTGCAAAAGGGTGCATTTTGCACACTTTTATTTAAAACGACTCAAATTCGTATCTTTAATTTACATACTACTCTTGCCATTCCATAGGAACAAGTTTAGTTCCATCCCACCACTTTTCAACTACAGATTTTTGAAATTGAGTTTCGTTAATATCAGCATGGTCAACAATTATCACTTGCATTTCTGGAGCCAACTCATTAACTCTAGAAAAAATAAAATTGTAAATATCTCTTACTTTCTGACTATCCACATTTTCATCATTAGTTTCAGGAGGAAAATACACCTGTGATGGTTGATCAAGAAACAAGAATCTAGGAACAGGACGATTGTTTTTTATAAAATAAGTATGTAAAGCGAATAAAGTAATTAGATGACATCCTAACCAATTTGAACCACTCCCTAATTGCTGAAGAGGAACAGGACGATTTCTATCAACGACTACAGTCAGTTTGTTTAGATCAAGTCGATAAGGATATTCACAATGTTCCAAATTTAATTCTTTTGCCCAGTTTGACATCAAAGCTGATATTTGATTTACAATTGACATTTTTCTTTCTTCGATTTCATCCCTATCTAAAAGTTTATCAATTTCGGTAAGTCGAGATTCAACTTCAAATAATTGGATATGTTTATCATCCATATCATCCGATATATCTACACTCTCCAACCATAGACTAATGCGCCCAATAACACGACCTCTTCTAACATTTAAATCTTTAATTTGTATAGCTTCACTGTTCTCGTTATAGATAGCATTAATTTCAATCTGAATAGTCTCCAGTTCTTGTTGAAGATTATTCCGTGTGTCAATCAACTCATCAATATGTTTCCTTAAATATGGGCGTTCACGAGATACAGATTCTAATTTATGTGACAATTCCAATATTGAATTACGAATCTCTTCCCCACTTGGAAGAGGAGTATCTATAGTTTTCGAGCAAAACGGGCAATGATTTGGATCAAAATCAAGCTGTTCAAATAAGCCAATAGACTCCAAACGAAATTTCTGATGTTCAACTTCTGAACCATATTCTTTAACTTGCCCAAGAAATTCGTTAATATTTCGTATATCAATGTTTATTTTATCAATTTCTTGTGATATTATTTCCGCTTGACTTTGTAACATGGAAATTCTATCCATTCCAGTTGTTTCAACAGCGATAGGAGTCCAATTACATACAGCTTTCAGCACATTATAAACACAATTATAATCCACCATATCAACTTGCACTTCATCAGATAGCAATCCAACTTCCCTCGCTTCAGTTAAAAGTTCAGTTGCTATATGTAAACCATTGCCTCTTAGTGAATCGACTTCATCAATGCTTCGTTTAAGAATGGTAGCCTGTCTTTTTAATTGTGTACGTTCCGCCTCAAGGCTTAAAGTGTTTTCACTTATAATTCCTAAAAAATATGATAATGTATCTTTTATTGACTGCGGTATAAAAGGTTCTGATTGTTTATGAAATAAAAATTTCTGGGAAGCAACTTCATCCTGGTTTTGTAAACAATAAAAAAGCGTATGCCGAATATTCGCTGAAAGTGGCAGTCTACTTTGTCCTTCTGGCGGATTAAACAAATTTTCAGAAATTCCCAATTTAGAAGAAAGAAAACGTTCCAATCCTTCATTATCAATAGGTGTAGCACCCGACAAATCATCTGGGATCTCATCTGTTCCCAATAAATAACAGCATTTATTCGTGGATGATTTGCCATGTGGTGGATTCATTCGTGCAATCAGAATGTATTCGCCATCATGTAACAACTGCAAACCATACCATAATACATTATCTCGCACATATCCTTCTGCAATGTTACAGGAAGTACCACCAAAACAGTAATCAATAATATCTCCGATTACAGATTTTCCTGTTTTTGATTTTCCAGTGATAATATTTACTTTTCCAACGTTAAGCGGTAAAATTCGTTTTTTCCCATTTAAACCATATAAAATAATTGTGCATATCTGCATTACGGTTTTACCCCCCAGGCAGCATATATATTTTCTACAGAACGCATATTATAAAACCAACGTCCTACATGAGCGGCTTTGGAAATACATTCTGATATTTCCTGATCGGCAGAAATATATCTATTAATTTTAGCCTTAGAAATCTTTTTTGATATAATTACTCTTTTATTTTCAATAATAATATTATTATGATAAAGTAAAAATTCAATAGCTTCATTAGTAAAGCTTACTAGATTTCTTGCTCGCACAGGAAACCCAACTAAAATATCTTGGTATTGCTGTAACCAAACCACCATATTAGTTTTTGAAGTAATTCTGTTCCGAGTATTTTTGTGTAAAATAATAGGCAAAATCAAATACATCAAAGGGAAAGGTAAACCTTCATTCACTTTTTTTTGATATTCAGCCACTGTGGTATAAATAACAAGTCCACAAAAAGCAGGATTCAATAAATTAGCTATTTCAGGTGTTCGTTTCTGCCATTGAAGCATAAAATCACTCCTTTAATAACGTGCATAATCGTTCCATAAAATCAACATGCCATCCAACCTTAAGTTGATTTGCCAGTTCATGGTATGTGCCTCTCATTACAAACGGATCAGAAACATTCTTCTTAATGGGAATATTCATCTCTTCAATTTTACCAAACAATTCCTTTCCAAATTTTTGTTTTATATCTTCTGTAACTTCTACTCCGTAATCTTCCAATTTTTCTTGCATAATTAAAAAAAGGCGCTCCCATTCATCTACTAAAGCATTCTCATAGTCTGTAAGATCATTAATATACAAAAGTTGTTCTCTTACCCATCTGCTTCTTTGCTGATAAGCATTATAGTAATCTCTAATACATCTTTTCAAACGACTATTCGAAAGTGCAATCAAATTTAATTGTTCAATAAATACACGTTTTTCTGTTGGAAGTAAATCTAACTCTTCTTGTGTAGGTTCATAATATGGATTCACATCAATAGGTAATGAATCTACTTTATATTCACTTCCAATATCGTACATTTTCTTTTGTAATTGCCTATAACTTATAAAAATCGGTTCCTCAGAATACAAACATTTTATTATATTGACAATCCACCAACCAACTATTTTTTCATAAACAGCCTGTTCATATGGTTGAATTGTTACCATGCGAATATAAGGCATTATTCTTTTCTGAATATCCGCTATGGTAGGGGCATTATCAATAATAAAAATACGATTAACTAACACTTCCTGCGTTTTTGTTTCCAAAGATAAAAAAGCATCATAACGTTTTTCATTATCTTTTACATTTTTAGCAATCGCTGCAGTTTGTAACAGTGTTAATGCCTTTTTACAATCTCTTGATGCTGTTTTCAAATAAAATGCTGCTGTTTTTTCTTTTGCGTGTGCTGTAGTAAGAATAATAAAACTTGTTTCCTCAATTACTGCAGATTTAGTCTTGATATAATCACACCAACTCTTAATCGTTCTCCAAAGATCCACACTAGTATCATTTAAATTTCCTTGTTGATAGAGTTGATGTTTTGTTTGAATCATAACTTGTGGCAATTCATTATCTATAAATGCAACATCGTCGAATTTCTCAATGCATATTTTTGATTCAGGATTTTCATGTTCTAACAACAGTAACAATGCTGAGAGAACTTGATATAAATATCCAGATAATTGACCTGATGCATCATGAATATTACTATTTTTCAACGTTCTCTCACCTCACAAAATTAAAGAATTGCTTTTTGAATGCTCGCTTAAAATTTTTCACAGGTAAATTTCTCCTATAATTATACACTTTTTTCTGGCTTTTTGCAACCACCTTCGTCAAAATTCAGCAACTATTTTTATTTTAGATAAATTTTAAATACTTACTCCGTCTTTCCCGAAACGCAAAAAACAATCTTCCATCCTGAAACACCGTTACACGTTCCACCAATGCAACCCATAATTTCTCGTCAAACTCCGTCAATAGTTCCTTTTGCTTTAAAAATTCTCACATAAATCCGCCAATTTAAATATGGTACAAAAAAGGCAAGGCTATTCAATTTTTTCTACTACCAATAAAAACATACTGCATATATCCCCCAACAAGCTGTATTACATGGTTTCTTCACACAAATTCCAGGAACTTCATATAATAGAATAAAAAGCGTTGATATGGAGGATCACAACATGTCTGAACAATGCTGTATGAAACCGGAAATCAGAGATTTTGGTGCTGAACCATTATCTGTCAACATTGACCAGCTTACAAAAATAAACCAGACTTATCGCACTGCACTTTGGACAGGAAAGCAAATGCAAGTAACTTTAGTGAGCATTCCAGCCGGCGGAGATATCGGACTGGAGGTTCATCCACATACAGATCAATTTATTCGCATTGAAAATGGCTGTGCACTTGCAATTATGGGTAAAAGCAAAAATTCTCTGTGTATCTGGAAAAGAATCAATAGCAACTACGCTGTTATCATCCCGGCTGGCACATGGCACAACATCATCAATACTGGTAACACACCGTTAAAACTGTACTCCATTTATGCACCGTCGCAGCATCCATTTGGAACAGTGCATGAAACGAAAAGTGCTGCCGAATCCACAGAAAATAAATAGATACAACAAAAGACACCCTGCAAAAATGCAGAGTGCCTAATTTGTCATTTTATGCTATACCTCAATCTCTGTCCCGTCCCGAAACACAAAAACCAGTCTACCATCCTGA
>CANQWA010000022.1 GCA_947627445.1 uncultured Ruminococcus sp.
ACGCACGACAAAGAATTTTCATCGTTGTAGCTTAAAATAGAAGTGTTATCCTGATGACATTGTTCCATCAATTCTGCTGATTGGATTGCTTTCATCACAGGCTCCCAACCGCCATCTTCAATAGAATTAGGGCGTGTTGACACGAAGCCTAAAACGGATCTTTTTGGCTGAATTTTACGCATACTGCGTCGAGAAAACTTGCCGGGCGACAGCCCGCCTGCGTTTTCTCTCCTTGTCTGCGCAGAAATTCTGCTCAAAAATTTGCGCTTTATTTTAGTGTCAACACGCCCTAGTTTCATTATACCATACTTTCATGAAAAATGCAATCTATTTTTAGGCAAACCCACACAAAGATGGTGCGTCAGATGCGCCGTCAGATTTTTCGTCCAATCAGAACTTTTTCTCATTCTCTCATTTTGTAATCCGTATCTTGGTCAATAAGCTGTATCATAATGTCGGCAAATTGGGGGTCAAATTGAGTTCCTCTTCCCTTGACGATCTCCGCTCGGACCTTTTCCTGCGGCAATATGTCACGATAACTTCTGGTAGAGGTCATGGCATCATAAGCATCAGCAACACAGATGATCCGTGAAAATTCAGGGATCTCCTCGCCTTTTATGCCATCCGGATAACCTTTTCCGTCATAACGTTCATGATGCCATCTTGCACCCTTTTCAATGCCGGGCATTTCGGTAATATCTTTCAGTATCTTTGCTCCGATGATGGGATGTCCCTTTATCAGAGCAAACTCTTCATCCGTAAGTTTTGACGTTTTGTTGATAACTGTATCGGGAACACCTATCTTTCCGATATCGTGCAGAAGTCCGACAAAATAAATATCATTCTGGTCTGCTTCACTCATACCCGCTTTTTCAGCTATCAGACGTGCATAATACGCAACACGTTCGGAATGACCGTTTGTATACTTATCTTTTGCCTCAACTGCTTTTGCAAGGGACAGCACTGTTTCTCTTGAAAGTCTTTCCATGCGTTCTTGACGTTCCTGTGCATATTTTGTCTGGCGTTTTACCTCTTTGGCGAGGTCGGTCTGCAAACGATGAAGTTCCAGTATTCTTCCGATCCTTTGAAGCATAATATCGGGAATAAACGGCTTTCGGATAAAATCCATGGCACCGGCTTTAAAACCTTTTGTTTCAGCATTCTGATCATCGTCTGCCGTCAGGAATATGACAGGGATATTTTTCAGTTTGTTGTCGGCTTTCAGTTTTTTGATTACATCAAACCCGTCCTCATCCGGCATATGTATATCAAGCAATATCAGATCAATCTGTTTGCCGTTTGACAAAAGTATTTCCATTGCTTCTTTTCCCGAAGCAGCTGTATCCACTACATATTTTTGACAAATCAGTTTCTGAGCAACTTTAAGGTTCATGGGATCATCATCGACTACAAGAATATGCGGGACTGTCTCTTCATGGATTTCTGCGGCTGTATTTTCGTCGGTTTTTTCACCGTTTAATGCCGCACCGATCTTTTGAGTCATTTCCTTGTAACTTTCCATAAAATGGCGGTGATTTTCCTCGAGATATTTTTCATCATTTGTTTTCGCTGCATGTTCAAGTGCCTTTGCCTGTTCAGATAAATTTACTGCGCCAATTGACAATGCAGTGCTTTTAACAGCATGAACCAGTATACGGTAGTTTTTCAGATCCTTTGTTCCATAAAATTCTTCGATTTCATTCAGTTTTGATTCCGAACGGAATGTCCGCACCATATCAGCGTATAATTCTTTATCGCCGCCGCAATAACGCATTCCCTTTTCGATATCAAGGAAACTGCAATTATCGGGAAAACCGAGGTTTGCCGGTACGGCAGGCACATTTGTTTTTTCAGGAATATGTTTCTCGTTTTTCTGGATAATGTCTGTATTTTTTCGTACTTCGGTAAAAAGGTAAGACACAAGATCTTCGGGCAGATGTTTTTTAAGTTCATCTTCTAATTGATCCGTCATGATGGGTTTTGAAATATATCCTTCAAATCCATAGGAAAGATAATGATCTCTTGCGCCCGTCACTGCATTTGCAGTCATGGCAATAACAGCTGTTTCATTTCCGATAAGGCTGCTGCTGCGAAGCTGTTCATATGTTTCAATTCCGTCCATTTCGGGCATCATGTGATCCATAAATATGATATGATAGGTATTTTTTTTGACAAGTTCGATACATTCTTTTCCGCTCAAAGCCGTATCGGGAACGATGCCGTTTCTTTTGAGAAGTCCCGCAGCAACTTTTAGGTTCATTTTATTATCATCAACAACCAGGATACGTGCATGGGGAGCATAGATGTAACGTTCTGGCACATTTCTATGATTTCCGGCACGATGGTGGATATCAAATTGACCGATCTTTTCCTGACCTATCCGTTTCTGGTGAAGAGCAAAACTGAATGAGGATCCTTGACCGTAAACGCTTTTGACATCAAGGTGACTGTTCATCATCAGAAGCAGATTATGCGTAATGGGAATCCCTAAACCTGTTCCCTCAATATTTCTGTTTTTCTGTTCATCAAGTCTCTGGAATGAATCGAAAAGTTTTGTCAGATCTTCCTCGCAAATGCCAATACCTGTATCATGGACTTCAATATAAAGTGTCACATCATCATTTTCATCATTTATTTCGGTTTGACGGACTGTAAAACGGATCGTACCTTTTTCGGTATACTTTACCGCATTTGTCAAAAGATTGGTGATGATCTGCTTGATTCGTATATCATCGCCATACAGATCAGCAGGTACCTCAGGATCAATGTCAAGTTCAAGCGTCAATCCTTTTTCCGCTGCTCTGTCGGAAATCATGTTTACAAGATCGCTTATCATTGAGACTGTTTCATACTTTACAGGAATGATCTTTATTTTGCCGTCCTCAATTCTCGAAAAATCCAGTATCTCATTGATCAGCGCAAGAAGCGTGTTGCCTGCACTGCTAATATTCAGAGCATATTCCTCAATCGTATCGCTCTGATTTTCACGGAGTACCATTTCATTCATACCGAGGATAGCGTTTATAGGCGTACGGATCTCATGGCTCATTCTGGCAAGGAAACTGGATTTTGCCTTATCAGCGGCAGCGGCAGCGGACGCTGCTTTTTTTAGATCCTCGTTTGCCTTTATCTGCCGTTTCATCATATGGGTGACCAAAGTATTTACCGCAATAATACATATGCTGAAAAGTACCAGATACAGTACCGCATACGGAATAATTCCGTCGTACATCTTCCATGTATCCTTGAGCACAACGATGCTGAAATCCGATAACTCATCATTTAAGACCAGACACATACGCAGTCTGCCGTCATAATCCCTTATCGGCTTTATGACATTTTTATTTTTGGTGTACACATCATAATAAGGCAGGTCACGGATATTGATGAAATTGTCATTATACACCCGATAATCCGGGTTCGGGTGATCTATGACCTGTCCGTCCTTGTCAACAAGAAAAGCATAACCATTCTCTGCCTGATTGCTGCTGATGATATTTGTCAGAACATCAAGATAGAAATCTACCGCAAATACGCCGAGAAATTGTTTGCCGTTGCCGGCATAGACAGCTTTGGAAAATGTAATGCAGTATTCACCGGCGCGGGCATCGTAATACGGTTCAGTTATATTGTAATCATCTGCAGCAAGAGCGTCGATATACCATTGACGTTCTTCTTCGACATAATCCTCCGCCGGGACCCAGCCGTTATTCATGACCATGGGGTGTCCATGACTGAATTCGGGATTTGCAATATAAGTAGCGGAAATTCCCTGATAATGGCGGGTGATCTCATCAAGATATTTTACCATGCCTTCATAATTGTTGAGCATTTCCGGATTTGCGGATATGGAATTGACAAACATATTCATAATGCTTTCCTGTTCGGTGACCCAGTTGTTTATCTGGTAACTGTATTCACCTGCTTCTTCCAGCATTTTTGAACTTGCGCTTCTGATGTACAGATGAGAGCAAAGAAAAATCGTAGTCAGCATGGTTACTACAAGCATGATGATAATCAGTGTACGGAAAAAACGCTGTCCTTTGTCTGTGAGATCATTGTGTCTCTTTTGGGATTTAGTATCCGTGTTCTTTTTGGCTCTGGAAGAAACAATATCGGAATAATATAGAATATTATCCATCATTTCACTGAGATTCGCAGCTTCAAGACGTATCATGTCCA
This sequence comes from uncultured Ruminococcus sp., assembly GCA_947627445.1. Classification (GTDB taxonomy): domain Bacteria; phylum Bacillota; class Clostridia; order Oscillospirales; family Ruminococcaceae; genus Ruminococcus_C. The sequence goes on from CANQWA010000022.1 coordinate 4,183, forward strand.
CTGATTCTGCAGCAGCACCGCTGTTTTTTATGGAATTGGCATATTCGGCTATCTTATTCAAAGGCATGCGGAATTTATCGGACATTCTTGAAATAAAATTATTCTTGTATTTCAGTGCATTTTCGGCACGGCAGCGTTCTTTGTATCCCATTACATAGAACACGGCTATGACAGTCATCAGAGCAATGATTATCACGGCATTCAGGATAAACTGTGCATAAGCGTCTTTATAAAGTTCAAAACGGCTGATCTTCAACAGCAGATACCAGTCGTTTTCCGTGCAGCTTCCGAAAATAATCCCGCCGTCAAGATTTTCCGTAACAGCAGACCCAGAATTGGAGGAGATCCGCAAAAATGCTTTCCGATAATCTGCAAACTGATCGGAGATTTTTTCTCCCACTACGGATTCATCGGTGTATCCGGCAATCGTTCCGTCACTGTTTACGATCATAGCATCGCCGTAATCTTCACCGCTCATTTTGGTGATGTAGGATTGAATGTCATTCATATTATAATCCATCCCCAATAGGAATTTACCATCGTCAAATGAAGCTGTGACCGTAAAGCACATGTCGTCTGTAAATGCGTCCTTATATACCGATGAAATATATTCTTCATCTCTGGGAGCGGACATCAGTACACGTCCGTCGGGAGTGACACAGAAGATATTCAGACAAGTTCTGCCTGTCGAAGCGATCTCCTTTTTCTTTTCTTCTGAAAGAAAAGTACGCAGATCTTCTTCAGTATAGCTGTTTTCCATCAGATCTGACAGTCGATTTCCGATTCTGTTAAGGGAATCCGTACAGACACCAAGACGATTCTGAAGATCGGCTGCGATAAGTTCAATCCTCATACGTCCTAATTCCTCTATCTGGCTGCTGTTTACTTTTGTCATCATAACATAAATAGATTGATTATCAGAGCAGCAATCACTGTGACAGCTATAAGTGCAATCGGCAGATATAACGGTTTTTTGAAGCGTTTCTTCATCTAAATATTCCTCCTATTGGGTTACAGAGAAGCAGTAACAAATCAAAGTCCATTATATCACATATTACCGAATATTTCAAGATATATTTAAATATATTTAAAAAAGTCTGCATTGTCAACATTTGCAGCATAAAGTCACAAAGTATTCTATTTTTCTAAATGATCCTTTTGAAAGTGTTGCCATAAGACTTTCTTCCAAGAATTTCGGGAAAACAGAAGATATTATTTCTCTACCGCTTGACACAGTGATATTTAACTGAGTGATATTGTACCTGCAAGTACGATATCGCTTTTTTTGTCCTGATTTGCCTAAATTTTGCACCTTGTGCCAAAATGCTTGACTATTTTTATAGGAAGTGGTAGATTAAAAAATGTTGGATGCAGATGTGGTTGGGACAAGATGCGTTTTCCACGCAGTTTGCATCATTTTCATTTTATGCTGGAACTTTTTTATCAAGTATGGTATAATGAAAATAATGCAATTAGGAAAACCACTGTGCTAAGGGAACGGATGCCTGTTGTTTACAGAAAGGGCAGTTCATTTAATTGTATCAAAATAATTTAAAAGTTGTACACACAAAATGTACTTTGGAGGTAATTGATTATGCGTATGAAAGAAGCTTTTGACACATTTTTTGAAGAGATGACACAAAATTATTTGAAAAAAAAGGGAGTTCCTCCAAAAGCTCCTTGTCAGGAAGAAAAATATCCAACCGGATTATTTTTACTGGACACTTTGGATGATAATGGCTATGCTCAGTGGAAACCTAGACTTCAGGAAAAAGCGATTTCTTTTGAAAACATTGAAAAAAAACTCGGATTTCCTATTCATCCGCAAATTAAAGAATATTTATCAACCTATTGGTTTCTTGCTTTAGACGGAAGAATTCAGACTCAAAGCAGAAAAATCGTTTTAAGGCTAAATGGTCTTACACCATATAACGACCTTGATGAGCGTATTATATCTGGCTTTGATAATGAACAAACGCATTATTTATCTGACCATAAGTATTTTTTTTTAATTGGCACATACTGTATGATAGATGGAAATGACAGCTATCTTATTCATGTTAACAATGATACTGGTGAGGTAACTGCCGTTGAAGTTATAGATAAAATTTCCATAAAACTGGCTGATTCTATTGAAGAACTCCTTATGAAGATGAAAGGAATATGGATTATAAAATGAGTATTGATGCTTGGGAAAATGTGAAAGAAGTTAGAGCTTTTTCTCATCGGATATTGCGCCTGTCTTTTCGGCAAATTTTGCCGATTGCTGCGTGGAAAAAGCTCACCATACGGCAAGGTTGCTTTCGCTTTTTCGCCTTGCCCTCGTCAAAATGTTGCTCGAAAATCCATGGTCAAATCCTATGAGAACAAGTTCTTACTTATCGTTCAGAAAGAATTGATGGACAAGGAATCATTTATCCTATGAGTTCGAATAAAGGAGCACTCTAGACTATCGATTTTGAAACTGCAGTCATAGATACCTTTGACGATTCGCTTTGGAGAACGAGAATTGAAAAGGTTACTGTTTTTCACGATAACCAGATAACCAAATGATTTTTCAATTTCTTGACGGAATGGAAATTGAAGTAAAAGTATATGTGCTAAAATACTGCCGCCACAGTAGTTGGTTAGATTATTGTGGCGGTTATTTTTTACTTTAGCAATATAAAACGCAAAACGCAAGGTTGCCTCGGTTCTAAAATGGGCGCAACAGAAAACGCTAACCCCTAAAAACAGTATTTTGCCCCATTTTCAAGGCGAATATCATTTCTCTAGCTGCGCGGTGATAACATTAAGTCGTCCAAAGTGTTTATTCAACTGAACAATGTCAGCATCGAAAATGAGACAGACTGGCTTCAGATGGCGAACTTCCACGCCAATTGGACAAAGAAGTTCTATGATGTGATCGTGCCCTATATGCAACAAGCAAATTAATCTTGTCAAGGAGATGATGATATGATTCCCGAAGAATTGAGAGATATCGGTGATAGGCTTAATGAACCAGGGAAAGCGGCTTTTCCTGAAGGTGGTACAAAGGAAAAGGACAGGATCTATATAACAGGGGATACTCACGGGAACTTTGCCCGTGTAGAAACATTTTGTGAAAAAATGGGCACCAAAAAAGAGGATATCCTAATTATCTTGGGTGATGCCGGAATCAATTTCAGCGGCGGCAGACATGACAGAATGAAGAAGGAATATTTGGAAACCCTGCCGATCACATTTTTCTGCATCCATGGGAACCATGAGCGACGGCCCGCAACCATCGAGACATATAAGGAGAAACTGTGGCATGGCGGATCCGTGTATTATGAAAAAGAATACCCATCCCTGCTCTTTGCCAAAGACGGGGAAGTGTTCGATCTGAATGGGCGGCAAACTATTGTCATAGGCGGTGCTTACAGTGTTGATAAGATGATGCGGCTAATCTATGGATACGGCTGGTGGCCGGACGAACAGCCTTCTGATGAAATAAAACAGTATGTAGAGCGGCAGCTTGACGGCTTGGGGTGGAAAGTGGATGTGGTACTCAGTCACACTACACCGCTGAAATATGAACCGATAGAAATGTTTCTTTCTGGCATTGATCAGAGCAAGGTGGATAAATCTACAGAAAAATGGTTAGACCGCATAGAGAAACAATTGGAATACCGTAAGTGGTACTGCGGACATTATCATACAGAAAAACGGATTGACAGGCTGGAAATCATGTTTGAGAATTTTGCTGTGTTTGATGCAGAGAACTGACGAATCGTCAAATACATTTTCATAGAGCGGTATCGATGCCGGAATCATCTGGCAGTCGATACCGCTCTTTTTGTGCTTTCACAGATGACATGGGCGTGTATTCTGCTCCGCTACGGGGTCGGAATACATGCTTTTTTGTCCGTAAACAGAAACCCGATTACAACCGCACAAGAATCATTTGAGCAGTTATTGGCTGCGAAGGAGTAAATCAATGCTACATGATCATTATAGCGGCGGATTGACAAGAGAACGGTTTCTATTCTTTGAGATACGAGTAGTAGCATCGCTTGTGAGGTTGGGAAAAAGCCGCCAGGATATATTTGCGGAGATATTTGCAGATAACCTGTTTCAGTTTCCCACCGAGCGAATGATAAAAACCATTACAAATACCTGTTTCAAACGCATAGACGCACTTGATTCTCCTGAACTTATTTCGGTTCTCGCCGATTCTTCTGCCCAGGTAGCCAAACAGATAAACTTATACGCTATCATGTGCGAAAACAGTATCGCCTATGACTTTATGACCGAAGTCATCGGCGAGAAATACCGTTTGCAGCAGCTGGATTTTTCGTCTAAAGATGTGAATGTTTTTTTATGGAGCTTGCCGAAAAAGTCTCTGCTGTGAATGACTGGAGCGAATCGACGATAAAGAAGCTGAACCAGGTGCTGGTGCGCTTTTTAGTCAAGTGCGAATATCTTGAAAATACAAGAGCTGACAGCCTATTGCCTGTGTATCTTTATCCTGAGCTGGAAACCGTGATACACGAAAAGGGCGACAATGCTGCACTTGCGGCATTCAATTGTTTGAATTGAGGTTTGAACCATGCATCATCGGATAGAACAACTTCATGCAATCAAAGACCGATTTTCTGATGAAATGTTTTTGAGCAATAAGGGACTTTCAAATGAGGTCGGCATACATGTTTTCTGTTATGACCCAAAGGATGAAATGATCGTCCGCCGTTATTTTTCAGATCTCATACATTCGGCAGGACAGCCATATCGGCTCATAGAATGTGATCTGTACAAGATCTTCCTGCAAATCATGAGATCGCACAACATACTGGATAATATCCAGCATCTGTTTTCAGATATTCCTGTGGTAAAGCTTTACCTCGGGGCTTATGACGGACAGACACTTTCTCTGTTTGATGAATTTCATGCCGGTAATTATTACCGTGCTTTCAATATGATTTAAAGGAGCAGATTTATGCGTTTACAAAATGTATACAAGGCAGATATCAACCGTGATATCAACGGTGTGATCAAGGTGGCGCAGGACGATGAGCAGTCAATTGTACAGGAGCTGACGGAGTATATCATCACCAAAGAACTGCGCCGTCATTTCAACACATTTTTGAATCACTATGAGCGCTCGCTTGATACACCGACGGATAAGATCGGCGTGTGGATCTCGGGCTTCTTTGGAAGCGGTAAATCTCACTTTTTGAAGATACTGTCCTATCTGCTTTCCAACGAGACTGTGGGCGGTAAAAATGCGGTGCAGTACTTTTCAGATAAGTTTGACAATCCCATGATGTTCGCCCAGCTTGAAAGATGTGTGAAAATTCCTACTGAAACAATACTTTTTAATATCGATTCCAAAAGCCCTTTGACGAAGGACAAGACGGCGATACTGCGTGTTTTCGCCAAAGTGTTCTACGAGCATCAGGGCTTTTATGGCAATGATCTGAAAGTCGCAAAGCTGGAGCAGTTTATGGCGAAAAGCGGTAAGATGGAACAGTTCAGAGAGAGCTTTGAAAATATTAACGGCGGAGTATGGGAGAAGTCCCGTGATTCTTTTGCATTTTTTGAGGACGATATCGTGGAAGCGATGTCTGAATCCCTCGGAATGAGCGAGACTGCTGCCCGAAACTGGTTCAATGGTGAGGAAGAGATCGAGCTTTCCATTGAACAGCTTGTCAAAGAAATCAGAGCGTATATCGACAGCAAGGGCAAGGATTACCGGCTTATGTTCATGATAGATGAAGTTGGTCAGTATATTGGCTCGGACTCTGACCTGATGCTGAATTTGCAGACGATCGTCGAGGAGATCGGCACGAAATGCGGTGGTAGAGTGTGGGTCATGGTGACTTCGCAGGAGGCGATGGACAGCATTACAAAGATCAGCGGCGATGATTTTTCCAAAATTCAGGGACGCTTCAACACCCGTCTGAGCCTTAGTTCCAGCTCAGTAGATGAAGTGATCAAAAGGCGCATTCTTGCCAAGAACCATACTGCTGAGCAGCTCCTCATTCAGCAGTATGACAAGAACAATCAGGTGATAAAAAATTTGTTTACTTTCAGCAATGCGGTACTGAATCTGAAAGGCTATTCGGGCGAGGGAGAATTTGTAGAGACTCATCCCTTTGTGCCCTATCAGTTCCGGCTGATGCAGAATGTTCTTGCGGAGATCAGAAAACATGGCAATTCCGGCAAGCATCTTTCTGGCGGTGAGCGTTCCATGCTGTCGGGATTTCAGGAAGCATCCCAGGCGATACAGGACAAGGATGAGTATGCCCTTGTGCCTTTTTATCTTTTTTATGACACGGTACACAATTTCCTGGAAATCTCTATCCGCCGGGTTATCGACCGCTGCCAGAATGCCGCTGATAATCATGACGGTGTCGAGCAGTATGATGTGAATATCCTGAAATTGCTCTATCTTGTCCGCTATGTTGATGATATCAGGGCAAATGTCGGCAACATCAGCATTTTAATGGCTGAGGATATTCGCACGGATAAAGTATCGGACACGCCTTGAAATCCAACAGTCTTTGGATAGACTTGTGTCGCAGAACTACGTTTCCCGTACGGGAGATACATACACGTTTTTGACCGATGATGAGCAGGATATCGCCCGTGAAATAAAAAATACGCCTGTTGACAGCGCTGTTATCACAAAAGCAATTTCGGATATCATATTCGGAAAGCTGTTTGTCAGCAAGAAATTCAAGTACGGAAAATATGATTTTCCATACGATCAGCGCATTGATGAAGCGGTCATTGGACAGCTCACAGGCTCTGTTGCACTGCATTTTATTACAGTGGCTTCGGAGATATATTCCACCGATGATTCGATTTCCTGATGAGATCGGCAGCGGATCATGAGGTCATTGTCGTTCTTGCAGAAAGCCAGCCTTATTTCAAGGAACTGGAAGATGCCATGAAGATACGCCGCTATGTCAAAAGCAAAAACGTGGCACAGCTTCCCGAGATGATACAGAGCATTATTCGTAACAGGCAAAATCAGGCTTCGGCGCACGAAAAGCGTGCAGAGGAGCTGATCTCGGCAGCAATTGCAGAGGGTAGAGTGTACGTTGCAGGCGATAAGCTGACGCTAAAGATGACCTCGGTGAAGGAACGCATGGAAAAAGCCATGGGTATTCTCGTGGAGAGCATCTAAACCAAGCTGGGCTATATCCGGAAAAATTATGACAGCGATGCCGATATCTTGCAGATATTAAACGGTAAAAAGCAGATGATGCTGGAAGGCACAGAGTCGTCCAATGCTCAGGCGGTCAAGGAACTGTTTCAGTATTTAGAGATACAGAAGATGAAACAGCTGCCGACTTCTATGGGCGATATTCAAAAGCGCTATCAGGCGATTCCCTACGGTTGGCGTGAGGTGGATATTGCAGTTGTGACGGCAGAGCTAATCGCTGCACAGAAGATACAGGTAAAATACGGCGGTGCGGTAATTCAGCCGGGTGATCAGAAAATGCCCGATTATCTCCGCAAGAGAGCGGAGATCGACAAGGCGATCATCGGATTCCGGGTTGTGCCGCCGACTGCGCTTATCAAGAAATGCCGTGAGTTTCTGAGCGAATACCATAACTGCACGTTAGGCGTTATCCCAGACGATGAGAACGGGCTGATCGGGTACATGACAGAAAAATTTGAAACCGAACGTGATGCGCTTTATGGGTTGCTTTCCGAAGAATACAGCGCTTTCAGCTATCCCGGTAAAAATGTTGTAGAAAATGGCGTGAAACTGTGCGATGCGCTGCTTTCTTGCCAAAAAGATCCTATTGCACTGCTGCATCAAGCTGTGGACATGCAGGAAGATTTTCTGGATCATGCGGAGGATATGAGCGATGTCAACACCTTTTTTCGTGTGCAGAAGCCGATATTTGACAGCACAAGAGCGCAGATTGAGCTGGTAAATGCCGAAAAGGAATAATTTCAGACAGAGGACGACGCTCTCACCGAAGTCACAAAGATCCAAGAAACTTGCCCATCAGAAGCCGTATCGGCGTATCAGCGAGCTGCCCGAATTGGTGCAGGCAGTTTGTGATACCTATGCAAGACTTCTCGTGCAGAAGCGTGAGGAGGTCAAGGCGGAGATACAGGCGGCTATGGGAGAGATCCATCAGACTGCCGACGTCAAGCAGGCTGACATGGTGCAGAGGGCTGACCATGCGCTGATCGAAAAGCGTACCGCTGCCGAAAATGCGGACAAGCTGACTTCGCTCGATGCGATGAAAATTCAAATTAGCAATATCCGGCAGCAGTATTTGCAGAAATTAGCCGTAGTCGCCGATCCGAATGTGGATACCGTCACGGTGAACAGAAGTACCGTTTGCCCCACGATGAAGCTGAAAAATGAAGCAGATATTGACGAGTATCTGACAGAGGTCAAGAAAACGTTAATGGACAAGCTGAATGGGCACGATGTGCTGCATATTATTTGAGGGAGTATCAAGACATGAACAAGACTGCGATCAAGAATTTCGCTGTATGGGCGAGAGTTACGCTGATAAATGCCGTGACGCAAATGGCATTTGAATATGATGTTACCGAGAACGGAAAGAATGCCCCTGCACAGGATTCCGTGAACGGGCATTCACTGACGGCGGCAGAAAAACACCAGCGTTCACAGCTTATTGCCAATATTCATTGCAATGGCTTTGCGCAGACGATGGAAGAAGTGGCTTACACATGGTTCAACCGCTTTATTGCGCTGCGGTTCATGGAGGTCAACAATTATCTGCCGTCGCACACGAGAATTTTTTCGGATGGAAACGGTGATTTCAAGCCGGAAGTGCTTTCTTCAGCGATGGATCTGGAGATGCCGGGGCTTGACAAGGAATGGATTTTGGAATTATTTGAAAAACAGGAAAACGAGCGGTTATATAAATATCTGATCATCACCCAGTGCAATGCGCTGAACGAAAGCCTGCCGGAGATGTTTGAGCAGATTGGCGGCTGGACAGAGCTTTTATTCCCGAAAAATTTGCTTCGCGGGGACAGCGTGATCGCCAAAATGGTGCAGGAAATTCCGGAGGATGACTGGAAAGATCAGGTGCAGATACTCGGTTGGCTGTATCAATATTATAACACAGAGCCGAAAGAAAAGGTTTTTGCCGAACTCAAAAAGAACATCAAGATCAGCGCCGAGGCAATCCCGGCGGCAACACAGCTTTTCACGCCGGACTGGATCGTGCGCTATATGGTGGAAAACTCTCTTGGCAGGCTTTGGGTCGAGGGGCACGGCAAGCCGAAAAATGCCGACTGGAAATATTATCTTGACGAGGCGCAGCAGGAAGAAGCGGTTCAGGCGGAGCTTGCAAAGATTCGTGCGGCGACCAAAAATATCCAGCCGGAGCAAATTAAGGTCATCGACCCGTGCATGGGTTCGGGGCATATTCTGGTGTATGCGTTTGACGTGCTGATGGATATTTACACGGCTTGCGGCTGGTCGGAGCGTGATGCGGCGAAGTCGATTTTACGCCATAATCTCTATGGGCTGGACATTGACCGCCGTGCCTATCAGCTGGCGTATTTTGCGGTAATGATGAAAGCAAGGCAGTATAACCGCCGGATTTTCAGCCCGGAAAACCAGCCAAATCTGGCGAATTTTCCGATGTAACAGGCGTTGACACATCCCTGTTATCGGGCGTGATGGAGAAATTTGCCAAGCAGTTTGCCAATGCAAATATCTATGGTTCGCTGATGACGGTAAATGCCCCGGAAGGGTTGGACGAAGCCGTTTCGGACTTTCTCCCCACGTTCGGGCTGAACCAGCGGCAGCTTGAGATGATGAGGAGGATTACCAACATTATATCACAAAAATATGACGTTGTCTGCACCAATCCGCCGTATATGGGCGGCAGTAATATGAATGCGGTGCTGTCGGATTTTGTGAAAAAGAATTTTCCGGATAGTAAATCGGATCTGTTTGCGTGCTTTATAGAACGTTGTGGCATGCTTGCGAAACAGCATGGATATTATGCGATGATAACACAACACTCTTGGATGTTTTTGTCAAGTTATGAAAAGTTGCGTGAAAAATTAAGTGCAAAAAATTATGTCAATATGGCACATTTAGGCGCAAGGGCTTTTGACGAAATAGGCGGAGAAGTCGTGCAGACAACGGCTTTTGTACATGGAAGCAAACATATCAATAATTATTCAGGTACATATACAAGATTGGTTGATATTGTTGGAGAAATTGAAAAGCGTGATTTGTTTTTAAGCGGTGAAAAACGCTACACGACAAAGCAGGAAAACTTCTCTAAAATCCCCGGTGCGCCTGTCGCTTATTGGGTGAGTGAGAATGTAATAAAAGCATAATCAAATAAAGGGTTATTTGATTATGCTCCGACAAAAATGGGAATGACTACGGGTGACAATAACCGCTTTTTAAGATTTTGGTACGAGATTAATGATAAAAAAATAGGCATGAAATACCGATTCTATAATAAAGGCGGAGAATATAGGAGATGGTTTGGAAACTTGAACTATGTTATCGACTGGGATAACAATGGTATGAAAGTAAGAGAATTTAAAGGATCAACTATTAGAAACGATACTTACTACTTTCACAAAGGAATATCTTGGAGTTTAATTACTTCATCAGTAAGTAGTTTTAGATCAACTGAACATATAGAGTGTGTTTATGGTGATGCTGGTCCAGCGTGTTTTCCGACAAACAATCTGTTTTATTATACTTTAGGGTTGTTAAATTCAAAACAGACGGAAGTATTTTTGCAACTTATGAATCCAACGATTAATTTAAGTTCGGGCGTGACAGCATTAATTCCATATATATTTTCAAAAAAAATCTCGATGGAGTAAACTCTTTTGTTCGAGAAAATATTGACATAAGCAAGCAGGACTGGGACAGTTTTGAAACGAGCTGGGACTTTAAGCGGCATCCTTTATTTTAAATTTGATAATATTATCCAGCTGATAATACTTGCCACAATTGAAGAAAGGGGGGGAATTTAATGTCAGATAAATGGGATTTTTATCAAAGATAGTGAAGGCAAATGGCGTTGGCGTAGAATTGCTACTAACGGCAGAATTGTTGGCTCATCTTCACAAGGATATGTAAACAAATCTGATTGTGAAGATAATGCAAGAAGAAACGGTTGGAATGGTTAAATAGTTAATTCTTAACATTATCCATATCAAATATAAATGAATAGCTATAAAAACAATTTGTGGCAAGTACTATCAGCTGGAAAGGAGAGTTTATTATGAGCAAACTAATATCTGACAAATACGCTGCATGGGAACAGGAATGCACCGCTCGTTTCCAGAAACTAAGATCCAACGAGGAAGAACTCAACCGGATTTTCATCGACATTTACGGCTTGCAGGACGAGCTGACCCCCGATGTGGACGACAAGGACGTGACCGTCAGAAAAGCCGATTTACAGCGGGAAATCAAGAGCCTGGTCTCGTATGCCGTGGGCTGCCTGTTCGGGCGGTATTCCCTTGACTGCGACGGTATCGCCTACGCCGGCGGTGAGTGGGACGATGCCAGATATAAGACCATCATCCCTGTAAAGGACAATATTTTGCCGATCTGCGATGATGATTATCTGGCGACCGATCTGACGGGGCTTTTGGTGGATTTTTTTGAAACGGTTTACGGTGAGGACACACTCGAAGAAAACCTGAAATTCATTGCCGATGCATTAGGCGGCAAGGGGTCGCCGAGAGAGGTGCTTAGGAGCTATCTGTTAAACGGCTTTTATCAGGATCATTGTAAGATCTATCAGAAACGTCCGATTTACCGGCTGTTCAGTTCCGGCAAAAAGCACGCCTTCAAGGCGCTGGTCTATATGCACCGCTGGGAGCGCACCACCGTTGCCACCGTCCGCACCGACTACGTCCACGAATTGCAGGAACGCTACCGCACACAGCTTTCCATGTTGGAGGAGCAAATCGAAACGGCTGCGCCATCCGACCGGATGAAGCTCAAAAAGCGCCACGAAAAGCTGACCGCACAGCTTGAAGAAATCCACAAGTACGAGGAAAAAGTCCACCATCTCGCCGATCAGATGATCGACATTGACCTGGACGACGGCGTAAAAGTCAACTATGCGAAATTTCAGGATATTCTGGAGAAGATCAAATGACGATAGATAACATAAACCGCACGCTGCGGGAGCGTTTTTCTGCCGATCTGCCTGACTGCTACGAGCGCAGAATTATCTTCTGGTTCGACTCTGAGCGTGAGTTTGAATCCATGCTGGATGAGTTGGATATCCCCCATGTGAAGATACTCAGACTCACGGGAGATAATTTCTTTGAGGCAAAAATGATATTATCCGAGACCGACACGGTGAGCAATTATCTTGTGTATGACCCTCTCTCCTACAAGCACCGTGAGGATAACTGGCTGCGGGATATTCAACGATACAGTGAGGAATTCCGTGCCGATCTGATCTCGATGCAAATGGACGAACTGCACATGCCGCAGACCACATCGCTCCGCCGTGCCATGAAGCATTATACCAAATTCTTTGAAAGCAAAGAGCGAACCGCAAAACTCTCTGCTTTCGGCACAAAATATGAAAATGCCGGACAACTGCACATCGACATTATGGCGGTGCTGTGCGGAACGAAGTATCATACGGTTCACGGCGTGCTAAGGACGATCCTCTGCGATTCGCTCTATCACGAGGATAACGAGTGCCTGGAACAGATAGAAAAGTTTGGCAGTATGCAGGTTTTGCAGGAGATGACGGCGAAATATACGGGATACACCGGAAATGCGTTTGATTTGAATGAACTTGCTGTGCATATCTTTCTGACGGCGTTTTCGGCGATCGGCGAAGAAAAAGTCTTGTCGGGACTGGAGCAGTATATCTCACCCGAAAATCAGACCGCCTGTTATGCGTTCATTGACGACTGGCACAATTCGGAGGACAGCGGCAAACTCTTTGAACTTGCGGAGGATATTTCCGTGCGCATGAGGCTGACAGAACGGCTTGCAAAACTGGAAACACAAGCTCTGCTCAATTCAGACAGCCTGCCTTGCATAGATGAAGTCATCATCGGCAGATTTCTACAGGAGATCGGTGAAAATGTCATCAAAACCGACGAGATACTGAACGCTGTCGAAAGCCGCCGCTCCTCGAAATGGATTGACCACTACGAGCATTTGTATAACGGCTTGTACTACATCGCAAAAATGCAGGAGTTCTATTATGAGCATATCAGCGGTTTTCATTTTGGTACATACAAGGAGTATTGGGATTCCTATACAAAAGAGCTGTTTGTCATGGACACCTATTACAGACGGCTTCATGGTTATTTCCGTCAAAGCCTGGTAAGAGATTCCGGTTTGCTTGATGATCTGTTCAAGAGTGCGGTCGTGACGGCGGAAAATATCTATGTCAATTGGTATCTTGCAGAGTTGAACAGCGGATGGTGTTCGCAGATCAAGGACTGCTTTGCGGGTCGCTTTGCGCTTGAGAATATTCCTGCACAGGCGGATTTTTACCCAAACACGGTTGCACCCGTTGCCCGTGACAGCAGGGTGTTTGTCATCATTTCCGATGCTTTGCGCTATGAAGTAGCTTTTGAGCTATCGGAAAAGCTGGTGAGGGAAACCAACGGCACAGCCAACATGACAGCGGTGCTGTCGGAATTTCCAAGCGTGACAAAATTCGGAATGGCAGCGCGTCTTTCCCATGAGGAACTATCGCTTACGGACGATATGAGGATACTTTGTGATGGTATGCCGACTGACGGCACGGACAGCAGGGATAAGATACTGAAAAGGTCAAATCCCCACAATTGTGCCGTGACCTATGAGACGCTTCTACAATTCAAACAAACACAGCGACGGGAACTGATCAGCGGTGCAGATGTTGTATATATCTATCATAATACGATAGATGCGGTGGGCGATAAACCGAACACGGAAAATCAGGTATTTGATGCTTGTTCAGATGCGGTGGAGGAGCTTAAAAATCTTGTACGTCTGATTATCAATTCGATGAACGGTTCCAACATCGTCATTACAGCAGACCACGGATTTTTATATACGCACGAGCCGCTTGCAGAGAGCGAAAAGGTAAACACAAGTCTTGTTTGCGGCAATATTTTTGAAACGGGCAGAAGATACATGCTTGCAGGCGGTCAAAGCAGTTCAGCGATACTCATGGCTGTTCCCATGGGCAGATACTCCGAGAATAGGATCGGTTACACACCTTATGAAAGTGTTCGTATCCAAAAACAAGGCGGCGGAAGGAATTTTGTTCACGGCGGAGTTTCCTTGCAGGAGTGCTGTGTGCCGGTTATCACTTTCAAGAACATCTCAAAAAGCTCTAAAAATTTGTGGAGATCCAGAAAGCACGGGTCAAACTGATAAGTATGACCAGGAAGATCGGCAATAATATTTTCTTCCTTGACTTCATGCAGACCGAAGCCGTCAGCGGAAAGACCGTTCCTGCTGAATATGAGATCTATCTGTGCGATAGAATGTCCAATCCTGTGAGTGATGTTCAGACGCTTATTGCCGATAAAACAGGCGAACCGCAGGACAGAGTGACCAAGCTGAGATTCACACTCAAAAGCCTAGAGTTCGACGGAAATGCAGCGTATTATCTTCATGTTGTCGATAAGGAGACAGGCGTGATCATGGAACATATCGAGTTTTCTGTCAAGATTGCATTCGCTAATGATTTTGATTTTTGAGGTGTTTACGGATGAAAACAAGAAAATACAGAATCAGGGGAGCAACGGGTCGGCCTTGGGTGACGAAACAGGGAACAACCAAGCGTGAAGTACAAGCCAGGCATGACCGTGAAAATAAAGAAGCATTGAGATCTTTAGCTGCGGTTGGCTCAATTGGATTAAAACTGTTGTTGCCTTCTGATAAGAAAAAAAGGATTTATCGGCACAGAATCTCGCAAGGGCGGAGTGTTCCGGATGATAAAGCTGCACAGGAACAGCTTGAAGCGGAAATGCGCATTCCTGCCAGGAGTACATGCGGAGGAAATATGATGAACGAATTTGATAAAAAAGTAATTGAGGCATTTCCGGACAAGTCCGTCCGTAAGGATCTGACATTGCTGATGAAGAAAGGCGCAAATGTTCCCACATATGTGCTGGAATATCTGCTGGGAATGTATTGCACGACTGATGATGAAGATGCAATTGAGATCGGACTGATGAAAATCAAGAAAATTCTCAGCGAGAATTACGTCCGTCCTGACC
Source organism: uncultured Ruminococcus sp. (assembly GCA_947627445.1). GTDB lineage: Bacteria > Bacillota > Clostridia > Oscillospirales > Ruminococcaceae > Ruminococcus_C. Next base: position 19,393 of record CANQWA010000022.1, read on the forward strand.
AAAGCGATTATGTCAAATCCAAGATCAAGGAAAACGGTCAGTACACTGTAATCGACAAAGTGTCTGTCAGGCTGGATGAAAAAGAGGACAAGTATATTGCCAGCTTTACGAACCTGGATCTAAAGGATTTTGAAGTTAACTCCGACCTTGTGACGCATCATGAAAAGCTGCTGATCGGCGGAATCTGGTGCATCATCAAGATCGAATATGTGGGACTTGACAAGGAAGATGAGGAGGAAGAATACGAGGAAGATATCTTTGACGGCAATAAAAAGAAGCGTGGCAAAAAGCTGAAAAAGAAGAAGTCCAAGTATGAATCACCCTTTGCAATCGCTGCCTTAAAGCCCATTCAGATGGCAAATCTTGATCTGGATGAAATCATAGAAGCAAGGCAGCAGTTTACCAAGGATGAATGGATCACACTGCTTCTGCGCTCCGCAGGATATGAGCCTGATGAACTGAGCGAAAAGCAGAAATTCCATTATTTGCTCCGATTTGTGCCGTTTATCCAGAAAAACTATAACCTCGTTGAGCTGGGCCCGAGGGGAACCGGAAAATCCCACGCTTACAGCGAACTTTCCCCTTACTCAATATTGATGAGCAGCGGTCATACGACGGTTTCCAATATGTTCTACAATATGGCTTCGCACCGTGTAGGACTTGTGGGCAACTGGGATTGCGTGGCGTTCGATGAGGTCGGCGGTATCAAGGGCAGTGATGCCGATATGGTGCAGATCATGAAAAACTATATGGCAAAGGCAGCTTTGCCAGGGGCAGCGATTCCATCAGTTCTGATGCCTCTATCGCTTTTGAGGGAAACACCTTCCGAAGCGTAGAGGATATGCTGAGGACAACCAATCTGTTTGAACCGTTCCCCGAAGGCTTTAATAACGATTCTGCATTTTTTGACCGTATCCACGCCTATCGCTTATGATCTGCGATGTGCAGGATTATCTGGATGATGAGGGGATAGACCTGAACGAAAAATTGATCAAAACTCATAAGATAGGTTTTTAGGAAAAGTTGTTATATCTGTTTCCGTTGGATTCGGATTATTTTTTGCCCAATTTTCCATTCATGAAACCATTTCCGCTTTTGTCAAATCAGAACTTGTTCTCATTATTATCCATGTGAATTTCCTTCATCAACAATAAATCATTCAGACAAAAAGCAGCAAACCGGCGTAATCAAAATACGCCGGTTTTTTGATGCAGAAAAACAAATCCATCTTGAATGCCTCCTATTGTTATTTCTGTTCATTTGAGTGTCCCATTATATCACACTTTGGAGGAAATAACAAGACACATCATTCTGTTCCAATGAAAAAATGACATTTGTCATATCAAAAAGTGACTGCGGACACTTCATTTTCCCATCCGGAAATGGTACAATAATGACAGTCAATCACCAATTTGGAGGCATTATCATGGAACGCACTGTTGTGAAAATGGAAAATCCCGTAAAACGCTGCAGCAATCTGGTCGCATTGGATGGATATTCAGGAGGGAGAGGTGTTCGGTCTATTGAGTCCCAACGGCTCCGGCAAGACCGCTACCATCAACTGCCTGCTCTCCCTGCTTTCCTTGGATAAAGGAAATATTGAACTTTTCGGCAAAAAAATGACACCAGTCAGCCGGGCTATCAAAATCCGATGCAGAAAATCAAATCCATCTTGACTACCTCCTGTTGTGATTTCTGTACATCTGATGGGATGCAATGCATGGGGATTTGCATTTCGACCCCAAAAAAGATACCACTCGTACCATAACGCAGTTTGGGTGATGTGTGTTGTGCTATACTAAAGGCAAACCCGCACCATCTTTGTGCGGGTTTGCCAAAAAAATAAATACACTAATTCATCCATGCAATGATTTTGAAAAATTTTTGTTGATAGGCAAAAGGTTGAAATATGAAGGAGGTGTTGTAAGTCAAATATGCATTAACATTGGAGAGGGCGAGGCGATAGTAGAATATAAAATTCATTTATAGAAATTATAAGAATCAGGAGGGTAAATCATGTTAAAATGGAAGAGGATTTTTGCAGCTAAGATAGAAACTGTGATGGGTGCATATGTTTTGCTTACAATACCGTTTTCAGTTAAGAGGAGTCATTAGTATAAAAGAAGCGAGCGTATGTATATGTTTGAAGAAGGTTATATAATAAGGCAGATAAAAGAATGTGTTGCGGCTGCAATGAAACTTGTATTTCATATTGACACTCTGACTCATGCATCATATCTCATAAACAGCAGCGATAAGCAGGAAAAGCTTCATTCTCTGCTGCAGACAATGGATGAAGGCAGCGATTATAAGTCTTCATAAATTACACTAAGGAACGAACTTTTGATGACCTTCTGATTGGAATGAACTTTTATACGTATCTCTGCGAAATAGATGATGACATTTTGGGGGCAGATCATATGGATTACTTGGACATCAGATTTGATAAAACCATTATGATGAACGACTATGTCCTTTGCAATAGAAAGACCAAGACCAGCAGGATTTACCGTTCTGTTTATGAAAAAAAGAAAGTGAGGATGTGTATATATGAAAAAATTATTAGCTTCGGTGATGGGATTCGTCATGCTTGCTGCGTGCGTGTTTGGTGGATTTATTTCCACTTTGACCGTTGGTGCAGCAAAATCACAAACTTATGGTGATCTGACCTACATCAATTATGGAGGCTGGATTGAAATTACGGATTGTCGTACGGATGTGGAAACTGTAGAAATTCCAGAAGAAATGGATCATACAACTGTACGGGATATTGGTGACAATGCATTTTCTGGTTGCTCTGCTCTAACACAAATTACCATTCCGGATACAGTAGAAACCATTGGAGCAAATGCTTTTAATGGTTGTTCTTCGCTGAAAAACATAGAGCTTCCAGTCAGATTACAAAAAATCGGTTTTAATGCGTTCTATTCCTGCACGGGTTTATCATCCATTGAAATTCCAAACAGTGTGACTACTATTGAAGGTTTTGCCTTTAATAATTGTTCTGGTTTGAAAACAATTACCATTCCGACAAATGTAGAAACGATTGGCAATCGTGCTTTTTATGACTGTAATAGTTTGACGGAAATTTTAGCAGCAGATGGGAATAAATCATTTTCCAGCAAAGATGGCGTACTCTATAATGTTGATTTCACGAAAATCATTTGTTATCCTGCTGGAAAATCAGGTGAAAATTATACGATTGCTGACAGTGTAACCATCATCGGAGATGCTGCCTTTTATAACTGCCGAGGTTTAACTGAAATCACACTTCCGGACAAATTAACAACAATAGAGGATTTTGCTTTCTATTATTGCAGCGGTATATCAACAGTTATATTACCGTCTACCGTTCAAAGTATAGGGCAAGCTTCATTTTACGGCTGTACAAAGATGACAGAGATCTATATTCCCAAAAGTATAACAGAAATTCCTGTTGGTGCATTTTCTCAATGTATTGCTTTGAGCGATGTATATTATTCCGGTTCAGAAAGTGATTGGAATGCAATGGAAATTGATAACACAATGGATATGAATTCTACTCTGATAAAAGCTAACGTTCATTATCATTCGGAAGGAATTGTTAAGCCAATTCAAGGGGATGTTAATGAGGATGGCGTTTTTTCAGTAGCAGACGTGCTTCTGCTTCAGAAGTGGCTATTAGCTGTTCCTGATGCCGATCTTGCGAACTGGAAAGCTGCAGATTTGTGTCAGGATAACGTGATCAATGTCTTGGATCTTTGTTTTATGAAACAAATGCTGATTAGAATTGAGTTTGCATCAGGATTTACAAAAGAGTGAAAATGTGATAAAATAAGAATATGCAGCTAACAAGAAAACAATTCTCAACGATAAAGCATCTGATGCCAGTTGAACGGAAGCCATCTAAAATAACGCATTATCAATTTTTGTGTGCATTGTTGTACATGATGGAAAGCGGATGCAAGTGGAGAGCGTTGCCGAAAAAGTATGGAAACTGGCACACAATTTATATGAGATTTCATCGATGGTCTAAAAATGGAACCCTGCAAAAAATTTTGGAAGAAATGCAGCGTCAAAATATCCTTGACGGTTGCTCAGATATCCTCTATATTAACAGCACTTGTATCAGGGTTCGCCCTGATGCAGCAGGTACCGGAACAGAAAACGGAGAGCCAAGTACTGAGCATGCAAAAGGGGACTAACCAAAAAGTTGCATCAAATCCTATGTCAAATTTGCATTTGCGGGGGTCTAAAAATGGAGATTGTAGAGATAAAAACAAGGAAAAAAGATTATCTTAGCTTACTATTATTGGCAGATGAGCAAGAGAGTATGATTGACCGTTATCTGGATAGAGGAACAATGTTTGTTCTTATGGATGACGGCGTAAAGGCTGAATGCGTGGTTACAGATGAGGGAAATGGTATTATGGAGATAAAGAATATTGCAACAGAGCCCGCATATCAAGGGATGGGATATGGAAGATCACTAATTGATTTCGTTGCAGAAAAGTACAGGGGACAGTATTCAATTTTACAGGTCGGTACGGGCGATAGTCCGTTGACAATCCCTTTTTATGAGCGATGCGGCTTCGTTCGCTCACATATTGTCAGCAATTTCTTTGTGGAACATTATGAGCATCCAATATATGAAGGTGGTAAACAACTTATAGATATGGTTTATCTGCAAAAGCAAATCTAAGGACTGGTTCTCAACCGAGAAAGATCGGAGACTGCTTGCCTCCTGTTACCGCTCCTGTTTAGAGATGGCGCAGCAAAACGGAATCGGGAGCGTGGCGTTCTGCTGCATTTCCACGGGGGAATTTCATTTTCCCAACCAAGAAGCTGCCAAAATCGCCGTAGAAACGGTGCGGCAATATAAAGGGGACACGGAGGTAATCTTCAATGTTTTCAGGGATGTTGATGACAAAATCTACCGGGAATACCTCGGATAATATTGGACGGCTTCAAGAGGCGCTGGACACGGCGGATGCCGTTGTGATAGGCGCAGGGGCAGGCTTATCTACCTCGGCAGGATTTACCTATTCGGGTGATCGCTTCCAACAGTACTTTTCCGACTTTGCCGAAAAATATGGTTTTTCCAATATGTACTCCGGCGGGTTCTACCCATTTCCTGCGCCAGAAGAATTTTGGGCGTATTGGAGCCGGTATATCTTTATCAACCGTTATATGGATGCGCCGAAGCCGGTCTACAGCGATCTGTTGGCACTGGTTCGGGATAAGGATTATTTTATCATCACCATCAATGTGGATCATTGTTTTCAGAAAGCGGGTTTTGATAAAAAACGGTTGTTTTACACCCAAGGCGACTATGGTCTGTTTCAATGCTCCCAGCCGTGCCGGCAGGAAACTTTTGACAACGAGAAAATAATCCGAGAGATGATGGAACAGCAAAAAGAACTGCGGATTCCATCTGAACTTCTGCCCGTCTGCCCCCATTGCGGAAAGCCCCTGATCATGAATCTTCGCTCCGATGATAAGTTTGTGGAGGATGAGGGCTGGCATCTGGCGGCAAAGCGTTATGAGGATTTTCTGCGGACACGGAAAAACGGGCGGATTCTATTTCTGGAGCTGGGCGTTGGGTACAACACGCCGGTCATTATTCAGTATCCCTTTTGGCGCATGACGGCGCAGAATCCAAATGCGTTTTATGCTTGCATCAATTTCGATGAAGCATTTTGTCCGGAAGAACTTGAAAAGAAATCCGTTTGTATTGGTAAAGATATTGCAGAAGTGCTTCGGGATAAGGAGGGTGATCAATATGCATGATATCTGGAATCCCTGGCATGGCTGTAAAAAGATAAGCGAAGGCTGCGACAATTGCTATATGTACTTTCTGGATCGTGTTCGTGACAGAGACGGTGCACAGATATACCGCACCCAAAACTTTGATTATCCGTTAAAGAAGAACCGAAAGGGCAGTTATAAGATTCAAAGCGGAGAGATGATACGAGTTTGTATGACTTCTGATTTTTTTCTGGAGGAAGCTGACAAGTGGCGTGATGAGGCATGGGAAATCATGAAAATACGCAGTGATGTGATCTTTTCTCTCCTGACAAAACGTCCTGAACGTGTGGAAAAATGTCTGCCTTCAGATTGGGGCGATGGTTGGGAGAATATTATTTTTAATGTAACTGCGGAGAATCAGAAGCGTGCGGATGAGAGAATCCCGCTTCTATTGGAACTGCCTTTTAAGCATAAAGGTGTGATGTGTGCTCCGTTTATTGGAAGCGTCAGTCTTGCAAAGTATCTGGAATATGGTCAGATCGAACAAGTTGTATGCGGCGGTGAAAATTATGACGGGGCAAGACCCTGTAATTATGACTGGGTGAAACAGTTATGCAGAGAATGTGAACTGTATCATGTTTCTTTCACCTTTATTGAGACAGGAACAAAATTCATAAAAGATAAAAAATTATATACGCTGCCCAATAAGAGACTGCAATCTGAAATGGCGCATAAGTCAGGAATAAGCTTTCATGGGAAAGAAATGCCGTTTAAACTGACAGACAGTTATGGGATGGAAATTTCCAAAGATTTTCTATACAAGCCGTATTTTCGTGAAAGCTGTTCGGTCTGCGGAAGTCGTCCCATCTGCAATGGATGCTCTGATTGCGGAAAATGCAATCCGCAGTAATTTTATCCAGGCAACCCCGCACAATCTTTGTGCGGGGTTAATGCCATTAACGCTTAAGTTGTCGGCATTGTTTAGGGTTGCACAGGTGTTGCATGGGTGTTGCAAAAAACGGTGCAAAAAAATGAAGATCAAAAAAATTCACCTTGACCTATTGAAAAGTTGAGTGGATTGCAGTATACTAACAGATGAAACCACGGTGTTAAGTCATATTTGGCGTGAAGGAGAAAAAATCGAAATAATGAACTTGCTGAGAAGTGGCGAAAAAGGGTTTTATTGAGAAGCAAATAAAAGCCCTATTGAGTGAATAAGAAAAGCGTATGTCTTAGGATTGCATTTCCTTAGACATACGCTTTTGTTTTACAATATGAGACTTATTACGATTTCCCACACAGCATCAGAATATCCACTATGAACCAGCCGTCTTTTTCATAAATGTTGATCGCACCATTGTTTTGAGCAACAGTTTCAGTTATGCTGTACATTCCAAGACCGTGATTACGCTTGTCTTTTTTGGAGGTATGTGGCAGCTGACCATTGAGCAATATAGGCTTATGAATCCTGTTCTGTACTGTAATATGGAGATAATCGCCTGTTGATTCAAGTGATAACCGAATTTCCTTTTGAGGTTCTGCTTTTTCTGCTTCAATCGCATTATCCATGAGATTTCCGAACACGGTGCTGAATGCAGCATCATCAAAGTCTGTAAGATCTTTCTGGATATAGCATTTCAGGCTTATATTCTCTTTCAAACAAATCATACGCTTTAAATCTAATATCGCATTTAATGTCGAATTGTTTGTATCCGTATATGTCGGAATGTCTGGCAGATTTCCTGAAATCTTTTCAATGTATTCAAGTGCTTTCTGATTTTCACCACTTTTTATATATTGTGAAATTGATATCAGATGATTATTCAGGTCATGCCGTAATGTTCGGATAGACTTGCTCCATTGAACAGACTCCTGCAACTTCTTTTCCTCATCATTCAGGCGTGTTTGCAGAGCAACCTGATTCAGAGCTGCATGGTTCTGAGCAGAAAACTGAGCCGTTATAAAAAACAGGAGAACATTTATCGTTGCAAGTGAAACCATAATAATCGTAGCATACAGAGTTGGCAGCAGATTTTCCAAAATCATCTTTTCTATTGTAATTCCTGCAATGAGCGAAATAATCAGGGCGGTAATTGCAATAAAGCTCTGAAACACATGTAATGTGATTTTCATTTTCTGTATCAGATTAGCAATAGGAATGAGCATACATAAGAGAACGATCTTGGAAAAAAACAGCAGAATTATTCTTGCCGGATTTCGCATAATAAGCAGATCGGAATATTCTTCATTTAATATAAGCGAGGATAATATCGTGATGATCGCATTAGTCAGGAAAATTGCGGCTAATCCCACCAGCGCCAAAACAAGCTGATACCACCATTTTCCCTGTAATACAGCTCTTGAAAATCCAAATAGAATGGTGAGATAGATGATCGTAAATACGCCTTCTAATGTGAAAAAATAGTTTAGGAGTGCAATATTCACAATCATCAATGCAGAGAATAAGATCGTAAATGCGACTTTCAGAGGTGTATAAATATTCTTGAATGATAACGAGCAGATCAAGAACCAAAATAAAATCACGCAATCTATAACTGTAGCTGAGTATTCACAAATAGTATATATCATATCAACACCTTCTTTATGTAATTCAGGTATGCTTCACGAACAGACTGGATTTTTCTCCGGCTGATAAACAACTCCGTTCCGTTTTGAAAACGAACTTTATCCTCAGTCAGTTCAATGAGAGCAAGATTTACGATCGTTCCTGAATTGATTGGTACGAATTGTTCAAAGCCTTCATGCTCGGTGTAATATGTCAAGGAACTTCTGGCGGCAAGCTGTCTGCCGTCAGTTAAATAGATATTTACATTATGCCGTATGCTCTCAATGTACATGATTTGCCGAATGGAAATGGTATGTGACCGTCCTCCTGCTGATCTGGTTTCTGTTACTTCTATCGTGCAGCTGGATTTACGAATTTCTGTCATTATGGTAGAAACTGCAAAAGGCAGTTCATTATCTATGTACTGTTTTCGGACAAATCCCAGAGCCTTGTATCGAAATGCGTGTATAATTAAATCATCTCTTGCGGTAATATAGACAATCGGGACATCATCTTTCTGATTCCGTAAATGATCCGCAAGTTCAAACCCATTCATAGCCGGCATATCAATGTCAAGAAACAAAGCGTCGAATTTTCTTTTAGAATATGTTTCCAGAAATTTAGTTGGATCCTGAAAGCAATCAGTTTCTATACTTGCATCAGAAGATATGAGCTGTCTAATCAGCGCAGGTATTTGTTTCAGAATGCCCGGCTCATCATCTACGACAGCAAAACGCATATTCCCCTCTCCTTCCAGTTTTTATTATACCAAAAATCAGATCACTTTTCAAGTCTTTTGTCATTAATTATCAAAAATCAATCAAAAAATATGTTTATTTTTGTAGCGCATAAACCACTTGTGCCGTTTTTCGACCACTTGTACCGTTTCTATTGACGGAAAGAATATCCAATGCTATAATAGCTACAGAAACCACGAAAGGACGGTTGAAATACGATGATATCAGATGTTGCATCCGGTATTGTTGATATCCTGATACAACATCAGATTATTGATGATCAGCAAGCACCGATTTATCAGTATGGCGATGTGTTCTGTAAGTCAGTACAATGCTTCCACTGTAAACGGTGCCTGGAGTCCTGATTATTCGTGGGAATCTGGAGTAGGTACTGCGGGTTAATTTAATAAACATATGCGACTTATCTGCCTCAAGATATATGCCTGAAATCCTCATATAGCAACATGTTTCATCATAATGGTTTTCTATCAACCGTTATTTATTTCTTGAGGCAGATTTAAGCCGCTTTGTTTTTATATGAACTAAAAAAGGAGATATTTTATATGAGAAAAAAATTTTTTTTCATTTCTGTTTTTTTACTGTTAACTCTTTGTGGATGCTCCAACGATATAAAAATACAAACAACGTCTGATTTGAATTCAGAAAGAAACGGTCAGATTATAGATAACAATGAGAAAATCCCAGATCCGGCACAGGATACAAAAATGGGAGAAAGATTCCTTGCCAAAAATCTTATTATAGATGGCGGATCAGGCGAAATATACATGTCGGTTGATAGTGCTAAAGTTTATAACACTTTATCAGATGCTGGTCTGTCTGAAAACGATTTGTTTGAAGGTAGTCTGCTTGACGGTATGAACTATAATGCACAAACTGGTGAATTTTTGAATAATAGAATTCTTGTGCTTGTAAATTTTACTGTTGAGAATATTGATGCGACTTCTGGAGAACATGCAGTGGCACCAGAAAAATTTGACAAATATGATTTTAGGGTTGATTCCTTTGGCGGATGTACGGAAGGACCGTTGATATATTCAGATAAACATGGGGAAGTTAGTGCGCATTACTGTGGATTCCATCTTGAACCAGGAGAGTCGACTCAGATAATATGTGGCTACTTAGTTGATCTTAGAAATGTATCGCTTAATGAAGTAAAATTTAATACCGCAGCTACTCCGGAAAATGGAGCAATAATTGATTTGAATCTTGGTGATGAATAAATGAGAAATTTAATTAACTTAAAAAGGCATATAACTTCCGCTATTGCTAGTACGGTACTTGCTATATCTACAGTTGGTGGAGTAGAAGCAAACGCATCTTATGTTGATACTGAATTTACAAACTTTATTGCACCACCTGCTGTGGCTGGCACATATGCACAGGTTGATATAAAAGAAAAGAATTAATTTGAATCTTGGTGTTGAAAAAATGAAAAATATTTTCAAGTTTGAATGGAGTCGTATGGTCCATAGTAAAACTTTACTACTCTCGCTTATTATTTCATATAGTATAATCATTGCAGATACACTAGCTTGGTATAGACTGTACAAAGAAGGTGTTGATGTCTATACAAGCATCTTCTATAAATGGCTTGGAGTAAACAGAGGAATGAATGCCGGAATATATTTTTTTATGGCACTTCCATTGCTCACAGCATTTGCCTATAGCTGGTCTATTAGCTATGACAGAAGTTCTGGATATATCATACAAGTTATAACAAGATGTAGTCGAATAAAGTATTTTACTGCCAAGCATTGGGTTTCGTTCATTAGTGGAGGATTAGTATTTTCAAGTTCGTTGATTTTAGACTATGTTCTTCTTTCATTATTTTCCCCAGCGTATAGACCGATTCCTGGTGATTTAGCATCGTCAATGGATCCGTTCAGATTTTTTTCAGAAATCTTTTATCAGAATCCGTATCTTTTCATGCTAATATGGATTGGCGTTGCATTTCTGTGGGGAGGTGCTATGTCAAGTATCGGACTTGCAGCAGGAATGTTTATAAGAAAGTATATAATCACAAGCATAGCACCATTCCTTGTTTTTATATCTGAATTAATCCTTTCTGTTTACATCTCGAAGAAATGCATGATTACTTTAAAAGGTTATGCAATTAATTTTGGGTGGAGCGATATGCTATACGCAGCTCCAATGACAACTTCATTACCTGAACATATCTTTTTCTCTATATTTTTAATTATTATTCTGTCCACAATCGTGTATGCACTGCGAGGAAAGAAATATGAATGTCTCTAAAATAATATTATGTGATATCAAGGAAGGAGTTATAAAAAATAATCGTAATATTATAGTTCCTTTCCTGTGTGTTCTACAATGTCTGTATGCACACCTGAATATCAAGATGTACAAAGAATACCATGAGGTTCGTAACACAACAAGTTTATTAGATTTATTCGCTGAAATCTTCCATGGTTGTGATCCAATAGGGAAAAATCCAAATCCGGACATTAAGATTATGATTCCATATCTTTGGTTCTCTATTTTTGTGTTTGCAGTTTTTATCAGCTTCGATTATATGCACAATGATTTGACTCAATTTGGGATTCAGATACTGACAAGGACAAGAAAGCGGCAGGCATGGTGGGTTTCAAAGTGTATATGGTGTTATGCATCAAGTTTCTGGTTTTATTTTCTGTTCTATCTTTCTACAATGGCATTTAGCATCATAAATGGTTACGATGTATTTCAAATTCGTAATGTAGAGATGATCAACATTCTTGCAGATAGAAGTGTAATCTACAGTTATGTTGGAATAACTGAGATGAACACTTTATATGTGCTTTCAATTATTTTCATGCCTCTAATTGTAATTTGTACTTTGAATATGATTCAAATGCTGTTAAGTTTAGTTATAAAGCCAATGTATAGCTATTTAGTCATAATAGGGCTTGTAGTTATTGGCATTATTTCAGACTCTCCCATTGCGTTTACTCGAATTGGAATGGTTACTTTTAATAATATATTTTTTGATAATGCATATAATGAAATTTTGGGTATATGTATATGTGCAATAATAAATATAATCTGTATCGTAACCGGTATTTTATATTTTAAAAGATATGACATTATTCCTGATAAAGATAAGGAGTGAGAAGAATGGATATTATTCTAAAGAATGTGACGAAAATTATCAAAAGAAATACAGTTGTAGAAAATGTGAATCTATCTTTACATAGTGGAACTGTATATGGACTTTGTGGATATAACGGTTGTGGTAAGACAATGCTAATGCGCTTAATTTCTGGGTTAATAATTCCTACAAATGGCGAAATCTTAGTGGACGGCAAAAAGTTAGGAAAACAAATTGATTTTCCTGAAAGTATGGGAATTTTGATTGAAAATCCATCATTTCTTGGAAGTTTAAGTGGATTTGAAAACTTAAAAATGCTTGCTTCAATTAAACATACTGTAGCTGATGACATAATCATAAAAACAATCAATCGAGTTGGGCTCGATCCGAAAGACAAAAAGAAATATCGTAAATACTCACTTGGCATGAAACATCGATTAGGTGTCGCAGCAGCGATTATGGAAACACCTGAGCTTATTATACTTGATGAACCGACTAATGCTCTTGATGCTGATGGCGTTAAAATTGTACAAAATATAATCATGGAAGAAAAGGCAAGAGGGGCTTTGGTAATTGTAACTTGTCACGATAAAAGCGTTCTTGAGGATGTAAGCGATGTAATATATTCCATTGAACATGGAAGGGTTGTTTCAGATGAAAAAGTATAGGGTGGAGAGTATGATGAAGAAAATAATTGTTGCTATCATTTCAATAGTATTAATCTTCTTGTGGCTGACTCGGTACTATATCCTTAACAACGGATTTGCTGTCCACGGAATATACCCTGAAAGAGTTTGTAAAATGCATGAAACTATTGAATTCGGAGAAAACAAATCATATAATCTAATTGAACAGCCTGGATATTACATTTCACTTGAATCAGCTCGTATTGTTGATGCGAATGATTATTTAGAAGAACTAAATATGACATCTGACCAGTTTGAGTATCTTTCAGAAAAATATCTGGAGCTAACATTAACGGTATCCAATGAAGGAGATTACCCTGATGGTATTACATTTTATGGATTTCCTGTTATTGGTAATAATTGGTATACCTTTTATGATAATCAGGTGACAGCTTGCATAAATCCGTTTTTTGAAAATAACTTTGAGGCTGCTCATAGGTGTAGTGTATCAAAAGGTTCTTCAGCAACAGTAAAAATTGCGTACAACTTATACGAGGATTTGTTTTTACCAAATCAATGGAATAATATTGAAAAAGAGGATATGTGGCTCTGGGTTACAATTATGCCCGTGGACACGAAAGTAAAAATTGAATTATGAAAATAGATGTATGTTACTTCAAACCTTGTTTGAAAAATAAGAAGGCTTGTACTATTTCAATAAAATCATAATATATACTATCGACTGGCAGAAAAGTGACAGCACAAGAGTAAAAATGCGTATAATGATACGCATACTATTAAAAGATCATTGTTATCCACCAGAGGGCATGGACGATGCTTACTATGTTTATGAGTCAGTGTGAGCTTTGGGCTGATAATACTATGAGCGTATAAACTGAATATTCCTAACAGATCGGAAAAACTCTGAGTTGTTTTCCTTTTTGGAGTACATAAAAACAGAGAGCCTTGTTTTGGAAACAAAGCTCTCTGTTCAGCCTGTCAAAAAAGCCCTCAATTCAGCATAGTTGAAACGAAATAAGGACTCAAAAAACGGAATAAATATCGAAAAAGCAAGCAAAAGCCCTCCATCAAGGAGCATGGAGGGTCTTTAGGAGTTGAAGTTAACGTTTTCTTTTTGATGCGATCGTTTTCTGATTGAAAAAGCGACCTGAATGGACAGGTGCAATCAATTCCAAGCCAACTCTCCAGCCAATTCTTCATCTATCATACGCAGTACGCAAATGTCATCTGAAGCAACAAATAATTCAGAACAGCCATACCACACAGTTTTCTCATCCAGGATGGCAAAACTGTGATGGATATGGTTTTTTAATATACACTGAAATCCATGAAATGAAAATAACTGCACCAATTTTTCATGATAGGAGGTGCTTGATTTTTGGATGATTACCTTCATTGACAGGTTGTTTGCATAAAGCGTTTTAGTGATTTTCAAAATCTGATTCACATATCCAGTAGAATAGTATCTGCCGCAAAGGACGAGTGATCGTTTTGCTGAGGCTATATCCAAAAGCAAATCTTGTAGATATTTTTCATGGGAATAAATACGCTGAAAATCGATTTCTTTTTGTTGCTGATTAGCAAGTGCATAACCGAGTTGTGCATATCCTCTTAAACGTTTTTTATACATGTTTTCAAGCATGGGAACGTGCAGATCTGCATAGTCGTAAATGATAGCATTGGTTTTTCCATCATGTTCTCTGTGCAGTCGTCCAGCATATTGTGCCAGCGTACCAGACCATGAAATCGGCATTGTCAGAAATAGTGTGTCTAATCGTGGAAAATCAAATCCTTCACCGATATATTTTCCTGTTGCAAGGAGAATGACGCTCTCATTTTCCGGGAGAGTTTGTATGATGGCAAGCCGTTCACGTTTTTCTTTTGCCGTTCCTTTTCCATTCAGAATGATAACATGATCAGCGGAATTTTGCAAAAGTTCATATAGCTTGGTAATATGGAAGGTGCGTTCTGAAATGACAATGGGTGTTCTGCCATCTGAAACAGCCTGTTTGACGTCCTTAGAAATCATCTGATTTCGGGTACTGCTTTCGCCAATTGCTTGATAATGTTGTGTAATTGTCATTTTTTCATCTGTGTCAGCTCGATATTTTGTCAATCTGGGGATAAGAATGTGAGAAAAATGATGTTTTTGTGCGTATTCTTTTGTATCTGTCTGATAGCGGATTGGACCGCATTGCATAAAAATCATGGGCTGATGTCCGTCTGATCGTTTCGGTGTTGCTGTCAATCCGTATACATATTTTGCATGTGTTTCCCGTAGGATTGCTTCAAAGCTGAATGCGGAAATATGATGGCATTCATCTACCAGAACCATTCCGTATTGATTGACTATGGGGTTGACTTTGCCATCGTGATATAGGGATTGCATTATTGCAATATCCATGATCTGATTCAGCGTATTTTTATTGCCGCCAAGTTGTCCAATAAGGGAACGTTTTCTTTTTCGTCCACGTTGGATTGGCTCTTCCGGCAATACTTCGTGAATATCCAGAAATTCGGTCAAAGATTTTTTCCACTGTTCCAAGAGTGCTTGGGTGTGTACCAAAATCAAGGTGTTAACCTTGCGTTTTGCAATAATTCCGGCGGCGGTTACTGTTTTTCCAAATGCCGTGGTTGCTGCAAGAACGCCAGTATCATATGTTGTCAGAGCCTGTACAGCATCTTGTTGTTCTGGACGTAGCGTTCCGCAAAATGAAACGTGGATTGTTCTGCCGGAAACGGTTTCATCCGTAAAATGAACCTTTGTATCATTTTCCATCATCAGTCGCATCAATGCTTCTTTGCAGCCTCTTGGCAGCATGATATAGTTGTCATCTTCGCAAGCAAGAGAAATCACACGAGGTTTTCCATAAGTGGACATATGCATGGCCTGTGCCTTATAGAAATCGGGGTTTTTGAAAGCAGCCAATCTTTTGATTCGATTGAGACCATTTGGCGTAATACCGACTTTGGGAATGTAAAGCAGATTTGAAATAACTACGTGAATTTCTTCTGGATATGCACATAGTTGGGTGCTTTCTGAGATGGGCAGCATCCATGGTTTGTCAGATGTTTCTTCCTGAAACAATTCACCTAAATCCGTATCTTTCCAGTGCATTTGAATCAATTGTTCTGTTTCTGAAATCTGCATTTTTGAAATAGTGGAAAGATAAGCCCACTGGTCAGCATAGGGAATAAATTTTTCATTGACAAAAACACTATTTCCTTGAACAAGCGCCTGTTTTTGCAGCGGAAGTGCGATCAGATTGCCAAAGCCGCCGGAAGGCATGGTATCCTGATTTGGAAACATTCTGTCATAGGAAGAAAAATGAATTTCATGACGCTGCTGCATAGCCGAAGTCAGCAGACAAGAGCCAAGCTGCCGTGCTGTTTTGGCTGAAATTGGTGTATCAAAAAATATCCACAAATGAGCGCCGTTTCCGGAACGGGAGCGTTCCACAGATGCTGGAATATGATGTTCCTGACAAACTTGTCTAACTGCTGAAACGTCCTCCATCCAGTTTTCTTCGTCAAAATCAATCGCAAGAAAATAGGTCGTTTCATCCGGGAGCATCGGGTAAATTCCTACAACATCCCGACACAGCAAATCCTTTCCTGCAAGATGAAGATAAATTGCTCTGTCTGTAACTGGCTCATAACTGCGATAATTGCAGTCAGAGCACTTGATCTGAGGCAGATGACAAATATCGGGGTTCCACTTATTTCGGCATACAGGGGAATAGCCGCTTTTCCCGGTCTTTTGATTAACCCATCGCAATGCATAAACATCTTCTCTTCCACGGAAGAGGGAACGAAATAGCTCAATTTTTTCACTTGGTGTACTTTTCATGGTGACAGAAGCAGCAGAAAATAAAATCTCTTCTCCGGACGGATTCAAGAATTCCACGGCTTTCTTGATTTCCGCCAGAACGCTTTCATCTTTTTCGGCAGGAACGAGATCTGTATGATGGCTGCAAACCAAAGGGTAGATCTGCTGTACATGCATATAATGCATGAGACATACTGCTGTTTCATAGGCTTTTTGCGGATTTCCGGAACCACCGCCTGCCAGTAAAACGACTCCCTTTTTTGGTTTTAACTTCGGTGATTCATGCAAAAACTGTTTGGCAGAGAAATATAGCTGCAGCCGACTGCCAATGTCCAACAGTTTTCCCGTCAGTTCTGAGAAGTAGATCGGCGATGCGATGACAACATTGTCACATGTTTCAAGATATTGATACACTTCCTGCATCTGATCTTTGATGATACATCCAAATTGTTCTCGACATTTCCGGCAGTCGATACAGGGAGAAATATTTGCCGTATAGGCGTGAACCATTTTAATGTCTCCATGCAACTGTTTGGTTAATTCTTGAATCAGAAAAGTTGTATCGCCGTTTTTTCGTGGAGATCCATTGAGTATGAGTGTTTTAATAGTGACCACACACCTTTTTGTTTCATGCTATCAGAGTCAACTTATACCAATCCTCTTCATTCCGATAGATGGATCGATTGGATTTGGGAGGAGTAGTATGAAATGGAAAAAATACAGGGATAGCTGCTGATTTATTATAGCAGAAATCCTGAAAAAAAACAATGTTTTGAATTGTGCCATTCTCATATTATTTCTATCGGCAAACCCGCAAAAAGAGCGCTTAGCGTCTTTCCGCGTCAACTGCTTGCCTATTTTTTGTCATATTTCGCCAAAATGCTCGTGAATATACCAAGTATTCACGAGCATTTTGGTTTCATTGGACGAAAAATCTGACGGCGCATCTGACACACCATCTTTGTGCGAGTTTGCCGATAAACTGTATAAGCCAAAGTATCACTCTAAAATTTTACAGAAAATTCACATGATGAGACGCACTTTTTTCGATGTCAAAACGTCTTACAGGATAGAAGCATCCGAACGAATCCGAATTTGAAGGAGGAATTACAATGAAAAAAACCCAAAGAAGGCTTTCGGCACTGTTTTTCGCTGGAACAATGTTGACAATCAGTGCTTTTGCAAATCGCATACCGAAGATCGCCACAGTGAAACGAAATGGTGTCGTCACTGGTGTCAGTGAGGGGACTGCCATCATCACAGCAAATAATAGCCTTTATTCAAAATCGATTGCCATTACGGTTAAGGACAACTCGAATGCAGAAGCACCGCCTGTATTGTCCTAGGGCGTGTTGACGCTAAGCCTAAAACGCATCTTTTTGGCAGAATTTTACGCGTACTGCGTTGAGAAAACTTGTCGGGCGACAGCCCGCCTGCGTCTTCTCTCCTTGTCTGCACAGAAATTCTGCTCAAAAATCTGCGCTTTATTTTAGTGTCAACATGCCTTAATTCAAAAAGAAAGGAAAATGAATTCAATGAGAAAAATGAAAATTATATTATCCGTTATATTGCTTGTAGGAAGCTGTACTTGGATAGGTTGTTCTTCTAATAACAGTAAAAATCCGTTGGAACTTAAAAGTGAATCTTTGGTTTTGTATAAACCTTTAGGTTCACATGGCGTGTATTTTGATAATGCGGTTGCGGCATACCAAAAGTCCTATCCTGATGTCCATGTACAGGTACGAGAGCTTGGAACAAATACTACCGATCCAAATGTATTTCAACAAAGTTATCATGATCTGAAAGATACACTGACATCTGAATTTATCATTAAAATCAATCATATTACTCCTTCACTTTTTGCGGTTCACATGAAATTTTGGGTTCCAACATATCTTCATTTTCAATATAACGGTATGCAGTTAGTGCACTTTTTACCGCACAAACAACGTAATCCTTTTTATCCCAGATTCTTTCCGGAATAAAAAGATTTACGGCATTCCAACCTACCATCACATTGCCGTTGATTCTTTTGCCATACTGCTTAAGTTCTATTCTTGTGGCACAATTATCATACCATAAATCGGCAAAAAAAGGTGTATCACTCAATCTCCCACCATGAGGAACAAAAAATACATTGCTTTCTCTGTCCGCACACCACTTGGTGTGCTTTGACAAACTTATATAGCCTTTCCCCAATGGACTTTTTAAATGCATTGAATTAAAAAAAGTATAATCTTTTTCTGGTACAATCTCATAAATAAACGCCATTATAAAACCTCCAAAAGTACACCTTGTATGCACATATTTTCAAGTTATTTCTATACAATCAACGAAACCACCCTTTCCGTAAACAACAGTCATCATTACCTTAGCACAGTGGTTCTTCTTGATTGAATTATCTCTTATCATACCATAAAATAAGAAAAAAATCCAGCATATCATTGAAAACAACAGCATCTTAAATGCAAGGTCATACCTCGATTTACCACTGTACACTTCGTTAAAAAGAAGATGGTACATAAGCATCTCTTCTTTTCGTGTCACATTATAACACAAAATTATACTCTGTGCCGGTTTTTGTTGTGAACGTGCATTTTCTCGTTGTAACTGGCTAAAAAAGCGGATACATCTTATGCATTCGCCTCAGAATGTCAAAAAAGTCCAGCCGAGCGCTGGACTTTTTTGACAGGCTGCGCCCTCCATGCTCCTTAATGGAGGGCTTTTACTTGCTTTTTCGATATTTATTCCGTTTTTTGAGTCCTTATTTCGTTTCAACTATGCTGAATTGAGGACTTTTTTGACAGGCTGAGTTATAGTTTTTATTTATAACTGCTTATTGCTTTCATATATTTGACATTTCAGAAAATATGTGGTATCATGTAAATCATATCAATTCAGTATGATTAGGAGAATGAAACTATGACTGAAATAGTATGGCTTGGGCGTGGCGGTCAGGGTGCATTTACATCTGCAAAGTTGCTTGGAGCTGCATATACATCAAAAGGCGAGGGGAAATATGCGCTTGCATTTCCATCATTCGGACCGGAAAGACGAGGCGCTCCTGTCAGAGCATTTACAAAGCTAAGTGATCAACCTGTTCTTGACAGAAGTGAAACGGAAAAGGCAGACTACATTGTAATTCTGGACGAAACGCTTTACAACGGTAATCTGAATAAACTCCTGAAAGAAAACGGGAAAATCATCATGAATTCTAAAACAGCTTTGGGAAATGATATGATTTCTTTTGATGCTGACAGCATTGCAAAAGAATTAAAATGCCCTGTTGTAAATACAATTATGATTGGCGTATTATCTGCCATTTCCGGTATAGTCCATACGGAAAATATTATATTTGCCATTGAACACTATATGCCGAAAAAGCTTCACGAAAAGAATATCAATGTCGTGAGAAAAGCTGTCGGGGAGGTTTTGAAATGAAGCCATATTTAAGGGCGAAAACAACATTTGGATTTCATGATGTACCCGAAAATACTTGCTTTGAGGCAGGTTATCTTGTCACGGAAAACAGCGGCTGGAGAAGTATTCGCCCTGTTATTCATCATGAAAAATGCACAGGCTGTATGCAGTGTTATCTGTATTGCCCTGACGGTGTAATTGCCATAGAAGATAAAAAAGCAGTGATAGATGACAAATTTTGCAAGGGTTGCGGAATCTGCTCGAAAATCTGTAAAGCAGGAGCGATTGAAATGGAGGCGGAAAAATAATGGCAAAGAAATTTTTATCTGGAGATGAAGCCTTTGCAGAAGGAATCCGCCTTGCAAGACCGGAAGTCATATCCGCATATCCCATAACGCCGCAGACTATTGTTGTGGAAAAGCTTTCGGAAATGGTCGAGAATAAAAGCTTGGACAGTGCGTTTATTCATGTGGAATCTGAGCATTCTGCGCTCTCCTGTGCAATGGGTGCTTCTGCGGCAGGCGTTCGTGCGTTTACAGCAACCTCATCGCAGGGACTTTTATATATGGTTGAATGCTTGTATTATGCGTCAGGAGGAAGATTCCCCATTGTTATGATGAATGCTAACCGCTCTACCGCTTTGCCGTGGAATATCTACGGCGA
The DNA here is from genome assembly GCA_947627445.1 of uncultured Ruminococcus sp. GTDB lineage: Bacteria > Bacillota > Clostridia > Oscillospirales > Ruminococcaceae > Ruminococcus_C. The sequence goes on from CANQWA010000022.1 coordinate 40,094, forward strand.
TCAGCGTGACAGTCTTTCGCAGCTTGACAGTGGCTGGATTCAGGCTTATGCAGAAAATGCACAGGAATCCCTTGACCTTGCTCTGATGAGCTATTATATTGCGGAAAATGAGAAAGTTTCCACGCCCTTTATGGTGAATCTGGATGGATTTATTTTAACTCATACATATGAAGAAGTTGATATTCCCACACAGGAACAAGCGGATACTTTTCTGCCAAAATATGAAACCGATAACAAGCTTGACCTGGATGCTCCAAAGAATATGGCATTTTCAGCAGGTCCGGAACACAACTATATATTCAAATACAAAGAGCACATCGGCATGAAAAATTCTGTTTCGGTAATCCAAGAGGCGGAGAAAAAATTTTCAGAAAATTTTGGCAGAAATTATTCCGGACTGATTGACGCCTATCAAACAAAAGATGCTGATTATATCATCGTAACACTTGGCAGTATTGCAGGACTTTGCAGAGAAACCGCAGACAAACTCCGTAAAAAGGGAATCAAGGCAGGGGTATTGCGTATCCGGTATATGCGTCCATTTCCCGCAAAGGAAATTGCCGAATCTGTGAAATATGCAAAAGCCATTGCTGTACTCGAAAAAGACATCTCTTTCGGAAACGAGGGTGCCGTATTCACAAACGTAAATTCAGCGCTTTATACGGAGCAAGTAAGCGTACTGTCCTATAATTTCATAGGTGGTCTTGGGGGGAGAAATATTTCCGAATCTGATATTGAACATATCTATGCAGAAATTCAAAGAGGAACCAAAAAAGTCAATTTCATGGGAATCGAGGTGGCTGAATAATGGCAATAACAGCAAAGACGCTTTGTAAAGACGAGTTTTTTTACGGACATAAAGCTTGTGCCGGCTGCGGAGGAAGTCTTGCGGTCAGAAATGCATTGAAAGTACTTGGAAAAAATGCAGTTGCCGTACTTCCGGCAGGCTGTATGTCAGCAGTGGGATTCAATTTTCCGCAGCTTTGCTTTGCGAATAATGCGATCATTTCTACATTTGCCGGAACAGCGTCTATGCTGACTGGAATTGAAGCTGGTTTACGCAGACGCGGCATAACAGATTTCACAGCTGTTGGCTTTGCCGGTGATGGTGGAACAGCTGATATTGGCATTCAGGCACTTTCCGGTGCAATCGACAGAAATGACAATATGATTTATATTTGCTATGATAATGAAGCTTACATGAATACAGGGATTCAGAAAAGCGGACTGACACCTTTCGGTGCAAAGACGACGACCACTCCTGCAGGTGAAAATATCAGAGGAAATATTCGTCCTAAGAAGAATATGTTTGAAATTGTGGCTGCTCATGATATTCCCTATGCTGCAACGGCAACAGTCGGATATATGACGGATTTTCTGAATAAGGTGGAAAAGGCTTCAAAGATAAAAGGCACAAAATATATCCATGTGATTGCACCTTGTCCTACAGGCTGGGGCATTCCGGTTAGCGATACGGTAGAGATTGCAAAAGAAATTGTGGACTGCGGTCTTTGGTATCTTGCGGAATATGAAAAGGGAGTGTATCATATCACGTATCAGCCAAAGGAATTGACAAGTGTTTCGGATTATATCAGAAAGCAGGGCAGATTCAGACACCTAACAGATGCGGATATTGAAATGATCATAAATTCCCGGAATCAGAAGTGGGAGAAAATCAGAAAGGAATGGGCTTAATTATGCCGATTTTATCAGACAGAACCGCAGGATTTACAGATTCTGTGATAAGAAGAATGACGAGAATTTCCAATCAATATGGAGCAGTAAATCTTTCACAGGGTTTCCCGGATTTTGAACCACCGATAGAGATACTGGACAGACTTGCAGAAGTTACAAAAGAAGATTATCACCAGTATTCCATCACATGGGGTGCGCAGAATTTTCGTGAAGCGTTGGCAAAAAAATACGAGCATTTTTCTGGCAAAGCTGTTGATCCCAACAGCGAAATTGTAGTGACCTGCGGCAGTACGGAAGCTATGATGGCTGCCATGATGAGCGTGACAAATCCTGGGGATAAAGTTATTGTATTTTCGCCGTTTTATGAAAATTATGGAGCGGATACGATTCTTTCGGGAGCAGAACCGATTTATGTTCCGCTTGTTCCGCCGGAATTCCATTTTGATGTGGACGTTCTGGAAACGGCTTTCAAGCAGAATCCAAAAGCAATCATTGTCTGCAATCCGTCAAATCCGTGCGGTAAAGTTTTTACACGGAAAGAACTTGAGATCATTGCAGACCTTGCGAAAAAATATGATACATTTGTCATCACTGACGAAGTTTACGAGCATATTCTTTATGCGCCAAATGTGCATACATATATGGCAACATTGCCCGATATGTGGGAGAGAACGATTCAGTGCAGTTCGTTGTCGAAAACGTACTCGATAACAGGCTGGCGGCTGGGATATGTGATTGCACCGCCGCATATTATTGACACTGTCAAAAAAGTACACGATTTTCTGACGGTCGGTGCTGCTGCTCCGCTGCAGGAAGCCGCTGTGACGGGACTGAATTTCGGCGATGACTATTATCAGGACTTGCAGGAAAAGTATACGGAAAAACGCCGTCTTTTCTTAAAAGGACTTGATGACATAGAGATGCCGCATACCGTTTCGCAGGGAGCATACTATATTCTTCTTGACATTTCTGAATTTGGGTATGAAAGCGACCTTGAATTCTGTGAAGTCCTTGCAAGAGATGTCGGTGTGGGAGCAGTTCCGGGTTCAAGCTTTTTCAAGGAGAATGAAAACAGGTACATCAGATTCCATTTTGCCAAGAAGAATGAAACGCTGCATGAAGCGTTAAACAGATTGTCCGAGATTCGGAAAAAGATAAAACCGAGGAAGTGATGTTATGACGTTACAGCAATTGAATTATGCCATTGTTATCAGTGATGTGGGTTCCATGAATAAGGCAGCTGAGCAGTTATATATTGCTCAGCCATCGCTGACTGCTGCAATCAAGGAACTTGAAAAGGAAATAGGCATAACGATTTTTAACCGTGGAGCAAGAGGAATTACGCTGACTGCCGACGGATCGGAATTTATCAAATATGCAAGGCAGGTTTATCAGCAGTACGAAAATTTGCAGGAAAAATATATAGGCGGAGGACTGAAACGCAAGTTCGGCGTATCAACGCAGCATTATTCCTTCGCCGTGCAGGCTTTTGTGGAAATGGTAAAGGAATTCAATACCCATGAATATGAATTTGCCATCAGGGAAACCAAGACATCCAATGTGATATATGATGTAAGCTCACTCAAAAGTGAAATCGGAATCATCTATCTCAGCAATTTTAATCGACAAGTTATCAAAAAGCTGCTTGAGTCGAATCACCTTGAATTTCATCATTTGATCGACTGCGATATTTTTGCCTATCTCTGGAAAGATCATCCGATTGCCCAAAAGCCGTTCGTCAGCATTGATGAACTGAAGGAATATCCATGTCTGACTTTTGAACAGGGGGATAAAAGTTCCTTTTATTTTGCGGAGGAAATCATAGACACGGCGGATTTTTCAAGAGTCATTAAGGCTTCCGACAGATGTACGATGCTGAATTTGATGAAAGGATTGAACGGCTATACTTTTTGTTCGGGAATTATTTGTCATGAACTCAACGGTTCGGAGTATATAGCTGTTCCGATAAAAGACGCTACGGATCAAATGGAAATCGGCTATATTACCAGAAAAAATATGATCATCAGCGATATTGCAAAGATATATATCGAAAAGATAGAACCCTTTTTGCAGTAATCTGGCTATAGTCATTTTCTATTGCTTGTTATCACTAATCTATAGTAGACAGATAGGAAAAGTAGTGATATAATAAATGCAGAACAGCAGAGATGCTGAACAGATGATAACGGAGGTAATAGCAATGTGCAATAGAATTCATCAGAACCCGAATGATCCATACTGGGATGAGGCTCTTGAAACCATGCCTCGTGAGGAACTGGAACAGAAGCAGCTTGAAGATTTGAAGGAAATCGTAAAATTTGCCTATGAAAATGCGCCATACTATAAGCGCTCATTTGATGCCGCAGGCGTGAAGCCGGAGGACATTCAGACATTGGCAGATATTCAGAAGTTTCCGTTTATCAACAAAACAACGCAGCGTGATACGCAGGGCGTAGGTTCGTTTTTGGGTGAGCTTGCTGCTGTTCCGGAGGAGGATGTTGTTTTTGTTTCTACTTCGTCCGGTTCAACCGGAGTGCCGACAATGAGTCCGTTTACCAAACAGGATTTCGATGAATTTCAGGATACGGAAAGCCGCTGGTTTTGGCAGGTCGGAATGAGACCGAAAGACAGATATGTCCATGCACTGAATTTTTCGCTTTATGTTGGAGGTCCTGATGTAATCGGTGCGCAGAATCTTGGAGCACTCTGTATCTGGGGTGGAACACTTCCCAGCGAAAGACTTTTATTTATTCTGAAAACCTATCAGCCGACGATCATCTGGACCAGTCCGTCTTATGCATGGCAGCTTGGCGAAAAGGCAAAGAAAGCAGGTATAGACCCGAAGAGAGATTTATCTATTAGGAAGATTATCGTTGCTGGCGAGCTTGGCGGCTCTATTGACGCTACCAGAAAAGCCATTGAAGAACTCTGGGGCGCAGAGGTATACGATTTCTATGGTTTGTCTGATATTTTCGGTGCTTGCGCTGCACAGTGCGAATATCATGATGGATTACATATTGCTGAAAATCATATTCTTGTGGAAACGGTTGATATTCACACGGGCGAAGTCCTTCCCGATGGAGAAGTTGGTGAGCTTGTATTTACCACGCTTCGCAAGCACGCAAGACCGCTGATCCGTTTCAAGACGGGCGACATTGGACGTATCGACAAAACGCCTTGCAAATGCGGCAGAACACATGGAAGAATCCATATTCTCGGCAGAAAGGACGATATGTTTATCGTTTCGGCTGTCAATGTTTTCCCCAGTGACATTGAAGCAGTTATCCGTGAACTTGACGGCGTGACAGGGGAGTACCTGATCCGGATTTTTGAAAAGGACTTCACCTGCAAGTATTCCGTTGAAATCGAAAAGACTGCCGACAATACAGCTCCAGACGAAGCAATAGCCGAAAAGGTTTCCAACGCACTGAAAGCAAGAATCGGCGTGAAGCCTTATAAAGTTGTGGTTCATGAAGACGGCGGACTTGATACTCGTTCCGAGCATAAGTCTAAGAGAATCATAGATGAACGCAAGCTGGATTACAGCATCTAAGAACTTGTTCTCATACTACTCCTCCAAAATTCGATAGAATATCGGATTTTTGCGAAACGTCTGCTGCGCAGGCACCAATCGGCTTTGCCGATTGCCGTCTCATACCATTCTCTACGCCGCCTGCGGCGGCACAATTCCAATAGATAAATTTATCGGAATGAAGAGGATTGGTATAATGATTTGAAAAAACAGATTGCACCTGATGAAATATAACAGTCAGGTGCATTTTTTTGCTATAGTCAAACTCTATTACCTATTATACATATATGATATTAGACAATTGAAAAAAACTGATGTATAATAGGAATATCAAAAGGAAAGGAAGTAATTTCACGATGAAAAGATCCATTTTCGCAGGCGTTCTCGCCTTAACAACATTATTAGCTTCTACAGGCTGCTCAAATGCAAAAGAACAGAAAGGTACGGATTTTCATGTCGGATACTTAAACTCAACAGCACATCTTCTTGCGTTTGTCGCCAAGGAGGAGGGATATTTTCAAGAAGAAGGACTGAGTGTAGAACTTACCCAGTTTTCCAGTGCTGCTGAGCTTTCCTCCGGTCTGGAATCCCAAAAGCTGGACGTTGCGTTTATCGGTTCAGTACCAACATTGACATTCCAGAGCCAGGGGCATGATTTAACGATTTTTGGCGGTGCAATGACAAACGGTCACGGCTATGTCATTAAGCCTGAATTTACAGAGGGAAAAAGCGACTGGGATATCAGCATACTGAAAGGCAGAAATGTTGCTTCGGTTAAAAACAGTGTTCAGGATGCAGAATTACAAATTCTTCTAAAGAATGCAAACATTGAAATTGGCGATGGTGATGACAAGGTAAACATTGTTTATTTTGACAGTCAGAAAGATGCATACGCCGCTTTGCAGAACAGTACGATTGACGCAGCTTCTGTGTATTCTCCCTATGCTTCTCTTGCGGAGGGGCAGGGATATGAAATCGTATATCGATGCTCAGAGGAGGACGCTTTGAAAAATCAGCCGTGCTGCCGTCAGGTTGCTGCAACGGAGGCTCTTGAAAAAAATCCGGATACCTACATTGCATTTGAGCGTGCAATAATCAAAGCATATAAGTTTACACAGGAGAATCAAGATGGTACGGTGAAAGATGTCAAAAAGTATATTGACATTGATGAAGAATATATCAGGACTGAGGTCTACGGCGGTTATGGTTACTCTATTCCCGATCCGGATAAAAAGGGTACAGTGGAGTTAAAGAATACGATCGTCGAACTTGGATATACGACGGATTACGATATAGAAAAATTCTATCGTACTGAAATATATCAAAAGGCTCTTGACAGTATTCTCAATGAAAATCCTGATGATTCTGTGTACAAGGAACTGAAAGAGCATTTCGACCAGTACGAATAATGTTACGAGGTGAAACAGCTTGAGCAAGATTGAAATACGAAATTTGACGGTTGAGTACACAGAGAAAAATAAAAGCTTTACGGCTCTTGAGGACGTGTCCTTTTCGGTTGAGGCAGGAGAGCTTATCAGTGTGATCGGTTCCAGCGGATGTGGAAAAAGCACGCTTCTCGGCATTTTGGAGGGAATCAATGCCCCGACAAAAGGAATGATTCTGATAGACGGTACACCAATAAATGGAACAGGCTTGGACAGAGGCGTTGTATTTCAGCATTATTCTCTGGCAACACCGCACAATTGCCAAACGAGCAAAAATATGATATAATAGATATATGGAAAGACAAATGACACTGGCAGA
>CANQWA010000023.1 GCA_947627445.1 uncultured Ruminococcus sp.
TTTTCTTGTTTTTGTCTCCGATATTGTTGAAATTAATATGGTTTCATGTTGAAATTTACAAAAAACCAGCTTGACCTCTTCAATCCAGCTGGTTTTTAATATGATGTTCGATTATTTGATCGGATATAAAAGCAAACCCGCACAATCTTTATGCGGGTTTGCCGTGAGCAAAGAAACAATATGCCCTCTATTGTTTCTTTAAGTTCCGAAAAAAACGCTGTTTCGGCGTTTGAGGCAAAATAAAAAACGCAACGATTTTTGACTCAATCATTGCGTTTTTTGGATATGGTTGGGGTGGAAGGATTTGAACCCTCGGAATGATGGAGTCAGAGTCCACTGCCTTACCGCTTGGCTACACCCCAGTATAATATTTGCCGGAACTGACTCAGCCGGCTCAATTATTATATCACATTTGGTTTCCTTTGTCAAATTATTTTTGGATTTATTTGAAAAAAAAAGATTGATCTATATAATCTTAAAAATATAACGAAACAGACAATTTAAAAAATAAAAAATATGTATATTGCTTTGTTTTTTGAAATTTGCAGAATAAACAGGAACTTTACTGGAATGATCTGTTTTGAATGGTTACAGAATGTTAGCCGCAGTTCTAATCATATTTTACTCGCCTCTTTTCTGCTTGTAATTTTTTGAAAAAAACCTTGCAAATACAAATCCGATATGTTATAATAAACAATGTATATTGTATTTTTAAATGATCAGAGCCTGCATGTACTGCATCTGCTTACGGCGATAGGTTCTGATGCCACAAGAAACGGAGAACTGCAATATGATGGCACAACACATACAAAACCAGCAGATTCCGAAGGAGACGATTCTTCGGGTACGGGAACAACTTTATGCATGCCGTCAGAATATGCGTGCCCATGTGCATAGTTTTGGATGCCAGCTGAATGTGGCAGACGGTGAACGGATCCGCGGCATGCTGGAACTGATGGGATATACATTTACAGATACATATGAAGATGCCGATTTGATCCTGTTCAATACGTGTGCCGTTCGGGAGAGTGCGGAAGATCGTGTCTACGGTATTCTCGGTAATGTCAAGCAATACAAAAAAAAGAATCCATCGCTGGTGATTGTCCTCTGCGGCTGCATGGCTTCTGAGGATCATACCGTGGAATTTGTCCGAACACACTACCCCTTTGTGGACATTGTATTTGGTACAGCGGCACTCAGTCAGTTTCCCGAGTTGCTTCTTGAGCATTTTCAAGGGAAAAAATTTGCATGGGATACCGGGGAATATGACTCCATGTACGATGCCATTGTACCGTCCAGAGAACATCCCTTCAAAGCCTCTGTCCCCATTATGTTCGGCTGCAATAATTTTTGCACCTATTGCATTGTGCCTTACGTTCGCGGGAGAGAGCGAAGCCGCTTGCCGGAGCAAATTATAGGAGAAGTACGGCAGCTGGTACAAGACGGTTACAAGGAGATCATGCTACTGGGTCAGAATGTCAATTCCTACGGAAAAGATTTAGAAACACCGATTACCTTTGCACAGCTGCTCCGGCAGATCGATGCAATTCCCGGAGAATTCGTTGTGCGCTTTATGTCCTCTCATCCGAAGGATGCGACGCCAAAGCTTTTAGATGTACTCCTTGATGGGAAAAAAATCGGGCATCATCTGCATTTGCCGGTACAGAGCGGCAGTGATAATATCCTTCGTGCCATGAACCGCCGTTATACCGTAGAACAATATCTGGAAATCGTTTCCTACCTACGGCAGCGAAATCCGGATTTTTCTCTGACAACCGATCTGATTGTGGGATTTCCTAATGAATCGACGGAGGATTTTGAAGCAACACTAAAACTGATACAACAGGTGCAGTATGACAATATCTATACCTTTATTTATTCCAAGCGCCGGGGTACAAAGGCAGCAGAAATGGAAGATGTCACTTCGGATGACGAAAAACGTCAGCGCATGGAGCAATTGCTCTCGCTTCAGCGGAGAATTGCTGAGGAACATAACCAGCGCTTTATTGGCAGAGTGCTTCGTGTTCTGGTTGACGGAACGAGTAAGAGAGAAGGATATCTAATGGGAAAGGATAACGCTTTTATTATTGTAGAATTTCCGGGGGATGAATCGCTGATCGGTCAGTTTGTCCATGTCAGGATTACCGGCGCTCGAAACTGGGCAGTTGACGGGATTCTGGTGGATTAGGAGGAGATATAATGAGTGAGGTAGAAGCAGCTGTACGCGCATTAGGAAAAGCCATGCAGGCTGACCCGCGTTATACGGCATATTATGAAGCAAAGGCTGCAAATGATGCCGATGGAGACCTGCAAGAAGAGATACATGCCTTTTATATGAAACGTATGTCCTGGCAGATGCAGAAAGAGCGTGATGCCGGGCAGGATGCTGAAAAACTAGAGCAGATAGAAGCGGAATTGCAGGCGGCATATGACAAGATCCTTGCCAATCCCCTGATGCAGCAATTTCAGAAAGCAAAAGAGGGCATGGAGGTCATGCTGCATCAGATCAACTCTCTGATCCATCTGTGTGCCAATGGAGAAAATCCGGACACCTGTCAGCCGGATCTCTCTGGCTGCACCGGCAACTGTACTTCCTGCGGCGGATGCCATTAAGAAATCATATCAATTGGAGATGATTCCATGAATGTCTCAGAAATTCCAAAAGAAAAGCTGTCTCCGATGATGCGGCAGTACGTAGAAACCAAGGAGAAGTACAGCGATTGTATTCTGTTTTATCGTCTCGGAGATTTCTACGAAATGTTTTTTGAGGATGCTATCTTGGTGTCCCGGGAACTGGAACTGACCCTGACCGGCAGAGACTGCGGCTTGCCAGAACGTGCACCTATGTGCGGTGTTCCTTATCATAGCGTGGAGCTGCATCTGAAAAAACTGGTAGACAGAGGGTATAAGATTGCCATTTGTGAACAGTTGACAGATCCTTCTGAAAGCCGTGGACTGGTGGAACGGGATGTTATCCGTATTGTTACGCCCGGCACGCTGATCGAAAGCAGCATGCTGGAGGATGATTCTAATAACTATATTTGTAGTCTGTATTATGAGGCAGACGGTGCCTGCGCCATGTGTTTTGCAGATATCTCCACCGGAGAAATGTCTCTTTCTGTCCCACAGGATCGTATCAATCCGGGCATACAGATCATTGATCTGCTTTCCCGGTATGCGCCTTCTGAAGTGATCTTCAATGCAGAAACTCTCTCCCTGAAACAGGTCATGGATTTTATCAAGACCCGGCTGCAATGTGCTGTCTCTCTGAGAGATGATCGTTGCTTTGACCTACAGGAAGGAAAAATACTGGTTTGTCAGCAATTCGGCGTAGATTCTCTGGAATTGTTGTCCATCTCGGAGGATGGAGCGGATCTGCGTGCTGTTTGTGGTATGCTGGATTACATCCGGGAGACACAAAAGCGAAGCATTGCCCGTTTTGTTTCTATTGAGGTCATGGACAGCAAGGCGATAATGGGACTGGATCTGAATGCCAGACGTAATCTGGAACTGACAGAAACCATTCGGAACAAGGATTATAAAGGATCACTGCTCTGGCTTCTGGACAATACCAGAACTGCCATGGGAAAACGGTTATTGAAAACATGGCTGGAACAACCGCTGGTACATCCGGTGAAGATCATGGCACGGCTGGATGCAGTTGAGGCTTTTTATCAAAACACTGTGACACTGATGGAAGTGCGCTCCATTCTGGATCAGATCTATGATCTGGAACGTCTGATGACCCGTGTGATCTACCAGAAAGCCAGCCCACGTGATCTAAAAGCTCTTTCCCTGACAGCGCAGCAACTGCCTTCCTTAAAGAAAGAGCTGCAGAAGCTGGACAGTTCTCGTCTGCTGATGTCTCTGGAACAACAAATTTCAACGTTGGAACGGGCAGCAGCCTTAGTGGAAAACGCCATTGTGGATGAACCGCCTATCACATTAAAAGATGGCGGTGTGATCCGTGAAGGATTTCATGAAGAACTGGACAAACAGCGGCACATCATGACCGGAGGCAGTCAGATTATTGAAGAAATCGTAGAACGTGAGCGAGCCCGGACTGGCATCAAAGGACTGAAAATTGGATATAACCGGGTGTTTGGTTATTTCCTGGAGGTAACACGTTCGTACTATGATCTGATCCCCCCGGATTATATCAGAAAACAGACACTTGCCAACAGCGAGCGTTTTATTACAGAAGAGTTGAAAAATATCGAGAATGAGATTCTCGGTGCAAAGGAAAAGGTATTGCGTCTGGAGGAAGGCATTTTCAATGAAGTGCGGGATTGCCTGGCATCAATGCTGAAAAGCGTTCAGGAAACAGCGGCAGCAGTGGCGCAAGTAGATGCGCTCGCAAGCTTTGCCAATGTGGCTCTGGAAAATGACTATACCAAGCCGGAAATTGCAGTAGACGGCAGCATTCAGATTACTGCCGGAAGGCATCCGGTGGTAGAGCGGATGATCACTGACGAGGTGTTTGTTCCCAACGATACCTATTTGGATGAAAAAGCGCAGCGCATGCTGATGATTACCGGACCGAATATGGCTGGTAAATCCACTTATATGCGTCAGGTGGCGCTGATCACCTTGATGGCACAGATTGGTTCTTTTGTGCCTGCGGAATATGCCCGCATTTCAGTTGTGGACAAGATTTACACCCGAATCGGTGCATCAGATGATCTGACAGCTGGACAAAGTACATTTATGGTAGAAATGAAAGAAGTTTCGGACATTTTGAATTATGCTACCAAAAACAGCCTTGTGATCTTGGACGAGGTGGGAAGAGGGACATCTACTCTGGACGGCGTTAGTATTGCCCGTGCAGTAGCGGAGTATATTGCCGGAAAGAAGATCGCCTGCAAAACGCTGTTCGCTACCCATTATCATGAACTGCTGGACATGGAGCAGCAATTAGATGGCGTGAAAAATTACAGTGTAGCCGTAAAAAAACATGGTGATTCTATTCGTTTTTTGCGGAAGATCGTACCAGGCGGTGTAGATGACAGCTATGGCATTGCAGTTGCAAAGCTGGCTGGATTGCCGGAACAGGTAGTAAAGCGTGCCAGACAGCTTCTTGCAGAAATGGAAGAGCAGACGGTACATCATGAAAAAATATCCCAGACAGGACAAATCAGCTTTGCTTCTGTGCAGCAGGAACGTGTTGTCAGCACACTTCAAAAAACCAATTTGGATGAACTAAGCGATGTAGAATGTCGTGAGCTTCTGACAGATCTGACAGAGATGCTGCAATAATTCGGAAGAATGTACGGATTTTCCAGCAGATTTTGGTAGGAAAAAAAGTCGTGTAGACTCTTTGACGCTGTATGCGCCAGAATCTGCCGGAAAGACATGCATGTATTTCTATGAGAATCCATTCTGAGAAAGAAGGTGTCCGCTATGCCGCATATTACTGTGTTGCAGAAAGAAATTTCCGAATTGATCGCTGCTGGTGAGGTGATCGAGCGGCCGGCTTCGGTCATCAAGGAACTAGTGGAAAATGCCATTGATGCCTGTGCGTCACATATTACCGTGGAGATCCAAAACGGCGGTACCACGTATATGCGCATTGTAGACGATGGCTGCGGTATGGCATCGGAAGAAGTACCTACGGCTTTCCTGCGGCATGCCACCAGTAAAATTACTGGCAAAGAGGATCTGAATTCCATTTTTACTCTGGGATTTCGTGGAGAGGCACTGGCTTCTATTGCAGCAGTATCAAGGGTGACAATCCTCACCAAACAAAAAGAAGATGCATACGGTACCAGATATACCATAGAAGGCGGTATTGCCTCAGAGCTGGAACAAACAGGCTGTCCCAACGGGACCACATTGGTTATCCGTGATCTGTTCTATAACGTACCAGTGCGCCGGAAATTCATGAAGCGGGATGTGACTGAAGCGAATGCTGTCAGTCACATTGTACAGAAAATTGCTCTGTCTCATCCTGAAATTGCATTCCGGATGATCCGGGATAACCGCACGGAATTCCGTACAGACGGCAGTGGAGATCTGTACGCCGCTTTGTATGCCGTGTTGGGAAAGGAATTTGTGCACGACATGATGCCGGTTTCTTATGAAGGCGGAATGTATAAGGTAGAGGGCTATGCAGGAAAGCCGCTATATGCTCGTTCTAACCGATCTTTTCAGAACTTTTTTGTCAATGGTCGTTATGTGCATTCCAAATCCTGCAGTGTAGCATTGGAGAGCGCCTATCAAAACCTGATCATGTCGGGAAAGTTCCCTTCCTGTGTACTGATGCTATCCATGCCGCCGGCACAACTGGATGTAAATATTCATCCGGCGAAAGCAGAGGTGCGCTTTTCGGATGAAAAAGCTGTCATGGATAGTGTTTTCTTCGCCGTAAAAAATGCATTGATGCAAAACGGCTTGATCTATGAATTTCAAATGGAACGTGTGCCTCAGCGGAACTGGACAGAGAAAGAGGAAACGCCGGAAACTTTTTTACAGCCTTCGCTGCCTGTCACGAAAGAAAAACCGGACGAGATTGCTTCGCCTGCCTTTCAGATGCAACAGCCGGAAACATCGATGCCAAGAGTTTCGATTGAATCGATTGAACCGGAACATTCTCCTTCTCACAGAGAAACAGCTGTTCCGCTTTCAACCGTACAGACTGCATTTTCTATTCCGAAAATTGCAGTAGAAGATAAATCGGCATATCCGGACAAAGCTGAGCCAGAAACAGTCAGCCATTATGAATTTCTTACCAGTCAGGCGTTTGAAACCCGGAAACCTGCAGAACGATCGGTTTCGACAGAACAACCGGAACCGGAAAAGCCAGAAGAAAATATTCGGGTCATTGGCGAAGTATTTCGGAACTATATTCTGGCAGAACTGAATGATCAACTTCTGATCTTCGATAAACATGCAGCCCATGAACGTGTGATATTTGAGCGGCTGCGATCCGGTGCAACCAAGCAGACCAGTCAGATGCTTCTGCGTGAAACGGTAACGATTTTGTCGATGGACGAATTTTCTGCGGTACAGGATCATCAGGATAAACTGGCAGAAATGGGATTTTCCTTTGATTGTACCTCGCCACCTCGGCTGAAAACGCTGGCGGTGCCATCCTTTGTACTGGATCTGAACATGGATGAGGTCATCACAGAAATTGCGCATAATCTGGCATTGGGCAAGGCTGATCCGCAGATACATACATTTCATGATATGCTCCACACCATTGCCTGCAAATCGGCAATACGTGCAGGGGACAGCAATGATCTGCGGGAGCTTCAGAAGTTGGCACAGGAGGTGTGGAACAATGAAAATATCCGGCATTGTCCTCACGGCAGACCTGTGATGTTTGTGGTGCGGAAATATGATCTGGAAAAACAATTCCGGAGGACATAGCATATGACAGAGGCAAAAAAAATACCGGTACTGGCGATTGTCGGTCCGACTGCTTCAGGAAAAACCGGATTGGGCGTGTCTCTTGCCGGCATATATGGGGGAGAGGTGGTTTCCGCAGACTCCATGCAGATCTATACGGGATTGGATATTGCCACAGCCAAGCCCACTCGGGAAGAAATGATGGGGATTCCCCATCATCTGATCGGTTGTGTTTCCATCGATACCGCATTCAGTCTGGCGGACTATATGGCACTTGCCAGACCGCTGATCGCAGATATTTACGGCCGTGGTCATTTGCCTGTACTGGTAGGCGGAACAGGTTTGTATGTTTCGTCGATCCTTTCCAATGTACAGCTGACAGAGACTCGGAAGGATGAAGGACTGCGCCAAGAGCTTCTTGCGTTTGCAGAAATTCATGGCAATGAAGCGCTTCACGCACGTCTGGCAGAAAAAGATCCACAAGCTGCATTAGAGATCCATCCGAATAATCTGGTTCGGGTAGTGCGTGCTCTGGAGGTTTGCCTGATATCCGGAAAGACCTTTACCCAGTGCAAGGCAGAGAGCCATCGTGAGCCAAGTCCCTACCATTCACTGCAGATTGGACTGACCTTTTCTGACCGGCAGATCCTCTACGATCGAATCAATCAGCGAGTGGATGAAATGGTGGCAAACGGACTGGTGGAGGAAGCAAGAGCAGTTTACGAAAACGAGGCTCTACGCACTGCGCACCATGCCATCGGCTATAAAGAACTGATTCCATATTTTGAACAGAAAATGACGCTGATGGAATGCATTGACAAAATTAAACAAGAAACTCGAAAATATGCCAAAAGACAGATGACATGGTTTCGCAAAAATGATGAAATTCAGTGGATAATTATAGACAAAATCAACAAGAAACAAGAAATCCTGGAAAAATGTCAGAAAAAAGTAGCCAAATCCGGAATTATGTGCTATAATATAAAATGAGTTATTTTAGAATCTGCCGGAAAGACACACGCTTCTTGATGGGTATGACAGATTCTTCAGTCAGATTTTCTTCCTGAAATAACCAAAAGAAAAAGACAGAGAGGAAAGGAGCCTTCGGTATGAACAAGCTATTGAATCTTCAGGATACTTTTCTGAATCACGCACGAAAAGAGCGCATCAATGTCACTGTGTTTCTGACCAATGGTTTTCAGTTCAAAGGAATCGTCAAAGGATTTGACAGCTATGTAGTCATCATGGATTGTGACGGCAGACAAAATCTGGTGTACAAGCATGCCATTTCTACGGTGATTCCGGCACGCCCTATTTCGATTCTGGATGCTGAGAACACCGAGAAAAAGGAATAACAGTTGGGTGATTGCGTATGGAGAAAAATACCCAAAGCAACACCAGCTTTGTGATGACAAATATTCTGCTGGTTCTGCTTTCTGCTTCTGTATTGGCAACGATCAGTACGATATTTTATCATTTTGTTGACACCAGTTACGAAACACAGACTGCCTTGCGCACCACAGCGGATGAAGCGCAGGTGTTTGAAGGCGTTTTTGTCCGGGATGAAACACTTCTGACCTATAGTGGAAAAGGCGCCGTCAGCTATCAGATTCCGGACGGCGGAAAAATGGCTGTCAACGATGTCATTGCTGAAGTGTATGCCGATGAATCTGTCATCGAACGGCAGCAGCAACTGGAAGCGTTGGAAGCGCAGATGGAGATTTTAGAGCGCATTTCCAATCCAGGTACCATTGATCAGGCACAGCCGGCAGATCTGTCACGGCAGATGTCCGGATATTACCAGGAGATTGTACATCATCGGGATACAGGTGATTTGACCGCAGTTGCTGATTATGAAGAAAAGTACATGGAAGCATGCAGCACCTATCAGATTGTCATCAGCAAGGGAAGTGTTTCCTTTGCCGATCAGATCGCCGCACTTAGCAGTGAAATTGATGCGCTGAAATCGGAAGAGACCAAACCTTCTGATGAGGTGATATCCGATCAATCTGCCTATTTTGTCAGCAAAGCAGACGGTTATGAATCCATGCTGAAAGCAGATGCTGTGGACAAGATTACGCCAGAACGCCTGAAACAGGTTCTTGCCGGTGAAAATGCGGTGGTTCAGAAGGAGAATGTGATCGGCAAAGCGATTTCCCAATATGGCTGGTACATGATGGGCTTCATTAACAATGAAGAACTGAAATATCAGGTAGGCGATGTGGTGACGCTTCGTTTGCTGACATCATCGTCATCTACAAAAGCGACGATAGAAGAACTGCGGCCTACAGACGACCCAACAGAGACGATGATTGTTCTGTACAGCGACAAATTGACATCTGAATTTGTTCAGAACCGTACAGAACATGTAGAAATCATTCTCGGCGAATACGAAGGAATCAAGGTGCCCCGTGAAGCCATTCGCTTTGATGATGTGGAAATGGAAGTCAAAGATACCATGAAAGACGAAGTAGCAATGGAGACGGTCAATGTCAGAGGCGTCTATGTGCAGGACGGTGAAAAGCTGGAATTCCGCATGCTGGACGTCATATACGAAGGCGACAATTATGTCATTTCCAAAATACATACAGAGGATGGATATCTGATGCTGTATGATTCCATTATTGTAGAAGGGATTGATGCAAATGGAAACTAATTTTGGGTATATAGATGAAAACTATAAGCGTATTCTATATGAAATAGGCGAGGCAAAGGCAAAATACCGGAAGCCTGATGAGCAGATTACGTTTATGGCGGTGACAAAGACAGTTGCACCGGAGGCAGTCAATCACGCTATCGACTGCGGCATTTCTGTTCTTGGTGAAAACAGAGTGCAGGAATATCTCTCAAAAAAGGAGCTGTACAGCCAGTCGGCGCAGGTACATTTTATCGGACATCTGCAAACAAATAAGGTGAAGTATATCATTGAAGATATGGCGCTGATCCATTCTGTGGACAGTATAAAGCTTGCCGCTGAAATTGATCGCCATGCTGCACGCATCGGCAAGATACAAGATATTCTGATTGAGGTCAATGTGGGGGAGGAGGATTCTAAAAGCGGTATTCCGCCGAAACATGTCAGACCCCTCTTGCAGGAAATTGCCATATTGCCCAATATTCGGGTAAAGGGACTAATGACCATCCCCCCTGCGGGGAATAGCGAAAAATTTCTTTACCAGATGCAGCAGCTATATCTTGACATTTCTGCTGAAAAGTTGGATAATATAGATATGGAAGTCCTGTCCATGGGAATGTCCGGTGATTATATGACGGCAATTCGCTATGGATCTACTCTTGTCCGGATCGGTTCAGCCCTGTTCGGTGCAAGGCATTACACATAAATGCATTCGGTTTTAATTCGGATGAGTATGATAAATCAATTCTGTCGCTGCCGCACAATTGATCGACAGGATTTGGGAAAAGAAATATATAACTTGTGCGGAGAATGGAGAAGATTATGAACGTACTTGACAATCTGAAGGAATTCTTTATGCCTGCCGATGATACAGAACAGGATGCTGTAAGCTCCGCGTCGGCAGAAGAAGAGAGAGTAAGAGAAACACCTGTCAGCAGCCCTTCCGGTTCTTCCGGTTATTCCAGACCGTCTCAGTCCATGTACGATGACATGAGAGATCGGAGAACAGACCGCTATGCGACCATCAAGACCAATGTGCAGTTTCAGGTTGTTCTGGTAAAGGCTACCACCTATACCGGCGATTCCAAAAAGGTTGCTGATTATTTAATTCAGGGTAAAACGGTTGTTTTGAATCTGGAGGATATTGAAGAATCAGAGAAGCGCCGTATCATCGACTTTGTTGTAGGTGCTGCATATGCGATGCATGGACGTATTCGTCCCATCGCCAATCAGACCTTCCTGATCATTCCTCAGAATGTTGGCTTTGACGGCGGTGATCCGAATATTGTCAATGAGCTGCAGGAAAATGGTTTGGTCTGATCCCACTGTATGAAAAAAACCGCTGGTTTCGGTACGTCAGATGTGCTGGCACGAATGATCGCCCACTGGCGTGATCTGGCAAACCGCTGCGACCGGGATCATCGTCCATATTTCACGGATTTTGTTCCGGCAGAGGATGCTGTTCCGGCAGAAAAAATTGCAGCTGAATTTGACGTGCAGTGTATTGCCTGGGGCGGCGTGGATGCAGCTTCGAGGGTAATGCTCTGTTTTGTGCCGAAAAATTTCTCAGTAGACAATTCCCGTTTTCCTGTCAAATGCCTGACTCTGTCCTATCGCTCGTTCAAACCGCCAACTCATAGGGATTTTCTCGGAGCATTGCTGGCTTGTTGCATCAAACGTGATACCATAGGCGATATTCTCATCGCGGACACCTTTGCACAGGTGTTTGTCTGCGGTCATGTTGCACCAGTTCTGGAACAAGAATTGCTACAAGTGGGCTGTGTCAGCGTACAGGTGAGCAGCAGCCAGCCTGTTTCTCTGTCGCCTCAGATGAATTTTCGTCCCATCAGCGGTACGGTGGCATCCCTACGGGCAGATGCTGTAGTGGCGTTTGCTCTGCGTTTGAGCCGTGAAAAAGCGGCTTCGCTGATTCGTCAGGGTAAAATGACCTGCGGGCACAGAACAGTGGAAGTACCGTCTGTGTTAATGGAACCGGGAGATGTGTTTTCTGTCCGGGGCTATGGAAAATTTCGGATTGACGCAGTAAACGGCGTGACTCGAAAAGGGAGAAATCATATTACAATTCAAAAATATTAGAACCTTTTTGTGAATACAGGTTCTCAGTGAAAGGAGATACTTATGATTAGTGCAAGTGAGATTCATGAACTTCGGTTTGAAAAGGCAGCCTTCGGCTATAAGCAGGAGGATATTGATGAATTCCTGAATAAGCTGGAAGAGGAAATTGAAATCGCCAATCGCGAACTGGAGGACAGTAACAATAAAATTCAGGTGCTGGCTGACAAGGTTCGTGAATACATGCGTGATGAGGATGCCCTGAAGGATGCGCTGCTGGGCGCACAGAAAGAAGGTCATCGCATTATTGCCGAGGCAAATGCCAAGGCAGAGGAAATCATTGCAGAAGCCAAGGAAAAGGCAGATGCTATGATGGATGAAGTGACTGTTCAACATGATGCACTTATCGAAAAAAACGAGGCAGAGATTGCGGCAGAGCGTAAAAAGCTGAAGGAAGCAAGAAAACAGGTTTCTGATTTCAAAAAAGCATTATTTGATATGTATAAGGAACATCTGGCAATGTTGTCTTCTATGCCAGAGGAGAGTGATGAGACCTTTGGTGTGACATCCTCCGCTGAAGAGTCCAAGCCGGAGCAGCCGGACAGTGAAAAAGCTGTTTCCGATACAGATCCCTTTGCATCAGCACAGTTCTCCGCAAAGACGATCCAGGGTGCCTATGACTCCCGTTTCGGAGATTTGCAGAAAAAAGACTAATTACAGGGAAAGGAGCGGCTTTTGACTTTTGGAAGAGCCGGAGCAAGCTATGTCACAGGATTATAATACAACCTTAAATTTGCCGAAAACAGATTTCCCCATGCGGGGGAATTTGCCCAAGCGTGAACCGGAAATATTGGAAAAATGGGAAAAGCAGGATCTCTATGAGTTGATGATCGCTAAAAATGCGACAAAACCTCGCTATATTCTTCACGATGGACCGCCCTATGCTAATGGTGAGATTCATCTGGGAACGGCATTAAATAAGACTCTGAAAGACTTTATCATCAAATACAAAAACATGAGCGGATTCTGTGCTCCTTATGTACCGGGATGGGACACCCATGGTCTGCCCATTGAGCTGAAAGCATTGAAATCCATTGGTGTGGAAAACGGTGCGGTTCCCCCGGTAGAGCTGCGTAAGCACTGCAAGGATTTTGCAATGACTCATGTGGATCACCAGATGAAACAGTTCAAGCGTCTGGGCAGTCTGGGGCATTATTGTGACCCGTATCTCACTCTTAAACCGGAATATGAGGCTCGTCAAGTCGAAGTATTCGGTGAGATGGTAAAGCGCGGATATATGTATAAAGGACTGAAGCCTGTGTACTGGTGTCCGGATTGTAATACCGCTCTGGCAGAAGCAGAGATTGAATATGAGAATGATCCCTGTTATTCGATCTATGTCAAATTCCAGGTTACAGATGATAAGGGCGTATTTGAAAAGCTTGGCATTGCAAAGGAGCAAGTATACTTTGTTATTTGGACAACGACCACCTGGACGATTCCGGGCAACCTGGCGATTTGTGTCGGACCTTCCTATGAATATACGCTGGTCAAGGTCGGCAAGGAGTATTACTGCATGGCAACTGAGCTTGCTGCGGCAACGATGAAGGCTGCCGGCATTGCAGAGTATGAATTTGTTGGTTCTTTCTCCGGCAGTGAACTAGAGCACATCCAGACAAAGCATCCGCTGTATGACCGTTTCTCTCCGGTAATTGTCGGCGATCATGTTACACTGGAAAGCGGTACCGGTTGTGTACACACTGCGCCGGGCTATGGCGTAGAGGACTTTGAGGTCTGCAAAAACTATGATGACATCGGTATCTTGGTTTGTGTGGATTCCAAGGGCCGTCAGACAGAGGAAGCAGGAGAATTTGCCGGTCTGAATACGGAAGAAGCCAACCGTGCCATTGCCGCAAAGCTGACAGAGCTGGGCGCCATGCTGGCAACGGAAAAAATCGTCCATCAGTATCCGCACTGCTGGCGCTGTCACCAGCCCATCATCTATCGTGCAACAGAACAGTGGTTCTGCTCTGTCAACGGATTTAAGGATGAGGCAATCAAAGCCATTGAAACGGTTCAGTGGATTCCGGAATGGGGCGGGGATCGCATTAAGGGCATGGTTCGTGACCGCAGCGACTGGTGCATCTCCCGTCAGCGTACATGGGGCGTACCAATCCCGATCATTTATTGTAAGGATTGCGGTAAACCCGTTTGCAACGATATTACCATCCGAGATATTGCCGCTCTTTTCCGCAAAGAGGGAGCTGACGCATGGTGGACAAGGGAACTGAATACATTCATCTCCCCTGAAGTGAAGTGCGAATGCGGCTGTCAGGAATTTACCAAGGAATTCGATATCATGGATGTCTGGTTTGATAGCGGTGTTTCTCATTCTGCTGTCATGGAACAATACGATTGCCTGCAATGGCCGGCTGATCTCTACCTGGAAGGTGCCGATCAGTATCGTGGCTGGTTTCAGTCCTCACTGTTGACCTCTGTGGTTTATAAGGGAAGCTCTCCATATAAAGCTGTCTGCACCCACGGCTGGGTCGTTGACGGTCAGGGCAGAAAAATGTCCAAATCACTGGGCAACGGCATTATGCCAGATGAGATCGTGAAGCAATATGGCGCAGATATTCTTCGTCTGTGGGTCGCTTCTTCTGATTATCATTCGGATATCCGCATCTCCAAGGAGATTCTGAGTCAGCTATCTGATGCTTATAAGAAGATCCGGAATACTGCTCGTTATATCTTAGGTAATTTGAGCAATGGTGATGGTTTCCAGCCGGATCGTGACAGTGTTTCGGATGATCAGCTTCTGGAACTGGATCGTTGGGCATTGATGCGTCTGGATCAGGTGATCGAGAAGGTCTATGCAGGTTATCATGCATTTGATTTTCATGTGGTATTCCATGCCATTCATAATTATTGCACCACAGATTTGTCCAATTTTTATCTGGATATCATTAAGGACAGATTGTACTGTGAAAAAGAAAAATCCATTGCACGTCGTGCAGCTCAGACAGCCATGTATCGCATTCTGAGTGCTGTTACACGATTGATTGCACCAATCCTTTCCTTTACGGCGGAAGAGATTTGGTCTTATCTGCCTCATGCTGAAGCAGATGATACAAGAAGCGTATTCCTGAACGAAATGCCGAAATTTACTGGTATATCCGCAGATGCTGCATTTACCGAAAAATGGGATCTGATCTGTCAGACACGTATGGATGCCAATAAAATTCTGGAAGAAAAGCGTGTAGAAAAGCTAATCGGTAAGCCTCTGGAAGCATCCGTGACCATTTCCGTTGCAGATGAAGACAAGTACAAGATTTTGTCAGAGGCTGCGGATATACTGTCCGGTGTGCTGATTGTTTCAGAGGTGAAGGTTGTTAAGGCGGAAGCAGGCGAAACAAGCTATACCGTGACACGTGCTTCCGGTGAGAAATGCGAACGGTGCTGGATGTATCAGGAGAGTGTTGGCAAAAATGCAGCACATCCGACACTTTGCGCACGTTGTGCAGCAATTTTTTCTAACGACTAATTGTTTGAGAGGATATTTTTTGCTGATTCTATATTTTATTCTGATAGCAGGTTTGGCGGCAATTGATCAGTTGATCAAACTCTGGGCAGTGCAGGTTTTACAGCCTGTGCATGATATTCCGCTGATCCGCTTTGGCGACACGGATATTCTTCGGCTTCGGTATTTGCTGAATGACGGAGCTGCCTTTGGCGGACTGAGTCAGAAGCGATGGCTTCTTGTGGGAATCACTGCAGTTCTGTCAGCTGTATGCCTTATTGCTTTGATGAAATACTATCGGAGATCGAAATTTTTCTCCGTGACCATTTCAATGATTGTTGCCGGCGGTGTAGGTAATCTCATCGACCGACTGTTCCGTGGAGGGTTGGTTGTTGATTATGTGGATGTCATTTGCATTCACTTTCCTGTATTTAATTTTGCGGACTGCTGTATTGTGATCGGATGTTTTCTGCTGTTTATTTTCTGCTGGCGGGGATTTCCTGATGAGCGGAAAGGCAAGCTGAAGAAGCAGGTGAAGGATAATGCCTGAAAAACTGTATTTTCAAATTCCTTCTGATGCTGTCGGAGAACGTCTGGACAAGTGGCTTGTCTCACAAAATGCAATGGATATGACCCGTTCTGCCATTCAATTGCGGATAGAACAGGGCGATGTTTTGGTGGACGGGAAAGCAGTTTCCAAAAATTATCGTGTAAAAGCGGACGATCAGATAGAGATGGTGGTTCCTGAGCCGGAGACTCTGGCTTTAGAACCAGAAAATATTCCTTTGGATATTGTCTATGAAGATGATGATCTGCTGGTAGTGAATAAGCCAAAAGGCATGGTAGTACATCCTGCTCCGGGACATATGACCGGAACATTGGTGCATGCTTTGTTATATCACTGCGGAGACCGGCTTTCCGGCATCAATGGCGTCATTCGTCCCGGTATCGTTCATCGGATCGACCGATGGACCAGCGGCTTGCTTATGATTGCCAAAAATGATGTCTCCCATCAGGCACTTTCCGGGCAGATTCAGGCGCATTCTTTTACAAGAGAATATCAGGCGATCGCTATGGGACGTTTTCGGGAAAAGAGCGGAACCATTTCAGCACCCATCGGACGGCATCCTGTGGATCGAAAAAAAATGTGTGTAACGCCAAAAAATTCCAAGCCGGCAGTGACGCATTACGAAGTTCTTGAGGAATATCAGCGTGCAAGTCATTTGCGGCTGCGGCTGGAAACAGGACGAACGCATCAGATCCGGGTGCATCTTGCATATCTGGGGCATCCTGTTTTGGGAGACGATGTCTATGGAAAAGCGTATCCCGGTATGGAAGGACAGTGTCTGCATGCGTCAAAAATTGGTTTTATCCATCCTTCTACAGGGAAATACTTGGAATTTGAAAGTCCGCTTCCGGCATATTTTGAAAAAATATGCCGAGGACTGAAATAAAGGGGCATACTATGGCTAATGCAGAACATACGCTGTTTATGACCGATCTGGATGGCACGCTCCTGCCGTCAGATAAAGTGATTTCTTCCGAGGATCTGGCAGCCATCCAGCAGTTTCAGAAAAACGGTGGAAAATTTGCTGTGGCGACGGGACGGACACTGCAAGCGGCACAGCGTTATCTGGACAAATTACAGCCAGATGTACCGGTGATTCTATTCAACGGTGCAGCAATCTATGACACGGCTTCCGGTGAAATGTTGGATGTCATTACACTTCCCCCCGAGTCTTTGGAAATCACAAAAATCATTCTGGAAGCGTTTCCTGAAATTTCGGCAGAGATCCTGACGCTCCGGGAAACCTATGTGCCTCGGATGACGGTTTATGAGGAGGAGCATCTGAAGGTGTGTCAGGTGATACCAAAGATTGTTCCCTTGGAGGATGTTCCCACTCAAGGCTGGTTGAAGGTGTTGTTTGCCATGCATCCCAGTCTGATGCCGGACGTGATTGCATTTTTCCAGGAGAAAAACTGGACATGCGCCGATTTTGTGCAGTCGGAAGAGCGTTTTTATGAAATGCTGCCAAAACATGTGACAAAAGGCAGTGCACTGAGAAAATATCGTTCGTTGGGATTGGCGGAAAACTGTCGTATTGTAGCGGCAGGGGATTTTGATAACGATCTGGATATGCTGCAAGCGGCAGATATCAGCGCATGTCCCTCCAACGCTCAGCAATGTGTAAAAGAAATTGTGGATATTCAGCTTGAAAATTCCTGCGATACACATGCGATCGCAGAGTTGCTGACACGGATATGATAAACCTGGAGGTTCAGAGAATGAATGAAATGACCAAAAAGCAACTGCAAGCAACTGCTTGCCGCGTCAGAATGGGTGTTATTGAGGGCACATATCACGCAAAATCCGGTCATCCGGGCGGGTCGCTTTCCATCTGCGACACACTGACGTATTTATATTTTGCCAAAATGCATGTGGATCCCAAGCAGCCGGAAATGGCAGACCGGGATCGTCTGGTGTTGTCGAAAGGACACTGTGCGCCTGCACTGTATTCTGTACTGGCAGAACGGGGATTTTTCTCTAAGGAAGAGCTGAAGTCCCTGCGCCATATTGGTGCGCTTCTGCAAGGACATCCGTGCATTCATATTCCGGGTGTAGACATGTCCAGCGGTTCTCTTGGGCAGGGCATTTCTGCGGCATGCGGTATGGCGCTGGCTGCCAAAACAGACAATTCTTTTTATAAGGTGTATACGATTCTCGGTGACGGTGAGATCGAAGAGGGGCAGGTCTGGGAAGCAGCTATGTTTGCAGCGCATTACCAACTGGATTCTTTGGTAGCTATCGTAGATAACAACGGACTCCAGATCGATGGAAAGATTACAGATGTCTGCTCGCCTGAGCCGATTCCAGAAAAATTTGAGGCTTTTGGTTGGCATGTGATCCCCATGGATGCACATGATTTTGATTCCATCGAAGCTGCTTTTGCAGAGGCAGAAACTATTGTCGGCAAGCCGGTTGCTATCATTCAGACCAGCGTCAAGGGCAAGGGTGTTTCCTTTATGGAAAATCAGGTCGGCTGGCATGGTAAAGCGCCGAATGAAACCGAATATCAGCAGGCAATGGCAGAACTGACAACACAACTGAAAGAATTGGAGGGATAAACGATGGCAGAGGTTCAGAAGAAAGCAACGAGAGAAAGTTATGGCGAGGCACTTCGTGACCTTGCTGAAAAATATCCCGATCTGGTGGTTTTGGATGCCGATCTGGCAGCTGCAACCAAAACTGGAATATTCCAGAAGGCATATCCGGAGCGTTTTTTTGACTGCGGTATTGCCGAAGCCAATATGATGGGCGTTGCCGCAGGTCTGGCAACTGCCGGAAAGATTCCTTTTGCCAGCACATTTGCGATGTTTGCTGCCGGCAGAGCATATGAGATCGTGCGGAATTCCATCGGTTATCCGCATTTGAACGTCAAAATCGGTGCAACCCACGCCGGTATTTCTGTTGGTGAGGACGGTGCGACTCACCAGTGCAATGAAGATATTGCATTGATGCGGACGATTCCGGGCATGACAATTCTCAACCCGGCAGATGACGTAGAGGCAAAGGCTGCTGTAGAGGCTGCAATTCTCTATAAAGGTCCGGTGTATCTACGCTTTGGCAGACTGGCAGCACCGATTTTTAACGACCCACAAACTTATCAATTCACCATTGGCAAGGGGCTGACTCTCCGTGAAGGCACAGATCTGACACTGGTTGCCACCGGACTGATGGTTTCGGAGGCTTTAAAAGCAGCAGAACTTCTGGAGGCAGACGGAATTTCTGTACGTGTACTGAATATTCATACCATCAAGCCTCTGGATACAGAGCTGATCTGTCAGGCCGCCCGGGAAACCGGTCTGTTGATAACGGTGGAGGAACACAGTGTGATCGGCGGTCTTGGTGGTGCTGTTGCAGAAGCAGTTACTTCCTGCTGCCCTGTTCCGGTAGTTCGTATCGGTGTGAACGATGAATACGGACATTCCGGTTCTGCTGTGGATCTGCTCAAGGAATTTGGCTTGTGCAGTGATAACATTGCAGCAGTTGCACAAAAGGCTTTTTCCGAAAAGAAGTAATCTTGCAGAGGGAGAAATCAAAAGTGGATCACCTGGTGGAAACAAGGCGGCTGAGCATTCATTGGTTTTGACCGAGTGAAAGTGAAGCGTTGGCTGAGATTCTGCAAGAATCGAAAGCAGCAATAGAGGAAACTGTTATCGTGAACGTCAAAAAGAATTTGATGTTCACGATAAATATAATTGAAATAATTGAAAGTGTCTCGTACATCTAAAAGTTTATGCATGTTATGGGCAGATCGGTAAATAGCAAACGCCAAAAGTTTTTGTCGTTTGCTATCATTTTTTCACAAAGTGAGGAATTCTATGTGGTTTCTTTGAAAGATAGTTCTTTGGAAGTTTCCGAGGAGGACTTTGATTGAGGTGTACATATGAAAAGAATCAAGCTGGAAGTCGTACAAAAGCTGTTTCTCTATTTTTTCATGGCAGCCGTCATTGGCTGGTGCTATGAGGTGTTTTTAGAAGTTGTTATCTATCGCTGGGGATTCTCCAACCGTGGTGTGCTGTTTGGTCCGTATTGTCCGGTGTACGGCGTAGGAATGCTGGCGTTTATGCTATGCTTTAACTGGCTGATGAAAAAACAGCTGAAATGGAGTATCCGCTGGCTACGGCCAATCATCATATTTGTGGGATGCGGTTTGGTCGCAACACTGATTGAACTAACAGCCAGTTATCTGTTGGAATGGATTACCGGTAGTTGGCCATGGCAGACCTATGCCGATTATGCCATCAACTTTCAGGCACGGATCGCATTATCACCGTCTATTCGGTTTGGAATCGGCGGTGTTTTATTCCTGTATTTGCTGTTGCCGCTGTTTGATAAGCTGACAGGAATGTTATCAAAGTCGGCACGGAATTGGGTAAGCGGCATTGCAGCAGGTATTCTCGTGGCGGATCTGGTTACGACTATGCTGCTTCGATAATACGGACAAATCCTCAAAGAATGCGATGAAAAAACGCTGCATATCCTCTTGATAAGAGGTGATGACAATGATCTGCACGCTGGAAGAATTGCGCAGCAAGGATGTTATCAATGTGGTGAACGGAGAAAACCTGGGACGAGTAGACGACCTGGAGATGGATGCAGAAAATGCTGCTGTTACTGCATTGATCCTGTACGGCAGACCGCGTGTTTTAGGCCTTTTCGGATCAAGGGATAATTGTATCATCGGATTTCGCCAGATCCAGCTGATCGGACGGGATGTGATTCTGGTACGGTTGGAACATTCGGAGTTTTGTAAAAAAGGCACAAATGAAAAACGAATAATTCGGCGATAATTTCAAAAAATAACACTTGACGAAAGTGGATTTTTCTGGTATAATATTAAGGCAATTCGCACGTCTGTTTTGGCAGAGCGGGTGCTTCGGACAAACTTTGAAGCTGTGATGCCGTGAAGACAGGCGGAGGAAGCAAAACCAATTTTATAGGAGGACTACACAATGGGCGTAGTATCAATGAAACAGCTTTTAGAAGCTGGCGTACACTTTGGTCACCAGACCAGAAGATGGAATCCGAAAATGGCACCGTACATTTTCACAGAACGTAATGGTATTTATATCATCGATCTGCAAAAGACCGTAAAGAAGCTGGACGAGGCATATATGTTTGTCCGTGATTTGGCTGCACAGGGTGAATCTGTGCTGTTTGTCGGCACAAAGAAGCAGGCTGGCGAATCCATTAAGGAAGAAGCTACCCGTGCCGGCTCTTATTATGTCAATGCACGTTGGCTGGGCGGTATGATGACCAACTTCACAACCATTCAGAGAAGAATCAAGCGTCTGGAACAACTCCACGAGATGGAAACCGACGGTACATTTGATCTGTTACCGAAAAAAGAAGTCAGCAAACTTCAGCTGGAAATTGAAAAGCTGGAAAAGTTCCTGGGCGGTATCAAGGATATGAAGAAGTTGCCGGGCGCACTGTTCATCGTTGACCCCCGTAAGGAGCGTATTGCTGTTGCAGAGGCTAAGAAGCTGAACATTCCAATCGTTGCAATCGTAGATACCAACTGCGATCCGGACGAGATTGACTATGTGATTCCGGGTAACGACGACGCAATCCGTGCTGTAAAGTTGATTGCAGGCGTGATGGCAAATGCTATTATTGAGGGCCGTCAGGGCGCAGATGATGCTGCGGCTGAGCAGACAGAAGAGGCAGCAGAGGAAACTGCTGAATAATTGCATTTCAAAAAATTCACCTGAATATGCGTTCATTTACATGTTCGGGCTATCCATAGATGAGGAGGATGTTGTTTTATGGCTAATTTTACCGCAAAAGACGTCAATGAGCTGCGAAAGTCCACTGGTGTTGGTATGATGGACTGCAAAAAAGCATTGACAGAGGCAGACGGCAACGTGGAAAAGGCAATTGAGCTGCTTCGTGAAAAAGGATTGGCAACACAGGCAAAGAAGGCTGGCCGTGTAGCTGCTGAGGGTAAGGTCGTTGCAAAGGTAAACACTGACAACACCGTAGGCTGTGTGGTTGAAATCAACTCGGAGACAGATTTTGCAGCAGACACTGCGGATTTCAAGGCATTTGTAGAAAAGGTTGCAGATACCATTATCGAAAGCAATCCAGCTGATGTAGAAGCTCTGAAGGCTTGCACAATTTCCGGCGGCAGCGTAACTGTTGAAGAAGCACTACAGGAAGTATTCCTGAAAATTCGTGAGAATCTCCAGATCCGTCGTTTTGTTCGCCTGGAAGGTATTCTGGTGCCTTATATCCATGGCAACGGTCAGATAGGTGTTCTGGTTCAGGCAAATTCTCCGGCAGGTGCTTCTACGGAAGTTCTGACTGCTGTGAAAGATTGCGCACTGCAGGTTGCTGCGATGAATCCGCCGTATCTGAAACGAGATGATGTGCCGGCTTCTGTTCTGGAAGAAGAGAAGAAGATCATTATGGCGCAGATGGCAGAGGATCCCAAGATGGCTAACAAGCCAGAACAGGTTCTGTCTAAGATTGCGGAGGGCAAGGTTGGCAAGTATTACAGCGAAAACTGTCTGCTGGAGCAGAGCTTTGTCAAGGAAAATAAGGTTTCTGTTCAGGAATATGTAGACAGTGTGGCAAAGTCTGCGGGTACAACCATTGAGATTACCAATTTTGTTCGTTTCGAGCGCGGTGAAGGTATTGAGAAAAAAGAAGATAATTTTGCTGACGAAATTGCCAGCATGATTCAATCATGATTGCTTTTTTGACACAATTCCGTTAAAAATTGGGCATGGCGAAAAGTCATGCCCCTTTTTTTGAGTTTTTTAGCAAAAATGACTTTACATTTCATGAAAAATAGTGTAGAATAGATATAGCAGACTTTTTGCGATGCCGGAAGACCTTGATACTTCCGGATAACGAAAAATGGAAAGGAATTGGAAGCATGGAACTAAAATATAAACGTGTCCTTTTAAAGCTCAGCGGCGAAGCACTTGCCGGTGAGAAAAAAGTCGGTCTGGACGGCGATACGATGCTGCCTATTTGCGAAGCCATCAAAAAATGCGTAGATGCAGGCGTTCAAATGGGAATTGTGGTCGGCGGCGGCAATTTCTGGCGCGGTAGAACCAGCCCGAATATGGATCGCACCCGTGCGGATCATATTGGCATGCTGGCAACTACCATGAATGCATTGGCTGTGGCAGATATGCTGGAATCCCTCGGTGTGGATGTCCGTGTGCAGACAGCTATCAGTATGCAGCAGATTGCTGAACCATATATCCGAAATCGGGCGATCTCTCATATGAAAAAGGGCAGAGTTGTGATCTTTGGCTGCGGCACAGGAAGTCCGTTTTTTTCAACGGATACAGCTGCGACCCTGCGTGCAGTAGAGATTGAAGCAGACATTCTCTTAAAGGCAACCATGGTAGATGGTGTTTACGACAAGGATCCCCATAAATATAACGATGCCGTTCGATACGATAGCCTGACATTCAGCGATGTACTGGGAAGTGCTTTGCAGGTCATGGACAGCACGGCTGCCTCTATGTGCCGTGACAATCAGATGCCCATGCTGGTTTTTGATCTGAGCCGACCGGACAATATTTATGACGCCGTGATGGGTAAGGATGTGGGAACAGTCGTGGCAGAAAATGCGTAAACCATATAGATGATCTTGATATGCATATTTTGAATGGATCCATCTTACAATAAAAACGAAAGGAGTCTCGCTGTGCGAGAAGATACTGCTATGAAAGAATTGATCAAAGAAATGGAAGAAAAGATGAAAAAGTCACTGAGACGGTTGTCTCAGGAATATTCCACCATTCGTGCAGGCCGTGCAAATCCGGCTGTCTTGGATAAGGTGAACGTGGATTATTATGGGGTTCCTACACCGATTCAGCAGATGGCTGCTGTTTCGGTTGCAGAAGCACGCATTCTTGTCATTCAGCCATGGGATGTTTCTACCTTAAAGCCGATTGAAAAAGCAATCCTTGCATCGGATATCGGCATCACGCCTACCAATGATGGCAAAGTACTGCGTCTGGTGTTCCCCCAACTGACAGAAGACCGTCGGAAGGAGCTCTGCAAAGATATTAAAAAACTGGGAGAAGATACTAAGGTAGCTGTCCGTAATGTACGCCGTGATTTCATGGAAAAGCTGAAGGCAAAGAAAAAGGCAAACGAGCTGACTGAGGATGAAGTAAAAGACGGCGAAAAGCAGATCCAGAATGCAACAGATAAATACATTAAGGAAGTAGACGCAGTGGTTTCTGATAAAGAAAAGGAAATCATGAGCATTTGACGATAGGAGTTGTGCCCTATGGGTTTGCCATTTTTTAAGAAAAATGAATCCAAATCTGATTCTTCGATACTCCTGCCGGAACAAATGCCACAGCATGTAGGTTTTATCATGGACGGCAATGGTCGCTGGGCGACAAAGCGTGGTATGCCCCGCACCTTTGGTCATCGTGAAGGTGCGAAGAATTTTCGGGATCTGTCCCTGTACTGCCGAGAAATCGGCATTCAGAACGCATCTTTCTATATGTTTTCCACAGAAAACTGGAAACGCCCCAAAGAAGAAGTCGATACCCTGATGGATATTTTCTGGGAGTATCTCAATGATGCTGACCAGTATCTGGATCGCCGTGTCCGTATGATATTTGTAGGCGACCGTGCGCCGCTCCAGGATCGTCTGAAAAAGCGGATGCGTGAGTTGGAGGAGGATTCCAAGGATTTTGAAAAAATGAATCTGATCCTTTGCATCAACTATGGCGGACGCGACGAGATCCGCTATGCTGCCCAGCAGATTGCCCGTGAAGTGCAGGCTGGCACATTGCAAGTGGATGATATCACAGAACAAACAGTAGAGGATCATCTCTATACTGCCGGATTGCCCAATGTGGATTTTCTGATCCGCACCAGCAATGAATACCGCCTCTCGAATTACCTGATCTGGCAGTGTGCCTATGCAGAATACTACTTCACCGATGTCCATTGGCCTGATTTTCATCAGAAGGAACTAAACAAAGCTCTGGCTGAATTTGCCAAGCGCGGCAGACGATTTGGAGGTATCTGAGCGAAATGTTGGTTCGTATTATCTCTGGCGTCGTCGGTGCAATATTGGCGGTTGTCGTATTGCTGCTGCATAAAACCTTTGTATTTCCGCTGGCTGTAGCACTTTTGGTTTGTGTGGCACTGTTTGAACTGTTCCGAGCAGGAAAGTGTCTCCACTGCCGCATTTCTGTGGGAATCGGACTGTTGTATGGTGCAGTGATCCCATTCCTGCAGTTTTATGGGAATGCACAAGCCGTTGTGGGACTGACCTTTTTATGTATGACTGCCATGTTTGTGGAAATGGTAATGCTGCATAAAGTGGTAAAGCATCAGGAGACGCTGTTTATTGCGGCGGTTACCTTGTTGGTGACGAATTCTCTGAACATGGTGAATCTGCTGCTTCATGTAGGAACATATGGACTGGCTTATGTGATTCTGGCACTCTGTTCTGCGTGGATTTCTGATACAGGCGCTTATTTTGCAGGAACATTTTTTGGAAAACATAAACTCTGTCCGGAAATCAGTCCTAAAAAGACGATAGAAGGTTTTTTTGGCGGTATTGCAGCCAATATTCTGGTGATGATTCTGTTTTCATGGATCTATAGTTTGATCACGGATATACATGTACACTATTTGTGGCTGATTTTTGCTGGTGCTGTCTGCGCTGTGATCAGCGTGTTAGGTGATCTAAGCGCCTCTGTGATCAAGCGTCAGCAGGGGTTAAAGGATTTTGGCAATATTATGCCGGGTCATGGCGGTGTCATGGACCGCTTTGACAGTGTGTTGTTTACCGTTCCGGCATTTTATGCACTGGAATGCCTGTACCCGATCTTTTATGCATAGAAAAACACACGATGCAGGGTTGATTGGCTTTGCATCGTGTTTTATCAAGAGCGGCACGGTACATAGACTTGTATGCGGTTTTTGTATTGTGTTGTTCAGGAAGTGAAAGGAATATTCTGATGGAAAAGTGTATTTCTGTTTTAGGCTCTACCGGTTCGATCGGTACGCAGACGCTGGATGTGGCGAGAACACATGATATGCGTGTATATGCACTGGCAGCGAACCGCAATATTGACCTGCTGGAACGGCAGACCAGAGAATTCCATCCGGAAAAGGTCTGCGTTTTCGAGGAAAGTCAGTATTTGACCTTAAAAGAACGTCTGGTTGATCTGCCGGTAAAGGTGCTTTGCGGCATGGATGGGCTGTGTGATATTGCAGGGGATCGGACAGCGGATGTTGTACTGAATGCAGTTGTCGGCATGGTGGGACTTTTGCCTACGCTGACAGCGATCTCAGCCGGTATGGATATCGCCCTTGCCAATAAAGAAACCCTGGTGGCAGGCGGTTCTTTGGTGATGGAACAGGCTGCCAGAAAAGGCGTTGCCATCTATCCGGTGGACAGTGAGCATTCTGCCATTTTCCAATGCTTGCAGGGAAATCAAAGAAAACAACTCAGTAAGATCATCTTGACAGCTTCTGGCGGACCGTTTTTTGGTAAAAAGCGGGAAGAACTGAAAAAAATGACGGCTGCCGATGCGCTGAAACACCCCAACTGGAATATGGGCAGTAAGATTACTGTTGATTCAGCGACTCTGATGAACAAAGGACTGGAATTCATTGAGGCGAAATGGCTCTTTGACCTGACACCTGAGCAGATTGAAGTGGTCGTACATCGTCAGAGTGTGGTGCATTCTGCGGTGGAATATCAGGACTATTCTGTCATTGCACAGCTTGGAGTACCGGATATGAAAATCCCCATTCAGTATGCGCTGCTCTATCCGGATCGCATGCCCTGTCCGACAAAGCGGCTGTCTTTGACAGATTACGGCAGTCTGACCTTTGAAAAGCCGGATCTGGAAACATTTACTTGTCTGAAAACGGCAATTACCGCCATGAAACGGGGCGGAACTGCACCTTGCATTGTCAATGGAGCAAATGAAGTGGCAGTTGCCGCATTTTTGCAGGGGAAGATCGGCTTTTTGGACATTGGCACTCTGGCAGAACAGGCGATGGAATTCATTCCACAAGAAGAAATCACTTGCTATGCAGATGTGATTCGTGCAGATACAAAGGCACGTGAATTTGTCCGCAGCCGTATTTCTGAATAGAAAGGGAGATCATATTCATGCAGCATATCTGGTCGATTCTGATTGCGCTTTTGATATTTGAACTGATTATTGTGATTCACGAATTCGGACACTTTATCGTGGCAAAGATGCACGGCATCCGGGTGAATCAGTTTGCTGTTGGCATGGGACCAAAGCTGCTGCATTTTCGCCGGGGCGAAACGGAGTATTCTTTGCGTCTGCTTCCCATTGGCGGCTTTTGCGCCATGGAAGGGGAGGACGATGACAGCAGCGACCCCAAAGCATTTGGCAGCAAATCTGTGTGGCGGAGAATGACGGTGGTTTTGGCTGGCGCTCTTATGAATCTGGTATTGGGATATGTACTGGTCATGGTACTGCTTTGTATGGGAGACCAGATTGCTTCCACCACCATTGCCCAGTTTGCACAGACAGAGGACACTGTCAGCGGCGAAATGGTAACGGCGGCAGAGAGTCAGCGCTGTGGACTGAAGATCGGCGATAAGATCGTTGCCGTTGACGGCAGTCATATTTTTGCAGCAACCGATCTGGTTTATAAACTGCGGACATCGAATACAGATACCTTTACAGTTACAGTTAAACGCGGAGAAGAAAAAGTCATTTTGGAAAATGTGACTTTTCACAATGATCAAACAGGCGGGCTGCTGGATTTTGCCGTAGAGGGCAAAACCAAAACACCGTGGAATGTCGCCTATTACGGTGTGAAAAACACAACAGCTACCGCGAAATTGATCTGGATGTCCCTGATTGAACTGGTAACAGGCAAATACGGTATCCAGGATCTATCAGGACCAGTGGGAACCATCAGTGTCATTGAAGAAGCTGCTTCCACTGGAGAAAACATGATGGAACGTGTGGAATCGCTGATGAATCTGACGATTTTTATTACGGTCAATGTGGGTGTATTTAACCTTCTTCCCATACCTGCGCTGGACGGAAGCCGTTTTGTCTTTCTTGCCATCGAAGCAATCCGCAGAAAGCCGCTGCCCAAGGAGCGAGAGGCAGCCGTACATCTGATAGGTATGGCCGCATTGTTTCTGCTGATGATTTTTGTGACAGTGCAGGATATCGGAAAGTTTTTTCAATAAAGGAGTTGTTTATGGTGCGGAAAGTGAAACCGGTTAATGTGGGAAACTGTCGGTTAGACGGTTCACACATCTATATTCAATCCATGCTGAACACCCGTTCAGATGATATTCCCGGCAGTGTGGCACAGGCACTTGCGTTGGAACAGGCAGGCTGTGAGATTGTACGTGCAGCGATCCCGGATATGGATGCTATTTCCCTGATCCCGGCAATCAAGGAAAAGATCTCGATCCCGCTGGTGGCTGATATTCATTTTGATTATCGTCTGGCACTGGAGGCAGCTGCGGCTGGTATTGATAAGATCCGGATCAACCCTGGCAATATTGGCGATATGGATCGTGTTCGTGCTGTTGTCAGAGCTTGTCAGGAAAAAAATATCCCCATTCGCATTGGTGTGAATTCAGGTTCACTCGAAAAGGAAATTCTAGCAAAATACGGCGCTCCTACTGCGGAAGCACTGGCAGAAAGTGCCATGGGACATGTAAAGATTTTAGAGCAATGTGATTTCAATAACATTGTTATTTCTATGAAGTCTTCGGATGTCAACACGATGATTGACGCATATCGTATCTGCGCACAGCAGTGCAGCTATCCGCTGCATTTGGGTGTGACAGAAGCTGGAACAGAACGCATGGGATTGATCAAATCCGCAGTAGGAATTGGAGCGCTGCTCCATGATGGTATCGGAGAAACCATTCGGGTATCTCTGACAGAAGACCCGGTGCAGGAGATCCTTGCGGCAAAGGATATTTTGAAATGTATCGGCAAACGGGAAGGTCCTCAGATTGTCTCCTGTCCCACCTGCGGCAGAACGCGTATTGATCTGGTAAAAACCGCCAAAGAAGTAGAAGCTGCATTAGCACATATCGAAAAAAACATCAAGGTTGCGATAATGGGCTGTGTGGTAAACGGTCCAGGCGAAGCAAGAGAAGCGGACATCGGCATTGCAGGAGGCGAAAACTGTGCAGTCTTGTTCCGACACGGAGAACTGTTGCGAAAGATACCAGAATCGGACATCGTCACAGAACTGATGCAAGAGATTGAAAAGCTGTAGGAGTGGAATACATGGAACTGGATTTTGCGTCATTTTTAAAGGAATATATTTCAGAACTGCCGGCATCTATGCAGGGCAGCATTCTTCGGCGAATGACATATTCGGAAAATTTGACGAAAATATCGTTTTACATATCCTTTTCCCAGCTTGTTCCTGCAAAGGCTATCATGGAACTGGAGCATGAACTTCAGGATCGTCTGGAAGTCGAAACGGTACGGCTGAATCCTCGGTTTGCACCGGAGTTGTTTTCATTGACATATTTTTCTGATTTGGTCGCTTTTTTGAAGCGGGAAATGAGTATGGTAAACGGCTTCATTGACGGCGCTGAAGTGGAATTGACAGACAACCAGCTGACGGTTCAATTACAGAACGGTGGCTATGAGATCATGGAAAAGTACCGTGTAGCCGATCATTTTTCCCGCATGATACAGGAGATGTTTTCCTGTAACATTCGTGTGAACCTCAAAGGAGCAGCAAGTGTGACAGAGGATGCCTTTGCGGCAATGATCGCCGAAGCAGAAAAGGAACTGCCGAAACACACGGAACAGCTCCATCCACAGGAAAGCACACCTGCTTCCGCTGAAAAGCAGCCCAGACCCGAAGCCAAAAACGTGGAAATGAATGATGGCATCCCCGGCGTTGTATCAGGCAGTGCTATGCTGATCAAGGGCAGACCGATCCGGGATATCCCCATGCCCATTCGGGATGCTGTGACAGTTCAGGGACAGCGCATCATCGTCATGGGGGACGTGTTTGCGATGGAATCCCGTGAGGTGCGCGGCGAAAGAACCATACTGACATATCAGATCACAGACGGCACATATTCTGTTTTGGTGAAGGTCTTTGACACCAATGAGAATATTGCAAAATATCCATATGATGAGATTCAAAAAGGAACTACTATTCTGGTTCTGGGGCGTATGGATTATGACCAGTTTGCGCGGGAGGATATCCTCAAACCGGAATCCATTGTCAAGGTAGAACGGGAACATAAAACAGACAAAGCACCAAAAAAGCGTGTGGAACTGCACTGTCACACCAACATGTCCCAAATGGATGCCATCACACCGTGTGCAAACCTGGTCAAGCGTGCCCACGATTGGGGACATCCTGCCATTGCTATTACAGATCATGGCATTGCACAGGCGTTTCCTGAGGCAATGTCCGCCTGGGACAGCTTTAAGGACAAGAATTTCAAGGTGATTTTCGGCTGTGAGGCATATGTTGTCAATGATCTGAATCGTCAGTTGGTGGTGGATGAACCAGGCAGCCGGACATTACAGGATGAAATCATCATCTTTGACGTAGAAACCACCGGACTCAGTCCCATGCAGGACAGGCTTACCGAAATCGGTGCTGTCCGCATGAAGGGCATGCAGATTGTAGACACCTTTCATATCATGGTGAATCCCGGGCGGAAGATTCCACCGAAAATTGTAGAGTTAACCGGTATCACAGACGCCATGGTGGAAGATGCCCCTAAGGAAGCAGAAGCCATTCGTGCATTCATTGCATTCTGCGGAGAAAATCCGGTTCTGGCAGCCCATAATGCCCGGTTCGATACGTCTTTTGTGCGCAATACCTGTAAGCGCTGTCATATTGATTTTGATTTTGCGACTTTGGATACCCTGGTGCTGTGCAAATGTATGCTGCCCAATATGTACCGCCACAAGCTGGATGCAGTGGCAAAGCAGCTAAAACTGGGAAAATTTGACCATCACAGAGCATCCGACGATGCACAGATGCTGGCGAAAATCTATATTGAACTGGTGAACCGTCTGATACAGACTAAGCAGGCAAAGCTGTTGTCAGATTTGAATACCAAGACCCAGAATATTGACGTGAAGAAGCTTCGTTCCTACCATCAAATTATTCTGGTACGGAATCATACGGGTTTGAAAAATCTGTACAAGCTGATCTCCTACGGTCATATCTCCTGTTTTTACCGAAAGCCTCTGATCCCCAAATCCCTGCTGATAGAGCATCGGGAGGGACTGATTTTCGGCAGTGCCTGTGAAGCAGGAGAGCTTTTCCAGGCAATGGTAGACGATCGTCCTCATGAGGAAATCGTCAAGCTGGCAAAGTTCTATGACTATCTGGAAATTCAGCCAACAGCGAACAATGCTTTTATGATCCGCCAGGGAACGGCAGCAAATATGGAGGAATTACAGGAATATAACCGCCGGATCGTCCGTCTGGGAGAAGAGCTGAATATTCCTGTCTGTGCTACCTGTGATGTTCATTTTATGGATCCTGAGGATGCAGTTTACCGGGAGATTTTACAGGCGGGACAGGGTTTTGATGACGCAAAATATCAGGCGCCGCTGTATCTGCGTACCACAGAGGAAATGCTGGAGGAGTTTCACTATCTGGGAGAGGAAAAAGCCTATGAGATTGTAGTAACAAATACCAATGCCATTGCAGATCAGATTGAAAAGATCCGACCCTTTCCCAAGGGAACATTTACGCCTACCATTGACGGTGCTGAGGAAGATCTGGTACGGATTACAACGACAAAAGCGAAAGAGATCTACGGCGACCCCATGCCTGAGCTGGTGCAGAAACGCCTGGACAGAGAATTGTCTTCCATTATTAAGCACGGCTTTTCTGTATTGTACATCATTGCGCAGAAATTGGTATGGGACAGCGTGGAACATGGCTATCAGGTAGGTTCCCGTGGTTCTGTGGGTTCATCCTTTGTGGCTTCGATGGCAGGTATTTCTGAGGTCAACCCTCTTGCGCCCCACTATGTTTGCCCCAGATGCAAGCACAGTGAATTCATCACAGATGGCAGTGTTGGCTCTGGTTTCGACCTGCCGCCAAAAAATTGTCCTTCCTGTGATATAGCAATGAACCGTGACGGACACGACATTCCTTTTGAAACATTTTTGGGATTTGACGGTGACAAAGCGCCGGATATTGACCTG
This sequence comes from uncultured Ruminococcus sp., assembly GCA_947627445.1. GTDB lineage: Bacteria > Bacillota > Clostridia > Oscillospirales > Ruminococcaceae > Ruminococcus_C. The sequence continues at coordinate 32,313 of CANQWA010000023.1, forward strand.
AATTTTTCCGGTGAATACCAATCCTCAGCACATCGCTATACCGAAGAATTATTCGGACGGGATAACGTGTTCAAAGCCGGAACAATCGCAGCTGTGGCGGATAAAACGGCATTTGGCTATGTGAAAAAATATCTGGAAGAGCGGGGTCTGAACTATAGTCCCACAGAGATCAACCGTCTTTCTATCGGATGTACTGGTATCAAACGAACCACCGGCCAACATCCCGGCGGCATGGTTGTGATTCCCAGTGATTATGATGTATATGATTTTACGCCAGTACAGCATCCGGCAGACGATGCAGAATCAGAAATTTTAACGACCCATTTTGACTTTAACTCCTTACACGATACCATTCTGAAGCTGGATGAGCTTGGACATGTTGTTCCCACCATGTATAAGCATCTGGAAGATCTGACAGGAATTCCCATCAAGGATGTGCCGACCACGGATCCTAAGGTGATTCAGATGTGTACGGATGCATCTGTTCTCGGCGTCAAGCCAGAAGAAATCTACTGCCCAACCGGAAGCTTGGGCATTCCGGAAATGGGTACAGGCTTTACCATTCAGATGCTGCTGGATTCTAAACCCTCTAAGTTCAGCGACTTTTTACAGGTTTCTGGATTGTCACACGGCACGGATGTATGGCTTGGTAATGCAAAAGACCTCATTGATAACGGTACTTGCACTATTTCTGATGTGATCGGAACTCGTGACAGCATCATGACTTATCTTTTGTATAAGGGTGTTGAACCGAAGGAAGCGTTCCAGATCATGGAGGATACCCGAAAGGGAAAAGCCCCCAAAACCTTTACCCCGGAACGAATCGAAATGCTGAAGGCACACCATGTACCACAGTGGTATATTGATAGCTGCCTAAAAATCAAGTACATGTTTCCGAAAGCCCATGCAGCGGCATATGTCACTGCGGCGATCAAACTGGGCTGGTTTAAGCTGTACCATCCGCTGGCGTATTATGCGGTATATTTCAGTACCCGTGGCGATGATTTTGAGCCAAATCTGGCATTACAGGGGAAAGAAGCTGTGCGCATGAAAATTGAAGAGCTGAAAGAAAAAGGCAATGAACGTACCAACAAGGAAACTGCTCTCCTGGATACACTGCTGATCGTTAACGAAATGCTCAGCCGCGGTCTGGAATTTCTGCCCGTGGATCTATACAGTTCTCATGCCGACCGCTATCTGCCAGAGGACGGAAAGATTCGGATTCCCTTTGGTGCAGTTCCGGGCATTGGTATTACTGCGGCATATCATCTGTATGAAACAGCACAGCAGCGCAATTTCATTTCCATTGAGGAATTTCAAAATCAATGTAATGTGTCAAAAACCATAATTGAAACTTTAGAAGCGATGCATGCTTTGGGCAACCTGCCAAAATCCAGCCAGATGACTTTGTTTTAACAGGCAGTAGCTTGACAAAAGAAATTCTTTATGTTACTATATTATTATGTTAGCGTGATAAAGTAAATAGGAGGCATGTATGAGAAAATACGATTTGATAACACCAGAGGGAACAAAAGATTTATTGTTTGAGGAATGTCTGATACGCCGTGAGATGGAACATAAGCTGCACAGCATGTTCCGCAGTAAAGGCTATTCCGAGCTGACAACGCCAGGGCTGGAATTTTACGATGTATTTCAGACAGAATCCATGGACTATCCTCAGGAGCGGCTGTATAAAATGACAGACAGTAAGGGGCGGCTTTTGGTCTTGCGGCCGGAATCCACTGTACCTATTGCTCGTGTGGTTGCCACTCGTCTGAAAGATGCACCTTTACCGCTGCGTCTGTATTATCATCAAACGGTATACCGTTTTGAACAAGCACTAAAAGGCAGAAGTGATGAGATTCGGCAGACCGGCATTGAACTGCTGGGTTCTGCCTCTTATATGGCAGATGTGGAAATGGTGACCACAGCCATTGAAGCGCTCCATGCATGCAGTTGCGGCAATACTGGTTTCTCTTTGGAATTGGGCGATGCCGGCGTATTCAAGGAACTGATGCGTGAATTGGATGCCACATCAGAAGAACGGGAAAACATCCGGTATCTGATCGAAACGAAGAATTACCCCGCACTGAACGATGTTTTAGACTCTTTGGGGGATGTCCGGGCGGCAGGTGCACTGAAAAAGCTGCCTGCACTGTTTGGCGGCGAAGAAGTCTTTGAAAAAGCATCACAGCTCTATTCCAATCCACGCATTGATGAGATCCTGACTGATCTGAAAAAGCTGTATCAGGATATTTCCAAGGTCATTGGTGAGGGCAGACTGACAGTAGATTTAGGTATGGTCAACAATGCGGATTATTATACTGGTGTAATCATCAAGGGGTATTTAGAAGGTTATGGCGAAGAAGTGCTTTCTGGCGGTCGCTACAATAAACTGTTGTCTGATTTTGGCTATGATATTCCAGCAACCGGTTTTGCTGTCAATGTAGACGCTGTAGCAAATGTTCGCCTGAAATCACAGATAGTTTCCGTACAGCCGGCTGATGCGCTGATTTATGCTGTACCGGGTTATGAAATGAAGGCAGTGGAAATGTCCCATCGGCTTCGGGAACAGGGCAAGGTAACAGAGTATGCTTTTTTCGATTCGATTGAGTTGGTTCGGGAGTATGCAAGAGATCGGAAGATCCGTCAAGTGATCATCATTGACGAAGAGATTACGGAGGTGGAATAAATGGCGAAACCCCTGAGAATTGCATTGACAAAGGGACGGTTGGAAAAAGATACCATAGGCTTATTGGAAGGTCTGGGCTATGATTGTTCCGCTGTCCGGGAAAAAGGCCGCCGGTTGATTCTGCCGATTCCAGATGCCAATCTGGAGGTTGTACTTGCAAAAGCCAACGATGTCATCACCTATGTAGAACATGGTGTGTGCGATCTTGGTGTTGTGGGAAAAGACACAATTATCGAAATGCAGGGCAAATTCTTTGAGCTGGTGGATCTTGGCTTCGGACGATGCCGCTTTGCATTGGCAGCGAAAAAGGATACGGATTTTTACAGCGGCTTTGGCGTCAAGAGTATTGCCACCAAATATCCCAACGTAGCTCGCCGGTTTTTTGAGAGTAAGGGCATGGATGTGGATATTGTAAAGATCGAAGGTTCAGTTGAGCTTGCACCCCTTTTGGGGCTGGCTGACGGCATAGTGGATATTGTAGAGACTGGTGTCACGCTTCGTGAAAACGGCTTGGAAGTGGTAGAAGATGTCGTGCCGATCTCGGCACGGCTGATTGCCAATACGGTTAGTCTGAAGCTGCGTCAGACAGAGATCGAAGCATTGATCCGAAAGATAGAGGAGGCATTGCAGAAATGATTACCATAAAACGAATTAACGCAAGCGACATCGCACAGCAAAATGCTTTTTTCCGAAATATGGAAGCCCGTTCTGGTGAGACCAATCAGCGTGTCACAGAAGCAGTCACTGAAATTATCCGCACGGTCAAAGAAGGCGGAGATGCTGCTGTCCAAAAATACACGCTGCAATTTGACGGCAGTCTGCCGCAGTATGATGAAGTACCCCGGGATGTGATCAACGATGCCATGACAGAAGCAGATCCGGCTTTTGTAGACGCTATGTTAAATGCCATTGAAAATGTTCGGGATTTTCACCAGAGGCAGGTACAGGAAGGTTTTATCCATGCAATGCCCAACGGTGTGATTCTCGGGCAGCGCATTCGGGGTCTGTCTCGTGTTGGATTGTATGTACCGGGCGGCACAGCAGCTTATCCGTCTAGTGTGATCATGAATGCAGTTCCGGCAAAGATTGCCGGTGTTAAGGAAATCATTATGGTGACACCTCCTTGTAAAGATGGCAAGCCTAATCCAGATATCCTGACTGCTGCTGGTCTTTGCGGCGTAGATCGGGTATTTCTGTCCGGCGGTGCACAAGCAATTGCCGCTTTGGCTTATGGCACTGAAAAGATTCCCAAGGTAGATAAAATTGTAGGACCCGGCAATATTTATGTAGCTACAGCGAAGAAGCTGCTGTACGGTATTGTGGATATTGATATGATCGCAGGTCCCAGCGAAATTCTGGTCATGGCAGATGAAACTGCCGATCCCAAGTACATTGCTGCGGATCTGATGTCACAGGCAGAACATGACGTTTTGGCATCCTCCATTCTGGTAACCACCAGCGCAGAACTGGCAGACAAGGTAGAGGCAGAAATCAACCGTCAGGCGGCATATCTCTCTCGAAAGGAGATCATGGAAAAATCTCTGAACGAATATGGTGCAGTGCTGCTCTGTGACAGCAGAGAAGAAGCTGTTGCACTGGCAAATAGGATCGCACCAGAGCATCTGGAAGTGTTGATGGAAAATCCTATAGAGTTGTTGGGCGCTCTGGACAATGCCGGTTCGGTATTTCTCGGACCATATGCGTCAGAGCCTCTGGGTGACTATTATGCTGGACCAAATCATGTTCTCCCCACCAGCGGAACAGCGAGATTTTTTTCACCGCTTGGAGTGCAGAGCTTTACCAAGCGTTCCAGCTATACCTACTATACCAAAGAGGCGCTGAAAGCTGCAAAGGATGATATTATTCTGATTGCCAATCGGGAAGGGCTGACTGCACATGCCAATGCCATTGCAGTACGGTTTGAGGATGAATAAGTGTCTGCCCCGTATCACAAAACAGGCAGATTTTTATGTGTTGGTTCTGAGCATCATATGTAAGGAGGTGCTGCCATGCGGCAGGCGAAAATCACACGTACCACGAAGGAAACAGATATTACAGTTCAAGTGATGTTGGACGAAAAAGGCACATCCAATATCCATACGGGAATCGGTTTTTTCGATCACATGCTGACGGCACTTTCGCTCCACAGCGGCATCAGCATGGATATTCAGGTCAAGGGTGACTTGTATGTAGACGGTCATCATACAGTTGAGGATACCGGTATTGTTCTGGGAAAAGCATTGAGCGAAGCGTTAGGGGATAAATCCGGCATCATACGCTATGGCAGCGCATACATTCCCATGGATGAGGCACTGGCGTTTTGTAGTTTGGATATCAGTAACCGCCCGTTTCTGGTATTTCAGGGAACGTTTAAAAATGCAATGATCGGGGAGTACGATGCCTGTCTGACAGAGGAATTTTTCCGGGCGTTTGCCTTTCAGGCTGGTATCACACTGCATGTCCATATGATGTATGGTGCAAACGATCATCACAAATGTGAAGCTGCATTTAAGGCAGTGGCGCACGCTTTAAGAACTGCTGTCACTCCTCTGAAAGCCGGAGAGAGCCGTTCCACGAAAGGAGTGCTGTAAACAATGATAGCGATTGTAGACTATGGTGCAGGCAATATTTTCAGCGTCAAAAATGCATTAGATTTTCTGGGACTTCCGGGAGAACTAACTTCTGATCCGGATTGCATCCGGCATGCAGACGGCATTATCCTGCCGGGCGTAGGCGCATTTCCCAAAGCCATGGCGATGTTAGAGAAATGTGGGTTGACAGATGTGATCCGGGAAGAAGCACGAAAAAAGCCCTTTCTCGGGATTTGTCTGGGCATGCAGCTGCTGTTTGAGAAAAGCTATGAATTTGAAGCATGTGACGGATTGGGGCTGATTCCCGGTACAGTGGAAAAAATCGTTGCCCCCGGGCTGGTGATCCCTCATATGGGCTGGAATAAACTGGAGATTCCACAAGACTGCCCTATTTTAGAGCATTTGCCGGAGAAATCCTATGTTTATTTTGTGCATTCCTATCAGGCAGTCACGCCGGAGGACTATCTTGCGGCATATGTAGAATACGGATCTGCAAAGATTCCGGCAATGGTCTACGATGGAAAATCAGTTTTCGGCGCACAATTCCATCCGGAAAAAAGCGGCGAGATCGGTCTGCAAATTTTACGTAATTTCGGAGGGCTGATGGGATGATTATTTTACCTGCAATTGACATAAAAGACGGTAAATGCGTTCGTCTGTTCAAGGGTGATTTCAGCACAGTGGAACAGGTTGCCGCAGATTATATGGAAACGGCAAAAGGTTTTGAGGCTGCTGGTGCCTCTTGGATCCATATGGTAGATCTGGATGGCGCAAAGGAAGGCAAACCAGTCAATCAGAAAATATATCAGGATGTAGCTGCAAAAACCAATCTGAAAGTAGAAGTAGGCGGCGGCATCCGTAGTCTGGAAACGATAGAGCAATATCTTCAAAGCGGTGTAGAACGAGTAATCCTGGGTTCTGCTGCGTTGAAAGCTCCTCAGCTGGTGAAGGATTCAGTAGAAAAATTCGGCAGTCAGCATGTTGCCGTAGGGATTGATGCGAAAAACGGGTTGGTTGCTACAGAAGGCTGGCTGGAGGAATCTGATGTGGATTATATCACACTGACGAAAGAAATGATGGCAGTGGGTGTCCAATATTTCATTGTGACGGATATTTCCAGAGACGGCACACTGTCCGGCGTCAACATGAACCTGCTTTCCGAATTGGTCAGAGCCACTGAGGGAAAATGCAATATCATTGCCAGCGGCGGTGTGCATTCCATTGAAGATATCCGCAAGTGCAAGGAGCTGGGGCTGTATGGCACGATCTGCGGCAAGTCAATCTATAAGGGCACGCTGGATCTGAAAGAAGCCATTGAACTTGCAGAAGAGGTGAAGTAGCATGCTGGCAAAACGAATTATTCCATGCTTAGATGTCCGTGATGGAAAAGTGGTCAAAGGCGTAAATTTTGAGGGCATCAAAGAAGTCGGCGATCCTGTTGCCTGTGCTTGTGCATATAACCAACAGGGGGCAGATGAGATCGTATTCTATGATATCACTGCTTCCTATGAGGGAAGGGGTGTCATGCTGGACGTAGTGCGTGAAACTGCCAAAAAAGTGTTTGTTCCTCTGACAGTGGGCGGCGGCATCAAAACCGTTGACGATATAAGGGAAACTCTGCGTGCCGGTGCAGATAAAGTATCTGTGAATTCTCAGGCAGTGAAAAATCCTCAGCTGATCAAAGACGGTGCAGATATTTTTGGCTGTCAGTGCATCTGCGTTGGTGTGGATGCTAAGCGAAATGGAAGTGGTGGATGGACAGTTTTTATCAACGGCGGACGTGTGAATATGCAGCTGGATCTGATTGACTGGGTGAAGCAATGTGAACAGCTGGGTGCTGGTGAGATCTGCCTGAATTCCATTGACACAGACGGTGTGCGGGGAGGTTTTGATCTGCCCATGTTGAAAGCCGTCTGCGAGGCGGTACAGATTCCGGTGATCGCCAGCGGCGGTGCAGGAAAACTATCGGATTTTGCTGAGGCTTTTCTGGAAACAGATTGTTCTGCGGCATTGGCAGCCTCGCTATTTCATTTCAAGGAACTGACAATTGCACAAGTAAAGGCAGACTGCCATTCTAAGGGCATTGCAATGCGATAACAGAATGAGGTGAAGATATGGTAAAGATTAACACGAATGATCTGAGTAAATATTTTGTGAAAAGCGAATTGATTCCGGCAATTGCCTTTGATATAGATACAAAAACAGTGCTGATGTTGGCTTATATGAACGAGGAAAGCCTGCGAAAAACATTGGAAACCGGTTATACATGGTACTGGAGCCGTTCCCGCAGTGAGCTATGGCATAAAGGTGCTACCAGCGGTCATCTGCAAAAAGTGATTTCCATTTACAGCGATTGTGATGACGATACGCTGCTGCTAAATGTGAAACAGACCGGTGCAGCATGCCATACCGGTTCTTACAGTTGCTTTTTCCAGGAAATTTATCGGGAGGATGAAGAAAAATGAATGTATTACAGGAATTATATGATGTGGTGATGAGCCGTAAGGAAATGTATGAGAAAGGTGAGATTGATGTGGAATCGCAAAAATCTTACACATGTTATCTTTTCTCCAAAGGACAAGACAAGATTCTGAAAAAATGCGGTGAGGAATGCTCGGAAACCATTATTGCGGCAAAGAACAATGATAACGAGGAACTGAAAAATGAAATTGCAGACCTGATGTATCATTTGATGGTACTTTGTGCGCAGCAGAATCTGTCCTGGTCTGAGGTAGAAGAGGTTTTGGAGGAACGCAGCAAAAAGATCGGCAATCTGAAAACATTTAAGAATGTAGATCATAATTCATGAGAAATATCTGATATCACAAGTAGAATATAATAACTTACAAGAAGCAGAGGAAAAGATAGAAGAAATTTTAAATGATTATGCGTGATAAATACTGTGAAGAAAAACAGTATTTCACGGTGAAAAGAGGAAAATATGAAAGCGAAAAAAACAAAAATTGGTATTCTTATTGGTGTGATTGTTCTGGTTGTGGCAGCATTTTACTTTAGCATGATCACTATCGTTCCGGCAGGACATTCCGGTGTAATTGTCACCATGGGAAGCGTCAATAAAACAGTGCTGGATGAGGGTATACATATGAAATTGCCGGTTGTGCAGCAGGTGGTTCTGATGAACAACAGGATCCAGAAAACAGAGGTGGAATGTAACAGCGTTTCTCGTGATCTGCAAACAGTCTCCAGCGGTGTTGCGATCAACTATCATATCACCAAGGATGCCTCTGCGGAGATCTACCAGAATATCGGTGAACAGTATGCTGATACTGTTCTACAGCCGGCGATTCAAGAAGCAGTCAAGGCTGTATCTGCGCAGTATACCGCAGAGGAACTAATCTCTAAGCGTTCTGCTGTCGGTGATGAAATCGGCGAAACACTGTCCAGTAAGGTTTCGGAGTACGGCATCTTGATTGACAAGTTCAACATCACCAACTTTGATTTTTCTGCAGAATTTAATGCTGCAATTGAACAAAAACAGGTTGCAGAGCAGAACAAGCTCCGTGCAGAAACTGAAAAAGAGCAGCAGATCATTGAAGCAGAAGCCACTGCACAGCAGAAGATTATTGCTGCCAATGCAGAAGCAGAGGCGATTTTGAAAAAGGCAGAGGCAGAAGCGGAAGCCAACGAGAAAATCAACGCTTCATTGAACAGCAATGTCCTGCGATATCAACAAATCCAGAAATGGAATGGTGAATATCCCAATGTGGTTTCATCAGATTCCTCTATTCTGATTGATATTCCCACAGATAGCGGCAGTTCTGGCGGAAGCACGACAAATGCCGATATAACTGAAAATGAATAATTCCAATATTTCATCATTTGAGCTAAAAACGGAGCAGTCACTTCAGGACTGCTCCGTTTTGATTTCTGGAACGACAACTCCCAAATCGCAAATTTGAAAATAGTCTTTTATCGATGAATGCGTATCGTCTCACGCAGCATAAGGAACCACACGTTTCCGCATGATCATGAATACCAGAAACAATAACGCTGCTGCAACCGGAAGAATCTTGATGCTGACAGCAAACCCGGTCTTTTCCACCAGCGTTCCAAAACCGGCATTGAATGCGATGTCAAAAAATGTAGCAAGACCGCTAACCAATCCCACAGCAATTCCGTTTTGCGTGCTGGGGTAATACGACCCGATCACCATAACCAATGTCGGCCACAAAATAGAAAATGCCAGTCCAGACAGCAGCAGGGGAACGATACCCGTACGTTCCAGCAGGATTCCCGTAATATATAATACTGCAGCTATTCCAGAAAAAATGGAGACGCTTTTCACCGGTGTCAGTTTCTGAACCAGTGGCGCAAAAATCAGTCTGCCCACAGTGATTCCACCAAAGAAAATAGACAGGAATAGCGCAGCCCGACTGCGGGTAAAACCAAGATATTCGCTTCCATATGTTACAAGCCAATTTTGCAGCCCGTGTTCAGTGATACAATAGAAACCGCAAATACAGATGAGATATTTACAGGCTGGATTTTTCATCACACTGAGATAAGAATGTATGGTTCCTTTCAGCCCTTTTTCCGCCTTGATTTCCTGTTTTGGAAAATGAATCCGGCTGAGAAAGAGCAGTGCGATGATACCCAGAATCAGTAACACGAGATTGATCAGATGCCACGCCTGTATTCTGGTAGCGATTCTGCCGCCGATGTTCTGGGCGGAAAAAATACCCACACCATTGGCAAAGGAAAATACATTGATAAAGAATGCCGGCGAGGCGAAAAGCAGAGGTGTGACCACGTTCAAGGAAGTGGAGAGCATGGTAGATGCTCCCAGACTGAATATCATTGCAATCAGTAAAATCGGATAGCTTTCTGTGAAAATATAGCAGACAAGAGAGACCATCCACATAAATGTTACAACAAGCAGAAATTTTTTCTTGGACATGCGATCCAAAAAATAGCCGCCGATAAATAAAAACAGCAGATTTCCAATATAACTGAACATAATGATCATAGATGATTGAGTTTTGTTCAGTGTAAAGCTGTCCTCAAACAGGGGAAGAAATACGCCCCGCAGCCCATCACTGGCACCCAGTGTTACCATCATGACAATATAGTAGGCGAGAACAAACAAACCGCCCTGTTGTTTTGGAACAGACTTTAATTTTGACACAATTTCACATTCTTTCCGTATCATGAACCTGAAAAATCGCTCTGTCCCCCAAGAACCTGTTTTACTTCTTCTAATAGTTGTCTTTTCGGTTTTTTCATCCTGACTTGCCATACATCCAGTATTTCTGCATTGGACGTTCGTCGTCAGGACAAAAATTTGCTCGAAAATCCGGCTATCTCCAGATCAAAACAAGTTTTAGAAACAGAGCGATTTTTGATGAACTTTTTAAATGGAGGATTTACCCAAGAAGCATTGCGCTGAATGCCTGATCCAGAGTATCCTTCATTTTCTCAGCAGCTTCCCGGGTATCTGCCTTTGTGGTATAATATGCCTTGATTTTTGGCTCTGTACCGGAAGGACGAATGATCACCTTTGCCCCCTGTTCCAGTGTAAATGCTAGAACGTTGGACTTTGGCAAAGTGATTTGGGACGTTGTGCCGCTGACAAGATCCTTGGAAACACCGACCTGATAATCGTCAAAACGAACCACTTTACGAGCAGCAATCTCAGAAGGATGCGCATTGCGGAGGTTGGTCATTATTTCCTGCATTTTGATCATGCCGCTTTCGCCTTCAAAAGTAAATGCATGTTGGCTGTGGACATAAACACCATATTTGGCATACAGATTCTCACGTGCTTGAATCATAGAAATGCCCTTTGTGCGGTAATATGCAGCCATTTCACAAATCAGCATAGAAGCAACTACAGCATCCTTGTCACGGACATAAGAACCGGCCAGATAGCCATAACTCTCTTCAAAGCCAAAGATATAACGGTTTTCCTCACCTTTTTTCTCCAGAAAACCAATCTGTTCACCAATAAACTTAAAGCCGGTAAGGACGTCAATGATCTCTACGCCATAAGCCTTTCCGATGGCATCCACAATGTCAGTGGTTACAATTGTCTTGACAGCAATGGGATTTTTCGGCATTGTACCCTTTTCCAGGCGCTGCTGACAGATATATTCCAGAAGCATTGCACCCACCTCATTGCCGGAGAACAAAGCATAATCATCGCCATCGGGTACAGCAATACCCACACGGTCAGCGTCCGGGTCAGTCGCTAGAAGAAGATCTGGTTTTACTTCACGGCAAAGCGCCAGTCCGCATTCCAGAGCCTCACGAATCTCCGGGTTCGGGTACGGACAGGTGGTAAAGTTGCCGTCCGGATTTTCCTGTTCCGGTACAACAGTCACATCCCGAATGCCGATCTTGGAGAGGATGTGACGGACAGGCTTGTTACCAGTGCCGTTGAGCGGTGTGTAAACAATCTTCAAACCGCTGTCAGCACAAAGATCCGGATTCAGGCTTTGCTTCAATACATCTTCATAATATGCATCGATCACAGACTGGGGCGTATATGAAACCATGCCAGCAGAAACAGCGGCATCAAAATCATCATGTTTAATCCCCTCAAACATATCCAGCGCATTGATCTGCGCCAAAACTGCATCGGCAGCAGCAATAGTCATCTGACAGCCGTCATCGCCATACACCTTGTAGCCATTATACTTTGCAGGATTGTGGCTTGCGGTTACCATGATACCGGCACTACATTTCTGCGCACGGACTGCGTAGGAGAGCATAGGGGTAGGCATCAGTTCATGATAGATATATACATGAATACCATTGGCAGCCAGAACCTCAGCAGCAGCTTTTGCAAATACATCCGATTTAATACGACTGTCATAGGAGATGGCAATGCTCGGATGATCAAAAGCAGAATTGACATAGTTAGCCAGACCCTGTGTCGCACGGCGAACGGTATAAATGTTCATACGATATGTACCTGCGCCGATGACACCGCGCAGACCACCTGTGCCGAATTCCAGGTCGCGATAAAAACGGTCGCTGATGGCTTCGTCGTTTCCAGCAATTTCTTTTAATTCAGCCTGCAGATCGGCATCCTCGGTAGCATGCTCCAGCCACTGCTGATATAATTCTTTTTCTGTCATAACAATTACCTCCATCAAATATTATGGATTGATAATGCGGCAGGGAAACCGCAGACGATCCTCTATTGAGAATCATAAATCATAATTATTATACCATATAATCCAGAAAGATGCAATCTTTTTTTTTAGGTATTCGTGAATTTTTTCGCATAAATAGGGAATACTGGCAAAAAATATAGGTACAAAAAATAGAATCGGTATCAAAATTGTAAAAAATAAACAAAAAGTGGAGGAAAATCCCGTCAAAAATTCTTCTTGACAAGAGCGGGTATGGCATGGTATAATAATAAAGCTGTCGGTCGAGAGGCGAGAGCCGAGAGGCAGGCGGAGATATTCACAGAAA
>CANQWA010000024.1 GCA_947627445.1 uncultured Ruminococcus sp.
CCGGAAGAATAAGTCAATATCTCAAACTCATCTGTATAGACAGAGAAAGCATCATGAATTATTCCTTTCAATTTTGACAGCATAACAGTATTATCATCGCATACCGCAATTCGCATTCATATCATCTCCCATTTGATTTATTTGGCAAGAATTGAACTTATCTCCTATTATATCTTTATTTTGCATAATTTGCAAGAGCTTCTTTCATTTTGGCCCTATTTATTAGAAACATTCTTCACTGTATAAATACTACGTTTAACAGTATTAATACTACTTGTTAATCTACATATTTCTATTTAATCATCATAAATAATGCTGATTTCAACAAGAAAACTGTATTTTATATTATAATTAGACATCATCACTTCATTGGGAGCGAGGACATGAAATCAGATTCGGTATCACTGAATAACATTATCGGCAGTACATTAGCTGAACTAAGAAAAAACAGCGGCTTTACACAAAAAGAATTTGCTAAAATATTTAATATCAGTGAGAGCACTTTAGCTCATTATGAACAAGGGCTTACTCCTCCAAGTGCTGCTATGCTGATAAAATTCGCTGATTATTTCCATGTTCCGGTAGATTACTTGCTTGGAAGATGTCAGAATAAGATTGAATATCAGAAACTCAATGAAAAACTGGCTTCTAATATGTCATTGGGCAGTATGGTTAATGTTGTTGCTGGTTTTAGTCAGAAGGATAAGAAATACTTATTTGATACTATTCTTCTTATTTTGAAATCTAAGGATAATCAAAAAGGAAAAAAATAAAGTTAAACTCGGTATTAGGCTTTTTCTGTCTAATACCGAGTTTTTTCGTCATGATTTGCCTGAATTTTGCACCTTGTGCCAAATTGCTTGACATGATTTGAGTTTTTTGGTAAAGTAGAATTATAAAATATCACTTATAGACAAAATAGCATGAATATAGTTCAATTTTTTATAAGGAGGTCATATTAATGGCAAAAGTAAAAGACATAATAGAAAATTTAACTGGTCAAACAGAAGCACGTGAACGTGCAAAAAAAGAAGTAACACAACTTGTTGCACAAGCAAATGCCAAATTAGACACTATGGAATCAAGATTAAGAGATATGTTTCGTAACAAGGAATTGGAATCTCAAATGGAAATTGTCGGCGATCGTATGGGGGCATTTTCCCGTGAGTATAGAGTTAATTATAGTGATGGTGACTTATCCAAAGCTGTTAATGAACTCGTAGACGAAATAATGACTATAGGCAGTGAAAGTGCTCAAAAAATTATTTCAAAAACAATCAAAAATGCACTCAATGCAATGTTTACTTCTGTTGTTACAACAGAAGAAGAAAAAAGAATTTTTGTTGTTATGCTTGAAGGGGTTGCACTTGTAAGATATGATATTGATGTTTGGAAGAGCATGGAGGCAGATTCATCAATATTTCAGCATTGTCAAAGCGTTGTAGCAATTACATATGCTCGTTCAGTTGTAGATCATACTAAAGTTTCTGAAGATGAACTTAATGATGCCATTAGCAGATACCTTGGTGGAGCGGAACCAGAAGAAGTAATTGAATATAAAAAGAAACTTATCGAATTGCTAAAACTACATATTAATGAAAATAATGCAAATGTATGTTTTAAAAATAACAATTCAACTGAATTGCTTCCTCTTATGACGAATATCCCTATTGATTTTAAAAAGGCTGACAATTTTGCTGAAAATGTAAAAATAACAGAAGAATCTCAATATGTAATGGATTTATTAAACAAATAAATAGTATCTTCTAATCATGCATACCTATTATTTAATATTTCTATTTAATAAACAAGCATTTTTGTTCGAATTCTATTTAAATTACTTTTAAGTCTATTATATAAGGAGGTTTAATAATGGGATATGAAATTTGGAAAACAATTAATAAAGTGAACACAGAAAAATATCTATATCACTATACTTCTATGGAAAATGCATATAAAATATTATACTCAAAAACTTTAAAGTTTTCAGACTTATGTTCTACAAATGATATTTTTGAGCAGCGTCCAAAATTAATATTCGAAGACCTTAGCGATAAAGAAAATATAAACAAAGCAAAAGTAATTAGAGAATATTTGACAACCCATCGAAAAAAAATAAAAATCTTGTGTCTATCAACTGATCAATTTAATCAAAGCGATTACGATATAATGTGTGAAAACCTAACATTTGATCAAATTAGAGCAAATGTTACTGGCAGAGGATTTGCACTACCTAGAATGTGGGCACAATATGCTTCTAACAGTACAGGAGTATGCTTAGTAATTAATAAACAAAAATTGTTTGATACAATTAAAAATCAATCTATAAATATTACATGCAATTCTGTTAAATATATTAATTCGCATTCTACTCACCTAATCACTAATAGTTCCCTAAATAAAATGTATAATTTAATAAAATCTAATAATGATAATACTCTTCAATCTATAATTTTATGTAATTCTGGATTTGTAACACATAATTTTTTCTGTAAACTTTCAGATTGGAAAGACGAACGAGAATTTCGAATTATTACTACTGCCAAAAATAGAGATGACATAATTGAAATAAATGATATCACTTCATTTATAGAAGGAATTGTTATGGGACATAATGTCGATGATTTACATGAAATATTAATGAAATCATTAATCACAAGTAATTGTGATCTTCGACGAATTGTATTTGAAGATACTATTACAAAAATAAAAAAATACTAGGATATCATAAAGGAGTATAAATCATGAATTCACTTATTAATAAAATATATAAAGACTTTTATTTGAGCCTTTTTACAAATGACAATCTAAGACGCTTGATTTTCTGGTCGGAAAAATGTGGTCTTAAAAAAGATTTTCCTTATAAATTGAAAGATATATCAGAAGCCTTAAATAGCGTAATACAAGCTCTTAATTTAAAAGTTCCAAGAAACATTCCGTACATTTCAATTGGATGTGTTGGTTATGTAAATGAACTTACAAGAATATTTATTAGGGAACATTCAAATTTTGAAATGAAAGAAATGATGTTGCAAATTGATAGTAATTTAACTAGTTTCGCAAATATTTCACATATTCTTGATCTATTTGAATGTTCTAGTGCAAGGGAAATGTATGAATCCGAAAGCAGTATGAATTGCAAATTAGCTTTTGATTACAATTTCCGTAAAATGGTAATTATTGATGTTTTTTTAGATGTTGCATACTTTAATTCATATTCATTTCTTAATCTACTACCACCTACAGAAAAAAGAGCATTTAGTAGCAAAAAATATAAATATTTTAAAAAGAGAGGTTTGAATTCTTTTTTCATTGATGAATCCAAAAACGGTCTTGATTATTATTCTTTTGCCTTTTCATGTCATACAACAGATAAAAAGCTTCTTGAAAGTGCAACATATGAATATGAGATTGATATAGAAAAATACATAAAAATATGGAATGATTTCATAAATGAATATTATCCTAATTATCATCATATTGAAAAAACTGTTAAAGAACAATTAGATTTAAGAATAAATGAACATTTACCTAATTGCTGTTCCGAATACTTTGAAAATAAAAATCCTGGTGTTTACTTTTTACTAAGAACAGAAAAAAAGAACATTCCTAAAATTTATGAAAAAGAAGTATGTTCTTTATTTGGTATAAGTGAGTGTACAGTCGGTCAATTAAAAGTTATTAATTTAGAGGATTTTTACAAATACGAGCATTTGTTCAAAAATGCACATATATCAGCATTTAAAATCGTTATACAATAATAAATGTTTGAAAATAAAAAGATTTTACTATTTTCTCCGCTGTACATCTCATATATATCGACACGAATTTTCTTTTAGACTTTCCACAAATTATTTCTTCTGCTGTGCCTTTCTGTCTAGTAAAATAGTTTTTCAATAAATTCAAGTTATTGTTTCATATATTCCATCTCATGCTTCACCTTATTCATTTTGTTCAAAATCGTGTTATTATTGTTTTCGGATTCAGGTTTTGACTTTTTGTTAGCTGGTCGCTTAATATCATGAAATCCGTTGCCTGATTCTGCATCCTGGCGAATATGAGCTGCGATTCCGGTAATTCTTCCAGAACCGAGAACTTCCGGCTTAAATCCAAGAGCTATCATAATATCAACAGGTTTCTCTCCTGCTTGATATCTCCTCCAGAATTCTTCTTTAAATGCTATTGTGTAACGTACCATCTTGGAAGTTACACTTTTTACATATGGATTTAGTCTTAGTTCTCGAAGCTCTTCTGTCGTAAATTCAGGTACAGTCCATTTTGACATATCAGTTCCTCCTTGTTATTAATTTTATTATACAACTTTTTTACTGCCTTTTCAAGGAGTGTCCACTTTTTTGACCTCATATAAAATTAGATGGCCATTATTTTGGATTTGTATTTTTCTCCGTGTCCACTTTTCGGGATATAATGCAAGGACTCAGTCTAATCATAAAACGATAACCTCTAAAATAAAACGTTAACCTTGAAAAATAAAACGATTACTTGCTATCGTTTTATTTTACCTTGCAAAAAAGAAACAGCCACAGTGATTTTTACCTCACTGTGGCTGCTATCGTTTTACGATAAACCGAAAACGCCTTGTTTCTCGGCTTTTTTTCAATAAAAATGCACCTAACGATTGTATCATTCGTTAGGTGCGATTATGGTGCGGGTGACAGGACTTGAACCTGCAAACCTTGCGGCACAAGAACCTAAATCTTGCGTGTTTGCCAATTTCACCACACCCGCATATTCTATGATTCGCATATTTCCGAATTTTCTTACCTGTATTATTGTAACACAAAGTATTTTTCTTGTCAAGCTTTATCTACGAATTTTCCAGAACTTTCACATAAAACGATCCCAGATCTCTGTGCTCTGCACCAAGTCCACCATTATCACATATATTGTAATGCGCAGTAATTCTGCCTGCGCATGAAAGGAGTGAACTGATGATGCAGAACCAATTGAACCGCACGCAGCACATGCCCGGTATGCGGCATAATATGTTGCAGGATATGTCAGCATCCGTTCCTATGATGGCTGATGTGTGTATGACACAGAATCAGGATGACATTTCGCCATTTCCGGAAAAGACACCGATCGGCATGGCATATGTTCCATTTCAGCAATGGGAAGAACCCTATGATCTGGATACCGCATTTCCGATTGGAACAATTTTTCCATCGCTGAATCTGCCTTATCGGGGAGGTGCTGGCTGTGTTTGAGAGAAAACAGCTTCTGTTGACCATTCAGAAATATGATTTTGCTTTGTATGAGCTTCAGCTGTATTTAGATACGCATCCGAATTGCCGCAATGCTCTGAGCAGATGGCAGCATTTGCAGGCACTGCGTCAGAAAGCTGTCAACAGCTATGTGCAGAAATTTGGTCCGATCCGACCAGATCAAACAGATGGTAAAATGCCATTTCAGTGGTTAGAAGGTCCTTGGCCTTGGGAAAGGGAGGCGAATTAAGTATGTGGTTCTATGAAAAAAAGCTGGAATATCCGGTGAACATCAAAACACCCAATGCCAGAACTGCGAAGTATATTATCGATCAATTAGGCGGTCCTGACGGCGAACTTTCCGCTTCTCTCCGTTATATGCATCAACGTTATTCCATGAAGCAGGATAAAGTGAAAGGTTTGCTGACAGACATCGCCACAGAAGAACTGGCGCATGTGGAAATGATCTCTGCCATTCTCTATCAGCTGACACAAAACCTGACACCGGAACAAATCAAAGAAGCAGGCTTTGATACCTATTTTGTGGATCATACCCTGGGTATCTATCCACAGGGCGCTTCCGGCGCACCCTTTACAGCGGCGTATTTCCAATGTAAGGGCGATCCCATTACCGATCTGACAGAGGATCTGGCAGCAGATGGTGCGATGATGGAAGAACAACCTATATACACTTCCGGCATGATGATAGTAATCCTCATGATGTTTCATCTCTGTAGCGCAATGAAGACCTTTTTCATCATATTCAAATCGAGCATATCAAGCTTTCCGTCATTGCAGAAATCAGCAGCTTTCCAAAGAACCTTTTCCCTTGTTTGTTCCGACCATACGCAAAAGAGATTGACAAATGCACGTATATCGGCTATAATAATCCTATCTATCGTGCAAGATCAAACGATTCCGGAAGGAGTGTGCTATGATGAAATACAAACCGGACCGATACGGTAATCTCATCTCTCAGCTGGGTTATGGCTGTATGAGATTTACCAAAAAAGGGGCTGCCATCGACTTTGAAAAAGCAGAAAAGGAGATTCTTCTTTCCATTGAAAAAGGCGTCAATTATTTTGACACCGCTTACATTTATCCGGGCAGCGAGGAATGTCTCGGACGAATTTTAGAAAAAAACAAATGCCGTGACAAGGTATATCTTGCCACCAAGCTTCCCCAGTTTATCATACGTTCTGCCGAAGCAATTGACAAAACCTTTCATGAGCAGCTTTCCCGTCTTCGTACGGATCACATCGACTACTACCTGATGCACATGTTTACTGACGATACAGAATGGGATCATCTGAAAAGCCTGGGCATTGAAGATTGGATTAAACAGAGAAAAGCAGATGGGAGCATCCGGAATATTGGCTTTTCTTACCATGGCAATACGGAAATATTTCTGAAGATACTGCATGCATACGATTGGGATTTCTGTCAGATCCAGTACAACTACCTGGACGAGCATTCTCAGGCAGGCAGAAAAGGATTGCAGGCTGCGGCAGCAAAAGGCATTCCGGTGATCATTATGGAACCTCTTCGAGGCGGCAAGTTGGTAGATCTGCCGGAAAAAGCCAGAAAAGTTCTGGCTTCTGACAGCAAAGGCTATACACCTGCCGAGCTGGGACTGCGCTGGCTGTGGAATCAGCCAGAAGTCACCTGTGTGCTTTCCGGTATGAATTCCGAAGATATGATAAACGAGAACATCCGCATTGCATCCGAAGCAGAGCCGGGGCATCTGACAGAAGAGGAACTGCGTATCGTGGAGAAAATCCGGCAGATTATCCGAGAACGGGAAAGAGTTGGTTGTACCGGCTGCCGGTACTGTATGCCATGTCCCAAAGGCGTGGATATTCCGGGCATTTTTTATCATTACAATCTGATGTATATGCAGGATGGAAAAAAATCCTCCGTTCGCATGGAATTTGCCCGGAACATGGGCATCCGCAGAGAATCCAGTTTTGCCTCACAGTGCATTGGCTGCGGCAAGTGTGAAAAACATTGTCCCCAACACATTGACATCCGGAATATGCTGAAAAAAGCCGATCACGATCTCAGACCTCTCCCCTACAAGATCGGCATTCATATTGCACGCAAAATCATGCTCAAAAAGAAATAAGGCGATTCTAATAAGTGCAGCCTTGCACACGCTTGCGGGAAAACGTCTAAGAGCCTGTTCAGTATCTCTGAACAGGCTCTAAAATGTTTACTATTACATACACGATGCTTTTTTGGGGAATATACCAGTGGTCAGCATTACTGCGAACACTGCAATGCACAAAATCAATTTCAGTACCATCTTTTCTCTCTACCGGATAAAATGCGTTCTGATCGCTTCTTCTTTTTCCGGTAGTCCGTACTGCTCCTTACCAAGAGCAATGCTCTTCATCAGAAAGACCATATTTCTGGCAAGGGTTCGCATCCCTTGCAAGCCCTCAGCATCCTGCTGTGCTTCACCAGGTTCCCGTCCGTGAATACTATTCCAGTACTGTCCGGAGGCTACTGGCATGCCGCTGATTGTAAAAAATTTATTCAGCTCGTCAAACGTGGATGATAAACCGCCTCTTCTTGCTGCCACTACACTTGCGCCGACCTTCATGGTCTTGTCGAAATGGGTGCTGTAAAACAAACGGGTCAGACAAGCCATCAGCGTTGCATTGGCAGAAGCATAATAGACAGGTGAACCGATCACCAGTCCGTCTGCCGCTTCAAACTTCGGTGCAATCGTATTCACCATGTCATCAAACACGCACTTGCCGGTAATGCCGCAGGAATTACAGGCAATACAGCCCCGGATATCCTTGTTTCCGACATGCAAGATCTCAGATTCCACACCGTTCTGGCTGAAGATCTGCTCCATTTCCTTTAGAGCAATTGCAGTGTTGCCATTTGCTCTGGGACTGCCGTTGATCATAAGTACTTTCATCATAATACTCCTTTCAGAATCTGCTGGAAAGCCAGATTCTCACGATTCCGCTTCAGTCGAGACGAATGATTCACATTTCAAATCCGAAAAGTGCCTGAAAGGCAGGAATCAGAAAATATCACGTCAATTATACCATAGAAAACGCTGAAATGTCAAGCAATAAACCGTGTTTTTGAGAATTCTCCATGGAAACGGTTTGTGTGCGTCTACCTGTACATAGGGCGGTCTGGGAATATCCGACAAAGCAGGTACTAAAAAATTGCCATCCAAGAAATATCTTTTCCTGATTTCATGACGTGGGGATGAATGGCAGTTCAATAGGAGCATCTTCGCCGGCGGAAGTATCTGTTTCATGCGTGTCAGTATTTTTTTCCATATCCTGATGGTTCGTTATGCGGTTATTCTCATTCGGTGATCCAGTGTTCTTTTCTCTGCTGCTGCGGATATCTGGTGAAATGATATCCAGTTTCATACCGGTATCTTCATCTGCATTCTCAGCTGCATTCTCCGCTGCATCCTCAACTGCACTCTCGCTTCCGGTATGGATATTATGGCCGCTTTGCATATCAGCCTGCGCTTCAGTTACCGTGATATCCGATGTTTTCGGATCATCGGCAGTGTTATTCCTATCATTTCTATCAGTATCCGTAACAGATGTTTCGATAGTTTTCGGTGTTTCATCAAGGCTTGTCGTCGTGAAAGCTGTTGTTGCTTCGTGTTTTTCATCCGTATGGATCTTGTTGGAACCGCAGCCGCACATGGACAGAACAAGACACACAGCTAAAACAAATGACAATTTTTTCATATGCTATCTCTCCTCATACAAGAAAGCACGCCTTTGCCAGGAAAGGCGTGCTTTTTACTGGTTTGATTGATGATTATTCTGAAAGATTAAAAGATGGTGTTTCACTCATTTCCAAACCACTGGTTTCCAAACCACTGGTTGTTATTACATCCTCACTATCGAATGCAATGACCTCCATCTCTGGTGTTTCATAAATTTTTTTCATGATAAGCTCCTTTCTTAGCCAAGCTTTTACGATTTCTGGTATTTATTCGCCGCTTGATAATAGAGGTAAAGCGACTTAACAAGGTTCTTAAGATTTGCGTCTGTTGCATCGCTATTCAGCACGGCATAAGCGTAACTGAGAGGACTTGCCGCGATAGTGAAATCTCCGATACTTACAGATACAGGTGTATTCAGTTCCTGAGCATTGATATTATTTTGTTCTAAATAGTACAGACCATTTGATGCTGGCATCATTTGATATGTTTGTGCAAGTTCTTCTGAAGTAACCTCAAAGTAATGACGAATGGTTGTATTGGATTCAAGAATCAGGCTGGTACCATTATATGTGATGCCCTCAGGAGGAGTATTCGCTATCGTTGCCTTTGATTCTTCAAGAGTAGTAGCAGTTATTGCTTGCATTTCTTCTGTTTCAGCCACATTCTGACCTGCAAAGAACTGCTGTGCGCTGCTGCCATAGCTTGAAAGGGCAGCTACAACTTTCTGTTCCTTTTCGTATTTTTCGGGTTCGTTTGCCATAGCCTTGAGATAGTTGTCAACAGAATAGGTATACTCTGTGCCAGATCTTCCGTCTTTAAGCACAATTTGGAATGTCACATTGCCGCTGATATCCTTTGCGGGAACCTGGCAGCAGAATTTATAGTATCCTGTTGCACTATCTTTCTGGAAATCTGTCCATTCACTGATTGTTCCATCAGGAACTTTCACAATAGCTTTAGCACCGGTAATATCTACGCCTTGCTTGATATCCACGAAAAAGTTCAGACCGATCGTTCCATCAAGAGTGATGCTGTGACCTGTTACAGCTGAAAAGCCATCTTTATATTTAGAAGCTGTTGTAGATGGCTTAACTGCATCAGCGCCTTTTTCCTGCTCCTTTTCTACGACTTTTTCCGATACAAACTGTACATCTACTACAGTGGCGCCTTCTGCAAGATCTGCATAAGGAAGCTCAATTATCGTGTTGTCCTTGTCAGCAACTTCTCTGCTGATGTTTCCGACTGTGATGGATTCAATATCATAGCCTTCCTTAGCGGTAACTTGAATCTGTGCGGTTTCACCGTCACTGACTTTGATTGACCCTTCATGATCAGACGCACCAGAAGAAGTGAGCGTACCGCCATCGCTGTTATTGGTGTAAATAACAGATTTGCTTTCAACAGTTTCTTGGAATTCTTTCAATTTTTCGGGGTTGCCGGCAAGAGCACTTTCAGCTTCTTGAATATCAACCGGAACAATAGCGAACGGGCTGAATGCATCGCACCATACAACAAGACCATATTCTGTGATTTCACATGGTATCTCATTCACGCCTGTGATGTTGCCGTTGTCGTTTTTAGAGAAGTGGTAAACCTTGAAAGTCTTGCCCTTATCCTCCGGACCGTAACCTGCCGGGAATCCAAGAGTGACACGGACTGCCTGACCGGTGCTGACAATCTGAGATTTACAGAGTGTGAGGTTGATGTTATAATATTCTGCATTTTCCAGTTCTGCTGCACTTCTGATATCCCCAAGACCTGCTGCATCGACTTCAAGCAATTGATCCATTTCGCTCACTTGTTCATCGTTCGCATCGGTAGCCACGAGAACCATTCTGTGTGTGAGTCCTTGGAGAGCTTCATTCAAATTAGCAAATCCGTCTGCCATATCGCTTTTATCGTTCTTGAATGTTGCACTGCTTAAATCAAAACCGCTGAGATCATCCATCAGAGTAGGCTTGCCGAATACGTTCCAATCATAACCCTGCGACTGGAATGCATATGCTGCGCATCTGTGAGCTGCGAGGTAGCTGATAGCGATCGGCTCTTTGCCCTCAACTTCTGCATATTTTGTTTCTTCCTGCATAGAACCGTCACCATTCATAACCTGATATGGAACGTGAAGTGTTCCAGCTTTAAGACCTTTTACATCAAATTCATAGAAGATGTTATCATCAGCATACATGGTACTTGGTGTGAATTTAAATACAAATCCAACTATCGTTTTGCCTTTAAGGTATTCAGCAGACTGATTTCCAAATATTTCAACTTCTTCACCAGGTATTTCGTCATACTTATCAAAGCCATTTTCATCTTTGTAGTCTTTTTTCTGAAGTGACTGAAGTGTGATATTTATTGTATCGCTTTCTACAATATCATCGCCCTCACGATAGAGAACACGAAAATCTCTTACTTTACTATGTCCAAAGGCAGATGTGTTCTGTATATTGTACTGATCTTTTATGCTCATTCTAAGTGTTACTTTTCCTGCTGCTTCATCAAAGAAGAGATCTTGGTCATAAGTAGATCTTAATTCTTGTTCTCCTTCGTCAATAAGAAGTGCGCTTGTAAGTCCAGGTGAAACCTCTTTTGGATATGGAGGAGCTTTGTACAAACCATTCGGATTGTAAATCATATCTGTTGTTGCAAGGAGAGACATATTGTCACCCTGGAAATAGGGATCATCTATCACCATATCGCCGAAACTGAACGGCTCAGGTGCTTCTGTTGTAACTGCAAATCTTACATATGGACACTGTGGAAGCTTGAATACAAATGCTGTATCTGTATCGTACATATCATTTTCCGGATTGTCCAAAGCACCAGATCCCATCATTACTTCTGCATTTGCTGCAAGGTAGCACATTCCTGTCCAGCCATAATCACCAAGAGGAGCTTTAGCGACTTGTTCATCATATCCGGCTTCGCCCGGCTTTACACTTGAGCTTGTGCTTGAGCTTGAAACGTTTGCTCTTTTTTCAACAACGCTATCAAAAAGCATATAATAGCCTGCTTCTCTTGCCTTGCGAAGTCCCATGCCTTTATAGCTTACTGTGTACTGTCCTGCTTTTTCCCCATCACTCTGTAAAGTTTCTTCATAAGAAACCATAAGACCATTTGAGTTGTAAACTACTTCTGAGCCATAGTTGTCATAGTTTAGTGGAGGATAGCTGAATTCATAGTTTGATTCAGAGCGGATTCCGCTGGGAGCGTATTTAACAGCCATTTTGTTTTCGCCCTTGAGGAGGTACTCGTGGTTTTCATAACCGTCAACGCCTACTGCATCAGCACCTTTTTTGTTGTTTGTCGGGTCATCGATTGTCGGATCCACTGCATACCATGCGCCGTCAAGTTCTACATATGTCCACATATGGAGTTCATAGGATTCTGCATCGGGTCTGTATGCGCCCTGAACGAGTACACAAGGGATTCCTCTTTTATCCATGAATGCTTTAAAAAGTCTTGCATAGCCCTCACAGACAGCCTTATGATTCACGAGAGAACCATAAGAAGTTCTGATGAGATACTGGTCTGTGTCTTCCGGTGCAAATTTGTTTTCCAGTCTGTATGATGTGTTTGCCGTGATATAATCGTGTGCTGCTTCAATAAAATCTGCATCTGTTTCGCCGGAAAGTGTGCTATATGCCGATTCAAATGCACTGTTGTATGCTCGAATCGCTATTTGGACTTCGTCAGCAGATGTAAACGATTCCGTCCAATAAGTATCACGTCTGCCCGAGCCAAGATACATATGGTACTCGCCGCTAATGGTAGCTATTCTGATGGAAAGCGCAGAGAAATCCACATAGAAAACTTCAGGGTGATCTCCGGTGAATGCATCTCTTGCAGCGCCGTAGATATTGAGGACATTGCCCTTACCGCCGGCATAATTTGCAACTTGTTCTGATGTGAAGTATCCTGCATTGACAAGGTCGAGATCCTCGCCATTGGCGAACTTTCCGCTGCTAAGCATTTGCTCCATAGCTTTGTAGAAATTCTGATAGGCATTGGTTTCTTCTGCTGATTCACTTTTCAGCTGATCATAAAAATAAGAATCATTCCCCACTGCCGTTTCTGCATGAATGCTTCCCAATGAACTGAACGGGAAAAGGCTCCCTATCATTCCACTGCAAACGAGAAATGCCAGCATTTTTTTACATTTTTTAGTCATAGTAAAGACCTCCTTTTATTCAGGCGATTCCGTATATCGAAAAATCCGTCTTCTGGTTTTTCTTGTTTCATTGCGCATGATGTTTCATGAAATATCCATGCATTTTGTCATGCTTTGCATTCATGTTACATTCTTTGCATCTCGGAAGACCTTTTGGTTTCATCTCTTGTGATTATAGTATATCAAACTTCAGCCCTGGTGAAAACCATAATTTGTAGTGAAAAACCGGTAAAAATCAGGGATACTGATAAATATTGCCTGAAAAATCCGGATAACGCATGAAAAATCGGAAAATGCGACAGCGTTTCAGCCAAGAACGATGGCACATCCATTATGATGGTTGGCTCATCGACGGAGATTCCGGAATTTGATGGCTGGATGCTCCGCTATATCTGGAGCCATATCAAAGACGAGGCTGACAGATTCTGATCGTGTTCCGCTGAAATAAGAACAAGTTCTAACAATAAAATGATCCCAGTATTGCTGAGTATCCGGCAATACCAGGATTTTTCTGATTGTTTATCGCAGGTCAAATATTATATGAACTTCACATAAAACAAACGGTTTTCAGGAATGAAACCACTGCTGGCAAGGGTTGGTATGCTTTCCATATTTTTGACCCAACACCCCGCAACAGGAGTCAACCCCTGCTCTATGGCGATTTCAGCAAGGTTGATGAGAATACTTCTTCCAACACCCTTGCGCCTATGTTGAGAAAGTGTGTAATTTCCGATATCCACTCTCTTTTCATCATAATGCAGACGCCCGATTGCACCGTACCCAAGGGTTTTTCCGTTTTCACGAATCGCATAGAAACTGTAATGCGGATTACCGTAACAGCCATCCCACTGCTTTTCCGTAAGCGTATTCATGATGTTGTATTCTTCTGGATTTACCTCAAAGATCATGTTTCTGCCAAACTCCGCCTGCCGCTTTGGTTTTCCGTAAATATGATTGTAAGCCTGCATTTCAAATGTTGTGCCAAGTGCATGCATTTTTTCAAAAGCTATGGCAACGAAATGACAGTCATTGCTTGCCACAAGCGCTGCGGTCACATGAAATTTCCAGATGATGTGATCCAATATTTCTGTGGAATAGCGGCGGTTCACCTTTGTCAAATAGAACGATGTCAGCATTTTGCCGCCATCCCAACCATCCATGAGCGAGAAAAATCCGATCAATTCTCCATCCAGTTCCGCTGTATACGGATCAGCTTCAAATATCATGGAGTTGTGAAAGCCGTCACTTTTTCCGCCAAGTTCCATAAGATATCCGTCTCTCTGGTCACTTATAATATGCCAATTGGTTTTTGCAAAATTGATATGTAACATAATTCCCTTTCCTTTTTCTTGCAAAGGAAGGTCAAACGTCATTTACACCTACCTTTGCGTTATGGTTCATGCCTTTGAATGTCATAGCTGCAATCACTACAAGCCACCTCTTTCTTAAAATGATGCCTCCCATAAAACGGGAAGTTCAATATGTATGATGATACCATCATCTATTGTGGTGGTACTATCATCTGTTTCATCCGGCAAAGATCCCATGCATTGAGCCTGTGATCCTCATACAGATCACAAGCCTTCCAATCAGCAAGCACGGCATCAGGCATTCCCAACAGCCATTTCTGTAAAAGTACCACATCCGCCAAATCTAGTTTGCCGTCAGAATTGACGTCTCCTGCGATAGTTTCTGCATCGCCAAGCTGCAATCGTTTTATGATAGCTGTTCCAGCAGTCGTAAAATAAGAGCAGTATATCGTTTGCCTGCCATATTCAAGAGAGAGGGAGTTGACCACATCCATTGCCAATGTGTTCCCTGTCATCTCCCAATCTGTTCCGTTTAATGTATATACAGCCAGTTGATCCGGATTCTGCGTATTCACTGCCAGATAACACTGTCCATCTGCCAGAATCGGCATCTGTACAAAAGCATTCTCAGAAACAGCATCCGGAAGCGGATAGGATGTCATCTGTTCCCCGGAAAACATATACACAGAATTTCCGCTTCCGGATGGAGCGATCCATGCAATTTTGCTGGCAGATGCCATGGAAACCTTACCACAGGCACTTTCAGAAATGGTTTCTGTTTTCCAGCTATCGTTTTGAAAAATTGCCAATTTTGCTTTGTTTCCGTCGCTGATATCACGGTATGCGATAATTGGATCGCCGTGCAACACAGCCATAGACATGTTACACGCATTTTCTGCCATGTTTTCGCCTAATATCGTAATGGCTTCTGTATGACAATCATAACAGGCTGCCCACAATGCATAAGGAAAACTTCCAGTGGTGTATGTCACATACACCTTGTTTTCATCCGCAGTCAGATCTGCATACTGCGCAAGGGCTGTCCCCTGGTAAACTTCCGTCCAGCTTTCGGACGAGTAATCATATCTGCACAAATGCAGCAAATAATCCTTATCCCGATAAAGCACATAAGGCGTATTTCCGCAGAATGCAAGCTTTGGCTCATTCATGTCTTTATCATTGCCGGAACCAAGAGGCTTTCCTGCTGGTGTCAGGCGGTCATCGTCAATACGGTAAAGAACGGCGTTTTTGCTGTCTGATGTAATCATGTACACTGTGCCGTCAGGTGATGCTGCCATTTCATAAGGCAGGTATGCACCCAGACTATCGCTGTTGATGCTTTCCCACAGCTTTGCATCAGAAGTATCCGCAAATGCAACCGTAAAAGTCAGCGATTCCTCGTCCATGACAATATCACTGATGCAGATGCCGCTGTTTGTTCCATTGGAATAGACAAGCGCCCCGTCAGCAATACCGGCACTCCAGTCTAAAGAACCAATGGAATCAGGAGCATCTGTTCCGCCGTATGCCGAGGAAAAAATATCTCCTTCTCCGGCATCCAAGGCAGTTTCTCCCGGCCGAAACACATATATTTCGTCCTGATCGCCTTTAAAATTGCCGTCCTGCTCTGTATTCACACGATAGACCACCAGACCTGTGCCGTATATTTTCGTATCCATCTCATCAGAGAATGGTGTTCCTTGCTTTCTGTATTCCAGTGCAAAGAATTCGGTGTCAGAAAGAGGTGTTTTCAGAAGATACAGCCGGTTTCCGCGGTCAGAAGAAGCCGGCGAAAGGGTGTATGTGCCGCTTTCCCGGATGTCCGCCGACTCCAGCCACCCGGAAATTGCGGCTCTCTCATAGGCAAGAGGATACTGCAAAAAAACAGAATTGGATGCCATAATATCCCACATTCCAACCGGATTTCCTGTGCGCCCACTGCGGTACAGATCCGGATAACCCAGAGAATGCAGAAATTCATGACACAGAACTCCCTCTGATCCTGTTATTGTATCCTCAAAAAGCCGTGCGCTGTTCAGGATATTGGCACTGCCTGTCCGCAAGCCGTTAAGTTCCATATTTGCAACAGTAAATTTCTTTGGCGATATGGGAGAACTGTCATTGTCCGCCTTTCCGTCAATGACAAAGGTGATGTTATCCACAATACTGTCCGAATTTCCGTCCAGCGGGATATCTGCCGGGATTTCAACATTCTGCAGAATCTCAATGGCGATCTGCTCGCAATTCTGGTATGCTGTTTTCCCGGAGGAAAGAACATAGGGAATGATCACCCCATTCTCCATCTGCGGAAAATAGCTGCTGACTTGCAGTTTGCCATAAGAAATGGCATCCACATATCCTGCCAGAGAATGCACAGTATCAGTATCGTTGCACATAGTGACCATGCTCTCGGTACGATCTTTCATGAAGTTGGATTCGGAAAGCGGATCGTGCTGGGCAAAAAGCACAATATTGTTCATCTGGACTGGTTCATGTTCTGATAACACAGATTCTTCCGCTGCAATTGGTACAACCAGCATGAAAGCTGTCAGAAAAGCCTGCATCACAACAGCAGCCATCATTTTTTGAAATCGCATTTTGGTCTTCATACGCATCTGATATCATGTACTTTTGTACGATCATAGATCCTTTCTGTCTGAATATCGTTTTTCTACCTATATTTTATCACAAATTGATGAAAAAGTCAATATGTGGACAAAGTCTCAGAACTTGTTCTCATCGGATTTGACCATGGATTTTCGAGCAACATTTTGACGAGGGCAAGGCGAAAAAGCGAAAGCAACCTGCCGTATGGTGCGCTTTTTCCACGCAGCAATCGGCAAAATTTGCCGAAAAGACAAATGGAATATCCGATGAGAACCAGTTCTCATTGTCATAGTGGACTTGTCACTGTTCATATAGTTCTCTGGAAAGGGGGCTATCCATTTGGAAAACAACAAAAATTCATCCGCCATGTGCCTCTGCAAAAGTGTTTTCAAAAGCGGCGAAAGCACAATGACCAAAAAACAATACACAGAAATATGGATCGAACTGATCCATCAGCTGGAAAAAAACAAGAGTTTTCTGATTCCCCGGAAATAGGGTTCAAGCATTTCTGATGATGAAAGCAGCGATCTACTGCCGCTTATCCGAGGAGGACAGGAACAAACAATCAGAAACCGAAGAATCAGGCAGCATACAAAATCAAAAGGCGATGCTGCTGCAATATACCATGGAACAGGGGTGGGAGCTTTACAATATTTACAGTGACGATGACTATACCGGCTCCGACAGACGACGTCCGGCGTTCAATCGTTTGTTGCAGGATGCAGAACAGCGCAAATTTGATATTATTCTCTGCAAAACGCAGTCGCGCTTTACCCGTGAATTAGAACTGGTGGAGAAATACATCCACGGACTATTTCCCCTATGGGGCATCCGGTTCATCAGCATCGTTGACAATGCGGATACAGCCAACAAGGGAAATAAAAAATCCCGTCAAATCAATGGGCTTGTCAATGAATGGTACTTAGAGGATATGTCGGAAAATATCCGCAGTGTTCTGACCAACAAACGGGTGAACGGTTTGCATATTGGTGCATTTGCTCTTTATGGGTATCAAAAAGACCCTGACCAGAAGGGCCATCTGATCATTGACAAAGAAGCAGCAGCTGTTGTGCATGAAGTTTTTACGCTTTTCGCACAGGGCTATGGAAAAACGGCAATTGCCCGTATGCTCAATGACAGGGGCATACCGAATCCAACCGAATATAAGCGTCTCCACGGACTGCGCTATCAGCAGCCAAAGTCAAAAAGCAGTACCCTCTGGAAATATTCTGCCATCTCCAATATGCTGGTCAATGAGATCTATATCGGCAATATGGTACAAGGCAAATATGGCAGCGTATCCTATAAGACAAAGCAAAATAAACCGCGTCCGAAAAGTGAATGGATTATTGTCAGGAATACCCATGAACCGATCATTGAACGTGCTTTATGGGACAAAGTACAAGCCTTGATCGCTCAAAGGGCAAAGCCTTTTGATGTTGGTACGATCGGTTTATTTGCCAAAAAAGCACGTTGTGCATATTGCGGTTGTGTCATGCGATCTTCCAAAAGTCACGATAAGCATTATCTGAAATGCGCTACTCGTCATATGTCAAAAGATGCTTGCATCGGTTCTTTCATCTCTTCCCAAAAATTAGAGAGGATTGTCATAGACGAACTGAATCGTTTGTCAGCAAAGTATCTTGACAGAGCCGAATTAGAGCAGAGGGTCAGGTTTTGCAATACCTTACAGGATCAAAAATCTCATTTGCTCTCTGATATCGCAATCTATCAAAAAAAGATCGCCGCATATTCTAAGGGGATACGGGATCTTTATATGGATAAAGTGAAGGGGTTGATATCCGAAAACGATTATATAGAAATGTCAAAAGACTTTACCGCAGAACGTACCCGGTTAGAACGCATGGCTTTTGATGCAGAAAAACAGCTTTCTGGAATCCACGAAAAAATGGTATCCGGTGATCATCGCCGGGAATGGATTGAGCAATATACCAACTTAGAACACCTGAACCGTGAGATTGTGGAAACGCTGATCGACTATATCTCTGTTGGTAAGCGTATTCCTGGCACAAAGGATGTTCCAATCGAAATTCATTGGAACTTTTAAGGCAAACCCGCACAAAGATGGTGTATCAGATGCGCCGTCAGATTTTTCGTCAAATAAGAAGTTGTTCTTATATGATCGCAGCAGAGCAGAAAGCACGTTCCACCTATGACAACATTTTGAGACTGTGTGACGATCCGGATGTCCGTGATCCCATTAAGTTCCTGCGTCAGCGTGAGATTGTGCATTTCCAACGATTCGGTGAAGCACTCCGTGCGGTTCAGGATGATTTAGATGCCAAAAACTTTTACTGCTGCAATCCATCATTCGATTCCTGCTGCGGAAGAGCAGCAATGCAGCGCCGGCGTACACGCTGAAATTCCAAACAGGACTGCAACTGAAGCAGTCCTGTTTTTCTGTCCAATCATTTTTGCAAGACCATGTCAGCCATTTCGGCAAAATTTACCGCCGCTGCCTTGACATTCCAGTGTTTTTTTGGTATGATATCTACAGACAATATTTCTGAATCTGCATGAACAGATTCTATGAACCTGTCTTTGTGAGAATCTGTAGATGTCTTTCCAACAGATTTCTTATCATGAAAGGTTCTATGACGAAAATTGTACTACTTTCCGCAGCCATGATGGATGACTGCTTAGGAGGAACATGCTATGAAACAAACTGTACTGACGCTTCAGGCGAAAAAAGCGCAGGGAGAAAAGATCTCTATGCTCACCTGCTATGATTATTCAACTGCAAAGCTGATGGATGCTGCCGGAATTGATATGCTTCTGGTGGGCGATTCTCTGGGGAATGTGATTCTCGGCTATGAAGATACCATTTCCGTCACCATGGAAGACATGATCCACCATTCTGCTGCCGTGGCAAGAGGCGCAAAAAGTGCTTTCATTGTCACCGATATGCCCTTTCTCTCCTATCAAGCATCGGTCTATGATGCTGTGATAAATGCAGGACGTATCATGAAAGAAGGCAGGTCGAATGCCGTCAAGCTGGAGGGCGGTGCAATTATCTCTGAGCAAATTCGTGCCATTGTGCATGCATCCATCCCCGTTGTGGCACATCTGGGAATGACACCCCAGTCGGTAAACACACTGGGCGGATTTAAGGTGCAGGCAAAAACACTGGATGCTGCACGTCAGCTTTTATCCGATGCAAAAGCTGTTGAAGCAGCCGGCGCTTTCGCTGTGGTATTTGAATGCGTTCCGGCAAAACTGGCAGAATATATTACCAGTCAATTGACCATTCCCACCATCGGCATTGGTGCAGGAAACGGTTGTGACGGACAAGTTCTGGTCTATCAGGACATGCTGGGCATGTTCTCGGATTATCAGCCGAAATTCGCCCGGCGGTTTGCAGAAATCGGAAGCGCCATGCAAGAGGCATTCCGACTATATCGGACAAAAATGCAAGACGGTAGCTTTCCTTCACAGGAAGAGAGCTTTTTCATTGCCGATGCAATCATCGATCAACTGAAACAGGAGGCGGCACAGGTATGAATCTTGTAGAAACGATTGTAGAAACCAGAGCACAAATCCGTGCCTGGCAAAAAGAAGGTCTGTCAGTAGGGCTTGTTCCCACAATGGGCTATCTCCATGAAGGGCACTACAGTCTGATGGAACGTGCTGTCCGGGAAAATGACCGTGTGGTAGTCAGCATCTTTGTCAATCCCACACAATTCGGACCAAACGAAGATCTGGAAAGTTATCCCCGTGATTTAAAGCATGATGCGGCACTTTGCCAACAAGCAGGCGTTAGTCTGATCTTCCACCCCACCCCGGAGGAAATGTATCCTCAGGGTTTTTGCAGCTATGTGGATATGGATGTCCTGACCAAGGAACTATGCGGTCTCAGCCGTCCGGTGCATTTCCGGGGTGTCTGCACAGTTGTCTCCAAACTATTTCATATTGTACAGCCTGATCGTGCCTATTTCGGCGAAAAGGATGCCCAGCAGTTAGCTGTCATCCGCCGTATGGTACAGGATCTAAATATGGATATTACGATTGTAGGATGCCCCATTGTCCGGGAAGCAGACAATCTGGCAAAAAGCTCCCGCAATACCTACCTGAATTCGGCAGAACGTCAGGCAGCACTTGTGCTGAGCCGGGCAGTATTTGCCGGTCAGAAACTGGCGCAGCAGGGAGAAACAGATGCTAAAAAGCTGGTGCAAACCATGACCGATATCATCCAAGCCGAACCGCTGGCAAAAATCGACTATGTCAAAGTGGTGGATCAAATGACCATGCAGCAGATTGACCGTCTGGACAAACCATTTCTGGCAGCGATGGCAGTTTTCATCGGAAAAACACGTCTCATTGACAATTTCATGATGGATGCGGTAGGAGGTGCAGCAGAATGACCATCACCATGCTCAAAGGAAAAATCCATCGCGCCACAGTCACACAATCTGAGCTGAACTATGTGGGCAGCATTACTGTTGATGCCGATCTGCTGGATGCCGCAGGCATTCTGGAATATGAAGCCGTTCAGGTGGTCAACATCGCCAATGGCAACCGCTTTCTGACCTATACCATTGCTGGTGAACGGGGCAAGGGCGTCATTTGTCTCAATGGTGCAGCTGCACGGCAGGCGCAAAAAGGTGACAAGGTAATCCTGATGGCATATGCACAGGTTGATCCTGATGAAGCCAAAGAGCTGAAGCCTCGTGTGGTGCTGGTAGACGAACAGAATCAGATGATCCAGATCTCCCGCTATGAAAAGCACGGCGAGTTAGTGTGAGGTGAGATCATGCTGACAGGAAAAACCATTGTTCTCGGCGTAACCGGTAGTATCGCCGCATATAAGATTCCCTTGCTGGCAAGCCGACTGGTAAAGCTCCATGCCGATGTCCATGTCATCCTGACAAAAAATGCTGCCGAGTTTATCACACCAGTCACATTTGAAACACTCACCAAAAACAAGTGCCTCATAGACACCTTCGACCGGGACTTTCAGTTTGACATAAAGCATGTCAGTCTGGCAAAACGGGCAGATCTAATGCTCATTGCACCTGCCTCGGCAAATATCATTGGGAAAATGGCAAATGGCATTGCCGATGACATGCTGACGACTACAGTTATGGCGTGTCAAGCTCCTGTGCTGCTCTCCCCTGCCATGAATACCAACATGTATGAAAATCCCATTGTCCAGGACAATCTGAAAAAGCTGGAACGCTTTGGCTATACGGTCATTGCACCTGCGGTGGGAATGTTGGCATGTCGTGATATAGGTGCCGGAAAAATGCCGGAACCGGATGTGCTTCTGGACTGGATCTTACAGAAAATCGCATGCCCGAAGGATCTTGTTGGAAAAAACGTTCTGATTACAGCTGGACCGACGCAAGAAGCCATAGATCCTGTGCGGTATCTCACCAATCATTCCACAGGGAAAATGGGGTATGCCATTGCAAGGCGTGCGATGCTTCGCGGCGCAAATGTCACCCTTGTGACCGGTCCCACCGCAATCAAACCGCCGCCTTTTGTGGAGGTGGTTTATGTTTCTACTGCGGCAGAAATGTTTGAAGCAGTGGTTTCCCGTGCGCAGCGTCAGGATGCCATTATCAAATCCGCAGCCGTAGCCGACTACCGGCCTGTTTCAATCGCAGAAGAAAAACAGAAAAAATCTGACCACGATATGTCCATTCCCCTGACGAGAACACAAGATATTCTGGCGTATCTGGGAGAACACCGCCGACCCGGACAATTTCTCTGCGGCTTTTCGATGGAAACCCAGAATACCATGGAAAATGCACGAAAAAAACTGGCACAAAAGCATTTGGACTTGATATGCGCCAACAATCTGAAGGATGCCGGAGCTGGCTTTGGGTCGGACACCAATCTGGTAACACTGATCCAGAACGATCATGAGACTCAGCTGCCTCTTTTATCGAAGGAAGCTGTGGGAGATGCCATTCTGGATGTGATGATAAAATATTTTTCTCAAAATCCGTGAAAATCAAACAACCGCTTTCAGAGCTTTGTATCTGAAAGCGGTTGTTCTGTTCCGTTTTTGGTTTTAACCCAAATCAGATGGAATAGACGTCAGCTTATGAGCAAGAAATTGCTGTAATACCAACACGTCTGTCAGTCCTAATTCTCCATCTGCATTACAGTCTGCATTTCTCTGTGCGTAATAGCCCAGATTCACCATCCGTGCCATATATTTCATCAACAAAACCGCATCTCCCAGATTGACTTCATCATCACAGGTCACATCGCCGTACAGCAATTGTCTCTCATCGGATAATACGGTAATTTCATACTCATAGATCTTACCGGAAACAATGGCATACAGCACTGCTGTGCCCGGTGATACCGCTGTAAAGTAAGCCGTATTTCCCTCTGTACCGTCAATACAGACCAAACTTGGATCAGAGCAGACCCATGCCAGAGAAGCATCTCCCGTATTGTAAATACTCACCGCACGCATATCACCCACATACATGGTACAGCCATTTTCCAGAAAAACCGGCTCAAGCTGCGGAAGTGTCGCTATTGGCTCTGTTTCCTCTGATCCCAACTGCGGTCCATTCCAACGAGTGGTGGAAGTAACAGGATCATCGTCATCATCATCGTCATCATAAGTCGTTGTGATCGTGGTGGTATTCTCGGGGGAATCCGATGCTGTAGCTGTAGTGGTTACTGCCGGTTCGTCTGTCATGCGGGGAGCATTATCGTCCACAATAATGGTCAGTCCATTGGCGGAAGACGGCTGATGGGTTCCGGAAGTCACGCCCTTTAAGTAGTTCTTATCCGAATCAGGTGTAAAGTCTACATAGTAAAATCCGGCAGGTGTTCCCTGCTTAATCACTGTATCAAAAGTGACAAAAGCAAACTCATCTGAAGATTCTCCAAAGAAAGACACCTCAGAAGATCCCTTATATAGCCACATCACAAAGTTGGACAAGCCCGGTACGATTTCTCCCACTGTCATCTGCGGATCATACATGGGCAGATATCCGATTGCCGAATCGGTTTCAAAAGTATCCTGCCGGATGTAGGTATACTCGTAATAAGCCATACCGCTTTCTGTATACTGCACATCGCAGACGCATTCCCGTGTGACCATGCGAGTCCAGGAATTGTCCGCAATATCCGCATTTTTGTCTGCCGCTGAGGCGTAATAGGTATAACTGAACGAAACCTGATTCACCCCAGCCTGATAGACCTCTGCACCGAAGGTGGGGTCATAAGAATCCTTTGTCGTGGTTACACTGACAGATCGGTTCATTTCACGAGAACCGCTGGGAAGCGTAACAAGACTGGTAAAACAATAGGGCGCATAACGGGTCGCATATGTACCCCCGCTGTAGGTGACAGTTCTCTGTTCTCCTACATTGGCAATATCCAGAATATTCTGAAAGTAGACTTTAGAATAATCGCTGGAAGTCCAGTTTGCAGCCGCAGCTTCAATATAGTCATTTTCGTCCCATGTATCTGAATCAATATACACACCGAGATGCAGAACCACGTCCCCTTCCGCTGTATCCAGCGTGGAAACGGAAATTGTATCTTTCCG
Organism: uncultured Ruminococcus sp.; assembly: GCA_947627445.1. Classification (GTDB taxonomy): domain Bacteria; phylum Bacillota; class Clostridia; order Oscillospirales; family Ruminococcaceae; genus Ruminococcus_C. The sequence continues at coordinate 24,572 of CANQWA010000024.1, forward strand.
TGTATCCTGTGTCAGAATGGACATTTCAAATGTATCGGCTGCACTGTTTCTGGCAAAAACAGTGTCTATGGGAATACAAGAAAGAGCAACCAACACGGCGACAAGGAAACCAAACCAACGAGAACATAGCCTATACATCATAAAATACAACCTCTTTTTCTTTTCTCAGGATTCCTTTTGTTTTTCTGTCAAGCGCAGACCCAGTCCCAGCAAAAGCCAGAACAGCGGTGCATGGTAAATCAGACTGTCATTGAACAAACCACACAGACAATAGCCGATCAAGGCAAAGAGTACACCTGCCTGGAATGCATTCCATTTGTAATTTTTGCCAAAACAACAGCAGCAGCCCCGAAAGATCACCAGAACCAATACCAGCAGGACAGCGACCAGAGACAGTACGCCGGTATCCTGCGCCATCTGGAGATACCAGTTGTGAGGCTTGTTATAGAGAACATATCTGCCGAAAATATTGAGCAGTGCCGGCAAATCGTTCTGTTCCAGATAATGGATTGATGTACACGGTCCGTGTCCGATGAACAGGCAATCTCCGAGAACCGAAACCGTATCTGCCCAGACAAAAATGCGTCCGTTGAGATAGGGATACAGCTTTTGCAGTTCCTTGGAGTCGCTGACAAGAGGAATTTCCTCCAGCAGATCGCCGCCAATGCCGATGATCTTCCATTTTCCATCCTGGCGAAGCGCCTGTACCGGCGTGGGATAGCCTAAATGGATATTCAGCTGTTCGTCTGCAATTTCCACCGTACAGCCGGATAGCTCTGTCTCAGAAAAACGAAGCTGATCACCCTTGACAACCGGAATGACCTCTGCTCCATTGCAGGTAAAATGCAATGCATCGGCAGAAACCGTATCACTGTCCGTTGTTACCGCGAATGTCGTGTTCTCATTTTCCAGAACAATGGTATCGCCTTCGATCGCCATAGACAACAGCTGAAAGCTGTCTGTCTGTTCGATGCCCACCATAGTGTGCTTCATTTTTTCCGAAAAGCTGCCGCCGGTTCGTGTCATCACAAAGCCAATTCCTCCGGCAAGGATCGCCAGAACCACAGAACAGGTGCAAATCACCTTCATAGAACGCTTCCAGCCGCTGCGGAGCATCCACACCAGCAGAAGCAGAACAGTAACACCAAAACCAATGACAATGGCATTCATAACCTTTGTCGTCAAAAGCGCAATACCAGCCAGAACTGCCGCCCCGATCTGCACCGCCATTCGGCTGGTTTTCAATTCTCTGGAAATCAGCGAAACCATCAAAGGAAGCAACATGGCACAATAAATACCAAGATAATCCGAATTGCCAAAAGTCAGAACGGCTGCATCTCCCACGCCAACATCGCCCTGTAAACCACTGAAGAGTTTGACGATAGCATTGTTATAATAACCGTAGCCCATTTTTTCCAGGATCGCCAGCAGGCCAATGGCAATGGACAGCACGGTCAGGCAAGTTTTGGCAAAATCCAGAACCTCGTGCCCATCCAGCCAGTACCATGCTGCGGCAAAAACAATGCCGTAAGAAAACAGAGAGGCATAGCCCTCATACATCATGTAAATGCCGAACCAGCAGTCACCAACATAGGGGGACAAAACGGTAGACAACAGTCCCAGTATCAGATAAACACCTATGCTGATTAGTGCGACCGCCGTCGACTTTGATACAGAAAGCTGCCGCCTGGGACGAAGTGCCGCTCGTTCATAGCAGAACCAGCCCACTGCAAGTACTGCAGTAACCAACAGAATCAGTTGGCGAAAATATTGTTCAAATTCATTTGTAGTCTCTGCACTCAAAAAGTAAGCATCTCGTACTGCATCCGATAATGGCAGTTCAAAGGTCATCGTCAGAAAGGGCAGTATGCAAACCACTGCTACAAGAATCTTTCCCGGAAGCGTCTGCTTCCATGACTGTACCGGCAGCTTTGCCGCCTTATTTTTTGTTACTGCCTTTGCCATATCTTCTCCCTTTCCATCAAGGCGTACTGCATCATACATACGAACCCACACTATTCAATATTATCATTATAGCACAATATCCTTAAACAAGTCTTAAAATAATTATGGACATTGTGGAAATTATTCGGTTAACTCTGTCGAATCCAGACTATGTTCCCGCCGCATCTGCCGGAATAATATCAGCCACTTCGTTGATGGAGATGTATGCCATGGGATCAACTTTATGCACAATATTTTTCATCTTTCCGATCTGAAAACGATTCACGACAAAATAGATCAGCGATTTTTCAGAATCTGAATAATATCCCTTTGCATCAACAACGGTAATACCATTTTCAAACGCCAGAGACAAAGCACGGCAAACCGCATCTCCCTTTTCGGTGATGATAAAGGCTGCTTTGGCACGATCAAAGCCTTCTACAAAAAAGTCCACTGTTTTCAGTGCAGCCGCATAGGTCACAATAGAATACAGAGGCAGAATCCAGCTTCCGATGACAATGCCGCAGATAATATACAGAATCACACTGTAGATCATGACAAATGTACCGATGCTGATTCCCAGCTTTTTAGAGAACATCACCGCAAGAATGTCAACGCCATCCATAGCGCCTCCAAAGCGAATCGCCATACCACTGCCGCATCCAGAAATCACACCGCCGAAAATCGCACATAGAAACAAGTCTCTGCCAGCCAGGGGTGACACGATGCGCACATCAACAGGAAGCACTTCTGTTATAATCCATGCGCTCAGAGAATAGATCAGTACCGTATATATGGCACGCATTGTAAAAGATAGCCCTTCCCGCTTCAAACCAAGGAGAAAGATCGGGACATTCAGCACAAGCAGAATCATAGACAAATTACACCAAGAGGGCGTCAGCTGGGAAATCAGCATAGCGGTTCCCGAAATGCCGCTGTCATACAACTTGACCGGTGACATAAAGATCGTGACGCCAATCGCATTGATGATTCCGGCAACCGTCAGAAGAATAAACTGTACGATATTGAATCTATCAATCATTTCCTTGATTTTTCGTATCATTTGTAATCTCCTTTCAAAATTTCTGTTTCTATGTTCTCGGCAAAGAAAAGCTTTTTGATACACCATTGCATCAAAAAGCTTTTCTTTTCCGTCATAGATCTCCTCGGAAACTGGAGAAGTGCCAGATTCCTCAGAATATTTTGTCCTGTGTAAAGAGATGCGACCGCAAGAATATTTGCTGTATGATGACGACGACAACGCAGTTATGTGCAAAATATTCCGACAGATATATGGGATTTGTCATGTCGTTTCGGTTAAGGCAAACCCGCACAAAGAGCGCCTATCGGCTTTTTGTGTTATTGCCTTAATATATCAATCCACCAGAACCGGGTCGAAATTTTCTTTCCACGGCAGACCCCACTTATTCAGTGCTTCCATAAAAGGATCGGGGTCGAATTCCTCTACATTATACACACCCGGCTTTTTCCATTTGCCGGTCATCACCATCATAGCACCGATCATTGCCGGAACGCCAGTGGTATAAGAAACCGCCTGAGAGCCTACCTCTTTGTAGCATTTCTGATGGTCGCATATGTTATAAATGTAGTAGTTTACCGGTTTACCGTCCTTGACACCCTGACAGATACAGCCAATATTCGTCTTGCCCACCGTGCAAGAACCGAGAGAAGCCGGATCAGGCAGGACTGCCTTGAGAAATTGCAGCGGAACAATCTCCTTGCCCTCATACAGAATTGGTTTGATAGAAGTCATTCCCACATTTTCCAGACATTTCAGGTGGGTCAGATAACTCTGTCCGAATGTCATAAAGAAGCGGATTCGCTTAATTCCCTTGATGTTCAGCGCCAAAGATTCCAGTTCTTCGTGGTGGAGCAGATACATATCCTTTTCTCCCACGCCTTCAAAGTCATAGACACGCTTGATTTCCATGGGTTCTGTTTCTACCCACTGTCCGTTTTCAATATAGCTACCCTTGGCAGAAACCTCACGGATATTGATCTCCGGATTAAAATTGGTGGCAAAGGGATGCCCGTTATTGCCGCCGTTGCAGTCCAAAATATCAATATCATGAATTTCGTCAAAATAGTGCTTCATGGCATAGGCACAGAAAACGCCGGTCACGCCCGGATCAAAGCCGCTGCCCAGCAGTGCTGTGATGCCCGCTTTTTCAAAACGTTCCCGATATGCCCACTGCCACTTATACTCAAATTTTGCTGTATCCTCCGGTTCATAATTTGCCGTGTCCACATAGTCCGTCTTTGTGGCAAGGCATGCATCCATAATGGTCAAATCCTGATAGGGCAGTGCCACATTGATGACAATATCCGGCTTTTCCTGCTCAATCAGTGCGATGAGCTGTTTGACATCATTGGCATCCACCTGTGCTGTAGTGATCTGAGTCGCTGTTTTTCCTGCAAGCTCTGCCTGGAACTTGTCACATTTGGACTTGGTACGGCTCGCAATACAGATTTCTGTAAAAATTTCGCTGTTCTGGCAGCACTTGTGGATCACAACGCCTGCCACGCCTCCTGCCCCGATGATCAATGCTTTTCCCATGTCAATGCCTCCTTAATAACAATCCCAGTTGTAACACACATCGTTGAAATCACAGCGTTTTAATTTTTCCCGGCTGATGAAGAAATTACAGATGCCAGAATCACCCCACATCACTTTATCCCCACCGTCTTCATAATCGCTGTCCATCTGGAACAGCAGTACATCATAAGCCTCATCGCCGCCTTCCCGGGGATCATATTGAGTAAATCCCGGATAACCGCCTATCTTATGTCCAAAGCCGTCTCCTGCGGCATCGTCCTCTGAAACGAATTCAAAGGGGTCATCCAGCAAGTCATCTGCTTCTTCCGGATACTGTTCCTTTACCAGAGCTGAAATACGTTCCGCAAAGCGATAATCTGTGGAGGAAATATGATCTGTTTCCTCTGTCAGTTTCAGTCCAAAACAGCCGGAAACAGGAAAATCGACTTCTTCCTCCATCGGTGCCAGCTTTGCCTGAACCTCTTCTGCTGTGACAGAACGATCCACCTCTGGATAATACAAAACCTGATAGGTATTGGTTCTGGGATCACCCTCAAAAATCAGTCCATAACTATCATCGCACAGAATCCAAAATTGCAGCAATCCCCGATGCGGAAAATCCTCCAGCGTGATCTCTGAGCAGTCGATCTGCGCCAAAAGCCGAAGCTGATTGCCCTCGCTGTCCACCGGAGCTGCTCCGTCACGAGGAATATAACCAATGCCTCCAGCTTTGCTATCGAAAATGGACGGCTCTGTATCCACCAGTTCTATGTTCATGCAGGGAATCTCGGTCTTTCGCAGGATCTCGTCCCGTATTTCTTCCACCGTATGCCTTCCTGCCTTCTGATGGATTTCCTGCTTTTTTTCTTCCGTCGCACTCTGTTTTTCTTCGGAAATCCCATCCAGCTTCAGTCTGTTGGCGATTTCCTGCTTTTTTTCTTCCATCGCACTCTGTTTTTCTTCCTCAGAAGGATTGCTTTTTTTCCGGAATATATCGAATAAACTCATGACAGTACCCTCACTTTATCTGGTTTCTGCTTCACGCAGAGCATCCCGCACATTGTTGGGAATGGCAAAACAGCCCTGATGTAAAATCGTATTATAATATCTCGTTTTCAGCCCAAGACTGTTCCACCAATCTGCCTGAAGATCTCGTCTGGGATCGTATTTTTTGGAGGAAAAACCAAAGAGCCAGTGTCCCGATGGATAAGTGGGAATATGCGCCTGATACACCAGCGCAATAGGAAAAAATTTCTTGATGCGGCTATGAGCGCGCTTCATTGCCTTTGCATACTGATCATAAAAGGTACTTTCATGCTGGTTCACCAGAATGCCCTCCGCTGTCAGTGCCTTATAGCAGTTGCCGTAAAATTCCCGGGTAAACAACCCCTCACCCACACCAAACGGGTCAGTGGAATCTACAAGAATCAGATCATAGGCATTTTCCATCTGACGGACAAACCGCAGCCCGTCCTGATAATAAATATGCACCCGGGGATCGTCCAGACTGCACGCTGTAAAGGGCATGTATTTCCGTGACAGCTCTACCACCTTTTCATCAATCTCCACCATGTCAATATGTTCCACAGAAGGATACCGGCACAGCTCACGCACCGTTCCTCCATCTCCTGCGCCAATCACCAATATCCGCCGGATGTCCGGATTGGTTGCCATGGGAATATGCGTGATCATTTCATGATAAATGTACTCATCCTTTTCCGTCAGCATCAACAGTCCGTCCAGGGTCATAAACCGTCCGAATTCCTGGGACTCGAACACATCGATCCGTTGAAAGTCGCTTTGCACACTGGCAAGCTGTTTGTCAATCCGGATGGAAAACCGGACATGTTCCGTTTGATTCTCAGTATACCAGATGTCCATGGACCGCTCCTTTCTCAAGAGTCTGTTCCGTATCACAGAACAGACAGATTTTTGTGTGGTTTTTTGGCAAGATGACGATATTGCCTAAGCTGTTACCACATTCAGGTTTCGTATTTCCATATCCTGGGGTCCTGTCAAGGAACAACCCTTTTCCTTGGCATACCGGATATAATCCACAATATCTGCTGTAATGCGTTCTCCCGGTGCAAGAATGGGAATCCCCGGTGGATAGCACATCACAAACTCACTGCATATGCTGCCGATGCTTTTTTCCAGAGAAACAGACTTTTTTTCCGCATAAAATGCCAGCTGAGGCGGAAGCACCACATCTGGGGCAATGTATTCGCTGGTGAGCATTCCCGTAGGGTCGCCTCCATAGAGCCGTTTGATCTCCGACAATGCCGAAATCAGCCGTTCGATCTCCAGCGCTCGGTCACCGGCAGTGACAATAGCAAGGATATTACCGATATCGCCGAATTCAATCTGAATGCCATACTCATCGCGAAGCAAATCATAAACCTCAATGCCAGCCAGACCGGTATCTCTTGTGTGAATGGACAGCTTTGTCCGGTCAAATGCATAAAAGGAATTGCCGTTGCACAGCTCGTCTCCATATACATAATAGCCGCCGATACGGTTAATCTCCTCCCGGGCATAATCTACATACTGCACCGTCTTATAGAACATTTCCCTGCCGTTCAGCGCCAGATTCCGCCGTGCAATATCCAGAGAACACATGAGCAGATAGGAAGCACTGGTCGTCTGTGTCAAATTGATGACCTGCCGTACATAATCTGCATTGATACTCTCTGCACACAACAGCATGGCACTCTGAGTCAGAGAACCGCCGGTTTTGTGAATACTCACCGAAGCCATATCTGCACCGGCTTTCATGGCAGAACACGGGAGATTTTCTCCGAAATAAAAATGTGTACCGTGGGCTTCATCTGCCAGCAGTAACATCCCATGGGCATGTGCAAGCTCTGCAATACGACGGATATCCGGACAAACACCATAATATGTGGGATTGTTTACCAGAACCGCTTTGGCATCGGGATTATTTGTGATTGCCTGTTCTACTGCCTCTACAGACATACCCAATGGAATCCCGAGCTGTTTGTTTTCATCGGGATCGACATATGCCGGAATCGCCCCATTGACAACCAACGCATTGATGGCACTCCGATGCACATTCCGGGGCATGATCAGTTTGTCTCCGGCTTTGCAGGCAGACATGATCATTGCCTGTGACGCTCCTGTAGCGCCATTTATGATAAAAAAAGCCTCTGCTGCGCCAAATGCCTCTGCCGCCAACGCCTGTGCATCCCGGAGAACAGAGACTGGATGACAGAGATTGTCTAAATTCTTCATGGAGTTGACGTCGATCTGCACACAGCGTTTGCCCAGGAATTCTTCCAGTTCCCGGTTTCCCCTGCCGCCCTTATGACCGGGCACATCAAAGCGAACCACACGATTGAACAGATGCTCCTGAATTGCTTCCATCAGCGGTGCGTCCTGTTGGGTCAGCGTCATGGCTGTCAGCCTCCTCAATAGATATTTTTGCCGCTAAATATCTCAATCATTTCCCGACGCAGCCGATTGGTAATATCCAGACGAACCCGAGGATCCAGTTCATAGGCATCGGTCTTGAACAGATAGTTCTGAAGCTCCAGCTCTTTAATAAGCATACGGGTATGGAAAATGTTGGATTGATATACATTGACATCCACTGCGTCATAACGCAGCAGAATTTCCTCACTGATAAAATCCTGGATCGAGGTCATGTCATGATCCATATAGTATTTTTTACCAGTAATATCCCGTGTAAATCCCCGGACACGGTAGTCAATGGTAATGATATCCGAGTCAAAACTGCGAATCAGATAGTCCAGGGTATTCAGGGGAGAAATCTCGCCGCAGGTAGAAACATCAATATCCACACGAAAGGTTGTCACCTCATTGTCCGGATGACTTTCCGGAAATGTGTGTACGGTCACATGACTTTTGTCCAGATGGGCATGAACATCCCGCCTTGTAAAAAATTCATTACCCTGATTGCAGGAAGCGTCCATATTTTCTGGCGGCACATGTCCCTCTGCGATCAGTACATTCACAGAAGCTCCTTGGGGATCGTAGTCCTGTTTGGAGATATTCAGCACCGTTGCACCAATCATTTCTGTGACATCACATAGAATATCGGTCAGCCGCCCGGAATTGTACTGTTCGTCAATATACCGGATATAATCCTGTTTTTCCCGTTCTGTCTTTGCAAAACAAACATCAAAAATATTAAAACTCAGTGTTTTTGTCAAATTATTGAATCCATACAAGGTCAGCTTATTCTCCAACCCTATCCTCACATTCCTTCCCTTGCATCCGCCGACATTCGGCGGCACATATAGTCAAAGATTATTGTACCATAAAAAGAAGAAAAATGCAATGGGTTTACAAAATTTTTTCTCTGGATATGCAGTGTGACAAATCGATGTGAGACTGAAAAAACAAAAGGGGATAAAAAGTGATCCAAATCTGTTAAAATAAAGCCCCTACACGATAGGCAATACCGCACAATCTTTGTGCGGTATTGCCTTTACTTTCAGCATCCGATCTTGACAAATTCCATACAAACTCATTGTTTTCGATGCCATTGATACAGCAGCCAAAATTGATATTTACTGCTTGAACATGGATTGGTTTTCAGCGATCCATACGCATTTCGGGTAAAAACACCATTTGTAAATGGACATCTACATGGATTATTTTTTCAGAAAAAAACAGTCCTTCTGTCAGGAGATATACGAATCCTCTTCAACCAATTATAACCCTGCTTCCCAATCCCAGTTATAGATCTCCAAAGAAGACAGATCATAAGGTGTCAACTGATATACACAATGATTCAGCCAATTGGAAAACAACAGATTCGCACTGCACCCCCAACTAAAATGAGGCTCTTTTGTTGGATCGTCATCCGGGAAATAATCATAGGGAACACCGATATTTACGCCCTTTTCCTTATCCCGAAAATACTCTCCTTTCAAAGTATCCCGGTCGTACTCTGAATGTCCGGTAATAAAATACTGCCGCCCGTTGTTATTGGCAACAATATGCACTCCTGACATCTCTGATTCTGTCAGCACTTTCAGACGAGGCACTTTGTCAATGTCTTCTCGATGTACCCCGGCATGGCGGGAATGAGGCGCATGAAACACATCATTGAAGCCGCGGAGCAGCTGACAGCGGGGTTCCAGAACCTTCTGAGGAAACACACCGAACATTTTCTGAGGCAGATCATACTTAGGCACACCGAAGTGATAATATAGCCCGGCAAGGGCCGCCCAGCAGATATGCATGGTGGAAAAGACATGAGACTTTGTCCATTCCATGATCTTGCAGATCTCATCCCAGTAGTCCACATCCTCAAAATGCAAATGCTCCACCGGCGCACCGGTAATGATGCAGCCGTCATAATACTGGTCTTGAATCTCTTCAAAAGTTCGGTAAAAAGTCGCCAGATGGTTTTGAGAAGTGTTCCGGCTCACATGACTGGATACATGGAGAAAATCTACATAAACCTGCAACGGCGTATTACTGAGCAGCCGCAAAAACTGACATTCTGTTTCGATCTTTTTCGGCATCAGATTCAACACCAGCACACGCAACGGCCGGATATCCTGATGTGCCGCACGTTCGCCGTCCATGACAAAAATGTTTTCTTCCGCCAGAACCCGGTACGCCGGCAGATCCGGTGATATACAAATCGGCAAAGCCTGTCCCCTCCTTTTAAAGATCCATTATTTGCGTTTTGACAATGCAGCTGCATCTGTTTTTCCCACAGCATTACGCATAGCACGCAATTCCTCCGCCGTCAGGTCACGGTATGTACCAGGTTTCAGCATACCCAGCTTCAGCGGTCCGATGCTAATACGGCGAAGTCTGGCAACCTCCAGTCCTACTTGTTCACACATACGCCGAATCTGACGGTTTTTCCCCTCATGAATGGTTATCAGCAGCACCACTCTCCCCGGCTCTTTGGTCTTTACCACAACTGTAGCCGGCTGGGTCTTTTTTCCGTCCATCTCCATGCTGCCAGAAAGAGTGATAAGCTGTTCCTCAGTCACATCCGGACGAACTGTCACACGATACGTCTTGCTGATGTGACGGCTGGGGTGCATGATACCGTTGGCAAATTCTCCGTCATTTGTCAGCAGCAATAGTCCCTCGGAATCCTTGTCCAACCGACCTACCGGATAGACACGTTCCTCCACATCTCCCAGAAGATCCATGACACAACGGCGATCCAATTCATCTGAGGTGGTCGTCACATAGCCCCGAGGCTTGTTCAGCATCAAATAACGATACTGCTTTTTCCGGGGCAGATAGATACGTTCGCCGCTGACGGTGATCATATCTGCCAATGTTGCCTTATCCCCCAGCTTCACCGAATGACCATTTACCTTGATTTTTCCAGCAGAAATCAGTGCTTCCGCCTTTCGGCGGGAGCAGTATCCGGCATCTGCCAATAGTTTTTGTATTCTGATTTTTTCCATTTTTTACTCCTGTTGTTTCCACATTGCTTTTATTTTCTCTAAAAAACGTTCCAAAATGGATGCGTCTGTTTCATCTTCTGGCATCGCTTCCTGATATGCTACATCTTCTGAGGCATATAAAGCACCGCTTAGCACCTGCCTGCCCTCTAGCCATGCTGACCACGTCCCCACCTGCTGCCCAGCTGTCACTGGCGCATAGAGGAAAGGCGCCGCTTCCAACCTGTACTGCAGCTCCGGCATTCGACCGTCTGTCACGCCAACTACCGGCATTTCTGTTCCCTGCACAGAAACTGCTTCCGTTTCTCCCCCTGTCACCGGAATCGTCCAGTTCCGGGGAAGCTCAGCAGAGACAGGTGTTACCTGCCGGAAACCGTAGTCATACAGCGTCAGATGATCCTGCCAGTCATTACGATCGAACAAGGTCACACAGATCAGCGTCACACCATCCCGGCAGCAAGCAGAAACCAGACAGCGCCCGGCTTCATCGGTAAAACCAGTCTTGACACCAATCACGGTCTCATCCATAGTCAGCAGCTTATTGGAATTGGTCAGCCACCGGTCATAAGGCGGATTGCCAAAGCTGATCTGTGCTTTAGACTGGCTGCAAATCTCACGAAAAGTCTCATTTTGCAAGGCTTTTGCCGTCAAAAGCGCCATATCATATGCCGTGGAATAATGATTCTCATCGTGCAGGCCAGACGGCGTGACAAAATGGGTCTGTGTCATACCAAGCTCTGCGGCACGGGCATTCATCATATCTGCAAATTTTTCATAGCTCCCGGCAATTTTCACCGCAGCCGCACCGGCTGCATCATTTCCCGAGGGAAGCAGCATCCCATAACACAGTGCTCGCTTTGTGACGATATCACCATCCACCAGCCCCATAGAAGAGCCTTCCACATGGATCGCATCGGAATTCACCACAAACTCCGTGTCCAAGTCACCGCTTTCCAGACAGAGCAATGCTGACATGATCTTTGTCGTGCTTGCCATGGGCCGCTCCTCATAGGCGTTTTGCTCGTAGAGGATCTTCCCAGTGACCGCCTCCATCAGAATGCAGGCTTTGGCAGAAGTCGAAACCGCTTCCGCATGATACGTCCCCAGCAGCAGCCATCCTGCTGTCAGCCAAACTGTCCCAGCAGCACAGAGAATCCGGCGCAGCTTATCCGATATGGTTCTGATTCTTTGCAACATCATTTTGTCCCCTTGCATAGATTTGTACCAATCTATGCAAGGGGGCAATTGATTAGAACAGCAGAACCAGTTCAGGCAACACCGTGCAAAGCCGATAGGCACTCTTTGTGCGGTGTTGCCTTCACATAGAAACGATGCATGGATTTTCCAGTTATATTTTAGTAAAGGCAAGATTTTTTGTTGCGATTCCAGGCAAAGTCTACCGAAGGGACATACGCAGCTTTCTATGCGGACAGGTTTTTATTCTTCAGAAGCCTCAGCCGCATCACTGTCCGTCTTTTCTTCCTTGTCCTTCTTGTTCTTTTTCACAATACTGCCGATGCGGTCTACCACCTCTGGCACAGAACGGATGGCACTGCCGATCACATCATTGCCGTCATCCATCTGAAGCAGGCGAACACTGTCACCCTGTACCACCAAAAATGCCACCGGCTGAATGGAAACACCTGCACCTGCACCGCCGCCGAAAAGATCCTTGGGGTTGGACTTTGCCGGCAAGTCTGATCCGCCGGATGCAAAGCCGTAGGATACTTTAGACACGGGAATCACGGTGATCTGAGGCGAAGCCACAATGGGATCACCGATGATCGTCTGTACGTCTACCATTTCCCGGATTTTTTCCATGGTAACACCCATGAGTCCCTGAATTTGATGTTTTTCCTCCATTTGTATGACCTCCATCATTCTACAGCCGCTTTTCGGCTGATATTTACTTCTCGATTTTAGATTTTACGGGATTTTTTATGACACCCCTGCTGCTTTTCCCGTATCACACGGCGGAGATATTTCCACAGAAACACCCCTATCAGGGTAAACGCTGCTGCCACGGCTGACAGAGGACAAAACCGCAGAACGCCCCGCAGAACATAACGATTTTTCTCCTGTCCGAATGCGCACTGAACCGTTACTTGTTCCAACTGCATCCGCATGGTACTCTGTAAGAATGTTAGTGCAGGGTATAATACCGCACAGACCGCACCGTATGCCACAGCACACTGGCTGGCATCAAACTTGCCCACCTGTATGCCGATCACCAGCCGACGGAAGGAAAAGCCCTTCCATATCATCCGCAAAGGCTTAGGCAAAGAGGACAGCAGATCGAATCCCATATGGAAATAGCGCTGGAATTTCTCCAGCTTGGATTCTTCTTTGCCATCCTTTTCCTTCTCTTCCGGTTTTTTTTTCTGTTTTTTAGGCTTGTCTGCTTTTGGCTTCTTTTTGCGGGAGCTATCACGGATCTTTCCAGCTTTTTCGCTGGAAAGCACGGTAATTCCCAGCCATGACAGACGATAAAACCGGTGCTGCCGAACATCATCATAATCAAACTGAAACGCCAGCGGTGTCAGCAGCACTGCCAGGATCAGTAACAGCAGCCCAATCACGATCAGCCAGCCAATCATAGGGCAGTTTCCTCCTCTGTCATTCCTGCTGCGACTCCTCTGTGTCTGCTGCATCCGACAAAGCTGCTTCCGCTTCCGATACAGAAGTGGGTAGCGGCGGCAGATCATCTAAGGAGCTTAGCCCAAAGCAGCGCAAAAAATGCGGGGTTGTCACATAGGCAATGGGTCTGCCGGGAACGTCCAGCCGTCCAGCTTCTGCCAGAAGCTCCTTTTCCACCAGGGTATTCACCACAGAACTACTGTCCACACCCCGGACATGCTCCACAAAGCTCTTGCTCACTGGCTGGTTATATGCCACAATAGTCAGCACCTCCATGGCAGCCGAAGAAAGAGGCGCTGCCTTTTTGGTTTCCATGGCACGTTGGATGATTGGTGCATATTCCGGCTGTGTACACATCTGCCAGCAGTCCCCGAATTGACGTATGCTGACAGCACTTCCCTGTTCCGCATACCGTCTTGCCAGCTGCTGCAATGCCGCTGTCACCTGGGATTCCTCTGCCTCACATGCCTGCGCCATCCGCCGTAAGGAAACGGGTTCACCGCATGCAAACAGCACCGCCTCCACTGCGGCACAAAGCGAATGATTTCTGTTTTCTTCCATTATCATACCCCGATTTCTGTCAATCATTCTGCGGTGACTTTTTCCTGAATCTTTTTGCGGTCTGATTTTTTCGTCCGAGTCACCCGATCGATGCGGCGGTAAAGATATGTGCCGTCATCGCTGATACCGATTCTGCCGTGCTTTGTCAGTTCCAATACCGCCAGAAACAATGCCACACGAGCAGAACGCTCTCGGACATCGGCATAGATCTCACCAAAATACACATGTTCACTATGATACACCCGACGCATCACATAGACCACTTTAGACATCACAGAAACCACCGGGCGATTGACAACACGCTGCAATCGCTCTTTTACGTGGGTCTGAGGGGAAAACCGTTTTTGCCCCATGGATTGCCATGTATCCGGCAGAACCGAAGGCAGATGTGTCAATCCATATGCCTGAGAAATGGAAATTTTCATGGGTTGGCGTACAAAAATCTGTCCGCCTATAAAGCTCTTTACCAGCGCCTGTGCTGCCTGCTTACAAAGGGCATATTCGATCAGTGCGCCCTGTAACGCCTGCTTTTCCTTCTGGGCTTCTTCAGGATGAGGAAGAAGAGATGCCGTCTTAATGTAAATCAGACGAGCTGCCATTTCCAAAAATTCCCCGGCAAGCTCCAGATCCTGTTCCCGGCACTGCTCCAGGTATGCCATATATTGCTCCAGCAGGCTGGAGATTTCGATATCATAGATATTCAGTTTGTGCTTGGAAATTAGGCTCAGGAGCAGATCCATGGGACCTTCAAAGACATCCAGCTTAAATGAAACCTTCTGCATCATTATGATAAGGCCATCTGAACCAGATCACCGATCCAATTGGTTCCCCAAGCAAACAGCAGATAAAGTTTTCCGGCAAGCCAAGAAAGCGGCGTGGAAAGAACGGATGTGAGAATCAGCACCCACAGGATAATGTTCAGGATTTGTTGATTGCGCATCATCCATGTGCTCTGCTTGTAGGGCAGCAGGCACATCAGCACCTTTGAGCCGTCCAGAGGTGGAATCGGGATCAGATTAAACAGTGCCAGACCGATATTGACGCTGACAAATGCCTGTAACAGATAAAAAAACGCCAGAAGCACGGCATTTCCCGAAGCGTTCAGAAAAGGCAGAACGACTTGCAGCAGGATCATGCCAAACAGGGCTGCCAGGAGATTGGAAACCGGTCCAGCCAGAGAAACCCAGATGACACTTCTGCGAGGATTTCGCATCCGTGCCGGATTGATGGGCACAGGCTTTGCCCAGCCGAAACCACACAGGATCAGCAGCACTGCGCCGATGGGGGCGATATGAGCGATGGGATTGACTGTCAGACGGCCGCTTTCCTCCGCCGTGTCATCTCCACAGCGTTTTGCCATCCAGCCGTGTGCAAATTCGTGCAGAGGCAGTATCAGCAGAACAATAGCAACTCGTGCAAGAATGGTGTATAAATTCAGATTCCGAAAATGATTCAATAGGCTCATGCGTTCTTTCCTCTCTGTCAAAAGTAATCTATACTATTATACATGATTCCATCGAAAATTTCAAGCTTTTTTTTCATGCAACTGGTTTTTTTCTCGTTTCTTCCATATTTTAAAAGTTCCGCTGGATTTCCTGAAGAATAGATACATAATAGTTGAAAATATTTGTCATCATAAATCGTATATGTATCATATATCAAAATAAAAAAATAAAGTTTCATTCTCTCAAAAAAAATAATCGAAAGAATCCAAGAAAACCCTTGCATTTTTCGATGAAATCTGATAGAATAGATATGTTAGTTTCTAACCTGTAAAGATCCTATCCGGATAGATATACATGATAACAAGTTCCGGATCAGCAGCTTGGAAGCAGACTCATTATTAAGGAGGTGCGGTAGAATGGCTAAATGTGAAATTTGCGGAAAGGGTGTTTCCTTCGGTATCAAGGTTTCTCACTCCCACAGACGTTCAAACAGAACATGGAAGCCGAACGTAAAGCGTGTAAAGGCGATTGTGAAAGGCACTCCCTGCCATCTGTACGTTTGCTCCAGATGTCTGCGCTCCGGCAAAGTAGAGCGTGCATAATTCCCGTTCCGAAAAAACAGGAAAATCACCGGATTCAGCATTGGCTGGATTCGGTTTTTTCGTAATGCGACATGGAATTGTCACAAATCCATTGGCTCAAATTTAGACAAATTGCTGAAAAGCTCCGCCGTGTCCGCTGTATTCCGGCTTCGCAGAGGATTTCCTCTTGCATTTTTCTGGGAAGTATGGTATACTAAGGATATCCCTGTAAATATCTGCCCAGCAATGTTCGCAGGATAATTTTTGAACGAGGTGAACCAAATTGGCACAACTAAAAAAACCCACCATTAAAAATCCGGATCTGGTCGCCGCAATGGCGGATTTCAAGCAGCAGCAGACCAAGCCGAATGAAGAGGCCATGCTCAAGGCAATACAGGCTGCGTCTTTTATCGCACCCATTACCCTGCGCTCTGACCTCAGTCAGGCAGAACCGGATGAAAACGGACAACGGCAGGTACAGGCATCTCTGATGGCTGTTTCCAACAACAGCGGTGCAAAGTTTTTCCCGGCATTTACCGACTGGCTGGAATTTCTGAAATGGAAGAACGACCCCGATGCAGAAACCATGGTCATCACCTTTGACCAATATTGTGATATTATGCTCAAGCAGAGCATCGATGTAAACGGCATTGTGATTAACCCATCAGAAACCAATATTATTCTCTCCAAGGAGAAAATGGCTGAACTAAAAGGTGTGACACTGCCGAAAGCCAATGCTGCGCCGGCTGGTGCTCATAAGATCACGCCTATGTTTGATGCGCAGACGATTACCAATCCGGACGTGATCATTGGCGCTGACAAATTTAAAAATGAGAATTCTCCTCAGGTGACCGCTGCTTTTTTTGATACGCTTCGGAAAGCACGCTTTGTTGCACCAGCAATCATGAAAAATCTCCCCAAAGAAGTTAAACCCGGCGAAAAAGTAACGGCTCAGGCAGAATTTGTGATGCTGAATCATGAGGATCAAAAATATCTCCCGCTGTTCACCAGTCTGCCGGAGCTACAGAAATGGACAGGTGCACCGAATTGCCAGGCAGTTCCCATGATGTTTTCTCATTATACGGCAATGCTGTCTGATCCGAAGAATACAGCTGCCGGTATTGTGATCGACCCCTTTACCATGGGATTGGCTTTCACAAAGGATCAGGTCTTGAGCATCAACCCTCGTCTCGAACTGCGTCAGTTGGGTGAAGCGCCCAAAGAAATGGTGAATCAGCTGAAAGAACACTTTGCAACAGTTCCCGAGGTGAAAAAGGCATATCTGAACGGCATTAAGGCAAACGGCACAGACGGCTTCCTGGTTGTTTTAGATCTGACAGAGCAGATGGATGTTCGTCAGTTTGGTGCTGATGTTTCCAAGATCACCCAAAGTTACGGCTCTGTGGTAGTTGCCGCTGTGGAATCTCCTCTGGGACAGAAGGCAGTGGAGAATATTGTTCCTTTCTATGAGGCGAATTGATTTTGGAGTTAAAAATGAGCCGCTTCTCTATGCTGAGAGGCGGCTTTTTTCTGTACGGGGATTACTCTGCATATCGGGCTTCCTGACAAAGCTGTTGAAAGGCGGGTTTTAGCTTGTGGTAGATATCTTTGACCTGTTGTCCGTCGTGATAGCGGAGAGAGAGGTTGTTATTCAATGCAACCAGATCACTTGCCATAATGACACATTGACAGATATAAGCAATGTCTGCATCATTCGTTTTGCCAGTAAGGCTGCGTACATGCTGCCGGAGCTTTCCCGGAATGTCCGACTGTTCTTTTTGCAGTTCATGGTATAGCGGCTTGATTTTCTTATAGATTTTCTGCACTTTATCGTTATCATGATAGTGCAGGGCAAGCATTTTATGCAGCGATTGCAGATCGCCTGCAGCTGTCAGAAGTTTACAAATCAGTTGTAACTCACTATTGTCCATCGCACCCACGATGCTCTGCGCTCGTTGATACAGGCTTTTTGCCGCAGCATTTTGTTCTGATTCTGACATTGGCGGATCAGCCGCTTCCTCCTGTGCTGGTTCTTCTAAAGATGAAGCAGTTGCACCTTGAACCGCATCCTCTATAGATGCACATACAAAGAGCATTACATCCTGATGATGCAAATAATGGGCATAAAATGATAGATTCAAATCAAAATCTGTATCCCGGCTGACAATATAGAGCGGTACATCCGGACGGCGGCCTAACAGATAGCCAATGTACATAGACAACTGTAGATCCAGTGCATTTTTCACGGTGTTTTTGCTTTTGGAAGAAACTTCCACCTCCATCAGACTGACTGCGGCACGGCTGGCAATCAGCTGTTGATGCACCTCAAAGGTCATCAGACAGCGATTCTGCGTATAAAAAATGATGATTTCATCGTCACTGTCCAGTTTCTCCAGCCCTTTCAAGCCTTCTACATATACATTTTCATAGTCGATTAGATAAATTGCCATATGTTCCTCCTGCTGCTGACGCAGTATTGTTTCTTTCAAGCAAATTGTTTTCACAGGTGTGTTGACACGATTCCCCTATTGCAATATCAAACAACAAGAAAAATATGTAAAATAGTTGTGCAAATCCCGAAAAAAACGCCTCATCTTCTGGGATCATTTCAAAAAACAAGTCAGAACCTGTCCTCTTGGGTAGATTTTGATACCCAGCCAAAACCTGCCGAAAAAGACATGCATGAGTTTCTATGAAAGCAAATTCAGACTATGATTGCCGATAAATTGCATGATATCCATAAGGGATGATCATTTGAATCTTGTTATCTTTGATCAGACCATTTTAGAACTTGTTCTCATTCCAGCAACACACCAATGTAAAAGAAACGATAAAAAAGGAACGCCGAATAGCGTTCCTTTTTTATTATGGAGGCGCCATCCAGATTTGAACTGGAGATCAGGGTGTTGCAGACCCATGCCTTACCACTTGGCTATAGCGCCGATTGGAGCGGATTACGAGGCTCGAACTCGCTACCTCCACCTTGGCAAGGTGGCGCTCTACCAGATGAGCTAAATCCGCATGGCGATCTGGATGGGATTCGAACCCACGACCTCTGCCGTGACAGGGCAGCGTTCTAACCAACTGAACTACCAGACCATTGGTGGAAACTATAGGGCTCGAACCTATGACCCTCTGCTTGTAAGGCAGATGCTCTCCCAGCTGAGCTAAGCTTCC
>CANQWA010000025.1 GCA_947627445.1 uncultured Ruminococcus sp.
GAGGGCTTTTACTTGCTTTTTCGATATTTATTCCGTTTTTTGAGTCCTTATTTCGTTTCAACTATGCTGAATTGAGGCCTTTTTTGACAGGCTGAGGCACTTCTCAAATGAGAAGTGCCTGCCCATATAGCTTGCTGTATCGGTCTTTCGTTGTTACCCAAAACTTCTATATGCCTACTGTCCTAACTGCGCCGGATTCTCCTTGCCGAGTGCGATATTGTTCAGCCGCATCTCCCAGTCTCCGGTCATATCGGCAGACTTGATTGCATCCATCGGCATTGCATCGATCAGAAACATTCCCTTGTCGGTCGGAAAAATCGTCTTGCCCTTGCGCTCCAGATAATGCCGGTCAAATAGGCCTTTCAGGATCGGCGCACGGGTCGCATCGGTGCCGAGTCCCTTTTTCTGCAGTTTCATGAGCGTGCGGATCTCCTCGTCCTCGATGTTCTGTCCGGCAAGCTCCATTGCCGCCAGCCTGAACTGCTGCGGAATGCACGGAAATACGGACAGATCCCATTTCGCATATTTCGCATCGTAGCTTTTTGCCGGGACAAGCTGCATCAGATGCCCGATACCGTGGCAAAGAACGGCATCCTCCCCGTGATATTGAAATTGGTAATAACCGACCGTTGGTTCACCTTTCAGCGGGATACGCTGTCCGGCATGAAGCACGGCTGCGATCGTTTTGGCAAGACTGCCTTTTTCTGCATAGATGACAAGCATGGGAGCCTCCGTGTGTATATTTCTATTTCTGTATTCTCTTGGAGAGAATTTTGGCTTATCCAGCAAAAGATCTTACAAAGCTGTTCAGCTCATATCCCTTTCCCTGACATACAGATTCCGCAATGACTCACACCTCCAGCCTGTGTTTTGATTTCCGATTATGTATTCTTGTGAAAATAAATATCAGCCAGAATGACCGCTGACTCGGTTGAATCTTCCTTGCCTTTCCATGCACAAATAAAACGTATCACCGCATCATACGATGCATATCCCGATGCAATCAGTTGTTTTACGGTTTCATTGCATTTAGACGAAAATTGGAGCACAGGAGTAAGCCTGCCGTTCACCTGCACATATAGCCTGTTACCCTTGACAGCAAGATGCATACCGCTTTTTAGCTGTAAAATCAGCGATTTTTTATCCTTGAAAAAATCAAGGTATACATCTCTATGAGATAGCTGCAATATCAGCTCAGATGGCTTCGGATATGTGTGCAGGTCGATCTCATCGGTTGTAGCATACTCTGTATACGGATCGAATGCGTCATCAAAATAGTGAATATGCAGTAAATTCTTTGCTCTTGTCATGCCGACGTAGAGCTTCCTTTTTCCTTCATCACTGCCCATATTGACATTGCTGAGGAGCATATACACGTTGTCAAATTCTCTGCCTTTGGATTTGTGAATGGTAGAGATCGTTATAATACCGCTTTCATTTGTATAGAAATCCTCGATCTTCGATTCGTGCAGGAACATCTCAAGATCAGTACGGTATTTCTTTTCATTGGTTTCCGCAAATGTATGCAGAATGTTCATCATAAGGGTCAGACACGCACTGCCGCTGTATTGCTTCTGTAGTGCTTCTGCTGCACTGTCCCATTGGTCGTTGCTGATGACCGGCGATGTATTATCAACATCCAGCTTTTTCAGGAAATAGCGAATCTCCGCAATATCATACATATCAAAGCCGTCAATGGACTGTATCAGCTTCGCAGGGATATTCTGCTGTTTCAGAATGCCCAGTATCAGCAGAGATTCTTGATTGGTATTGGTAAGGATACAGTTCGAACCGTTTGCACCGACTGAAAGCATATCCTCTGCCAACGCTGTTTCCATATTTGCTCCGCTGTGTTTTATCAGCTTGACCTCTCCTGTATTCTCCGAAACTGCAATGATGTCCTCTGTTTTTATTCTGTCAGAGATGGACTTTACAAACTGATTCGCAAAAGAAACAATACTCTGACAGCTTCTGTAATTGTCGATAAGAGAATACTGCTTCGCATCATGGTCTGTGATAAATGACCTCAGATATTTTGAGTCCGAACCCCGGAACTGATAGATATTCTGGTCATCATCTCCGACAGCAATGATGCGCATATCTTCGTTTCGTTCCATGAGTGCTTCCACAAGGCGGTATTCGTGAATGTCCATATCCTGCGCTTCGTCTATGACGAGAACAGACTTTGTGATCCTGCCTAAGTCCACATCGCCGTTTCGGATCAGCTCGCTTGCCTCCTTGACGATATTCTCTGATTCCTGGATATTGCCTATTTTTCCAAGCAGGTCAAAGCAATAGGAGTGAAATGTCTTTATTTCAATGAAATTAGCAGCATTGCCGATCAGTTCACGCAGACGCTGTTTGAACTCTATCGCAGCAGCGCGGGAGAATGTCAGCATCAGGAGCTGTTCGTGCTTTACATCTTCAAGCAGTAAAAGCGATGCCAACTTATGCACAAGCACTCTTGTTTTACCGCTTCCGGGACCAGCAGCGACTACAATATATTTTGAGGTGTCATCACGGATGATCTCAAGCTGCCTGTCTGACAGCGCATCAAAGAGCT
Source organism: uncultured Ruminococcus sp. (assembly GCA_947627445.1). Classification (GTDB taxonomy): domain Bacteria; phylum Bacillota; class Clostridia; order Oscillospirales; family Ruminococcaceae; genus Ruminococcus_C. Next base: position 2,564 of record CANQWA010000025.1, read on the forward strand.
GTCGATACTTCTCAGGAGTGATATTTCGTTCGATCTCAGCCGCCCTTTCACCGGAGAAATATTGCGACAGAAATTGCTTGTAGTCCATCTGGAAATAGTCATTGACGAACTGCAAAGCCTGGTTATAGTCACGCACCATCATATTGGCGTATTCTCCAACGATATGGATCTGCTGTATCTTCTGCTTATAGAATTCGTTTAGCTGTTTGTAGTCCTCCTGTTTATATTTGATACGGTTGTCGAGCTCAAGCCGCTTGATGCGCATTCCGCTGTACAGCACAAGGAAGCCGCCCTCCAGCTTCAGTGCACCGATCTTGGAAAGAAACAGCAGTGTCTCTTCAATGTCCTGCTCACTAATCTCTATGAGCGATCGCTTACGGTAAGCGTTCAGTAATTCCAGTATTGAAAAGCCCACGAGCACTTCATTTTTCCGGCTGACATCTTTACCGCTGATCTCAAACAGATAGTTTATGATGCATTCAGCGACAGCATAGCTTTTCTGACGCTTGTCCCTGATACGCTCAATACGCATTTTCGGTACGATGATAACTTTATTGGTCGCTTGATTCTGTTCTTTCTGGATATAGTTTCGGATTGTCCAATAGTAGAAAAGCGTCTTGATAGAATTGACAGAGCTGCTTTTGATGCCGTTTGCCAGAGCCGCTTCATTCAACTCTTTATAATTCATGCAGAGCTTGTCTGCATCTATGTATGCAAGCAGAAATGATTCGAGAGCCTGAAAACGATGCAGCACCAGCATGGAGCGATTGACGGTATCTGTTTTCTGGATATAGGCAGTCAGGTCTTTGGTATCCGCAAGCAGACCGTCCTCACGCATCAGCTGAATGGAGTGGATCACGCCCGATTTTTCGATTCCGAGCCTGTCCGCAAGGTAGTCGACTCTTGATTCCGCATCGGCATTCCCTGCCTTTGCAATGCTTTTACTGGAGATCAATGATTGGATGATACGTTTCGCAGTCGTTCTCTCCTCGTCATTCTCAAACCGGAAAGAACTGTCGATTTTCTCAGCAGCTTCTATCATGCTTTTAACAAGGATACCGTCAGCATATACATGAGGAGCATTCTTGCCGCGCTTGATGTAGCCTGCATTTTCAAGAGCCTGTAACGCTGTTTTTACCCTTGTTTCAATGTCGGAAATGCTGTCATCCCAGCCTGCCTGTCGTGCGACTTCAAGTGGGGAACAGCATACTTCCGGACGGGTGCGTGTGAGGTCTTTGATTGCTTTCCACACCTGCTGGATCTCACTGATACTGAGCTTGGTCTGGTTGAGGAGGATAAAATGCTTGTCCAAATCACCGTCATTGAACAGCACATAGCATTCCGCTTGTAATTTTTCGTCACGTCCTGCACGTCCGGCTTCCTGCACGTAGTTTTCAAGGGAATCGGAAATATCATAATGAATGACCAGTTTGACATTGGATTTATCCACACCCATGCCAAAAGCCGAGGTCGCAACGATGATCTGCACCTCATCATTGATAAAGGCTTCCTGATTCTCCTGTTTTTCACTGCTGTCCATTTTGCCGTTAAAAGGTCGTGCTTTGAAGCCGTCATTGCAGAGCTTTTCGGCAAGCGCCCTCGTTCGTTTGGTCCTCGATACATAAACGATGGTCGGACAGCTTTTCTGCTCGATCAGACTGCGGAGCGTTTCATATTTTTCCTCGTCCGTTTCCCGATATAGCACTTCGTACCGCAGATTGGTGCGGGATGCATTCGTTGCAAACAATTCAAGCTCGATATCCAGCTTCTCTTTGAAGTAGTCTTTGATGTCGCTGATGACCTTTTGCTTTGCGGTCGCCGTAAAGCAGGATACCGGTATCTTGCAGCCGTGACCTTTCTTCTCCTGCAATTCACGGATAAAGTCGCCGATATATAAGTAGTCTACACGGAAATCCTGTCCCCAAGCTGAGAAGCAGTGGGCTTCATCAATGACAAAACGGTCGATATGGCGTGACAAAAACAACCGTTCTATCGTAACAGATCGCAGTGATTCAGGGGATATATATAGGATGGACGCAATGCCCGATTCCACACGGTCTATGGCTTCGGCGCGCTCGATGGGACTGAGCAAACCGTTGATCGTGACAGCTTCTGCAATACCACGCTTTTCAAGGTTGTCGACCTGATCTTTCATCAGCGACTGCAAGGGAGAGATCACGACTGTCAGCGCACGCTCGGTTTCACCTGCCATCAGTGCAGGAATCTGGAAGGTCAGCGATTTTCCGCCTCCTGTGGGAAATATGGCAAGCAAAGACTTATGCTCCACTGCTGCAGTCACGGCATTTTCCTGTAATGGCTCGTCATTATACTTGCGAAAGTTCGGATAGCCGAAATACTTACCAAGATAGACGACCGGGTCAAGCCTTGATCTACAATAATCACATTCTCGACAAGAGGTGTTCCGAATTGCCCGCATGATAGTGTCTACATTGGGATAATTCATCTGCACCCATCTCGGTATCAGCGAATATGCCTCAGTTGCTGAGATCAGGGCAAGGCAGTATGCAAGCTCCACGGGAGAATTGGCAATAATGTCGGAAAGCGAAGCATTCTTGCAGATTTCATCTGCAAACCGAACCTGTATCGTCGTTTCAAGGTCATCTTCTGCAGAGAAGCCGAGATATTCAAAGAATGCTGAAAAATAGGGACTTTCTTTCAGGAGCATATAGTAAATGAGCTTCAATTCATCGTCAAGTACCTGAAAAGCGTTGACTTCGTCGTAAAATAGCTCTTTTGCTTTTATTGCATCATTCAAAGGATTGTTCAGCTCATCTGTTTGCAGCTTGTCATCTTTCAGTAGTCTGTGGTATGGCTTATTTGGAAACAGCAACGGGGACAGATACAGTGTGTCAATGAGTTTTGCGCTTGCGGGGACTTCGATATACTTTGCATCATGATCGATAATATTGTGACCGCAAAGGTATTCTGCCTTTGCGATAAAGGCGTAGAATTCATGCGCCGAACCGGAATGTAGTTTATCATCATTTGCACTTACTGCACCGTAATCATATGCTTTGTTGTCTGTTTCGCTGACTTCGGTATCTATATAGAAGATATGCTTCATGAATTCACCTCCGGACAGATAAATTCCAGCGTACACTGGCTCACTATAATTCTATCATAATTCGACTGAAAAAGCAATAGTGAATGCAAAGTGTGGGCGTGAAACAGATACTTCAAAACGAAAAGAGGTGAGATTTATTCTCAGCTATGAAGATCAGACAAAGAAACTCCTGAGCAAGCGTCAGGCGGTGCTTGAACGTATCGAGAGCGACAAGGCTGAGATCGAGAAGATCAATGCAAAGCTGAATGCTATCCAGCTTGCAAAAATCAGTGACGCACTCGGCTGTGACGAGCAGGGACTTTTTGAACTTATCACAAAGCACCCCGAACAGCTTGCGAAACTGAAACAGGAAAGTACTGCCGAGAGCGATACAGAAACAGTTCAGGGCAGTGATAAGATGGATGGGCAGACTTCGTTCTTTGACGAGAAGTCTAACCACTATTCGGAAACATAATTCCGATTAAAAATATAGCTGTGATATGGGACGGCGCTTGCCGTTCCGCACAGCTATCATAAGACAACAACCATGAGGGTTAGAGAGATAAAGCGATACTCTCAACTTTAAAAGCATAGAGATAGAGAAGATAAGGAGATAATTTCGCTATGAATAATAACAGAACAATGCAGGAGATGAACGAGCAGTACAAAAACTGTCCCGTTTAGGTCAACAAATATGAGGTGGACGGTCGCACTTACAGAGTGCATAGCTACTTCATCGGAGACAAGGGCATCAATGACGTGATGTATCGGTACGCTGAGGACAGGGCGATGAGCGAAATGCTTGGAGCTGTTCCGAAATCAGCATAACTTTTTTCACAAAAGCTATTGTCTTTACCGATATATTGCGCTATAATAAATATATCGGTAAAGGTCGCTTTGGGGAGAAAAGAGTTTTATGATGCCAAAGCAGACCGCTTATAAAGTTGGGATCTACCTCCGTCTTTCCCGTGACGATGAAAGACAGGGCGAATCCCTTTCAATTGAAAACCAGAGACGAGTTCTCACAAACTATGTCAAGGAACAGGGCTGGACGATCTATGACGAGTACGCTGACATATACCCTCCGAAAATGATACAATTTAATCTTTCACCCCCCTGGGGGTGAAGGTGTTGAGAAAAATTCACCCCCTTGATAAAATTTAATCTGCTCGTGATAATGCCGACAGGAAAAGGCAGAAGGACATTGAAAAGCGTATCACTGACCTTGATAAGCTGATTCAGAAAATCTATGAGGACAGGGTATTGGGTAATATGCCCGAAAAGACCTGTGCAGACCTTCTTGCGAAGTGTCAGCAGGAGAAAGACACATTACAGACTGAGCTTGATGCACTTATTCAGAGAGCCGATGCAGACAAGCAGGACGAAGCAGATGTTGATGAATATATCCGCCGCTTAAAGTCCTATGCTGGTGCTGAGGAGCTTACAAGGCAGATGTGCCTTGACCTCATTGAGTATTTCACTGTCGATGTCTATCAGGGTAGAAAATCTGTGCGTGACATTCATATATACTACAAACTGATCGAAAAACCACTGAATAACAAGAAAAATGCCCTTGCCTTACGGCAGGGGAGATACGAAAATAATTGCTTGTCCATATTTTACACTTACTGTTTGCAGCATTTTTGTTGGTAAAGTTTTTATGAAGTTTAGTTCCCTTTGAACTTTACAAGTATATGCTTACTTTTGACATAAACAACAGCCTGAGAAGTAAACCAACTTCTCAGGCTGTTTTTCTGTCATGATTCTTAATCGTATTTACGGAACTGTTCTGGTACAGATGTTTCAAACATTTCTCGGATCTTCTCCATGCTCCAGACCTGATAAGAAGGACCTGTGCTGGAGGTACAATAGGGCAGACCATGCTGCGCTGCCAGATCGTCACTGTACATGCTGTATGGATAAAGCCGCAGATTGGACTGACTGCCGCCTTCATAGTGTGTGATAACCGGCGAAACCTGTACATTTTCAATGGTGACAGTGCCGTCTGCTTTTGCCACAATATCAAAGTCAGCCAATTCTCCCACCAGATTCATATTGTCCGTCTGTGCAGAGATAAAATTGCCCAGGGAATAAAATACAAATCCCTGCGTGCCGTCAGGTCTGGTGAGATATTCCATGGTATGTCCCACATGAGGATGTGTACCCACTATGACATCGGCACCCCAGTCGATCATTTTCTGTGCCAGGGCTTTTACACCATCGGTCACATTGAATGTATCTTCTGCACCCCAATGTGCTGTCACGATCACCACATCTGCGATTTGATTTGCTGCTTCGATCTGTTGCTGTATCAGCTCTTCCTGTGAGGTATAAATGATCTCCAGCTCAGAATTGTCAGGGATTGAATAACCGTTGGTGTTTTCTGTATAACTGAGAAATGCCACTGTTTTGCCGCAGAATTCCTTCGTGCGAATCTTTTGCATATCCATATAATCCCGGTACACACCGCAGGCGAGGATTTCCGGATGCGCTGCCATCTTTTCATCCCAGTAATTGATACAGGCATTGAGCCCGCTTGCACCCTTGTCCAGCAAATGATTGTTACACATGGTGATCACATTAAAACCGGTGTTGATCACAGCATCTCCCAGAGCGGTAGGGGAATTAAAGTTAAAGTTTGAGCCGCTGATCTCAAAGCCTTCGCCGCAGATCAGAGTTTCCTGATTGATCATGTTAATATCGCCGTGAATCAAAGGCTTGATATTTTCATAACAGTAATCAAAATTAAAGCTTACGCCGTCAGCGGAGTGATTCTGCGCACTCTGATAGACAAATTGTTGTACCAGATTATCACCCACTGCAACTACATGAATGTTGGTATCAGTAGCTGTGGGCTCTTCCGGAATAGTTGTTTCCGCCTCTGTTTCCGCAGGAACGCTGTTTTCTAAAATGTTGCCATTGCCTGCCGGCGCATTTGCCGGAACAGCAGCATTGTCATCAATCTGTCCCGTATTGCCGCATCCAGCAAGCATACAGCATAATGCAACAGTCAAGGGGATCAGAACAGATACGCCTTGTTTTTTTCGTGACATATAAATTTCCTTTCTAAATCTGTCCGCCATATTTCATGCGGACAAATTTTTTCGCATTTCGACATCATACAACTCCATTATATCACATCATGCGGAAAATTGCAATCTATTTTGTATCTTTTTTCACGTACTGGGTAAAATAGGCTTTGAATATCAGAACTTGTTCTCTCTATGAACAGGTTATCAGGAAAGGTGTGATTCTCTGTGTCGGACAATACCATAGAAATGCTGCTGCAAAAGAAAATTCTGTCAGAATACAAATCGAATCTGGCATGCATCCAGCAGATCGCCAAAGGTTCCTCTGACCTGCTGGTAAATGAATTTCTGCTCAGCGGACTTCCAGCGGCATTGCTATGCTGTGAGGGGATGTTGTCAACTTCGATCATAACAGAGCTGATTTTGAAACCCATTACCCAGATCCGGATGAAAGAACCAACAGCGGATAACATTTTCAGCTATATTCAGAACCGGCAGTTGTATTCCACAGATCGCTCAGAAGCCAAAACATACGAAGAATTGTTCCGCTTTCTGAACTCCGGCTTTGCCGTACTGATTCTGGAGGGCGCTTTGACTGCACTAGTATTCGGCGTGCAGGGATATGATAAGCGAGGCATTGACGAGCCTTCCGGTGAAGATAACGTTATGGGCGCAAAGGACGGCTTTATTGAGGTTGTCCGTGTAAACATGTCGCTTTTACGGCGGCGTATGAAGTCTCCCCAATTGAAATTGGAGCTTTTTGTCAAGGGTACAAAAAGTCAGACAGATTTGTGTCTGTGCTATATGGCAGATCGTGTTCCCCAAAAGTTGATCCGTCAGATCAAAGAACGGCTGAATGAGATGGAACTGGAATCTATTTTATCGTCAGGATATGTGCAGCCCTTTTTGGAAAACCGCCGTGGTTGTCTCTTTGATACAGTCGGAACGACGCAGAGACCGGATGTCCTCTGCGCAAAACTGCTGGAAGGGCGTGTGGGATTGCTCATTGAAGGCACGCCATTTGCACTGGTGATTCCAAAGCTTTTTTGTGAAAGCTTTCAGACTATGGATGATTATTGTTATCGTCCTTCCTATTCCACCTTGGTGCGCTGGATCAAATACGTGGCATTTCTGGTGGCAGTCCTGCTGCCGTCCCTTTATATTGCTATTGCGCTCCATCATCCGGAGCTGCTCAACCGGACACTGTTGTTGATCTTGGCTGAAGCCGAGGAAAATGCACCGATTTCACTGACAGCGGAAGCGATTGGTGTGCTATTGATATACGAGATCATACGGGAAGCAGGACTACGGTTGCCCAAAGCAGTAGGCGGCGCTGTCAGCATTGTTGCCGGCTTAATTATTGGTGATGCAGCTGTTTCCTCAGGACTTATTAGCACACCCATGCTGACTGTGACAGCCATTGCGGTGATTGCCGGGTTTGTCGTACCAGATCTGGCGCAAAGCGTGACACTTTTGCGGCTGGCGTTTATTCTGGCAGGGGGATTTCTGGGACTATATGGCATCAGTTTACTGGGCGTGGCAGTGCTGTTTAACTTGTGTGCAGCAGAAAGCTTTGGATTTCCCATTATGGCACCGCTTGCACCTTTTTATCCGGAGGGCATGCGGGATACGGTGACACGTGTGGGATTTCGGAAAATGCAGTCCGGTGACTTTACGGTGGAGGAATATCATGAATAAGATTCGTTCTGGTCAGTTGTTTACTGTGCTGCTGACATGTGCAGCATTTACCTTTCTCTGTCAGTCTGCGGCATTTACCATGGAAGGCGTTTTTGGAGAGGGAATTGCTGCTATTGCGCAGATATTGCTTTGCATTCCCATTGTTTTTCTCTATCGTGGTGGTTTTTCTTTTTCTGCCTATGCCAGGCGGCATCAGCTTTTGCCGTTGATTTTCATAGGGTATCTGTTGATACGAGGCGGCGTTTCTTTTGTACGGCTTCAGCAGAGCAGCAGTGCATTGTCGTTGCCCATTTCCGGTGATCTTCTGGCAGCAGGGCTGATCGCATTGGTCTGTCTGTATACAGTATCGCTGGGAATTCATGCGTTGGCGAGAAGCAGCACTCTGATTTTCGGCATTTTGATGTTTGCCCTGATCATCATGTTTATCGGTGCAATTCCGCAGGCAGAACCTCAGAATCTTTCCATGACGCCGGAGGATTCCATCTGGCAAGGATTTCTCCGGGGCATGTATCGTGCAGACGAACTGATATTGTTTTTTATGTTGCTGGATTTCTGTGAAAAGAAGCAATTCCGGACAGCGGCGGCGATATTTACAGGAAAATTTGCTTTGGCAGCATATTTTGCTCTTCTGGGCATGGCGGTTCTGGGAAATCGCATGAAACAGTCAGCGCATCCTTTTTTCTCCACGATCGCTATTTCCCAGCCTCTTAGCACCCAGCGTGCGGATGCATTGTACCTGTTGATATTTGTCATGCTGTGTGTCATTCGGATCACATTGTTTACAGTACTGGCGGCGCACTTATTGCGGCTGTCTTTTCCCAAAATAAAATACACCAGTACCATTTGTCTGGGTATCATGCTGGCGATCTCTGCTGGTGCGGCAATGCTGTCTCTGGCCGGATGGTGGCATCTTGCTGCATTGGCTGTGCTGGCATTGGGGATTCCCTTGTGCTTTCTGCTGGTACAAAAACGGGGAGGTGTTAAAGCATGACAAACAGAAAGGCGCTTGGCATGACAGCAGTTTTATTGGGAATGGTTATGGTGTGGAACGGATGTTCTGCAGTTCAGGTCCGTGACCGAACGTATTTACAGGCAATCGAAGTAAAAAATGCGGATCAGACTGAAGTGCAGCTTCATGATTTTGAGACCCCGGGAATCCTTTCCGAAACAGCAGGAGACAATCTGGATGCCGCTTTGCAAAAGGCTTCGGTTTTCATCGGAAAAGAGTTATTTTTAGGACATCTGGAACTAATCGCCTATGCATCGCCGGCTTTTACAGAAAGACTTTCTCAGTGTATGGAAGAATATCGGCTGTCGCCTGCCTGCAAGGTGCTGGGATTGACAAAAGGGCAGACACTGGAGGAAACTGATACCCAGCATCTAATGGAGCAATTACGCCGTGCCGAGGATAGTGGTCTTTTTCCGGAAACGGATCTGTTCAGCGTACAGCGTGAACTAGAGGGAACAGGAGGCACGGCACTAATGCCGGTATTGACAAGGGATGGCGATTTTGCTGCTGCTGTGGTAACTGCAAAGCAGTTCTGCGGTGTGGTTTCTGAGAAGGCGGCAGCCGGACTTTGCTGGCTGAGAGGGGATAACTATCCAAAGCAGCTTGCCTTATCCGAAAAAGAAAACTTTGATATCAGTTATGGAACGATCCGGCTTTCCGCTTATGCAGAAGATGACCATGTTGCCGTGACAGCAGTGGTACATTTACAGGGAAAGGGGGATTTTGATCAAGCTGCAGCTTTAATCAAAAGTCAGTGCCAGGCTGCTATTACAGAAACTGTGAAAGAATGTCATGCAGATGTGTTTGACATTGAAGCATGTCTGCGAAGTCAATGCTATGCCTATCTGGAGAAAACGACCTGGGATGAGGTGCTGAAGAACATTACCTTTGAGATTCAGGTAGTAGATCGGCTGTAAAAAAATGCGGACATCCGGTTGGATGTTCGCATTTATATTTTGGATTATTTCATATACTTTTCAAAGAACGCGTCCAGTTCCAGCGGCTTGTCGTAATAATAGCCCTGAATCAGATCTGTACCGGCATCGGTAACGATACGCAGTGCTTCTGCTTCTTCAATGCCCTCTGTGCAGATTTTGATGTTCATATGGTTGCAGTAATTGATGATAAACTCTACCAGACTTCGATCTTTTTCCCGGGTGCAGATGTGACGTGTCATGGAGAAATCCAGCTTGACGATATCGGTGGGCAAATCCTTGAGTATCACCAGAGAGGAATATCCCGTACCAAAATCATCCAGTGCAATCTGAATGCCTTCATTCTGTAAACTTTTAAAGATTTGTCCTAACTCATCTGTCAGATTGACATGACAGCTTTCCGTCAGTTCAGCTACCAGCAGATCATGAGGCAGTTTGTATGTATCCAAACGATCCAGAATGTAATTCTTCAGTGTTGGATCCTTAAACTGAATGTAGGAGAAATTGATATTGACATGCTTTAACTTTTGATTTTTGCCGGTTTCATTCCACTTGGCAATGTTCCGGAATGCTTCATCCAATATCCAGCGTCCTACTGGAATAATATTTTCGGTTTCTTCCAGGATGGGGATAAAGTCCATAGGACCAATTTTGGGGAATGCAGGATGACTCCAGCGGAGCAACGCTTCAGCAGAATATAATTCTCCGGTCTTAGAATTGATGATCGGCTGAAATACCAAACGAAAGCCCTCAAAATTGTTGTCGATACTTTCACGCAGTGCATCTGTCAGATGCGTGATACGATTCCGCTGTTCATACAGTTCCTTATTATAGAAAACAATATCCTTTCGTACCAGTTGTTTGGCATTTGCCAGGGCATAGTAAAGATTGCTCCGAATCTGATCAATAAACTCACCATCTTTGGGGAAGACCGTTGCGCCGCTGCGTATATCCAGATGAAGGGGAATGTTATTCACGGAAAAATTACGCAATACAGCAGTAATCTCCGGATAGAGCTTTATCAAATCATCAGTATCGCCTTCCATCAAAATGGCAAATTGCGCTCCGTCCATCCGGTAGACACGTGCCTTATGATTACAGATGGCAGATAGCTTTTTTCCCAGAGAAAAAAGCACGATATCGCCGAAATCATAACCATAGCGAGAATTGATTCGCTTAAAGTTGCACAGATCCAATTGCATAGCAACGCCCGGATGTTTTTTATCCAGCAAAACCGTAAGATCATTTCGGAAGCCATGTTTGGAAAACAGTCCCGTCACCGGATCGATTTTGGAGATCGCCCCCATATTGGTGACAAATCCTGCAAAATAAATGGGATTGCGATTTTCGTCAAATATCATTTTGCCCCGGCAGTTGACCCAGACATACTCTCCCTGAGCATTGGTAATGCGGTACTCAGCGTTGTGATAGTCTGTCTTGCCAGCAAACATCTGTTCTATATCTTCCATATATTTTCCGATGTCATCGGGGTGAATCTTTTCGTACCAATAATCAATTGTATCAAGATATTCGCCGGGCAGTCCAAAATATTCTACAGATGACTTGGACCAGCGATTGATATTGTTTCGGAAATCGGAATAGAAAAAGAATACGTTTCGGGAACTCTGAGAAAGCATTTCAAATAATATCGAGTCAAAATCTGATAACATTTTCTGCATACCAATTCTCCTTTCTACACCTCATACAACACTTATTGTAATTATAGCATGTTTTTGTTTAATTTGCAATAGAAAACCGGAAATATTAGGAAACTGCACAAACAGAACAAATAATATTTGTGAATTATTACTTTCGCTTCATGCAAAAAGCCTGTCTGCCAGAAATGCAAACAGGCTTAGAACTGGTTCTCATCGGATATTGCACCTGTCTTTTCGGCAAATTTTGCCGATTGCTGCCTTGAAAAAGCGCACCATACGTCAAGGTTGCTTTCGCTTTTTCGTCAATCCATGGTCAAATCCGAAGAGAACAAGTTCTTAGTTTTTATGGCAGTTTCCGCATTTTGCGTTCTGCCAGTTGTTCCTTTGTCATCAAAGTTTTTCTCGGTTTTGCGCCTTCATAAGGACCGATAATGCCCATTTCCTCTAATTCATCCATCATCCGTGCTGCACGCGCATAGCCCAGTTTCAAACGGCGCTGAAGGGAGGACGTGGATGCCTGACCGGCTTCTACCACGATCTCAATGGCACGCTCCAGAACGTCCTCATCGCTGCCGGCTTCCGGTTCATAGACGCCTCCTGAAGCTGATGATGCTGCCGCTTTCATTTCTTTTTGCTCTGCTTTCGTGACAGGAATGCTCTTTTCTACTTGCTCTATAATATCGCTGTTGTATTCGGACTGTACCTGTGCCTTAATGAATTCCACGCAGCTTTCAATTTCCTTTGTAGAGGTAAAACAGCCCTGGACACGAACCGGCTTGATCTTACCATTGGGCAGATACAGCATATCGCCGTGTCCCAAAAGCTTTTCTGCCCCTCCTGTGTCCAGAATGGTTCTGGAGTCGATCTGGTTGGAAACGGTCAGCGCAATCCGGCTGGGAATGTTTGCTTTGATCAGACCTGTGATAATATCTGTTGTGGGACGCTGTGTGGCAATGATCAGATGCATCCCGGCAGCACGTGCCTTTTGTGCCAGACGGCAGATGGAATCCTCCACTTCTTTGGAAGTCGTCATCATCAGGTCAGCTAACTCGTCAATAATAATAACGATCTGGGGCATGGGTTCTAAATTTTTGTCTGGCTGTGCCGCTGCGGCATTGTAATCGCCAAGATCACGGACGCTGTTTTCTGCAAAGAGATTATACCGCCGTTGCATTTCCTGTACTGCCCAGTTCAGCGCACCAGCAGCTTTTTTGGGGTCGGTGACGACGGGGATCAGTAGATGAGGAATTCCTTCGTAGACGGTAAATTCTACAATCTTCGGGTCAATCAGGATCAGCTTGACCTCTTCCGGAGCCGCATGGTAAAGCAGGCTCATAATGATAGAATTTGTGCAGACAGACTTACCCGAACCGGTCGTACCGGCAATGATCATATGGGGCAGTTTTGCAATGTCGCCCACAATGGCATTTCCTGCAATATCCCTTCCTACAGCAAACGCCAGCTTGCTTCTTGAATTCCGAAAGTTGTCACTCTCTAATATCTCACGAAGAGAAACCATATCTTTATGGGTATTGGGGACTTCAATGCCAATCGCAGGCTTTCCTGGAATAGGCGCTTCAATACGAACACCCTGTGCTGCCAGTGAAAGGGCAATATCATCAGCCAGACCGGTAATTTTGGATACCTTGACACCGGCAGCAGGCTGAATTTCATACCGGGTAACAGTTGGTCCGCGGAAAACCCCCACAATGCGTACCGTAACGCCAAAGCTGTTTAGTGTGTCTACAAGAATACCGGATTTTTCCTTTTGCTCTTGCTTGGCGGCAGGATCGTTGGCACGGCTGATGCCGCTCTGCAAAAAATCCAGGGGCGGAATCTGGTAGGGTTGAACTGGGGGGACGATGATCTCCGGTACAGGATCTTCCTCCGGCTGTAATTCCGGTATTTCCTCCTCTTCTGGTTTTTCCGGTTGTTCTACCGGGCGTGCTGTTATATTATCGCTGACAGGAATATCCACATTAAAATCCGATTCTTCCTGGGAATATGTATTCTGTAAAATCTGTTCATAACTGGACTGGAATACGGTCTCGTTTTCCTGAGGATACAGTTCGTCTGCCACAGTGGGTTCAGGCTCTAAAATTTCATCATCACCCTGTTGAAACAGATTCAATTTCAGCCGCAGTTTTTTGGTTTTCCCTTCCTTTTTTGGCGTAGGCTCCGGCTCTGGCAGGAAGAATTCCGGTTCTTCTGATTCGTCTGTTGTACCATCATCCTGTATCCAGTCTGGCTGAGTATTCCAAAGCTCACGGAGTTTGCGGAAGGGCAGGAGAATGTACTGCCACAGCTGCCGCATACTCAGATCCAGCATCCACATCAGCGAGACAAACAGCAGAAGTACAATGAGAATTCTGGCGCCAGTCGTCCCCAGAATATGAATCATAGGGTAGGCAAGGATCGCACTAATTACACCGCCGCTCTGAAATGCATTTTCTGAAGCGGTTTCATAGAGATAGCCGATGGCTCGGAAAAAGGACTTTTTCTCGATCTCACCAACAAATATGATCTGTACAAAGCTGCTGACCAGAATTGTCAATCCAAGGCTGAAGATCAGCCGTCGTGGCAGAGACATACCGCTGTGCTGCTCTGTATAGTAGGCGGACACCAGGAGAATCGGGGGAACAAGAATGATAGAAAACCCGAACATTCCTCGGACAAACCGATGGAGAAAAAACCATCCAGCGCTGCCCTGAATAAAAGCCACCAGAAAAAACAGAATTGCTGCGGTAAAAAGAATCACAGACTGAAATTTCTGGCTGCTGCTTTGCTGGCGGCTGAGCTTGTTCAAAGCCTCTTCCTTCGAGGAACGTGAAGCGCCGCCTGATTGATTGGCAGAAGCTTTTCTGCCGGTTGTTGATTTCTTTTTCTTTGTTGCTGCCAATTTTAAACCTTTCTCTTTCTTGGAGTGAAACTTGTACCAATTCAAGTTTGCAAAATCTCATGGAAACAAGTCTTATTGATAACGTTTTTCTCCGACTTCAATCAGATGATACAGTGCATCAATTGCTTCATGAAGAGAGCCTAGACGATCAATCAGACCGCAGCTGACCGCTTCTTTTCCTGAGAGAACAGTACCCATATCTGTGGAAAGCTCCTGTGTGTTCATCATCATACTGCAAAGAGATTCCTCTGAGATGCGGCTGTTTTTCGTGACAAAGCTGGTAATGCGTTCCTGGATTTTTTCAAAATAAATGGTTGTCTGCGGAACACCTAGAACCAATCCGTTGGTGCGAACTGGATGCACAGTCATAGAAGCTGACGGTACAATAATGGAAACATCCGTGCTGACAGCCAGGGGGATTCCGATAGAATGCCCGCCGCCTACTACCAGCGAGACCGTGGGTGTTTTCATTCCGGAGATCATTTCTGCAATGGCAAGACCGGCTTCTACATCGCCGCCCATGGTATTGAGCAAAACAAGAAGTCCTTCTACATGGCGGTCCTGTTCAATGGCGACCAACGCCGGGAGAACGTGCTCATATTTCGTTGTCTTGGCATCATCCGGCAGAATGGTATGTCCTTCGATTTGTCCAATAATATTGAGACAATGTATGAGATGCTTTGCATTCTGTGTTCGGACAGCGCCGGTTTCTTCAATGAGTTGTGCCTGATCCAGCTGTTCGGCAACATCACTGTTGGCGTCGGAATGGGTTCTCTTTTCATTTTCAGTCATAGTGAAAGCTCCTTTTGATCCATTGTTTTCACTATTTTGTCCCCAAAAACAAGAGATATGCATGAAAATGAAATATGTGGTTTATATACATATATTATACCATATTCAGAAAAAAAGTCAAGGGTAGCCAAATCGTCTGAAAAAGCGAATGTTCATGCAAAATGATTGGGAGAAAACGGTTTTTCCATTTCCTCCCAAAACAATCTTTGTGCGGGTTTGCCTTAAAACTGCTTCCCATCAAAACCTTCCTTTGAGAAACGGTTCTTATTTCTCATGATGTGCATGCATTGCACGTGTTGCATTTAGAATGGCAATCACTGAAACACCTACATCCGCAAACACA
Source organism: uncultured Ruminococcus sp. (assembly GCA_947627445.1). GTDB lineage: Bacteria > Bacillota > Clostridia > Oscillospirales > Ruminococcaceae > Ruminococcus_C. Next base: position 17,991 of record CANQWA010000025.1, read on the forward strand.
GCTGCACCAATATGCGCCAGACCGCATGCACCCAGAATCAAAACTATCACCTTGATTCCCAGTGCAAAGACAATGTTTTCTCTGGCAATCATCATCGTTTTCTTGGCAATGCGAAGTGCAGTTCCCAGTTTTGACGGCTTGTCGTCCAGAATAACCAGATCCGCTGCAGCAATAGCTGCATCTGAGCCAAGTCCGCCCATGGCTACACCTACATCCGACTGTGCCAGAACTGGTGCATCGTTCATGCCGTCACCTACAAATACCAATGTTCGATTATTGGACAGCTTTTTGCGATATGCTTGCATATGCTCCACCTTGTCAGCCGGAAGACATTTTGCATGTACTTCGTCCAGCTTCAGAAGATTGCCGATTTCCTTTGCAGCAGATTCGCTGTCGCCAGTGAGCATTGCCACGCATGTGACACCGGATTGCCGCAATGCCTGAATTCCTTCAGCAGCATCCGGTTTTATCGTATCTGCAATGAGCAGATAGCCGAAATACTCGCTGTCAGATGCCACATGCACAGCCGTACCAACACCATCTGTAACAGCAGGATCTATGTTTTGATCCTGCAAAAAAGCAGCGCTTCCCACATAGATTTTTCTGCCATCGATCAAGGCGGATACACCTTGACCTGCGGTTTCCTGAATATGACGGACTCTCTCTGTATCTATTTCTTTTCCATAAGCTTCCAATAAGGATTGAGCAATTGGGTGGTTGGAAGCCGATTCTGCCATTGCAGCAAGCTCCAGCTGTTCTGCCTCTGAGATGGAACAAGTGTGCTGCTTTGTTACATGAAATTTTCCCTGTGTCAGTGTACCGGTCTTGTCCATAACCACCGTTTCAGCACGGGAAAGCGCTTCCAGATAGTTGCTGCCTTTCACCAGAATACCTTGTTTGGAAGCAGCGCCGATACCACCAAAGAAGCTGAGAGGAACGGAGATCACCAGAGCGCAGGGACAGGAGATAATAAGGAAGGTCAACGCACGATAGATCCATTCAGAGAATGGCTGTCTGGTGAGCAAGGGCGGTAGAACTGCCAGTAGAATAGCGGCAATTACCACGCATGGTGTGTAAATCCGTGCAAATTTTGTGATAAACTGCTCGGTTTTTGCCTTGCGTGAAGCGGAAGATTCCACCAGCTCCATAATTTTTGCCGCTGTGGATTCTGAAGCCGGTTTTGTGACTATCAATTCTATGACACCACTGAGATTCATACATCCACTGTAAACCACATCCCCCGGTTGTGCATTCTGCGGCATGGATTCTCCAGTGAGTGCCGCCGTATCCAATGTAGAACATCCGGAAACGATCTGTGCATCCAGAGGAATCTTTTCTCCCGGTTTGACAAGGATATGCTCACCGACTTCTACCGCATCAATGAAAACCGTTTCCTGATTGCCGTTCCGCAGAACCGTTGCTTCATCCGGACATAAATCCAGCAGATCGGAAACCGCTTGGCGGGAACGTCCCACGGCAATTTTTTCAAACAGCTCGCCAACCTGATAAAACAGGATGACCTCAACGGCTTCCGGATATTCACCGATGGCAAAGGCAGCGATGGAAGCGATGGTCATAAGGAAATTTTCATCCAATACTTGACCATGGGCAATATTTTTCCCTGCCTTGATGAGAACGCTGTGGCCCGGCACCAGATAGACGATCAGAAATATCAGAAGCTCCGCCCACCAGGGGAGGGAGATTCGATGGGTGATTATAAGGGCGGCGGCAAACAGTGCAGCACCAATCACGATCTTCAGCAGGATTTTTCGTTGTTGTCTTGTCATGGCAGGTACTCCTTTGCAGTCGGATTTTATTTGACAATGATCTCACAGTCCGGCTCGATCTTTCGGATGCATTTCTGTGCAGCCTTCAGCAGTTTCGGAAAATCAGCTTCCTCTGCTTCTATCGTAAGGCGCTGCGTCATAAAGCTGATGGCGGCTGACTGAACACCCTCCAGTTTCTGAATCGCAGCTTCCATTTTTGCAGCACAGTTGGCGCAGTCCAGATTGTCAAGACGATATGTTTTTTTCATGAGAAATTCCTCCCGCAATAGTTTATCATATGAACAATTGTTCATATGATCATTATACTCTATTACAGAGGAAATGTCAAGGCTTTTCGGCAATCCGATAATGAATTTTTTGTAAATTATTTCGGAGAACACCGATAAAAAACCAAAAAAGAATGCTCTCAAAATGAAAGCATTCTTGTAACTCATATATCAATAGAGCGGATAAGATCAGGTTTTAGAACCTGTTCATATAGAGTTTGTCAAAAAGACAGGCACAAATTTCTATGTGGACAGCTTCTGATAATCGCCTAATGTCAGCGCACCTTCGGAATTGTAAATAGCAATCAGATCATCTTCTGAGGTATATTCATTCAGATATTGGTCGTACCATAATCCAAAATATGACCATACCGTATGATCACGAAACATAGCGTTCATATCCGGAACGGTACTGCATTCACTCAGTGCCAGTAGCTTACCGCTTGTCATATTGCTTAGCGCCATATACTGTTCATAACGGCTGCCATAGACCTCATCCTGGCTCACATATAGATCCAGGGAAGCAATGTCATAGGTTGTTTCATCTACCAGATACTTACTGCTCTGACCGTTCCAGACCCAAAGCAGATTGTGAAGCTGGTGATATTCAGTCATCCGTTCATGCAGCAGATTCCATAACCAGTTATAGTTGGACTCTCCATGTGCGCCCCACCAATACCATCCGCCGCCGGCTTCCGGCAGAGGACGCCAGAGTACGGGAATATCAGCATCGGCGAGTACCTTCAGCTGTTCAGAAACTGCGTCAATATCCATCACAAGTGCATAGCAGTCCTGTGAAATGATGCCGTCCTGTGCCATAGCTCTTAGTTCTGCGGCGGAACACTGAGCAATATCCTGTGTTGTCACAACGGTAGAAAGATCAAAAGAGGTATCCTTGTCATAGATCGTCGCTTCTCCCGAAGGCGCATTCCATAGCCATGATAATCCCACAATGCCGCCATTTTCCGCCCATTTTAAACTGTCCTCGATGACTGTGGCTTCTGTGCGGTCGCCGCCATTCCGGGAATAAGCACCAAGATCAGCAAAACGGATCAGGGGATATTTTCCGGTGGTTTGATAGATTTGTTCCAGTTCTTTATTTTTGGAATCAGAGACATGTTGACCGGTGATGATCTTCTTTCCGTAATTTTCTGTCAAAAAGGCGAGCAGATCTCCTGCGGCATCCGAAGCCGCTTCATCCGAGGGCTGTGCCTCAAGCGTTTTTTCCTCTGTACTGTACAACGACTGGTTGTTGGCAAGGGTGATGCAGTCAATGTCCACAGAGCCTTCCAATGGTTGGATTGTCAAACTGCATGCACCTTCGTTGAGAAAAACAGCGGGGATCATGACACGCATGAAATTCTCCATGGATTCCATTGTCAGCGTATACACCGGATTTCCATTTGCCAGAATCTGACAAACAGTATCTTCAGATGTACCGAGAACCACAGTCATATCATAGTGTTGTGTTGCTGGGATCTCCGTTGTCAGCATCAGATGGTTATCGTTTTCTGCCCGTAATCCACTGATATATCCGGTGCCGGAATAGCCAAGACGGGGCATGACGGAAAAGGCACAGCCCACCGGGATCGCTGCGTCCTCAGCTTCCATGACAATGGTAGCTTCCTGCTGTGTAATCTCCGGGATTTTCAGTGCAACCTCTTTGTGTGTGACGACAGTTGTAGCAGGTTCTGTCGCTTCCATTGTGGAAGTTGCCACAGGAACAAGATCATATTCTGGTTTCTGTTCAATTTTTGCACATCCGGTCAGCATCAGAATCGCTGCTGCCAAGCCGAATAGATTTCGCTTTTTCATGTGGTTATCTCCTTGGATTCCTACGAGAACAGACTTTAACAAGCCCGAATTTGATAGGATTTTCCAGCTTCTGTAGAAAATGTCAGAAGCTCTCCGTTTGTACTGGCATTCACCGCGCCGGCATCACAGCTGACGCTGAGCATATTGCTGCTGCGGATGGTACAATCATTTCCGGCATGCGAACGGATCACAGCAGATTCCAGTTTGCCGTCATGCCATGTCATATCCACTTCAAAGCCGCCTCTTGCACACAAACCAGAGATACTGCCGTCCTTCCATATTTGGGGAAGTGCCGGAAGCAACAGGATTTCACCGTGATGGCTCTGAAGCAGACTTTCAGCAATAGCTGCTGTGCCGCCGAAGTTGCCATCGATTTGAAACGGTGGGTGAGAATCCAGCAGATTGGGATTGGTCGAATATGTCAGAAGCTTCTGAAGATTCTCATAGACCATATCGCGGTCCAGAAGTCTCGCCCACATGCTGATGATCCAGGCGCAGCTCCATCCGGTATGACCGCCCCCATGGATCAGACGGCGTATCAGTGTGGCACGTGCTGCCTTACCAAGTGCAGGGGTATGATATGGTGTGATCAGATCTGCTGGATACAGGGCGAACAATTGAGAGATATGACGATGTCCGATCTCCACTTCATCATAATCCTTTGCCCATTCCTGTATCTGTCCATATTTGCCCACCTTCAAAGGCGGCAGCTTGGCAAGAATACCTTCCAGTTCTTCGGCAAATTCTTTGTCCCGATTCAAAATCCGGCTGCTTTCGATGACATTCCGGAACAGCACGGTCAGGATCTCGATATCCATAAACGGTCCGCTGCAAAGACATCCCTGAACACCGCCTTCTGTCTGATAGGTGTTTTCCGGAGAAACAGAAGGGCATGTCACCAATTCACCATTCTCGTTCTCTGTCAGATAATCCACAAAGAACAATGCCGCTTCCCGCATGGCCTCATAGTGAAGATCCAGAAATTTCAGATTCTGTGTAAACTGATAGTGCTCAAAAATATGCAGACAGAGCCATGCTGCACCCATGGGCCAGATCGTTGCCGGCATCCACAGATCCTGAGGCGCAGTATCGCCCCAGATATCCGTATTATGATGACAGACAAAGCCGCGGCAGCCATACATTGCCTGTGCGGTTTCCCGTCCAGGTTCACGCATTCTCTCAATGAGATCAAACAGGGGAAGGTGACACTCAGACAGATTACATACTTCGGCAGGCCAGTAATTCATCTGGAGATTGATGTTGACGGTATAGCGGCTGCCCCATGCCGGCCACATGTCTTCATTCCAGATACCTTGGAGGTTCATGGGCTGTGTATCCGGACGGCTGGCGGAAAGCATCAGATAGCGTCCGTAGTTGAAATATAGAACCGCCAGCTTGTTATCGTGGATCTGGAGCTTGCATTCCTTATGGTCACCCTCATCGCCCCGGAGGCGCAGCAGCCGCTCGTCAGTAGGCAGCTCGCTTCCGCCCTCGCTGTTGTCCGGCAGGGTAAAGCGGACACGGCGGAATTTTTCCTGATATTCTGACTGATGCCGGTATAGCAGTTCTTCATAGCTGCATTCGGCGGCATAGAATGCATCCAGCTTGGCAGCATCTTCATAGGCATCACCATGATAGAAGCTGGTACCGATCCCCAAAACCAGGGTCGCAGCATCTGCATCTTCTACAACAACAGAACCGCCTATTGTGCGAATCTTGCCGCCCTCTGCAAAGCCGGTGAGCGCAGCTGCAAAGAAGATACCGTCGCGGCTTCCTGTACCGCCGGTATAGAGAAGCATGTTGTCATAATCTTCTGTGGGGCGGCAATCATCGAAATAATCGTTTCTGCCATCAATGGTGGCAGTCAGGTTGATCTTACCCCGTTCGCTGGCTTCAATGTGTATCACCAGAACTTTATCCGGCTCGGAAACAAAGGCTTCACGGACATATGTCACTTCATCTGCCGTGAACTGAACCGTTGTCAGGGCGTGTTCCAGATCAAGGCTGCGCTGATATTGCTTTGCCTTTCCAAGAAAATCCATATGCAGATTCAGATTGCCCAGAGGCATATAGTGTCGGGAATTAATCGAAACGCCCTGCATCTTCTGAAAGGCGATCTTTTCTGCTTCATCCACTCGTTCTTCTTTTAGAAGCGCCCGAATCTCCTTCAGACCTTCTTTGGCATCAGGGTTGTTTCGGTTTCGTTTTCCGCCGGACCAGATAGAGTCTTCATTCAGTTTGAATACCTCATAGTTCGTCCCGCCGAAAACCATTGCGCCCATCCGCCCATTGCCGATGGGAAGCGCATGATTGAAATCTTCTGCCGGCTTTTTATACCAGAGCAGTGTTTCTGTATCCATATGGATGAACCTCCTTTAAGTCAGATCTTTTTTATCGTCCATCAGTTTCTTCAGCATTTCTGCCATCCGGATATAATCATCGTCCTCTTGCGCCGGGTTTTTCACCGGATAGTGTACAGTCACAGGATACGGCACTTCGGTTTTTTTGTTTTGTGCTTGTGGATTCTGCATCGCTTTCACCTCTGGAACAGTCTATGCAGATACTCCCGCTAAAAAGAAAGCGCAGACAAAAATGCTGCGCGTTTTGCCATGACCAGACCTGTAAGCCGAGTTCTGTCGTGTGTGATAATTTATCTGGTTTGTGAGTCGCCTCACAACTCAAGCCGCCATTACAACCCTGTCCGCCGGGCAGGCGTTAAGACAGCGTGTACCAATAGACGTTGCATCGGATAAGGTTTACACAGCAGTGCAGTCTCCTGCACTCTGGTGCGCTCTTACCGCACCTTTCCACCCTTACCGCATTGCTGCGGCGGTATTATTTCTGTTGCACTGGCTCTAGGGTCGCCCCCGGCTGCCGTTAGCAGCTATCCTGCCCTATGATGCTCGGACTTTCCTCACGGTCAAAGCCGCGCTATCACACAGTCTGCTCATGTAGCACTTGTACTCATAGAAATCCATGCACATCTTTTCGGCATATTTTTTATCAGAACAAGTTTTTCAGATATGATTATTATACCGGATTTTTCAATTTTTGTCAATTGGCAGAATATCCGAATCGGGTTGACATCTGTTTGCTGGCGTGGTACAATACAACCATAGAATCTGATTATTTTTGCAATAACAAAGGCAACACCGCCCAAAGGAGAATCCTATGTCAAAACAACACTGGAAAGGCAGCGTCCTGCTTGCCCCTGTTCCGCCCACCCTTGTGACATGCGGAACAATGGAACATCCGAATATTATCACCATCGCATGGACAGGCGTGCTGGCAACACATCCGCCTATGACCTACATTTCCGTGCGTTCCACCCGGTATTCCTATCCCATTCTCATGGAGCACCGGGAATTCGTGATTAACCTGCCCACATCCGCCATGATGCAGGCTGTAGATTTTTGCGGTGTCCGAAGCGGAAAAGATGTCAACAAATTTGCATCCTGTCATCTGACCCCGGAACCCGCACAAACGGTGCAAGCTCCGCTCATCGCAGAATGTCCCATCAACCTGGAATGCAAGGTCAGTTCCACCAAAGAAATGGGTACACATGTAATTTTTGAAGCGGAGATCACTGGCGTAAACACCGATGAACGTTTTATCGACAGCAAGGGCAAGCTGAATCTCCAGCAATGCGGACTGATGGCGTATGCCCATGGGGAATATTTTGCACTTGGCAGAAAGCTGGGAAACTTCGGCGACTCTGTCCGCAAAAAGAAGAAAAAAACCCATGCCCCAAAGAAAAAACAAACATAGAATTGTTCTTCTGTGAAATACAGATGCATACGAAACATGAACACAATCTGAAAATTGAATGGTTTCGTGGAAAAGGACTTGACAAATACTGTGGATTTGGTATATAATAGATTGTAATGGAAATTTCAGCGATTTTTAGCGATCGTTTCCAGAATATGCAGGGCACATGTCATGATGACCGATTTTGGCTGGTTTTGTGCGGCTGCAAAAATTTAGGAGGTAGTACCAATGGCATTGACAAACAATAAAAATGTGCTGACATGGGTTGACGAAATGGTCGCTTTGACCAAGCCGGATCAGGTTGTATGGATCGACGGTTCTAAGGAACAACTGGACGCTCTGACAGAAGAAGTAACTTCTCTGCCGGAAGGCAACCGCGATAAGATGTATAAGCTGAATCCGGAAAAGTTGCCGGGTTGTCTGTATCACCGTACACTGCCCAATGACGTTGCTCGTGTAGAAGATCGTACATTTATCTGTACCAAGAATAAAGAAGACGCAGGTCCGACCAACTACTGGATGGATCCGGAAGAAATGAAGGCAAAGCTTATTCCGCTGTACGACGGTGTGATGAAGGGCAGAACCATGTATGTGATCCCGTATTCCATGGGACCCATCGGTTCTCCGCTGGCAAAGGTCGGTGTAGAGTTGACAGACTCTATCTACGTTGTTCTGAACATGAACATTATGACACGTATGGGCGTACAGGCTTTTGAAAACTTGGGCGAAACCTCTGATGACTTCGTTCGCGGTCTGCACTCCAAGGCAGATGTGGATCCGGAGAATCGTTATATCGTTCACTTTCCGGAGGAGAATACCATCTGGTCCATCAATTCCGCTTACGGCGGAAACGTACTGCTGGGCAAGAAATGCTTTGCTCTGCGTATCGCTTCCTTCCAGGGTAAGAACGAAGGCTGGATGGCTGAACATATGTTGATTCTGGGCGTTCAAAAGCCGGACGGCGAGACTAAATATATCACGGCTGCATTCCCTTCTGCTTGCGGTAAGACGAATCTGGCTATGCTGATTCCGCCAGAGGGCTATATCAAGAATGGGTACAAGGTATTTACAGTCGGTGATGACATCGCATGGATGAAGCCTGGCAAGGACGGCAGACTGTATGCCATCAATCCGGAGAACGGTTTCTTCGGCGTTGCACCGGGTACAAATGAAAACTCCAACTTCAATGCGCTGGCTTGTACCAAGTCCGACACCATCTTCACCAACGTTGCACTTAACAATGCGGACAACACCGTTTGGTGGGAGAAGCTGGATAAGAATCCGCCGGTTGATGCAACTGAGTGGAAGGGAGCAAAGGTAAATGGTCCGGAATATGTTGCAGAAGGCAACAAGCTGGCTCACCCGAATTCCAGATTCACTTCACCGGCAAAGAATTGTCCGTGCTTATCTCCGGAATTCGATAACCCGGAGGGTGTACCGATTTCTGCTATTATCTTCGGCGGCCGCCGTGCTTCTACCACTCCGCTGGTATATCAGTCCTTTGACTGGACGCACGGCACATACATGGGTTCTGCTGTATCTTCTGAAACAACAGCAGCAGCTACTGGTGCAGTAGGTGTTCTGCGTCACGACCCCATGGCTATGAAGCCCTTCATCGGCTACAATGTTGGCGATTATTGGGCACACTGGCTGGAAATGGGCAAAGTTCTGGGCGACAAGGCACCAAAGATCTTTAACGTAAACTGGTTCAAGACCGATGACGAAGGTAATTTCCTGTGGCCGGGCTTCGGTGACAACATGCGTGTTCTGGACTGGATCATCAAGCGTTGTGAAGGTTCTGTAGATGCTGTTGAGACACCCATTGGTTATGAACCGAAGCCGGAGGACATCAATGTTGAAGGTTTGGTTTATGAGGGCAAGGAATTCACTTCTGATGATATCGCAGATCTGCTGAAGCTGGATATGAATCTTTGGGAGAACGAAATTGCCGAAATGCGTAGATACTATGATGAGGACATTGCTGCTAAGGGCGGCAAGGTTCCGGATGCACTGTATGCACAACTGGATGCTCTGGAAGCTCGTATTAAGGCTGCAAAGTAAGTTGAATTGGAACGAATTATGATAATAGAATCTGAAAACGATTCTGTTATCTCTTTCAGAATTCAAAATAAGGACACTCTGTTTTTTCAGAGTGTCCTTTTTGTTTGTATTTAGAAAACCTCCGGATAGTATCATTCAAAGTGATAATTCTGTTATTCGTAAAATGAGGTGCGTGGTATGTCTATCACAATCGCTCCTTCCACGGTTATCACAGAGGAGTAATATCATAACTACACAATTTCAAGAATTGGAGGAAATAAGCAATCTCCTGCTTTCTGGCGTTTGTCAATTCCGGTGAACCTTTCGGCATTTTCATTCTCCTTTCAATAATGACACGATGTTAATATGTAAAGTGAAATTTTCATGAAACTTTCACAATCATGATGATAAACTGAGAAGTGCCGTCTCGTCAGAAAACGAGGCAGCACCATTTTGGTCACATAAGCGTCTGTAAAATTGCATTTTTGTGGCGTTCGTGTGGAGATACAGAACAAGCGCTAAGTTGTAACAATTCTATGGGGCGTTTATGGACCCCCCTCATCTTTGCTGGGAAATGTTTAGGTAACACCGCACAAAGCCGCCATACGTTCTTTGTACGGTGTTGCCTTTATGCATTCAGCGGTATTGTTTGCTGATTCGCAGCTCTGGTTCCGTGTCAAACAGATATAGAAACAACAGAAACAGCCATTCCAAAGGCTTCATCAGCAGGTAAATCAAATCTGCACGCAGAGGATTCGTGATCCATCTGGAAAGGGGATAGCCGTGTGTATCATAAAAATGCCGTACAAACCGATGAAAACGTGGCATCCGGTCATGTATCAGTTCTTCAAAAGCATTTGCAACACATAGCTGTCGATTGACAATAATCGTCTGACCAAGCCGTTTTCCATATCGCTGGGGGTGAACCAGTTTTTCATGACCGGCTGCGGCAATTGTACATAGATAATGCCCGTCATATTCCAGAGGAGGCGGGGGTATTTGCTGTGAAAATGACCAGCCGGCAGTCTCTGTAAAGGCTTTTACCGGTCCGTCAATGCCTTGCCCAAACAACACCAGCAGGATCTCCAGAATAGCCGCAATTGGAAAAATCAGCGTAAATGCAAACACGCCCATATGAGAAGTCTTGAAAAGAAAACCATACAGCTTTTCAATCCATGGATAGCGAAATGTGATTTTCCTATGCTCCAGCTTTTCGGTTTGTTCCCGGATATGCCGGCGGATATGCTGCACAGAAAGCAGAATCAGATTCAAATGATATAGTGCGAAAAACAAGTAATGGAAAACATCGCCTTTATCTGAACCCAGAAGTTGGAAGAAAAACAAAAGCAACATGCCGTTTCCCAATAAATCTGCCGCAATGCACAATGCGGAAACAAGGGGCGGCAACCGTCGGGCTGAAATGGTTCCCAGCACCAGTAATCCAATCCATCCCATCAAAACTGGCATGCCAAAAGAAAGCGCATAGTCAGAAGAAATCGCATGATGAGATTGAAAAGGATAGATCGCTTCGTACCAATCTCCGCTTGGTTCAAAGGCAATATGATATAAAGTGATGTAGAGCATCATGCCATAAAACACCGTGATATACAATGTGGCAATTTTCCATATGGGATTTCTGACAATCAGATTATAAATATTCATAATCGTCAAAAACAGCGGTACGAGAATTGTCAACACAAGGACAATGCCCATGAACACGATCTCACCTAAATAGTTGTAAAACACTTCTTTCACCTCATTTTTCCCATCTTCTCCTGCAAAAAGCTCCGACAATTGTCAGCGTTACCCTTTGTAAAGCCACGTTTATCCACCAGCATGGTGAAATTTTGTTTTTCAAAATAGAGTACCATCCAGTTTTTATCACAGCGCATCCATGTCAGATCATCATAGAAAAGCTGAAATTTTTCCAAAGAGGATGTGGTCATCATTGTGATACTCTCCGGAAAGAAGATATACTGATTGACAGCCTGCAAATCCATTTTATGTCGTGTTCGTTGAATGTAATTTTTGATCTGACGGTTGGGAAGCGTCCCCAGCCAGATTGCCGCCAGAAGAAGCAGGACAAAAATACCATCCATAATACTGAGGATACGGATCTGATCTGTTGTCAATCGCAAGATCAAAAAGTAAACGCACCGCAGCAGAAAAGGAATTGCCAGAAGCAAACTGATAACGAGGCAGACAATCCGTTGATTCAGGCGTTTCATACGCACAATGGCAACATAGCCATCTTCAGTAATACGCGTTGTATTCTCATAATATTCCATACAATAAACTCCTCTCTGTTTGCTTGAAAAAATCACCTTTGATACAGATACTGCTCCATATCAAAAGTGATTCGTTTCAACGCAGTTATATCAAAATTTGTTTGAGCTCTGCTACGGTAGAAACAATGGTGTCTGCTCCATAAGCTTCCAGCTCGTCTCCTTGCGCATAGCCATACCGGACACCAATACAGGGAATATTGCATGCATGTGCACCGATAATATCATGCTTTCGGTCACCAATCATCACTGTTTCCGTAGGGGCATGTTCCGATAATCCCAGACGGCAGAGTGCCTTACGGATGACATCTGCTTTCGTCTCAGTTTCGTTTCGGATATCACTGCCTGCAATGACAGAAAAATATTTTGCCAAACCAAAATGTGCCAGAATTTTTCGGGCAAATACCTCCGGTTTAGAAGTGGCAACTGCCAGTACATAACCGGCTTGATTCAGATTTTCTAACAGTTCAGGAATGCCTTCATATACAGCATTTTCAAACATGCCCACGGTAGAAAAGCGTTCTCGGTACTTTTCAATGGCAAAAGTGGTTTGTTCCTGACTCATGCCCATCATATCATGAAAGGACACATAGAGAGGCGGTCCAACATAAGGAAACAATTTGGTCTGATCCGCTTCAGGACAGCCGCATTGCTCCAAAGCATACTGGATACAGCGCAGGATTCCGTCCTTGGAATCTGTCAATGTTCCGTCCTGGTCCCAGAGAAGATATTGACAATCCCGGGGTGAAAACGGCATAGCATCAGCCTCCCAATGCGATCATGCGGTCAATACACAGACGCGCTTTGGTAATGGTGGTGCTGTCTAATTCGATTTCTGTCAGCTCGCCGTCCCGCAGACAGTGATACACGTCCATTAATGTCGTTGCCTTCATATTGGGACAAATGAGATTCTTGGAGAGGGGATAGAAGCGTTTGTTTGGACACTCGTTCTGAAGAATCTCAGAAATATTGATCTCCGTACCGATGATAAACTCCTTGGCATTCGATTGCTTTGCATATTGCATGATGCCGGAAGTAGACCCTACATAGTCCGCATATTTGCAGACAGCAGGACGGCATTCTGGATGCACCAGAAACAGAGCGTTAGGATGGAGTTGCTTTGCTCTCTCCACATCCTTTGCCGTCATAGAAGCATGTACAGGACAGCCGCCTTGTAACAGCTTGATCTCTTTATTCGGAAGCTGCTCCTGAACATACGCACCCAGATTGCAGTCTGGAATAAATATGATCTTATCATTACTCAGTTGAGAAACGATCTTGACAGCAGAAGAAGAAGTCACACAGACATCGCAAATGGTTTTTAACTCGGCGGTGGTGTTGATATAAGCTACGATCGTATACCCCGGGTTCTGCATTTTTACAGCATGGATCAGATCCTTGTCCATCTGTTCTGCCATGGGGCAGCCTGCCACCGGACTGGACAGATATACATTTTTTTTCGGAGACAGAATTTTTACTGTTTCTGCCATAAATCGCACGCCGCACATGAGAACATTTTTTTGCGGCATATTCTTCGCCTTGACACTCAAGGCATAGGAATCTCCGGTAAAGTCCGCGACCTCACCGATATCGCAGCCCACATAGCTGTGCGCCAGTATGCAAAAGTCTTTTTCTTTTTTCAGACGAAGAATTTCGTCCTGGATTTCACGAATTCTCATATATTTTGTCCCTTTCGGATTGGTTGCTGTTGACATAGTTTGTATTCATAAAGATCGCAAACGACAAAAAATTTGGCATTTGCCGTTTACCGATTCGCACGCAAGCTGCATCAGTGCAAGGATGTGCGAAGTACTTTCCATCATATGGATCTTGAATGTCATATTCTTCTGACGTTCACGATAACACACGTTAATTATACCACAGGGACAGTAAGTTGTCAAGAATTTCACAAAAGAATATACTGTTTTTATAGGTTTAGGTTTTGAAGGCAGTGCTTTTCAATATATGAAAAAAAGCGGCGTGCCGATTCTGACACACCGCAGAGATTCTTAGAACATGTTCTTATAAAGAATCGGTGTAATACTTTTCCGGATCAATATAAATGCCGCTTTTTTGAACTTCTAGATGCAGATGAGGCACCATTGCACTTTCAATATCCGGCGTATCTCCGATGACACCAATTTTCTGACCGCTATCTACAGGGTCGCCCATTTGAACCGTGACGGAACCGTCCATGCCGCAGTATCTGCTGACCACACCGTTTCCATGATCAATGACGACGACATATCCCCAGAGAGCATCCTTGCGTATTTCGGCAACTGTTCCAGTATCGATGGCAAATACATCTGTACCTGGTTCACAGACAAGATCCACGCCATTGTGGGTCTGCCATGTACCGGTCGTTTCCGATTTGACTAGCTCACCGTCACTAAAGGGTTGAATGACTTCACATACATCCAACGGAAGTCCCAGCTGATGTGACGGAATCTCTTCCTCCGAAGAATCAGTTGCTTCTGTGGTTGTTTCAACAGTGGACTCTGTCGGCTCAGTGGATTCTATGGCAGAAACCTTAGTAACCGCCTGGGTTTCCTTTGCCACATCTGTCTGCACGCCGATTACCGGAGCTTCTGTATGCGGGGGCATGGTTGGCACTTCCATTTGTTCGGTCAGTGAGCTCAGATTTTCCTCCAGCGTATTGCTAGTCTGTCGATAGGCAAAAATGCAGGAAGCTGCAATCATCACCAGACTGATGCCCAGCGCTGTGTAAAAGCCGCGGAAACGGGATTTTGAGCTGCTTTTCTGTTCTGTTGGTTTACTCATTTGAAACCACCTCCGCTGATAGTTTGCACCACTGGCAAATATTTATACATGGCTTTTGAAATTTTGCGGGTTTTTATCAATGTAAGATATGATCCGGTATCATTCTGTTGTATTTATTTCGATAATCGTTGCAATGCAGAGAAAAAAATGGTATAATATAGATAACGAAATAGATAACAAAAAATTCTGTGAAAGGATTTGATGAAATGAAGCGGCTTCTTCCTTTTATGAAGGGATATTGGAAGGAATTTACCCTCGGCCCGCTGTTTAAATTGCTGGAGGCAATATTTGAATTGATCGTTCCTTTGGTAACAGCAAAAATGATTGATGTCGGCATTGCAAACGGAGATGCCGGTTATATCTGGCGCATGGGCAGTGTACTAGTGATCCTGGCAGCGTGCGGTCTGGGATTTGCTTTGACCTGTCAGTATTATGCCTCTAAATGTGCCTATGGATTCGGAACGGCGCTTCGTAGTGCGCTGTACCGGCATGTGAATACATTATCGTACAGTGCGGTAGACAGGATTGGCACAGCTTCTTTGGTCACTCGTGTGACAACTGATACCAATACAGTACAAAGCGGTCTGAATATGATGATCCGTCTGGCAACACGCTGTCCCTTTCTCATTATCGGCGCAGCAATCATGGCGATACGCATTGATCTGAAGTTGTCCGTTATATTCTTGATCGTCATTCCTTTGATCGGACTGTTGCTGTACAGTGTCACTGCTTGGACAGTTCCTCGGTACAGAGAAAACCAGAACAAACTGGATAATATTGCCCGCCGTACCCGTGAGAATCTGGACGGTGTTCGTGTCGTTCGTGCATTTTCCCGGCAGAAAGAAGAAACGGATGCCTACAGAGAGGATTGCGACATTTATGCCAGACGCTCTGTTTATGTGGGTAGGATCGGTGCAATCCTGAACCCGGCATCTTTTCTCTTGATGAATCTGGGAATCGTGGCAGTACTGTGGTTCGGCGGTGTTCGTGTGAATACAGGGCATTTGACACAAGGGGAACTGACAGCATTTGTCAACTATATGACGCAGATTGCTCTTTCGATGGTGCGTATGGCAGAATTGCTGATCTCGCTGAACAAAGCGGCAGCTTCAGCAAAGCGTGTGGCAGATATTCTGGCAGAAGAGCCTGATATTGTGGATGGCGGCAAGGAAGCTGTACCGGTTTCCGGTGTGCCGGTTCTGACATTCAAACATGTGAGCTTTGCCTATCCCGGCAGCAGAGAGGAATCGCTCCGGGACATCAGCTTTTCTTTGAACGAAGGGGAAACGCTGGGCATTATCGGCGGAACAGGCAGCGGAAAAAGCACAGTTGCCAATCTGATTCCTCGATTTTATGATGTGACCGGCGGCAGTGTACAGCTATACGGAGAGGATGTCAAAAATTATACCTTGGATTCCCTGCGGCATCTCATGGGAATCGTGCCACAGAAGGCTTCTCTTGTCAGCGGAACCATTGCAGACAATCTGCGATGGGGCAATGAGACAGCAGACGAAACGGAGATGGTACAAGCTTGTCAGATTGCTCAGGCATGGGAATTTGTTCAAAGCATGGAACATAAACTGGAAACGAAAATTACCCAAGGCGGGCGCAGTCTTTCCGGAGGGCAGAAACAGCGATTGACGATTGCACGTGCGTTGGTAGGAATGCCGAAGCTCTTGGTTTTAGATGACAGCATGAGTGCTCTGGATTACGCAACCGATCTGGCATTGCGAAATGCACTGGAGACCAAGCTTTCCGGTGTGACGAAAGTCATCATTTCCCAGCGAACTACTTCCATCCGACAGGCAGATCATATTCTGGTATTGGAGGAGGGCGCATGTGTCGGTTATGGTACGCATGAGGAACTGCTGGAACAATGCGCTGTATATGCAGAAATCTATCATGCACAAATGCAGTAAGGGAGAGAACCGTGATGTTTTTAGTCATACGTCGAATTTTATCATATACAAAGCCAAGCCGGATCGTATTGGCATGCATGCTTTTTTTTGCTCTGATCGGTACGGGACTTTCTATGCTGATCCCCATTCTGATCGGTAAAGCGGTAGATTGCGTTGTAGGAGCTGGGAGTGTCAATTTCTCTGAGCTGATGCAGGCTGCAATCATCCTGATCGTTACGATCTGTATCAGCGGATTATTCCAGTGGCTTATGTCACTTTGCACCAACCGACTGGCAGCCAATACCATTCGTGATCTCCGCTGTGATCTATTTTCTCATTTGCAGCGGTTGCCGCTGAAATATATCGACAGTCAGGCGAGAGGTGATCTGATCGGACGTGCAGTCTCTGATATGGAAATCATTTCAGACGGTTTTTTACAGGCGTTCACGCAGTTTGTCACGGGTATATTTACCATTGTAGGAACACTGGTATTTATGCTGACGATCAACGTGCAGATTACAGTTTTGGTGGTGATCCTGACACCGGTTTCACTGTTTGCTGCTGCAAAAATCACCACTATGTCACGGGATTCCTATATGAAAGCATCGGCGGCAAGAGGTGCATTGGGTGGGCTGACTGAAGAAATGATTGGTTCACAAAAAGTCGTTAAAGCCTTTGGCTACGAAAAACGTGCCCAGCAGCGTTATGATGCCACAAACCAGGAATTGCAGGATGCTGGCATGAAAGCCACCTTTTTCGGCTCAATTACAAACCCGGCAACTCGTTTTGTGAATTCTCTGATTTATGCTGCAGTGGGTGTTTGCGGCGCATTGGCGGCAACGGGGAACGTTCCTCTGATCGGTGTGATCACGGTGGGACAGCTTGCGAGCTTTCTCACCTATGCCAATCAATACACTAAGCCTTTCAATGAGATCAGCGGCGTTGTAGCAGAATTGCAGAATGCCATGGCTTCGGCAAAACGTGTCTTTGAAGTTATCGATGAGTCGGCAGAATCTGATGACAGCCATCTGCCGGCGTTGAAAGCCTGTGATGGTAGTCTGGAACTGTCACATGTCAGATTCTCTTATACAACAGATCGGGAACTGATCACAGACTTTGATCTAAAGGTTCATAAGGGACAGCGTATTGCTATTGTCGGACCGACAGGTTGCGGTAAAACAACACTGATCAATCTGCTGTTGCGGTTTTATGATGTGGACAATGGCACGATTTCCGTTAGTGGACAGGATATTCGGAAAGTGACACGAGATAGCCTCCGTTCTTGTTATGGGATGGTTTTGCAGGAAACATGGCTTTTTACCGGAACAGTGGCAGACAACATTGCATATAGTCGTCCGGATGCAAATCGGGAGGAAATCGAGGCAGCCGCTAAGGCAGCATATGCAGACGGATTTATCCGACGTCTGCCAAAGGGGTATGATACGGTACTCACTGAAGATGGCGGGGGACTTTCTCAGGGACAAAAGCAGTTGTTGTGCATTGCCAGGATCATGCTGACAGTTCCGCCGTTTCTGATCCTGGACGAAGCAACCAGCAGTATCGATCTGCGCACAGAACAGCGCATCCAGAAAGCCTTTGAAAAGCTCATGACAGGAAAGACCAGCTTTATCATCGCCCACCGCCTTTCCACCATCAAAAGCGCTGATTGGATTTTGGTCATGCAGCAGGGAAGCATTGTGGAGCAGGGGACACATGATGCTCTGATCGAACGGGGTGGATTTTATGCCAATCTGTATCAGAGTCAGTTTGAAAATACAGTAGAGTAAAGAAAACGCCGCACAAAGACCGCCTGACGGCTTTGCACTTTTTTCATCATCTTTCCCACATGCATCCTGGCATCTGACAGGGTGTCTGCGGCTTTTTGTTCTTTCCAAAATCTTCCAAAATTTGTATAGAAAAAAGGCTGGCTTTCTGAAACCAGAAAACCAGCCTTATGATTTGCATTGTGAATCAAATGTGTTGATTAGTAAGCAACGCCCTGCCACTTCATTGCGTCAGCAACCTTCAGGAAGCCAGCGATGTTAGCACCAACAACCAGATTACCCTCTACATCGTATTCCTTGGAGCGGTCATATGCATTATGGAAGATGTTCACCATGATGTTCTTCAGTTTGGAGTCAACCTCTTCAAATGTCCAACTCAGACGCTCGCTGTTCTGAGACATTTCAAGACCGGAAACAGCAACGCCGCCTGCGTTCGCAGCCTTAGCCGGTCCGAACAGAATGCCGGCAGCCAGGAACTTGTCAATAGCTTCAGGAGTAGACGGCATGTTAGCACCCTCTGCAACAACCTTACAGCCATTCTTGATCAAAATATCAGCAGATGCGCCATCGATCTCGTTCTGAGTTGCACAAGGAAGAGCAACATCACACGGAATGGTCCAGATACCGCTGCAGCCTTCTGTATAGGTAGCCCCCTGTACGCGATCACAGTATTCCTTGATACGTCCGCGCTCTACTTCCTTAATCTGTTTTACAACATCCAGGTTGATGCCGTTGGGATCATAGATGTATCCGTTGGAGTCAGACAAAGCAACAACCTTTGCGCCCAGCTCGGTAGCCTTTTCAGTTGCATAGATTGCAACATTACCAGAACCGGAAACAACAACTGTCTTGCCCTTCATGCTGTCGTTTGCCATTACGTTCATCATTTCTTCTGTGAAGTACAGCAGACCATAGCCGGTAGCCTCTGTTCTTGCCAGAGAACCGCCGTATGACAGACCCTTACCGGTCAGAACGCCGGTGAATTCGTTGCGAAGTCTCTTGTACTGACCGAACATGTAGCCGATTTCACGTGCGCCTGTACCGATATCGCCAGCTGGAACGTCGGTGTCAGCGCCGATGTGCTTGGATAATTCCGTCATAAAGCTCTGGCAGAAACGCATGATCTCGTTGTCAGACTTGCCTTTGGGATCAAAGTCAGAGCCGCCCTTGCCACCGCCCATAGGCAACGTGGTCAGGCTGTTCTTAAAGATCTGCTCAAAGCCCAGGAACTTGATGACAGAAGCGCATACAGACGGATGCAGACGCAGACCACCCTTGTACGGACCAATTGCAGAGTTAAACTGGCAACGGAAGCCGCGATTCACTTGTACTTTACCGTTGTCGTCAACCCAGGAAACACGGAACTGGATCAGACGCTCCGGCTCAACGATACGGTCGATAACGCCGTTGGTCTCATAAGACGGATCCTTTGCCACAACCGGCTCAAGGGACATCAGCACTTCGCCTACTGCCTGCAAAAATTCCGGCTCATTGCTGTTGCGCTTTACAACGCTGTCGTACACACCCTGAAGGTATGCGTTTTTGAATGTAAATGCCATGGGAATCTCCTCCTGTTTGAGTGAAATTTGAATTCTGTCAACCACATTCTGTCAGCGGATTTTCTGTCATGGTACAGAAAACCCGGTTTTTGATTCGTGTATGTACGTTTGATTCAAACACTTGTACACGCTCTTCAAACAACTAATATTATACACCATTTTTTTACGTATTTCAATGAAGAAAATGTAACGTGATAGATTTTCTTTGATTTAAAATTATTCTCTATTATATTTTTATAGAATCTTACAATAAAAATTGATTTTAAAAAGTTTTATGATATCATTCTTAATAATCTATAAAAATCAAAATGATATCAGGTTCAGATTCAAACAAAAAAATCCCTGTTCGATAAGGAACAGGGGGACAAATAAAAAATATGGTTCTTGTATCCGGGTAGAACAATTTTCGGATATCCGGATACGGCAGTCTGGGATGTATATCCAAAATCCCACAAAACATTATATCGGCAAATAGAAGCTTTGTCAAGTAATTATCAATCTTTTTTTACAATTAATGATAAAACTGCCGAAATGTGTCATTCTGTCAGATAGTCGACAAAATCAGACGGCGTGTTGGCGAGAAAATCCGCACCGGCAGCAATGAGTTCCTCTCTGCCGCGAAAGCCCCATATACATCCGATAGAAGAAATTTTTGCGTTGATTGCTGTCTGAATATCCACATCGGAATCTCCAATCAAAACCGTTTTTTCTGCCGAAATAGAAAGTATTTCCCGGATTTCAGTGATAATATCTGGTGCAGGCTTGCGGGGACGTGTGTCACTGCTGCCAAGAATACAGTCAAAGGTTTCGCTGCCAAAAAAGTGCCGGACGATCTGTTCTGTAAAAGGCTGAGGTTTGTTAGAAGCCACTGCCAGCTGCATTTCTTTGTCCTTCAACGCCTGGATGGCTTTCGGCATCTGAGGATATGGTTTTGTATGGACCAGACAATGCTCTGCATAATAGGCAGAAAACCGTTCCTGAAGCAGAGACACTGTCTCTTCGCTGGAATCCTCCGGCAGAGCGCGTTCACATAGTTTTCTGACACCGTTTCCTACAAAGCGGTAAAATGCTTCCAGAGGGTGGGTCGGATAGTGCATCCGTGCCAGTTCGTGGTTAATGCCTTCCGCCAGATCGGCTACAGAATCCACCAATGTACCGTCTAAATCAAATATGGCAAGTTGGTATTTCATAGGATAACCTCCCTTTTTTTCAATCAAAAAAATAATGTCTGCCGAGTCGAATATCCGATCCCATGAACAATTCAGCCATTTTTTAAAAGATTTCGTTTTCCATCATACTACCCCTGAAAATTCCAATTATCAATCAAAAACAAAACAAAAACCCTGTAACCACAGGGTAAAAAGCTTTAAAATAAAACCATCCGGCCGTCTTGCGGTGAATAAAACCAAGCTGTTACAGCAAGGTGGGTATCTGCCCAACTGCTTCACGCTCCCTTCGTCCGCCGAAACGGGAGGTCTGCAATCTACAGCCGGAGCTAAGATTCCCTTTAAAAGAGTGTTGGATTATAAAAACCGCAATGTCACGTACCGGACAGTATTCCTTTCGATGTGTATAGTATAACACGTTTTTTCACAAAAATCAATAGGTAATTTGTGAAAATTTTCTGAAGATGGAGGATTACGCCTTATCTTCTTCCGCATCCTCTTCACTGAACATCTCAATGAAGAGATTGCCTACTGCATCATATTCATCATCATCCTCAATGGTGCAGAGCATTTCCTCGTTGTCAATCATTTCTCTTTTCAGAACTACAAATTCGCCGTCGTCGTTCAACAAATCCTCCGGATTTTCATAATAGGGGATTAATGCACAGTAGACGGCATTCTGATATTCCAGCTCTCCCAGAACCTCAAATTCCTTTTCGTTGCCTTCTTCATCCTCTAGGGTGTACAACAGACCTGAACCATATTCCATTTCTTCAGCCATACTTGTATCTCCAATCTGCCGAAACGGCGATATTCTTACAACATTATTATATATCATTTCGTCGAAAAAATCAAGTGCTTTTGAAAAATATTATCATCATATCAATCACAGCATGACTTTTGAAAAAACAGAGCAATTGGGAAAATACTTGCAATTCTGTGGGAAATATGCTATAATAAATGCAAAAGCATTTATTATATTTATTTGAAAGTCCTTGCAGATCCGCAAATCTGCAATTTGCCCCCTGCATATCGGACGATTATCGCATAAAATCTTTGATTTTACGGGATAATGGAATCATATTAAGAGAAAGTATGGTATCTAAAAAATGGAACATTATCTGGACAATGCTGCCACCACCCGCCCATGCGCTGAGGCTAATGCAGCAATGATGCATTGCCTGTCAGAATGTTGGGGGAATCCTTCTTCACTCCACCGCAAAGGTCTGGAAGCACAGCATATCGTAGATGAAGCACGCCGTTCCATTGCGGGTGCACTTGGCTGTAAGCCCCAGGAGATCTTTTTTACCTCCGGTGCAACAGAAAGTAATAATCTGGCATTGCG
>CANQWA010000026.1 GCA_947627445.1 uncultured Ruminococcus sp.
TGCTTATGGGAGATGAACCGAATCAGATTGTTTCGAATGAATATGTTATGAAGCATCTCATGTATGACGGGATATACCTGGCTGTGTTCATCATATCTGTATTACCATTGCTTTTTATCAAAAAGTATAAGAAGCGCCTCCAAAAGGGCATCAATTGGAGAATTGTTGCACGAACGATAGCTTTTCATGCGGTATTTCCAGTATTCATTTTAATGTTGACCAGAGTTTTCTTCGGAACGCCATTATGGGTAGTAAAAGCATTTGTCCCTGATTTATTTGTCGTAATAATTATCTCAGCTTGCCTGTTATTTGCAGGTGGAATTGTAAAAATGATTTTATTTATAAGAGGTAAGAGGAATGGATTTTTTGTCTGTAAAACCAGTTAATGAAAGCATTCAAGAAAATATGATTGAAAGTTAATTTATAAAATATCAAAGGAAATTGACTTAACAGCCCTTGCACCCACCTGGGTGCGTAAGATGGGTGCAGCATTAAATTGTATCAAAGTTAGCATCTTGATTTAACCACAATCGACCTCTCACACCACCGTGCGTACCATTCGGTACACGACGGTTCAATAACTTAAGTGCAGTACCTTGTATCTTTCGAGTATGTCATCGTATCCGGCAGATGCAAGGTATTCGTTTGTTATTGCTCCACCCATTCCAGCTTACCCATAAAGGTGCAGGCGAAATTACAAAATATCCAGACGTAAATCGCAAGCAACCTGTCATATGTCCGTATGTCGAGATTTGCCACGTATTCAATAGAAAAAGATAAGTGTATGATGATCCGGCTGGTTCTTTTCATTATAATACTTTTTTATCAGCGAAGCCTTGAATCCAAGCTCAGTAATACTCTCCAAAAGCATATCATCACTTAGTCTTGTGTCGAATTTTACCACGCAGTGCAGACCAGAGTTTTCCCCTGAGATCTTCGCATTTCTGAATATATCATACTTTTTCATCTGTTCAAATAAATGATTTCTGCATTTTTTGTAATGCACACGCATTCTGTTGATATGTTTTTCAAAATATCCTTCATGAATGAATCTTGCAAGAGTATATTGTTCAAAAGTCGATACGGGACAGGAATAAAATCCAAGCTTCTTTCTGAATCGGTCAAGAATCGACGGCGGAAGTATCATATAGCTTATTCTAATCGTGGAAGATAGACTCTTGCTGAAAGTATTCATATAGATAACCTTGTCCATCACGTCAATGCTGAACATAGATGGAATAGGCTTTCCCGATAGTCTGAATTCGCTGTCGTAATCATCTTCTATGATATATCTGTCAGGAGAAAGCGATGCCCATTCCAGAAGAGCATACCGCTTGCCTATAGATGTAATAGCTCCCGTGGGGAAATGATGAGACGGGGAAATATGTATAATATCCGTCTTAACGCTTTTAAGATAATCCATATCAACACCATCGTCCAGCATGGGGATATATTCGCAACTGATATTGTAATTGCGGTAAATATCTGCTATTTTGGAATATCCCGGTTCTTCAACTCCGAAAATGTAATTGCTGCCGAAAAGAAGATTTATGAGCATATAGAGATATTCTGTTCCTGCACCGATAATTATCTGCTCCGGCATAACGCTTATATTTCTGAATCGTTTCAAATGCTCGGCAATAGCTGTTCTTAGCTCATAAACTCCTTCAAAGGACGGTTTGGTAAGCAGCTTGCGTTGATTATACGAAAGCTCTTCGCGCATCAGCTTTGCCCATACAGTAAAGGGAAAGAGTTCGTTTTCCATGTCCTCATTTTCTTCATTCTGAACCCGGCACGGCAACTTGATTTCGGAAATTATGGGAAGATTTTTCTCAACTGATCTTACATAATATCCCTTTTTAGGAACTGACTTTATATATCCCTCATCAAGAAGCTGATGATAGGCGTTTTCCACAGTTATGATACTGACACCCAATTGTGCTGAAAAAGCACGCTTTGACGGTAGTTTTTCATCAGGTTTTATTTCGCCCAGTTCTATATCATCTTTGATTTTTTCATATATCTGAACATAAAGCGGTTCAGATCTGGTATTATCCAGTTCATAATAAAGCATCATTTTCTCCAATCTGACCTTGTTATAAAATACTGATTTGAATCTTGAAACAAGGTCACAACTGTATTATACTATAAGCAAGACAATTTGTCAATATATTCTGTTTTTGGAGGAAAATATGATGGAAAGCAATCGTTATCAGCTTAACAAGGAGCTTGCTCAAATGCTAAAGGGCGGCGTTATTATGGATGTTACAACGCCTGAACAAGCTAAAATTGCAGAAGCTGCTGGAGCTTGCGCAGTAATGGCACTGGAAAAAATCCCTGCCGATATCAGAGCGGCAGGCGGCGTATCAAGAATGAGCGACCCTGCTATGATAAAGAGCATACAAAACGCTGTAAGCATACCTGTCATGGCAAAATGCAGAATAGGACATTTTGCAGAAGCACAAATATTAGAAGCCATCGAAATCGACTATATAGACGAAAGCGAAGTGTTATCCCCGGCAGATGATATTTATCATATAGACAAAACAAAATTCCGTGTACCTTTTGTATGCGGTGCAAAGGATCTTGGTGAAGCTCTCAGAAGAATTGCGGAAGGAGCATCCATGATACGCACAAAGGGTGAACCAGGTACAGGCGATATTGTTCAAGCTGTAAGACATATGAGAAAAATCCAAAGTGAAATGGCACGGATCGTTTCCAGACGCGATGATGAACTCTTTGAAGAAGCAAAGCAGCTTCAAGTTCCTGTTGAATTTGTAAAGTATGTACACGAAAACGGCAAGCTTCCTGTTGTAAACTTTGCCGCAGGAGGAGTTGCAACGCCAGCAGATGCCGCATGGATGATGCAGCTTGGCGCAGAGGGAGTATTTGTCGGTTCGGGAATATTCAAGTCAGGCGATCCCGAAAAACGCGCAAATGCTATTGTAAAGGCTGTTACAAATTATAACGATCCCGATGTTCTTGCAAAGCTCTCTGAAAATCTTGGCGAAGCAATGGTAGGTATCAACGAACAGGAAATCGCATTGCTTATGGCAGAAAGAGGAAAATAAAGATGATAGGGATTTTAGCCTTGCAGGGTGCTTTTCAGGAACACGCTGACGCACTGAAAAAGCTTTCGGCAGAATACAAATTCATAAGAAATCAATCAGATTTGTGTGCAGAGTTTGACGGTCTTATACTTCCGGGAGGAGAAAGCACCGTACAGCGAAAGCTTGCCAAAGAGCTTGGTTTGCTGGAGCATATCAAGAAAATGATAGAAGAAGGCGTTCCGGTACTCGGAACCTGTGCAGGACTTATTTTACTGTCGAAGGAAATTGCATGCGGTGAAGAAACTACTTTCGGAACGCTTCCTGTTGCTGTTTGCAGAAACGCTTACGGCAGACAGCTCGGCAGCTTCTCCGCTTTGGGAAATGTGGGAGATATTTCTGATTTCCCTATGCGTTTTATACGTGCGCCGTATATCGAAGGAATTTTCTCAGAGGATGTTGAAATTCTGAATGTTTTAGATCATAAAATTACTGCTGTAAGATATAAAAATCAAATCGGTGTTTCCTTTCATCCGGAGCTTACAAGTGATTTAAGGCTGCATCAAATGCTTCTGAAAATTTAGGAACTGGCTTACTGGATGGAAAAATATGATATAAAATGAAATACCGAATCATTTTCAATCAGAAAACGATAACCTCAATAATAAACATCCACTAAGCCGGGGGTTTTAAATACAAAGATCCCCGTTCCGCTTTTAAAGCGAAACAGGGTAAAAAAGTACGGAGCAAACTTGCTTTACTTTAAAAGCTTGGTTTACTCCGTAAAATTTTATGATTACGAATTATTTTGATTTAATCACAACAATCTAAATCTCGAAACAATTTTCATTACCACTTAAATGCAATGATTTTTCAATCGTATAGGGAATGATACAATGATTCCATTTTTCTTTCTTCAATCCCATTGCAAGTTATCTTTGTGATTTGATCAGGACACAGATAACATTCACCATCATTACAGCCAAAATCATCAACCGCCAAGATACGTATCATCTTTTCTGAAACAGCCAAAACGAAACCAACAGCATCATTCTGCCCACTGTTTTCTAATTCAATGGAAACAATGTACCCTTTCTGCATTGCATGTTGCAAAACATCTATATTTAGATCATCTCTACACTCAAAATCATATGTAAATTGACCGGTTTTTTCAAGATGTTTTAATTTGTCGGCATATTTAGTACCATATTCCACTTTTATGATATTAGAAATACTGCCAACATATAGACCATCTTCTATACCATCTGGAGAAATGTGTTTTAATACAAACTGTTCTTTTGTCAGTCCGCAAATATAACCTGCACTAAATTTCAAGGTGTCATCGAAATTGGTATATATAAGTGCAATTTCCGTTTTATTTCTGATAAAGCTTAATACAGAAAAAAAGTCCTGGCACTCATTTTTTAGGTCGTTTTTTGGGTTTGGGTTGATTTTTGGGGCGTTTATTAGGATTGGGTGTTCTTCTTGCGTCACCTTTTTCACCTCCAA
Source organism: uncultured Ruminococcus sp. (assembly GCA_947627445.1). GTDB lineage: Bacteria > Bacillota > Clostridia > Oscillospirales > Ruminococcaceae > Ruminococcus_C. The sequence continues at coordinate 4,557 of CANQWA010000026.1, forward strand.
TACTCCACTAATAATTTAACATCGTTGAGTTTGTATCTAGCAGTCAAATTGAAAAAAATTTTATGAAAAATGTTCGGTTATTTGTTCTCCGGTATGGGAAAAGAAATCGTGATAATTGTGCCTTTTCCGATGTCGCTTTCCATGTGAATCTGCGCATGATGATACATTGCACCATGCTTTACAATTGACAGTCCAAGACCCGTTCCGCCGATTGCTTTTGAACGTGCCTTGTCTACCCGATAAAAGCGTTCAAAAATGCGTTCCTGCTCCTCTTTTGCAATGCCGATACCCGTATCACGAACAGACAACAGAATTGCATTTTCAATTTCATGAATACCGATCTCCGCAAGTCCATCCGGATGATTATATTTTATGGCATTGTCACAAAGATTACGAATGATTTCATCAAGAATTTTTCGCACACCATAGACACGGCAATGCTCGCCGATGACACGCAACTGCACCTGCATTTTATCAGCCTCGGACCGCAAACGCTCTGCTACATTTTCAGCGAGGTCATAAAGGTCAATTTCTTCCTGTTCAAATTCTGTTTTTTCGTCCAATTCTGAAATGCGGAGAATATCCTGTACAAGCGTGATCATTCTTTGTGATTCATCATAAATTGATTTTGAAAAATCCACAACAGTTTCATCTGTGGCATCGCCATGCATCAGCATTTCCGCAAATCCTGAAATTGAAGTCAACGGTGTTTTCAGTTCATGGGAAACATTGGAAGTAAATTCGCGCCGCATGATTTCCCGCTTTTTCTGTTCTTCACTGTCAATAATATTTTTTGAAATTTTTGCTGTGAGAATTGTAGAGGAAAGTATGGTCAACAAAATAATGATAACAATGGGCTGGGCAAGCCCTAACAAAATTGTGATGACCGTGTATTGTTTGGATGAAACACGCAAAATATCTCCGTTTTCGATTTTTACAGCGACATAAATTGTTCGTTCCATAAATGTTTTGGAATACCGTACACTTGTACCGGTTCCATTTTTCAAGGCAAGTTGAATTTCTTTGCGGTCAAGATGATTTTCGAGCTTTTCGGAATCCGTATCTGTGTCTGCAAGAACAGTGCCGTCAGGTGCGATAAGTGTAATTCTTTCATCGCTTTTTACTTTGTCAAAATAGGAAATGCCTTCTGTCAGAATTGCTGCGCTGATATAATTCGCCTCTTTTTTTAATTCTGATTTGAATTGATTCTGAAAATATTCATAGAGAATGCCCATAATCAGTATAACACTTATCAGAAGTAATGAAAATGAAATGATAAGTGAATAACGGAAAATTTTTTTATTCATTTTCTTCACCGATTCTATAGCCGATATTTTTTACTGTCCGGATATAATTTCCTGCATTACCGAGTTTTTTACGAAGATTTCTGATATGCACATCAAGTGTCCGTGATTCACCGTAAAAATCGCCCCAGATTTTTGTAAAACATTCCTCACGGGTGACAACTTTTCCGTCCGCTTGGAGAAGAATTTCCAACAGGGAAAATTCTTTGAAAGAGAGTGTAACAGGCTTTTCCGAAACGGTCACAATATGTTTTTCTGTGTCGATTTCTAATATGCCGAATCTGTAAATTTGTTGAGTATTACCTCTGTTACTTCTCCGCAGTACCGCACGCACACGGGAAATCAATTCTGTCATTCCAAATGGCTTTGCAATGTAATCATCTGCACCCATGTCAAGACCTGTTACTTTGTCAAATTCGCTACCTTTTGCCGTCAGCATAATAATCGGCATATCAGGCGAATGATTTCTGATTTTCCGCAAAATTTCAAGTCCATCTTCTTCCGGGAGCATAATGTCAAGCAGTATCAGATCCGGTTTTGTATTTTCAAATTCTCTGTAAAATTCAGACGGCAATGCAAACCCCTGTACAGTATAGTTTTCCCGATTCAGTGCATAGCAGACAAGTTTACGAATATTGTCATCATCTTCTACCATGTAAATCCTTTCCATGATGTTCACCCTTTTCTATGATACCACATCTCACCGCAAAAATCAAGGCAACACCTCAAAAAGATTTTGCGTCAGATGCGCAGTCAGATTTTTCGTCAGAGGTGCCTCAAATCTTATGCTGTCCGGTAACTGCATAGATTGAGTATAGGAGTTAATGCTTGTGGTCAGCATATTTACCACCGATTTTTCCATTTCGGAAATATGTTCCCGTAACTGCATAAATTACCCATTCCGCAATATTTTCCGCATGATCGCCGATCCGTTCAAAATATTTTGCAATCATCAGCAAATCCAAAACAGATTCCGCTTTTTCTTTTTCATGGCAAGTCACAGAAATCAGTTTTTGTTTTATCTGAATAAAAAATTCATCAACTGTATCGTCCATGAGAATGACAGTCCGTGCAAGTTCAGCATTACGCTGAATATAGGAGTTAATGCTTGCGGTCAGCATATCTACCGCCGATTTTGCCATTTCGGAAATATGTTCCCTTAACTGCATATCAACACCCGCAATATAACCGCCTATTTCCACAATATCTTCCGCATGGTCACCAATACGCTCCATATCGGAAATCATTTTTAATGCCGCTGTAATCAGTCGGAAATCTGCTGCAAGTGGCTGTTCGTGCATCAGCAGACGCATACTAAGCGCTTCAATATCACGCTCCATACTATCAATCTGTTTTTCACATTCCTCGGCATTCTGTTTCATTTCGGGCTTGTTTTCTGTGAGATACTTCACGGCACAAGCGATTGATTCCTCACACAATGCACCCATTTCCATCAATTTCTTATTCAGCAGACGGAGCTGTTCTTCATAACGATCACGCATATCAACCAAACCTTCCTGTAATATAATCTTCTGTGCGCTTGTCCTTTGGCGTGGAAAACATTTTATCCGTATCACCCGATTCGATAAGCTCGCCAAGCAGAAAAAAAGCGGTTTTATCAGCAATTCTTGCCGCCTGCTGCATATTGTGTGTCACCATGACGATTGTATATTTTTCACGCAATTCCACAGCTAAATCCTCGATTTTAGAAGTAGAGATAGGGTCAAGTGCAGAAGTCGGTTCGTCCATTAAAAGCACCTCCGGTTCAATCGCAAGTGCACGGGCAATGCACAATCTCTGCTGTTGTCCGCCGCTCATACCCAATGCACTTTTTTTCAGGCGGTCTTTGCACTCGTCCCAGATTGCCGCTTTTTTCAACGACGTTTCCACAATTTCGTCTAACTTCTTCCGTGAACGAATGCCGTGAATACGAGGTCCATAGGCAATATTGTCGTAAATGCTCATGGGGAACGGATTCGGTTTCTGAAATACCATTCCCACACGTTTGCGGAGCAGGTTTACGTCATAATTCTGATAAATATTCACACCGTCAAGGGTAATTTCTCCCTCGATACGACAGCCCTCAACCAAATCATTCATGCGGTTCAGTGACTTCAGAAACGTGGATTTTCCGCACCCCGAAGGACCGATCAGAGCAGTAATCTGACGTGCAGGGAGAGTTAAATTGATATTCATTAACGCCTGATGTGTACCGTACCAGAGATTCATATTTTTTGCCTCAATTGCATTCATTGTTTCTCTCCTCTTTTCAGTAATTTTGCGGTGAATTTTGCCGAAATATTCAGCAAAAGCGTAAGTATCAGCAGTATTGCCGCAATGGCAAAAGCAGTATCAAAATCTCCACGTTCCTTTGCATACATATACATAGAAACTGTAAGTGTTGAACCTGCCCCGCCTTTAGAAACAGCCTGTGCCGGATTCAGAATTTCATTTGCCATACCGGCTGTGAAAAGTAACGCCGCACTTTCACCGACAATTCTGCCGACTGATAAAATACAGCCTGTCACAATGCCGTCAATTGCCGAAGGAAGTACAGCAGTCCGTATCATAACCCATTTTCCCGCACCAAGTCCCAGAGAACCCTCTCTATAACTGTCAGGGACAGTTTTCAGGCTCTCCTGTGTTGTTCTGATCATTGTCGGCAAGGTCATGATTACAAGTGTGAATGCTCCTGCAATAAGGCTTGTTCCGAGTGAGCAAAACTGCACAAATATTAGCATTCCCACAAGTCCGTAGATAATGGACGGTATTCCAGTAAGCGTTTCTGTGGCAAGTTCAATAAGCCGGACGGCTTTTTTATTCTTGGCATATTCGTTCAGATAGACTGCCGAACCAACTCCCAAAGGCAAGACGATTAACAATGTTATGATGATGATATACAGCGTATTCAGCAAATTCGGGAGTATTCCAGCAGTACCACTCAACAGGCTTGGTTTTGTTGCCAGGAATTTTAACGAAATGTGCGGAAATCCTTTTATGAGAATAAAACAGAGCATTCCCACAAGCAACAGGCAAATGATCACCGCTGAAAGCCATACAAGGCTTTTTAGAATGAAATCCCTGATTTTCCGAGTATGTGAAACTATTTCATTCATTTCTTTTCCCTCTTTATCACAAGATTCAGTACAAGATTTATCGCCATAATGAATATAAATAACACAAGTGCAATGGAAAACAGTGCTTGCCTTTGCAATCCTGATGAATAGGACATCTCGCTTGCGACTGCCGTTGTCAGAAATCTCACACTGCCAAAAATTTTCGGCATATTGGCAACATTTCCGGAAACCATCATGACTGCCATTGCCTCACCAATTGCCCTGCCGACACCGAGCACCACAGCGGCTAAAATTCCGCTTTTTGCCGCCGAATTGTGACCTTGAAAATTGTCTCTGTCTTTGTCGCACCAAGTGCAAGAGATGCTTCTTCAAATTCTTTCGGGACAGCGTTCAATGCCGTTTCGGAAACGGAAATCACTGACGGAAGAATCATGACAGCTAAAACAAGAATTGCTGAAAACAAGTTTGCACCGTCCGGAAGTCCGAAAATTTCACGCACAGCCGGCACAATGACAATCATTCCCACAAGTCCGTACACAACAGACGGGATACCTGCCATGAGATTTACCGCACCGCTTACCACTCCACTGATACGTTTTCCGGCAATTTTTGTCAGGAATACCGCACACAAAATTCCCAATGGCACACCGATCAAAATTGCTCCGAAAGTACCGTAAAGAGAAGCCAAAATAAACGGCATGATGCCAAATTCCGGAGAATCAGCAGTCGGAATCCATTTTGTTCCAAAAAGAAACTCTGTAAGACCAATTTCTTTTATGGCAGGAACACCGGATATGATTAAAAATATGGTTATCACAACGACAAATCCGATTGCAATAAATCCGCAAACGCTGAACAGAACACGCATGATCTTTTCAAAAATTTCCGCTGAAAAATTTCTCCGGGGTGATTTTTGCTGAATGCGTATAGCCGGAATCGTTTCACTTTTCAATGGGAACCGCACCTGCCTTTCTAATCCATTCGTCCGCCTCACTGCTCATGCAGAAATCATAGAAATCCTGAGCTGTTTCAGACAAATCTCTGTCTTTTGGCGTGACAAGCAGGAAACCTCTTTGAACCAAATAAGCACCGCTTAAAATTGTTTCTTCCGACGGAATAACGCCGTCCACACTTAAAATTTTGACAGAATCCCCGACTGATGCAAGAGAGGCATAGCCGATTGCATTCGGATTTGATGCAACAGTCTGAATCACATCGCCTGTGGAAGTCAGTTCCTGTGCGTATTTGCACTTGTCTGCCGTGCCGGTTACGGATTCAAAACCATCTCTTGTACCGGATGCCGCCTCACGCCCGATACAGACAATTGGTGCATCATCACCGCCAATTGCAGACCAATTGTCAATTTCACCCATGTAAATTTGTGCAATCTGTTCTACAGACATATCTGCAACAGGATTTTCGGGATTCACAATTATTGCAATGCCGTCATAGGCGATCACAGTGCCGTTCAATGTTTCTGATTCTTCATCTTTCAGATCGCGGCTTGAAAGCCCGATGTCACAGCGGTTTTCCTGTACCGCCTGAATACCTGCCCCTGAACCTGTCGGATTATAGGTAATTTTTATGCCTGTTTTCTCCTGATAGGCTTCACTCAAAAATCCAATTACAGACTCCATTGATGTTGAGCCATCCGTTGAAACAGTTCCGCTTTCCTTTTGCTCGCCCTTGCTGCCGCAGCCTGCCATGCTGAAAAGCATCGCCATAGCTACTGCTCCAATCGTTGCTTTCTTGATATAGTTCATCAAAGCACTCCCTTTTTTCTAAATTTTCAGACTTTTCTTTATCTGACAAATTAAGTATAACACACCCAATGTAAAGCCTGAAATCACAGCGATGTAAATTGTATGTAAAATGAGGTTTTAAAAACAAACTGGCAAGGAAAATCCGTATAAAGCTGGCTTGGGGAATTTACTCTTGCAAGTTTGCAATTTTGAAACGCAAATTATTGAAAAAACAGTTGACAAGCCCCGGAAAATATGATATAATAATAAACTGTCAGCGGTATTACCGCAAATCACAATTGATTCACAGGACTACTGTCAGCAAAATGGCTGATGGGCTGCTGTAGATAGAACTACAGATATCAGGAGGTGAACCCCATGAGAGAAGGCATTCATCCGACTTTTGAAAAGACAACGATTACTTGTCACTGCGGCAATGTAATGGAAACTATGTCGACGAAAAAAGATATCAAGGTTGAAATCTGCGCAAAGTGCCACCCGTTCTTCACAGGTAAACAGAAACTGGTTGACACAGGCGGACGTGTAGATCGCTTCAAGAAGCGTTTTAATCTGGACTAATCACAGATGTGACAATGGGAAGAGGACGGTATTTTTTCGTACCGTCCTTTTTTGTCATTCCGGAAACTCCCCGGGATACTGTTTTTTACACACCATATCCAGAAAGGAAAATTCATGGGTTATCTGACAATTGCAGCGCCTGCTTCGGCAACCTATGTCGAAAAGAAATCTGAGTTTATTGCCCAGCTTGCACCGGTACAAACACAGGAAGAAGTTGCCGCCTTCATAGACAATGTCCGTAAGAATCACCGCAAAGCACGCCATAACTGCTATGCATACACTCTCCGGGAGGGCAGTGCTTCCCGTTATTCCGATGACGGTGAGCCCCAGGGTACGGCAGGACTTCCCATTCTGGATGTCCTGCAAAAAAATCAGCTCATCGATATCTGCTGTGTGGTAACACGATATTTCGGCGGCATTTTACTGGGCGCAAGCGGCTTGGTACGGGCATATTCTCACAGCACTGCCATGGCTGTGGAAAGAGCACAGATTCAACGGATGCTCCCCTGCTATCCTGTTACCCTGCAAATGGATTATTCTCTGTACGGAAAGATCCTCTACCATCTGCCCCAGGAGGATCTAGTGCAAGAAGACGCTGTCTTTGCAGACATTGTCACACTAAAGCTGTTGGTACGGGATTTGTTGTGGGATTCTCTGCAAAAAAAACTGACCGATCTCACCGGTGGACAGATCGAGATGGAACAAGGTTCCTTGCGATATGCAGATTTTTCAAAGAATAGTTACAAATAATTTTCATATAGAAAAAAGGTGTTTTTGCCGCTTTCTGCGTATTACATTATAAAACCTGTCCATACAGAAGCTGTATGGACAGGTTCTAAGAATTATTTTCTTGTTTTTTATTTCCTTGATTTTTGAAAAGAAAGGAACTGCCTATGGTTTCATATTATGATTTATCCGGTGTATGGGATTTTTCCATGGCACAAATGGCTGCCGGCTGCTTTCCTGCTGCATTTTCCGACACCATCTCTCTTCCAGGAACAACTTCTCTCGCCAAAAAAGGCACCCCAAATCCAGCACGTCATACGGATTTTCTCACAGATGCCTATGCATTTGAAGGACAGGCATGGTTCCGAAAAATCGTTTGTCTCAAATCTGAGGATGTAGGTAAACCTTTGAAGCTGACACTGGAACGCACCCGTATGACCACGCTCTGGATCAACGGTCAACGTGTGGGAAGCTGTGACAGTCTTTGTACACCTCATATCTATGACATCACTGCATTTGTGACGAAACCTCTGGTAGAAATTATTATACGGGTAGAAAACACCGGATATCCCACTAAAGGCGGTCATCTTACTTCACCGGATACGCAATCGAACTGGAACGGCATTACCGGTGAAATAAAGATCGAATCTTTTAACACCGTCTATGTGGATCATATACAGGCATATCCCGATGGAGCAAATCATTGTGTAGCACTTACCATGGCGCTCCACGGTGCGAAAACGGCACAGCTGCATATTGAAGGCTTTGCAATAGAGGAAAATGAAGAGGTCAGCATCCCCTCCTTTCAGACACCGATCACTGCAGATGAAAAGGGCAAAGTTTTTGTTATCGTTCCTCTGGGTAAAACGATCTATCTCTGGAGCGAGCACAATCCTGCCATTTATATGCTCACTTGCACAATCAATGAAAAAGATGTGAGTCTGATCAGCTTTGGACTTCGGGAATTCCGGGCAGAGGGCAACGAATTTACCATCAACGGGCAGCCCACCATGCTCCGCGGCAAACATGATGGCCTGATCTTTCCTCTAACCGGTTATGCCCCCACAGATGTCAACGAATGGCTTCGTATTTTACAGACCGCGCAAAGTTATGGCATCAATCACTATCGTTTCCACACCTGCTGTCCCCCGGATGCAGCTTTTACCGCAGCCGATTTACTGGGGATTTATATGGAACCGGAACTTCCCTTCTGGGGAACACTTTCTGCACCAGGTGAAGCGTATTTCGATGAGGCTGAACAGCAGTATCTGATCGGATTGGGCGAGAAAATGCTGGAAACTTTTGGCAATCATCCTTCCTTTGTGATGTTTTCCTTAGGAAATGAGCTTTGGGGCAGTCCCGAACGTATGGGAGAGATTATACGCCGTTATAGGGCGATGGACGATCGGCATTTGTATACACAGGGCTGCAACAATTTCCAGCATTTTCCGTTAATGATACCGGAAGATGACTATTTTGTGGGGGTTCGTCTCAGCAAAGAACGCCTGCTCCGTGGTTCTTTCGGCATGTGTGATGCACCCCTGGGACATGTGCAGACAGAACGCCCCAGCACCGTACATAACTATGATGAAATCATTTTTCCAAAATCAGACGAGGACGAAGAAAACGGGGATTTGAAAGAGATTGAGATCCAATACGGCACAGGGATAAAAAAAGTAAAGATCCGTGCATCTGCCGGCGGACTAATTCCCACAAAACCGGTGATCACCCACGAAGTCGGTCAGTATGAAGTATATCCGGACTTCCGGGAGATCGACAAGTATACTGGTCCTCTAAAAGCGCGTAATTTTGAAATATTCCGTGAACGTTTGGAGAGCAAGGGGATGCTTTTTCAGGCAGAAAAATTCTTCCGATGTAGTGGTCAGTTGGCTGCTGCCTGTTACAAAGAGGAGATCGAGGCAGCCATGCGTTCTCAGCATATTGCTGGCTTTCAGTTGCTGGACTTACAGGATTTCTGCGGACAGGGTACGGCACTGGTGGGAATGCTGAATGCATTTATGGAAAGCAAGGGCATTATTTCTCCCGAGGAATGGCGCATGTTCTGCTCGGACAGCGTGCTTCTGGCACAGTTTCCATCCTATGTATGGGGTGCAGGCGGTATCTTCACTGCCCATGTCTCTCTGCGGACATATGCCTTGAACCTGCCGGATCCGTGTACCGCAGAATGGCTTCTGGTAGACGAAAACGGCAGAACACTGAAGGAAGGCAGCTTTCCTGTCCCCTCTAAAGAAAAAGGACTTTTAAGGCTCGGCAATATTACCTATCTGCTGCCGGAAGAGATCGAAAATCCCACGGCTCTGCATCTGGTGTTGTCCATCACAGATACAGATATCTGCAATGCCTATGACTTCATGCTATATCCGGCTGTTGCTATGCCGGAGTTGGAAACGACAGAACAGTTTTCTGTGACGCATTCTTTGGAAAAAGCCCTAAGACTTCTGGCACAAGGAAAACGAGTGCTGTTTCTGCCCATGGAGACAGTCAAATCTATCCAGGGCTTTTACTGCACGGATTTCTGGTGCTATCCCATGTTCCGCAATATCTGCAACTGGATGAACAAGCCGGTAGCTGTCGGCACAATGGGACTGTGTATCGAGAATACGCATCCGGCGCTGGCACAATTTCCTTCAGAGGAATACAGCACACCGCAATGGTATGACATTGTTTCCCATGCAGATTGTTCCATTTTAGATGAAACAGAAGAAGGATTTGTTCCTATTGTGCAGATGATCGACAACTTTGACCGGAATCATAAGCTGGGGATTCTCTACGAAGCAAAGGTGGGCGAAGGCAGCCTATTGGTCTGCACCAGTCGCCTGTCCGAGATTGCAGAGCGTCCGGAGGTTCGCTGGTTTGCCAAAAGCATTCTGGACTATGCAGCATCAACAGATTTTGCACCGCAGCAGCGGTTGACGGCAGAAATTCTGCGTGAGATTTTTATGAAAAAGTGAGGTGATTGCTATGACCATCCGTGAAGAACTGGAACAGCGGGAAAAGGGATACCTCAGTCCCTATGCCTGTCTCAGCCAAGGAGTTTCTCGTCTCCATGAAGAAGAACCTTGTCCCTATCGTACTGAATTTCAGCGTGACCGGGATCGCATTCTCCACTGTCATTCTTTCCGGAGACTAAAGCGCAAAACACAGGTATTTCTCTCCCCCACCGGAGATCACTACCGCACACGCCTGACACATACATTAGAAGTTTCACAAATCGCCCGCACCATTTCCCGTGCTCTTTTTCTGAATGAAGATCTCACAGAAGCCATTGCACTGGGTCATGACTTAGGACACTCCCCTTTTGGACACAGCGGCGAATCCATTCTTAACAGCATTTGCCCTCATGGTTACCGGCACTATGAGCAAAGTGTCCGGGTAACAGATATCATTGAAAAACAAGGGCGCGGACTGAATCTGACCAATGCTGTCCGCAACGGTATTCTCTGTCACACCAACAAAACGGCAGATACCAGAGAGGGCAATGTGGTACGTCTTGCTGACCGAATCGCCTATATGAACCACGATATTGAAGACGCCATTCGTGCAGGCATTCTTTGCAATGAGGACCTGCCTGCGGATATCACAGAACAACTGGGTGATACCAAAACCAAACGCATCACCACTCTGGTTGCTGCTGTGGTATCTCATGGTGCAGAAAACATTGGTATGCCGCCGGAGATCCAGACACTCCACGACAAACTTCATGCATTTATGTATGAAAATGTCTACTATAACCCCATTGCAAAGCTGGAGGAAAACAAGGCAAAGCAGCTTATCGAAAAGCTTTATCACCATTTTATTTCCCACAGCAATGACCTGCCGGAGCTGTATCAGGATATTGCCCGGCAGGAGGATATTCATCGAGCCGTCTGTGACTACATTTCCGGTATGAGCGACGGCTATGCAGTAGATTTGTATACAGAACTGTTTATTCCCAAAAGCTGGGAGAAATAAGGCAAAGCTGATATAGAAAGGACGGCGATGCGGATGACATATACAGATGATTTTCTGGAACAGCTTCGAGCGGCATGTCCCATGGAAACCATTGCCGGAAACTATGTCCACCTCATACGGCAAGGCAAGCACTTTGTCTGCAACTGTCCGTTCCACTCCGAAAAGACGCCCTCCTGCACGATTTTTCCCGACAATCAGAGCTTTTACTGCTTTGGCTGTGGTGCGGGCGGTGATGTGATCACATGGGTACGGCGTATCGAAAATCTGGAATTTCCGGATGCCGTAAAGTATCTGGCGGAACGAAGCGGTCTGGAGATTCCCACCGACAAGAAAGCGGATCAGCGGGCAAAGATCCGCACAAGGATTCTTGCGGCAAATCGAGAGGCAGCAAATTTCTATTTTCGCTGTCTTTCCAGTGGGACGGACAAGCGTGGTCTGCAATATCTGGTTTCCAGACGGCTTTTGCCAGAGACGATCCGGAAATATGGTCTGGGATATGCACCGGATCAATGGAATACACTGACAGATCACCTGCTTCGAAAAGGATTCACAGAGGATGAGCTGATTGTAGCCAATCTGGCACACCGCTCTGCAAAAGGAAATGTATATGACGCATTCCGAGGACGAGTCATGTTTCCCATTGTAGACACCCGAGGAGCAGTCATTGGCTTTGGCGGACGTGTTCTGGATGATGCATTGCCGAAATATCTGAATACGGCGAAAACACCGGTATTTGACAAGGGGCGTAACCTGTTTTCCCTGAATTTTGCCAAAGACAGCAGCAGTAACCGGATCATTCTGGCAGAGGGCTATATGGATGTCATTGCCATTCATCAGGCAGGGTTCTCCAATGTAGTGGCAACGCTGGGAACAGCCATCACGCCGGAACAGGCACGAAGGCTGACCCAATATGCCAAGGAGGTTATCATTGCCTATGACAGCGATGGCGCCGGTCAAAATGCGACTCAAAAAGCCATTAACCGATTCAGTGAAGTGGGACTTCCTACACGGATCTTACATATGAGCGGTGCAAAAGATCCGGACGAATACATCAAAATATACGGCGCAGAACGATTCCGAATGCTGCTGGATCAGGCTGGAGATGCCATCAATTTCCGACTGGATCGTTGTCAAGAAGGATTGGATATCGAAACAGAAGCCGGAAAGGTGCAATTTCTTAAACGAGTAGTTTCGGTACTGGCAGAGATCCAGAATCCGCTGGAACGAGAAGTCTATCTGTCACGTACCGCAAACAAATGGGAGATATCCTCAGATATCCTGCACCAACAGGTGATACATCAGTTACGCAATAAGCAACGATTAGAGCGTACTAAAAAATGGAAAAGCATAGTCGAGCAAACTGTCCGACCAGAATCCCGGCAGCCTCAGTCGGCAGAGCATCTGAAAGAAAGCCGTGCAGAGGAACGTATTTTATGCTATCTGCTAATATATCCCGAAGAAATTGACTGGCTCAGTCAGCATCTGGAAGCCGAACGATTTACTGTGGAATTGTACCGCAGGGTATATCAGATTGCACTGAGCTGCTGGAAAAATCAAGGATCATTTTCGCTGTCTTCCCTTGGCAGTGCATTATCAGACACTGAAATGGGTAAAATAAGCGGGATTCAAGCAAAACACAGCGAACTTTCTGTATCAAAAAAGGAAGCGGAGGACTGCATTCAAGTATTATATTCTTCCGCAGGAAAAGTGGAAAGTGACGATGATTTGCTTCAACTGATCGAAAAAAAATCCCATCAGCAATGAAACCTACATATCCGTGAAAGGATGAGAAAGCATGGAACAGAAAAAAATGACAATTCAAGCTCTGCTGGAACAGGGCAAAACAGCCGGTAAACTGACCACCAAAGAAATTACAGATGTGCTGGACGAGCTGGATTTTGACACAGAACAGCTCGCAAATATCATCGGACAGTGCGAACAACTGAATATCGAGATCGTGGATGATACACTAATGGATGATTCCATTGGTGACAGTGAGCTGGATATGATGGATGATCTGGAAATGTCACTTTCTACCGAGGGCATTGCGATTGATGATCCGGTGAAGATCTATCTGAAAGAGATCGGCCGTGTACCGCTTCTGACGCCGGATGAAGAAACCGAGCTGGCACAGCGTATGGCAGATGGGGATAAATCTGCGAAAAAACGCCTGTCGGAGGCAAATCTTCGTCTTGTTGTCAGCATCGCAAAGAAATATGTAGGCAGAGGCATGCAGTTTCTCGATCTGATTCAGGAGGGCAACTTGGGCCTACTGAAGGCTGTGGAAAAATTTGACTATACCAAAGGCTTTAAATTTTCGACTTATGCCACATGGTGGATTCGTCAGGCAATCACCCGTGCCATCGCTGATCAGGCAAGAACCATCCGCATTCCGGTACACATGGTGGAAACCATTTCTAAGGTAAAAAAGGTTTCCAGTCAACTACTGCACGAAACCGGTCATGATCCATCTGCGGAGGAAATTGCCGACAAGCTGGAAATGCCAGCAGATAGAGTCCGGGAGATCATGCGGATTGCACAAGATCCGGTTTCTCTGGAAACGCCCATCGGTGAAGAGGAAGACAGCCATCTGGGTGACTTTATTCCCGATGATGATGCACCGGCGCCGGCAGATGCCGCTTCGCTGATGCTGCTGAAGGAACAGCTAAATGAAGTGCTTTCCACACTGACTGACCGGGAAGCAAAGGTGCTGCGGCTTCGATTCGGATTGGAGGATGGTCGTTCCCGCACACTGGAGGAAGTGGGCAAGGAATTTGATGTCACCCGTGAGCGTATTCGTCAGATCGAAGCAAAGGCACTGAGAAAACTGCGTCATCCCAGCCGCAGCAAAAAGGTCAAGGATTTCTTGGATTGATTTTTCCAGCTTCCCAAAAGACAAACAGCATCATAATGACCAGCATCATCGAGGGAAATACGGCTTCGTGCCGGATTTCTGTCACTGCCGCAGAAACCATTATCGGTTCTGCGGCATTTTTGATAGCCGGAAACATGTTTTGCCCAATGGCGCAGAATCCTACGGAAAGTAAGCCTGCTGTGATTCTTGCTTGGAACAGCTTTCGGAAAGAAACCGCTTCCCTTCCGGCTGCCGCCGCTTGCATTAGTACACACACGCCGCCAAAAGAAATTAGACCTGCCAGAAATGGAATCTGCACGGTTACGGGCAGATGCAATTCTGCTGCATTGGTCACTTCCAGAAAGCTTTCCAGTAAGCCTGCTGTAGAAATTGTCGTTCCAAGCTTCTGACACAACAGCTGCGGCAATTGAAATATCTTTAAGCTGCGAAGTATGCCGATTCCTGCGGAAAAGCAGAGAATGACACCACAGAGTTTCAGCAAACTGCGCCCGGCTGTTTCTGTGGCATTTATGAGCATATCACCGGTAAGGGGACGAATCATGGGCTTGTCAGTTTCCATGAGAGTAACCGGTTTTTTCCGAAACATCGCCACTGTCAGTATCAGATTTGCCAGGAAATTGGAGCAGAAAATCAGGAGAAACAACCTCCCCTGCTGTGATACATTCCCCAATAATCCCAGCAGAAATGCAGGTCCTCCGCCAAAGCAGACACAGGCAAGCCGGCGGCTGTCTTCCTTGGAGATACTCCCCTGTTCTGTCAGAGCAAGGAGCATGCCGGCTCCCACAGGATATCCGGCGATCTGACTGAGAAGCCATAACGCAAAACAACCGTCCGGCAAACCAAACCATGCTTCTGTAATTTTCCGAAAGGGTTTCGCCGCATACCGCCAGATGCCGTTTTCTATCAGCAGCCGAGACAGGATCATCATGGCATAAAGTGACGGAATGATCACGGTCAAACAGCGGTTCAGCGCTGAAAACAGTTCCAAGCGGATGCTGCCGGAAAAGCAGACACAGCAGATCAGCAGACACAGCAATAACATTGCAGCAGCCGTAAAATGCAGTTGATGTTTAAGAACCATATCTGTCGGTTCAACTCCTTGGTATGGAATATTCCAATGTATGCAGTCAAGCCTTCATATATGCCAGATGTGTCCCAGAAATTGGCTCTCCTGTAGTTTATCTATCCTACACAAAGTCATCCAAACCACTTTGTACAAAACAACCATTTTGCATGAATTTCTCTCCATAATTCTTGTGATTTTCTATCAGATGTGATATAATAAAACACATCAAACCGGAAAAATTACAAGTTCCAAGGAGGAAACCATATGCTATACGAAATCAAAAACGGCAATCTGTCATTTGCTGTTGACACCTTTGGTGCAGAGTTGCATTCACTGAAACGGAACGGGCTGGAATATCTCTGGCAGTGCGGCGATGCATGGAAACGATATGCTCCCCTGCTGTTCCCCTTTATCTGTTCCCCAAAAGACAGAGCCTATAGAGCGAACCATAACGTATACCGGATGAAAGCAAATCACGGCTTTGCCAGAGATCTTGAGTTTGAGCTGCTGAGACAGGATGAAAAGTCTGTGACCTTTGAACTGAGATCCAATGAGGAGACGCTGGCGCAGTATCCCTATCACTTTGCATTTCAGGTAACGTATACGATTCTGGACGATGGCGTCAAGATCGAACATCAGGTGCGGAACACAGGTGATATTCCCATGTATTTCTACATCGGCGGACATCCGGCATTCAACTGTCCTCTGGAAGCTGGTGAAAGCTTTACAGACTACTATGTGGAATATGAGAAGAATGAGCATATCACCAGAAATATTGACGGCAAAGATGTAACACTGATAGAGAATCAAAATGTGATTCCTGTGACACGGGATCTTTTCGACTATGACGCTATCATTCTCCCTGAGCCGAATTCCAAGAAAATCTCTCTGAAATCCCATAAGTCCGCACATTCTGTTACGGTAGAATTTCCCGAGTCGAAGTGTATTGCGGTCTGGTCGCCGGAGAAAAATGACGATGCTGCATTTGTCTGCTTAGAGCCGTGGACTTCTGTACCGGTATACTTTGATAAAGAAGAGGATATTGAAAAAAAGGCACACGCTATTCCGTTAGACCCCCAGAAGGAATACAGCTATACATATTCCATCAAAGTGAATTGAGGCAGAAAATCCATGACGAAGCCATGAAAATAAATGCAAAATCAAAAAACGGTACAAAGCCATTCGATGGTCTTTGTACCGTTTTATCCTTTAAACAAGAGATAAAAACGCATAAATGCTGATCATACACGGTATCACAGTTGATGGATCAAAGCAAAATGACAGATAAATTCCCAACGGTCTGGTGACGTCAGGTAGAGCGTCTCTTCATTTATATTGCCGTTTCAGATACAGAACTGCCGTCCTCTGTATTTTGTCCGAGCATTTCGGTCAGAAGTTCCATCAGGCTGTCAATATCGAACGGCTTTGCAACATGCGCATTCATACCGCTTTCCAGAGCCTGCTGCTTGTCCTCGTCAAAGGCATTTGCGGTCATTGCCACGATTGGTATCGAAGCAAGCTCCTTATCATCTAACCCACGAATAGCCTTTGCGGCTTCGTAGCCGTTCATTACCGGCATCTGTATATCCATCAGTATCAGCGAATAGTAGCCGTGCTGAGAATTTTTCACCTTTTCAACAGCAATGCTGCCGTTTTCAGCTTTGTCGATTAAGAATCCGTTGGCAGACAGAAGTTCCTCGGCAATTTCACGGTTAAGTTCATTGTCCTCCACAAGAAGCAAACGTTTTCCGGCAATATTTTCCGATTTGTCGGGAATGGCTTCCTTTTGTCCAGAAGAAACACGATCCATTCCCACAGAGATCAGTATGTCCCTGAGTTCCGAAAGGAATATGGGCTTGCTGCAAAATGCGGTAACACCGGCAGCTCTGGCTTCATCTTCCATATCTGTCCAGTCGTAAGCGGTAATGATGATGATTGGAGTGGAATCGCCTATGATTCCACGAATCTGACGAACAACTTCCAGTCCGTTCAGGTCGGGAAGGAACCAATCTATGATGTAGGCATGATAGTCTTCGCCCATTTCATGTGCCTGTTTTGCGTGGAGAACAGCTTCTTTTCCGTGCAATACCCAGTCAGCGTGCATTCCGATCTGACGGAGCATTTTTGAAACGCTGTCGCAGGTAATAAAGCTGTCGTCGGCAATCAGTGTACGAAGCCCCTTCAATTCTCCGATGTCTTCGATTTTTTTCGGCTCAGACTGAAGGCGGAATTCCAGATCAATGACAAATTCCGACCCTTTTCCCTGCTCGGACTCTACAGTTATCGTTCCGCCCATAGCATCAATAATATTCTTGGTGATCGCCATACCGAGACCCGTACCCTGAATGCCGCTGGCAGTGGTGTTCCGTTCACGCTCAAATGGTTCAAAAATATGATCCATAAAATCCTTGCTCATTCCAATGCCCGTATCCTTGACACGTATCTCATATGCGCCGTAACCTTTGGGAGCGCTTGGCTTCTGACGGACGGTGAGCGCAACAGTTCCTCCGGGCGGTGTGAATTTTATCGCATTTGAAAGCAGATTCAGCAGCACCTGATTTACATGGAGTTTGTCACAGCATATATCCTCGTTGACCACATCAATGGTATCCATGTAAAAGTTAAGCTGCTTGGAACGCATCTGGGTCTGGATAATATTCCGCATATCCTTGAAAATATCGGAAATAGAGCAGTCCTTTTCTTCAATATTCAGCTTGCCCGATTCGATACGGCTCATGTCAAGAATATCGTTGACCAGCGAAAGCATATGATTTCCGGAAGAAAGTATTTTGCTGAGGTATTCCTCCGTTTTTTCACGGTTGTCAAGGCACGTCTGAACCAGTGTCGTGTAGCCGATGATTGCGTTCATAGGCGTTCTTATGTCGTGGGACATATTGGAAAGGAAAATACTCTTTGCCCGGTCTGCGGCTTCGGCTTTGCGGAGCTTTTCGGAAAGAACAGCCTGTTCTACCGCCTGCGCAGTCAGCTGCTTTGAATTTTTCCGCACCCAAAGATAGTAGACGAAAATAACGCCTGCCATTATGAGACCCAGAACAAAGCACATTTTCCGTATCAGGAAAACGCTTTCAAAGGCCACACTTTCGGGAATTTCAACGGCAATGGACCAGTCGTTTATGCCCATAGGGCTGTAATACATATAATCCCAGCCCTTTGTTGCCGGTGTGCGGAAAACGACATAACCTGTGCCAAGAGCAAGCACATCGTCGGTATAATCTTCCCAACTGAGTTTTCCTTTTGTCTTGCGGGGATATATGCTCGAGTTGTAATTGTTGATATTGACAAGTTCTTGATGCGTGGGGTATGTATCAAGAATAAAATCTCCGTTGCGGGTGTCGATGATAAAAACGCTTGCGGAGGCATCATAAATTGTCTGGTTATTAAGGCTTTCAGGGAGTTCGTTCAAATCAATTACACCATAAAGCAGCGCAACTGTTTCACCGTCACGGACAATCGGCACAAAATGGCGTAATATAGGCGTTCCTGTGATAATATTCTCTGTTTTTTCCGAAATATGTTCTCCTTGTGCGGATTCTGTGGCAAAAGAAATATCCGATGTAGAAATTTTCCGTACATTGCCATCTGGTGAAAGAAGCGAGTTATCCGGCAAAAGTACACGCACCTGTATAGTTTCCATCAGAATATCATTTGTTCGCAACACTTGTGAGGCTGATTCGATATTAAAATCATCCAATCTTTGAAGCATTTCAGCCGTAGCATTGAGTATCTGACTGTCTCTCTGGATTTTCACTTTCACTTCTTCGGTAATTGTTTTTACACATTCTTCCATGCGGCTGATAGCACGTTTCCGCAAAATGATATCGATGCCAATGTATGCCGTTACCAGCAGGGCGACAATAATAATGATAACGATTCCTGTAGCCGTCAGACTCTTATCCGATTTTATATTTTTCTTGATTTTCACGGACATAGCCATTCTCCTTTTTGGATAGATTTACCCAGTAGATTATCCTATCTATTATCTATACTTTTTGTCCGATATATGCATTTTAACCCAATCCTCTTCATTCCGATAGATGGATCGATCGGAGTTGTGCCGCCGCAATTTATTGCAAAAAGTTTTTTATCTCAGTTGTGTTTCAATACCTCGTTTATGGCAGCGAGTACTGCCGAAGTTTCCAGCGGCTTTGAAAGGTGCGCATTCATGCCTGCCTGTCGACTCTTTTCTTCGTCCTCTGCAAATGCGTTGGCAGTCATAGCAAAAATGGGTATTGTTGCTGCATCAGGACGTTCCATCGTGCGTATACGCCTTGTCGCTTCAAAACCATTCATGTGCGGCATTTGTATGTCCATCAGAATCAGATCATAGTGACCCGTCTCGCTCTTGGCAAAAAGTTCAACAGCTATTTGTCCGTCTTCAGCTTCGTCAATTATCGCTCCGGTGCTTGACCCAAGAAGTTCAACGGCAATTTCACGGTTGATCTCGTTATCCTCAGCAAGAAGTATGTGCTTTCCGCTGAAGTTGTAAGTTTTTTCTTCAGCAATCCTGCTGTCCGCAGACTTGCCCTTTTTCCATTCTATCATGTGAGAATTTTCAGTAACGAAGAAGGGAAGCTGTGCAACAAATTCTGAGCCGCTGCCGTATGCACTGCTTACCGAAATGCTGCCGCCCATCAGTTCCAAAAACCTTTTAACTATCGAAAGTCCAAGACCTGTGCCTCCGTATTTATGCGTAACTTCCACATTTTCCTGTTCAAATGCCTCAAATATCTTGTCAAGGTTCTCTTCTTTTATACCCATGCCCGTATCCTTGACAGAAAAGCTCAGCAGTACGGTGTCTTCCTTGTGCTTTATCTCGCTTATGCCAAGCGTTATACTTCCGCCCTCAGGCGTAAATTTGAAAGCATTCGAGAGAAGGTTGGTCAGTATCTGATTCAAGCGCAGTGAATCGCCGCCGACAAACTTGTCTATATTGCCAGAAAGTGATATCTCAAAGTCAATCCCTTTCTCCTCCGCCTGTATGCTGTAAATGTTCTCAATATTCTCCAGGAACAGCTGTAGATCGAATAGCTCGTTTTTCAGCTGTATCTTGCCGCTTTCTATCTTCGACATATCCAGTACATCGTTTATCAGCAGCATCAGGTGCTTTGACGAAAGCGCCACCTTTTTCAGGCTGTCGTCCACCTTATCGGGGTCATCTTTGTTTTGGCGTGCAATTTCTGTCATACCTATTATGCCGTTCATGGGTGTTCGTATCTCGTGACTCATGCGGCTCAAAAATTCGCTCTTTGCAATGCTTGCCTGTTCAGCAGCTTTTTGCGCCTTTTCGGCAGATCTGCGTGCCGCCTCCAGCTGTTTCGAGTGCGCCCGTAAATTGATAAGATATATGCAGAAGATAAGCAGTATGATTAGCATAACAGTAGCCATCATAGTTATGGCGTTTCGGTTCAGATGACTGCTCAACTCCTCGGTCATCTCATCTACGACCTCGTAAGGCACTTCCATAAGCATGTACCATTCTGTACCCTCAATAGGGGCATAGTACATGCACATGTGAATCCCATCTGCCTTGAATACCACCATTCCGGACTTTCCGCTTGTAAAGTCGTTCTCAATATTTTCTATCGAGAATCCTTCATCAAATGCCGCATACTCTCTGAATTTTGAGATGATATTGCTGCCCTGCGGCAGGTCGGTGAAAAACGTGTTGTAAACGATAAAACTGCCATCTTTTGTCACAATGCTTGCATTTGTCTGACCATCCTCACTGCGCAAAAACAGGTGCTGACCAATAGAATCCGCCGTAAAGCCTGCAATTATCGCTATTATTTTCGTATCGGCAAAGTTTATGGGCTTGATTCGCGTGCCCAAGACAATCATGTTATTATCAAGAAATGTTTCGTTATACGAAATAAGCTCATCTTCTCCGTCAAGCAGCTGAGCCAGAAAACTCAGTTTGGATGCCGCAGGATGTTTCCCATCTTCGCTGTAATAAAAGCCATTTTCGTCTACAAACGCCATAAACTCAAAATCATTGTTCTGCTCAGCATCACCAATGAATCTTTCCAACGCCTCTAAATTCTCCGCATCCTTGATGTTGACGCTCTCCGCCACCATTCTCAGACCGCTGTACCTCATGGAAAGTCCCGACTTAAAGTTTGCCTGTGTAAGATTGGTCATCTCCCGCAGATAAATGGTATTCATGTTTTTGGTGAAATTTGACGTTATCCCAGCAGCGGCAACGATCAGCCAGTACACCAGAAGACATACCAGCAATATCGCAAATATCAGTACGATAGAAAATCGCCAGTGCGACACCTTTTTCCCATGACTTTCACGCATCTTCGTTCACCGATGTGATCCTTCCTTCGATCTTCGACACAATTTCCTCGTTGTTGTGTTTGATGATATATTCTTCCAGCGTACTGCGGAAGGTATATTCTGTCTCACGTACAAGTTTGACGTTTTCGGGTTTTGGCGCATCATCGCTGTAAACATTTAGCATCGTAAAGCCATCGCCGTTGTTGTCTTTATAGCCGCCGCCGCCTGCCATGTAATTCGTAACAGCCAGCGTATATACCGCATTTTCATCCAGCGGAGAACCGTCTGCAAGCGTAACGTCAACAAGCTGTGCAGACTTATTTTCCAATGCAGGTGTAAACGAATATTTCAACCCCGAAACGTTCAAAAATCTTCCGCCAGGTATATTGTTGTCTTGTATCATCGCCGACAGACTGTTTGAAAGCATGCTGCGTATCACTTCCGCATTCACTGCCAGAACGATTATGTTGTCGTCATACGGGCATACATAATCAAGATCATAGCTGTACACATCGCCCTCATATAAGCTTCCTCTTATTGAACCGCCGTTTACCACCGCAAAATCGGTCTGAACCGTCTCCCTCACTGCATCAGCAATGAGGTTTCCGATCTCTGTTTCCTGCGTGCGGACATTGTAGTTTTCCACTATCATATTGTGGTCAATAGTGCCGATCAGCTTTGCATCCTGTTCATCGCCTTTTTGCATGTATTCGTCAACTTCAGTAAACGCATCCGCTATCTCTTTCTGTGCACACAGAACTGCATTGCAGCGGCTGCCGAAATAGCGCATAAAATCATTGGAAATGGATATGTTGTAGTTGTAGCCCTCATCAATGCAGTTCTTTATGCCGTCGGGAACTATATCGGAAGTAGGCGTGTAGTCCACAAGATAGGAATATCCCGCACCGTTGTCAAGCATAAACGCTTCCTGACCCTCAGGCGTAGACAGCAGACTTATTATTTTGCGGCAGGCATCCATTTTCGCCTCGTTGCCCTTTTCAGTAAGAGCTTTATTGATGCCAAGATACGCCGTTGGAGCGGATACGGTCCACGAAGGGTTGTCCTCGTTACTCAGAATCGGCAGCATGTCAAATTCGTAACTGCTGTTTTGACGGATATCATTAAGCATTGTAACATTATCAAACGCTATGAGCATTTTGCCGCTGCTCATCTTTTCAAGAACGGGTGCACAGTTTGAAACAGAAGTAAAGGGTGCGGGATCTAAGTAACTCTTTTCTATCATTTTAAGCGGTAGATCCAGGCATGATTCCAGTGTGCCTGAAAATTTCGATTCGCCGTTTTTCAGACCGTCAAGCCACTTAATACCGTCAGAAAGTCCGAAAAAGTCAGGTATCTTAGTTGCAAACGCAAAAGCAGCTGTTGTTGCAGGCGTACCGTTCACGGTAAAAACAAAGCCGTTTTCGTCTACACCGATGTTGGCAGCCTTTGCTTTTTCAAGCATTTTAAGCAATTCGTCCTGTGTTGAGGGAATAGTCAGTCCGTTTTCTTTTGCGAGTGTTGCGTTATAAATATAGCCGTAATACTGCGCAGGCAGCGGAATGAATAGATTTTTTCCATCTCTGGAGGTTTTATGCATAATGCCCGACTGATAAGCCGCTATGTATTCGTCAGCACTCAGGTCGGCAAGATAATTCAGTATGTCACCGGTCGCCAGAGAAGAAGTCACCATATCAGTTCCGTGACCGTTGCGCAGGCGACGTTCTGCCTCGCCGTCAATGGTGCTGGCAGCGTTAGTTTCTATTTGAAGATCAATATTTGTGTATGTGCTTTCCACCAGGTTTTCCAAGTTGGGCAGATCGCTTGTGAACATCATAGTAACCACTATTTTTTCTCCGCTTGATGACGATGATTCTGTCCTTGAAGAAGAACATCCTGTAACCATAAAGCATAGAGAAGCGAGGGTCAGACAAAGTATTTTCTTGAAATTCATTTCATCACCGATTTCTTTATTTTCGCCCTGAAATATCATTCAGGTAATCTTACATATATTTTATAATATTTCGCTTTCTTTGTCAATCCCTGAAATGGCAATCATCACAGCAATCGTCTGAATATTTCAGAAAAATATGCTATAGTATCACCACTTTATCGTTAATTTGCGAAGCAATGTCCGCTATTTTTATGCCACTGCACATCACTTCTCACTGAGTCTGTATGCAAACAGGTCGATGAGGAGCTTTTTTTATTGGCTCTTTGTCAAATGAAGATTTCTTCATAAAATGGAAAAACCGTATGGATGGGTTTATGCTGCTAACAAACTGTACATCGCTAACATGATGTCTGACTACGAATGAGAGGTGAATGAAAATGGACAAGCTGTATCTTAGGGGATAGCTTGTTTTTTATGGATAGATGAGAAATACGAATTTTCTGATTTGACAAATTTTCACTGAAAAACTATTGAAAAAATCGTTAAAATGTGCTATATTATATGTAGAATCGCGAAAAGGAGTTTTGAAATGATTACCGGAGAACTGAAAAACAAAATTGACGGTATCTGGGATATATTCTGGTCGAGCGGTATGACCAATCCCCTGACAGTTATTGAACAGATCACTTACCTGCTGTTTATCAAGATACTGGATGACAATGAACGAAAAAAAGAATCCAATGCCGCAGCTTTTGACATGCCTGTGGCGGATCCGATTTTTGATGACGAGCATCAGAACTGCCGCTGGCACAATTTCAGGAACTTTGAAGCCGAGGCTATGTTCAAGAACATGACCGAAAAGGTGTTCCCGTTCATCAAGGAAGAACTTCATGCAGGCAGGGACACGGCTTTTGCAAAGTATATGAAAGATGCCCTGTTCCTTGTGCCGACAGCAAGAGTTCTTGTGCGTGTGGTCGATGCGCTGGACAGCCTTGACCTCAAAAACAAAGACATTATGGGCGATGTGTACGAGTACCTGCTGTCGCAGATTGCACAAAGCGGCACGAACGGTCAGTTTCGCACACCAAGACACATCATCAAAATGATGGTGGAGCTTATGAAACCGAACCTTGACGATATTATCTGCGACCCGGCTATGGGAAGTGCCGGCTTTATCTGTGAGGCGGCTGCTTACATATCGGAGCATTACAAGTCCGACCTTATGAAAACTGAAAATAAAAAGCACTACACGACTACCATGTTTTCGGGCTTTGATACCGACCAGACGATGCTGCGTATCGGTGCGATGAACATGATGCTCCACGGCGTTGAAGCACCGCATATCAGCTGGCAGGATTCACTTTCGGAGGACAACATCCACCGTGAGGAATACTCGCTGATCATGGCAAATCCGCCTTTCACGGGCAGTCTTGACAAGAGCACTGTTTCCAAAGACCTGACTGCAATTGCTCCCACGAAAAAGACCGAACTGCTTTTTATGGCACTGTTCCTGAAATCGCTGAAAATCGGCGGCAGATGTGCTTCCATCGTGCCGGACGGTGTCCTGTTCGGGTCGAGCAAGGCACATAAAGCACTTCGTAAGGAGCTTGTAGAGAACAACCGCCTGGAAGCCGTTATTTCCATGCCCAGCGGCGTTTTCAAGCCCTATGCAGGCGTTTCTACGGCTATCGTTATTTTCACAAAAACAGGCGGCGGCGGTACAGACAATGTGTGGTTCTACGATATGAAAGCCGATGGTTTCAGCCTTGATGACAAGCGCAGTCCCGTGGAGCAGAACGACATTCCCGACATTATCGCACGTTTCGGCAACCTTGAGGTTGAAAAGGACAGAGAACGCACCGAGCAGAGCTTTTTCGTTCCGAAGTCGGAGATAGCCGAAAATGACTATGACCTGTCGATCAACAAGTACAAAAAGACCGAATATGTGGCTGTGGAGTATCCGCCCACCGAGGAGATACTTGCGGAACTGGACAGCCTGAATGAACAGGTCGCCACCGAAATGGCAGAGCTGAAAGCAATGCTTAAAAAATAAAAGGAAAGGAAAACAGACCCGTACAAATTCGGGTTTGCGAAGATGCTTAATGGTTAAACTGGGTGATGTTTGCGAGATTGTTTCTGGCTCGACACCGAAAACTGGAATAGAAGAATATTGGGATGGAGATTTTTGTTGGATTACTCCGGCAGAGATTAAAGATGATGATACTGTTATCTCTGATACAGTGAGAAAGATTAGCGATTTAGGTGCAAAAAGTTGCTCTTTAACTTTAATGCCTGTGGGAACGGTTTTATTGTCATCACGGGCACCGATTGGAAAAGTTGCAATAGCAGGTAAGGAAATGTTTTGCAATCAAGGATTTAAAAACTTTATCTGTTCAGATTCAATTTTCAATAAATATTTATTTTGGTTTTTGAAGAATAACACGGAATACTTGAATTCATTAGGACGAGGAGCAACATTTAAGGAAATATCTAAGAAAATTGTATCAGACATAGAAATTCCGCTGCCTGATATTGATGTGCAATATCACATTGCTTCAATCCTCGACAAACTCCAGTCCATCATCACCCACCGCAAGCAGCAGCTTGAAAAGCTGGATGAGCTTGTCAAAGCCCGATTTGTGGAGATGTTTGGGGATCCAATTCTTAATCAAAAAGGGTTCCCAGTATACAGAATGGATGAAGTGGTAGACTTTCAAGGTGGCAGTCAACCTGACAAAAAATACTTTGAATATGAACCAACAGAGGACAATATTCGTTTAATACAGATTCGAGACTATAAAACCGATAAATATATCACTTATATTCCAAAAGCAATGGCAAAACGTTTTTGTACTGCTGATGATATAATGATTGGTAGATATGGACCACCGATTTTTCAGATTCTTCAAGGCATTGAGGGGTCATTTAATGTTGCCCTTATGAAAGCAACACCCAAGATGGGGAACAAGGAGTTTATCAGATATTTCTTAAAACAAGATTGCCTATTACATTACCTTGAGGGACTATCTCAAAGAACAGCAGGACAGGACGGAATTCAAATGGATAAATTGAAGGCTTATCCTTTCCCAATGCCTCCGACAGAGGTGCAAGAAGAATTTGCCGCCTTTATTGTTCAGCTCAACAAATCAAAAGTTGTCGTGCAGAAAGCACTTGATGAGGCGCAGTTGCTGTTTGATAGTCTGATGCAGGAATATTTCGGATAAAAATGCCAATAACAAAACAGAGGGAGGGATACATTATGCTGAATGTGTTTTTCGGTGATATGCCGGATGCAATTTACAATACAAATATTTACTTCAACAACACTTATAAAGATGGCTGGATCACAAAACCGTTGTCGATCGATATCATTAAGGCGGTCGATCAATCCGAAGTGGTTGATGAGAGAACGATTTTTAGTCCGGTTTTCGGCAATATCAGTCCCAAAAAACTCTCCGGCGGTGTGAAAACACTTCTGCTGATCGCTTACGACGGTTCAAAGGTTTTCAATGCATCGACTTGCGGTGATAACTGTGCGGAATGGCTTTTGAAGATTGCTGAGAAAAAAAAGGTGGTTATCAACTTACGGCATCTTATGGATTTCGGAAAAGGTGAGTTTAAGATAAAGGTTCTTAATACCGGTAAAATTGTCAGGAACATGGGCGACCTTGTTAATGAAGCCGGAGAATTTGTGTGAGGTGGCTATGACAGGAACACATCATGTTGAAGTAAAAAACAGAGATGCTGTATTCAAGTTTGATCTGTATAGAAATATCACGATTGTCAGAGGGGACAGCGGAACAGGAAAAACCACACTTTATGAAATGATCGCTGATTATACACGGCTGAAAGAGGCAAGCGGTGTCAATATCTCCTGTGATAAGCCGTGTGTTGCCCTGACGGATATTGACTGGAAGAATCAGCTGAAGCACTTAAAAGACAGCATCGTTTTTATTGATGAGGGTGCGGAATTTCTGAAAACAAAGGAATTTGCAGGAGCAATAAAACATACCGACAACTACTATGTCATATTTAATCGTGAAAGCCTGCATGATCTGCCATACAGCGTTGAGGAAATCTATGAGATCAAGGCAAGCGGAAAATATCACAGCTTCAAAAAAATATTCAAGCATAATGCAAAACACGTTTATTACAAAGAAAAAGCCCCCAAAAGTCTGAAATATGATACTTTGCTGACAGAAGATTCTAAATCGGGGTATCAGTTTTACCAGCATTATTTTGAAAATCGTGCTATCGTATGTTTCACTTCGGGATCCAATGCGGCAATATTCAAATGGCTAAAAGAACATGAGAAGCAGAAAATTTTTGTCATTGCTGACGGAGCGGCATTTGGCGCTGAGATCGACAGAATTATGAAGATGCGCTCTTTTCCAAATATCAGACTATGTCTGCCTGAGTCATTTGAATGGCTTATCTTAAAATCCGGCATTATCAGTTCTGTTGATATGACGAAAGTTGATGATCCGGGCGATTACATAGACAGTGCTGAGCATTTCAGCTGGGAGCAATTTTTTGAAAGATTTCTAATAGATATCACTGTCAATACGCCTTTTCAATACACCAAAAAAGCAATCAATCCGGTTTATCTGGGAAAGGTCAATGCAGAGAAAATCATAAAAGAGATTTACATAGAATAATATCAGGGTCGCAGGGATGTTGGTACATTGAAACACATTCACAGATCGACGCGACCATGCAGTATGCTATGGTCAATCAGACAAACGTAAAAAATTCTCATATGAAGATAGAGGTGTAACCATGAATTTTGATTACCTGAAAAATTTTCCGAAACTGAAAAAGCTGACAAGCTACTGTTGTGATGCCGAACAGCTTGTCTATACAAGACCCTATCTGTCGGGGATGTCTGCACGTCAGGCGCTTGAGTATATCGTCAAATTGGTTTATGCCTCGAAGATAGCGCCTGTTGAGGGGCTGACGATGTTTGACATGATAGATGACCAGCGGTTTATTGACTGGCTTGGTGACAGCTATCTGCTCAATACCATTCACTATGTCCGCAAAATGGGCAATGCTGCTGTGCATCAGGGCGACCTGACAAGGGACGAGGCGCTGAAAGTTTTGGAGAATCTGCATTTTCTTGTGGGCGAGATCATGCTGATGTTTCATGTGGTTGCAGACTATCCGCAGTTTGTCAAGCCCGAACGCAAGCAAAAAGCTCCTGCACCCGCACCGCAAAAGCCGGCAAAGTCCAAAAAAGTTCAACCCGAACCGGAAGTCGTTGCAGAATTTGCACAGCGTATGCGAAAGACCGTTTTCGATACTACGCATGGGCGTGATGAAAATGCCAATAAAAAGCTGTTTATTGCGGCATCTCTGCGTGAATCCGGCTGGAAAATGGTAAGCGTACCCAATCAGGCAATGCCCTGCTGTGCAGGTCTTAACTGCATCATTGACAGCAACGGCGAAATGATAGATTACATCATGTATGGCAGAGACAACCGTCCGCTCGCTATTGTTGAGGAAACCGAAACCAAAAAGAACCCTGTTGCAGGCAGAAAGAAAGTAATGGCTGTTGCGGAAAAGCTGGAACAGAAGTATGGTTATAAACCTATCGCATACTACACGGACGGCTATCATATCTACTGTATCGATCAGCTTGGTTTTCCTGCAAGACGAGTATTCGATTTTCACACCATAGAGGAAATGGAACTGTTAAAGCAACGCAGGACTATGCGTCAGGATATTACTGCCCCTGCCATAGATGAAAACATCACAAACCGCTATTATCAGAAAAATGCTGTCACGGCTATATGTAATGCTTTTTCGGAAATGCGCCGCAGAAGCCTTGTTGTTATGGCAACCGGTACGGGAAAGACAAGGGTATCTATTTCTGCAGTTGATGTTCTGATGAAGGCAAACTGGGTGAAAAATGTTCTGTTTCTTGCTGACAGGACAAGCCTTGTCAAGCAGGCACATAAGAATTTCAACAAGCTCCTGCCAAATGTTACCACATCGGTATATTCGGGCGGCAGTCTTAACCGTGATGAGAATGCACGAATTATCTTTTCTACTTACCAGACTATGATAGGTCTTATCAATGACGAGAAAAAACAGTTCGGTATCGGTCGGTTTGATCTTATTATCATTGATGAGGCACATCGGTCTATTTTCAAGAAATATGGTGCGCTGTTTCATTATTTCGATGCGCTTATGCTTGGCCTTACGGCTACCCCGAGATCGGAAGAAAACAAAAGCACATATCAGGTGTTTGCCCTGAAAAACAATGAACCTGATATGGCTTATGAACTGGAACAGGCGATCGCAGATAATTATCTGGTGGGATTTGAAGTGCTTGACAGGACCACAGAGGCGATGAAGCGTGGTATCAAGTATGATGACCTTACCGATGCACAGAAAGAGCAGTTTGAAGAAGAATTTACTCCCGAAGGCGAAGAAACGCCCGATTACAGCGGTACTGAGATCATGGGAAACAAGATCGGCAGACGTGTTATCAATCTCGGCACGATAGATGCTATGCTCGGCGACCTGATGAAAAATGGCTTGAAAGTTGACGGTGGGGATAAACCCGGAAAAACGATCATTTTTGCGAGCAGTCACGTTGAAGCTGTAAAGATCGTGGAGCGGTTTCATTATTTGTATCAGGAGCTGGGGAGTGATTTTTGCGTACTGATCGACAGTCATGTAGAAAACAGCGATAACCGGATTGAAAAACTGGAAC
The DNA here is from genome assembly GCA_947627445.1 of uncultured Ruminococcus sp. Lineage (GTDB taxonomy): Bacteria > Bacillota > Clostridia > Oscillospirales > Ruminococcaceae > Ruminococcus_C. The sequence continues at coordinate 34,810 of CANQWA010000026.1, forward strand.
AGCGTGACAGTATGCCGCAGATCGCTGTCAGTGTGGATATGCTCGATACGGGTATTGATGTGCCGGATATTCTCAATCTTGTGTTCTTTAAGCCTGTTATGTCAAAAATCAAATTCCTGCAAATGATCGGCAGAGGTACACGGCTTTCTGCGGATGTATTCAGACCGGGTGAGGATAAGCGTGGTTTCCTGATTTTCGACTACTTCGACAATTTTGAATATTTCAACTCGAAGGGCAACTGGTCTGATACGAGATCCGATAAAAAATCCTACGAAATACATTCACAGACCTATAATATCAATAAAAGGCGGCTCAGTATACTCAAAGGATTGCAGGAATCCAAAAAGCGTACCGCCTTTGAAGAACGTTATATGACTGAACTGCACGACCATTTTGTGGGCGAACTTCGCTCTCTCAACAACGATGTTGTAGAAGTGCAATATAACATGGCATTTGTCAGCAAATACAGAACTGCTGAGAACTGGGATCATATTACCGACGATCAGCAAAAAGAAATTGAAACGCATATTCTTGCGCTGCTGCCGTCCGAAAAGGCGCACATGAAGGTAAAATCATTTGATATGCTGATCTATGTTATTGAAGATGAATTCAAGCAGAAGATCGACGAGGGCAAAGACCCGATGAAGATAAGAAACGGCTTTGTCAATGTATCAGGTGAGATAACCGCCCGGATGAAAGAATTGCTGAAACTCAAAACGATTCCTGCTGTTGTGCAAAATGAACAACTTATACAAAGCATGATAAACTGCGATTATCTTTACGATAATTTCTCGCTGGAACGTGCGGAAAGTATTCGCAAACAACTGCGTGACCTGATGCAGTATCTGCCAAATATCAAGTGTTACTTTATCATTGACATTCCCGATGAGATATATGTCAATGGCAACGACGCTGTGGACATCCAGAAGCCATATGCAAAAAAAGCAATGGAATTTATCACAAACAGCAATCACCCGTCACTTGCCAAAATCAGAAATCTGGATGCCTTGACTGAGGATGAAAAAGCAGAGCTCACGCAGGTCTTTTGCGAAAAGATCGGTACGGAAGCAGAGTGCGGTACATGGACAAAAGGTAAGGCATTACTGCCATTTCTGCGTATGCAGGTCGGTATTGCAGATGAAGCGATCATGACAAAGTTCGGCACGATATTCAGTGACAGAAAACTGGACGAAATGCAGAAAAACTATCTGGAACAAATCATAGAATATGCAAGAAAAAACGGGGACATCAGTTTTATGGATCTTCAGAAGGTCAGTCCATTTTGCGATTATGATATTATAGAACTTTTCGGGGATAATATCGGACTGATCAAAAATCTTGTAATCTGATGGTCTGTTTTTCAGCGCTCCCACTGTTGTATGGAGCATAGGTGCGATTTCAGGGAGAAGGATCAGATACCCCTCTGAATTCTTCTTGTCCTTGATTTCACGAAGTAATTCGCCCAAATCTCCGGACATGGCTTTTGTAATGATTTCGTCTACGGAATCCTTATAGTCTGCATCGTATGTAAGGGAGATGCTTGTGTTTCCGAACCTTGCAAAATACGGGATATTGCTTTTATCAAGACCGAGTACGATATGTTTCGCATGAGTGGTTTCATACTTTGCAAAGCTTTTGTTCAGTATCTTGCGTATATCAAGACCGCTTTTGTATATCATATCGCTCATTCTGCAATCAGCTCCCTGAGTGTATCGATCAGCTCTGCGTTGGCACTGTCCTTGTCATATTCCATTGCATAGCAGCCGCAAAGCTTTTCCTGTAATTCCACCGACAATTTACGAAGCTCACGAATCGGAACGGAAATCAGTTTCGCAACATCGCTGAGTTCTATAACTGCCAGTGCTTTGTTCGTTACTTCATAAAAGCGGTCAAGCTGTGAGCTGTCCATCATATACTCATATGCAAGTGTCTGCTGCGTATCATAGTCAAGGTGTTTCAGCGTATTGTATGAAATACCTGTTGCCATTGCCGCTTCACGCAGACCGATCAGGACAGAGCCTTTCTGCCACAGGTCATCAAGTGCATCGTAAAGTGCTTTTCTGTCCTCATCATTTCTGACTTCGATCGTATCAAGTATAGACTGCATACCACCCTGAATTTCTTCGTCCATAGCAGAGATGCTGTCCTCAGATACGCCAAGAATCCGTGTGATTTCTGCGAGATACTGTTTATCCATTGTTGTTACCTCTTTCTGTTTTCCACTGAAAATATGTTTTTCCGTTATAGTTATTCTGCATGACCTCCGGCAGAACTACTGTTTTTTTGCCTTTTGAAGTGTAGGAACAGGCTCTGCCTTCAAGCAGCCCTGTGATCTGGGATTGTGACAGCGAAACGCCATAGACTTTCGTCACATTCATACCACATTTGTCTTTGCAGTAATAACCGAATTTACCCTTTACCACATCTGCGCCACATTTCGGACATTTTCCGATCGGCTGATGATTGCTGTCTGAAAAGGAAATAGCTGAATCAATTGAGCCGTATTTGCTGCACATTTCACGGATAAAGCTATTGATTTCCGACATAAAAGTATCAGCTGAAAATATTCCGTGTTCTATCTGCTGCAGTTTTGTTTCCCATTCAGCAGTCAGCTGTGCGGACTTCACTTCATCGGGAACAGCCTTTACAAGTTCTGTACCTCGCTCTGTTGCTCTGAGCTGTTTTCCGGCACGATCCACATAACCGTTTTTGACAAGACTCTCAATAACCGAAGCTCTTGTTGCAGGAGTTCCGAGTCCCTTTTTTTCTGTTTCATCGTCATAGTTCTCATTGCCGGCACGTTCCATAGCCGAAAGAAGTGTGTCCTCAGTATAAGGCTTCGGAGGAGAAGTGAAGTGTTCACCCTTGCTTGCCTGAGCCGGATAAGTCTGTCCCTCCGAAACGGACGGCAGGGATTTGTCCTCATTCTTTTCCTTGTCAGTTTTCTGCTTTGCATAGCGTTTCCAGCCAATATCAAGGACGGTTCGCCCTGCTGCCGTAAACTCAGTACCGTTACAAAGCGCCGTGATTCTGACAGTTTCATATTTGTGGACAGGAGCAGAAGCACACATCAGTTTTGCTGCTATCAGCGTGAGAATATTTTTCTCTCCGACAGGCAGAGCATCAAGGTCTGATGATGCAATATTGCTTGTAGGAATGATCGCATGGTGTCCCGATACCTTTGCATTATTGATACACTTTGAAATATCAGGGGTATGCGACATATTGAAGCCGAAATATGTATCACACAGCTTCACCATATCGAGAGCCGTCTGAGCCATATCATCACTAAGAAATTGAGAATCCGTGCGAGGATAGGTTACAAGCTTCGCTTCATAAAGTGATTGCATATAGTCAAGTGTCTGCTGCGCCGTGTAGCCGAAAGCCTTGTTAGCCTCTCTCTGGAGCGTAGTCAGGTCATAGAGCTTCGGCGGCTTTTCGGTCTTGACTTCACGCCCCACCGAGCAAATAGTGACCTCAGCACCGTCACAGGCAGATACAAGAGCTTCAGCCTGGGCGTTATCGCCAATTCTTGCAGAAGAAAGCGTGAACGCTCCGCAGTTAAGGTCTGCTGTGTAATACTTCTGCTTCACAAAGCCGTTCACTTCTGCATCACGCTGAACGATTATTGCAAGAGTAGGCGTCTGTACTCTACCGATGTTCAGCTTGCTGCCATATCGCACTGAAAACAGACGTGAACCGTTCATACCGACGAGCCAGTCTGCTTTTGCTCTTGCAAATCCGGCTGAAAAAAGATTATCATATGCACTCATAGGCTTCATAGCTGTGAGAGCCTGTCTGATAGCCTGTTCTTCAAGGGAAGAAACCCACAAACGCTTTACCGGCTTTCTGCATTTTGCCATCTGATATACATAGCGAAAGTAGAGTAGGAGAAAACCGCCTTACTGCCTTAC
>CANQWA010000027.1 GCA_947627445.1 uncultured Ruminococcus sp.
TTCGCTCTTTGATTACCCCGATTGGTTCAATTGCATAAACAACAACCACCGCATGTTCTCCCTTCATGCGGTGGTTGGTTTTTTATTTGGAATAGCTCCTATGATTTTTCCGCTGGGACAGCAGATGGATCAGAGTGAAATAGAACAGGATCAAAAATGCTGCGCTGATGGCGTTGAGGATGGACTCGGAACAGGAAAAATGTCTGCCTGCAATGGGTATTTTTTGCAGTTCGTCCAGAAAGGCGATGACAGTACAACAAAGCATTGCCGGAATTGCTCTCAGCCAGATACGGCAATGCTCTAAGAGGAGATGCCAGAACATGCCGGACATTATCCCCAGAACCGCATATAGAAAAATATGCGCCATTTTCCGCAGAAGAAGATTGAGGTACTCCAACTGTGCGTCTGTGGGGGAGTCGAACAGCAGTGCAGCGACTTTTCGGGCGAGATTCATGCTTTCCTTTAGTGTTTCTGTGCCGTCTGCCGATGAAAGCCGCCACATCAGAATCAGCCATGCTGCCATGACCAACAAAAGTACGATCAGTTTTTTCCAGTTTCGCATGGTACATCCTTTCTTCTTACGTCAAATTTTCAATTTTTGTCCCGCATAAATCAGATCGGAATTTGCAATCTGATTCTTTTTTATCAGCACTTCTACTGTGGTGTGAAATTTTGCGGCAATCCTTGTCAGCGTATCACCGTTTTTCACCACGTAGATGATTTCGTTATCCGGCTTGCTTTCTGTTGTCCGGATCTTTAGCTTTTGTCCCGCGTAGATTTTGTTCGGATCAGAGATACCGTTTTCCACTGCCAGCTTTTGCACCGTTGTGCCAAACCGCTGTGCCAGACCGGAAAGCGTATCACCCTTTTTCACCATATACGTGATGGTTTTATGAGTTTCAGCCGGCGGATCAGTGGGTGGTTCTGTCGGTTGATCCGGCAGTTCGGCATAAAGATAATTCAGATCCACATCTCCGGCAATACCGTTGATTCGACCGGTATGGCTGTATTGCCACATCCGATGGGGCATGTCATAAGTGGTTTTCTGGACACCGGTTTCCGCTACCCAGATGGGGCGCTTTTTACGAATATCTTCTGTCAGATGAGATTCCAGAAATGCTTCATAGCTGTAAATCCCTGTTGTATAGCCGTTTTTTTCAACGGTTTCACAAAATCGGTCCGCCATGGCAGTCACAGTTTTTTGACTCAGCGGTATCTGAGATGCGTCTTCTATATCATACCAGACGGACAGCGGATAGCTGCGCTGCTTCAATACAGACAGACAGGCTTTGGCTTCCTCCTCTGCCTCTTCCGGAGAAGTGGCGTAACTGTACCAATAGACCCCCAGAGGCAGTCCCATTTCCCGGCACTCCTTGTCGTTGCGGTCGTACATCGGGTCGATCTGACTGGCAACTCTGCCATAACCAGCGCGGATGATGGCAAAACGAATGCCGTTGTCCTTGACCTGTTTCCAGTTGATGACCCCTTGATAGTTGGAAACATCAATTCCTTTTTGCATGATAAAAGAATCACCCTTTTCAAAATAAGATAGACATGATTGCCCATTCTCATGTTATGCAAAGGGCTTTTATCCGGTTAAGGCAACACTGTGCAAAGCCGTCAGGCAGTTTTTTTGGTTGACAAGGTTCTTTGACGCAGGATGCGGCACAATTTGTTGGAAAGACGTGAGGGAGCTTCTATGAAAACAAGTTCTTAGTTCCGGAGTGCCAGCAGTTCTTCGGGTGTGAATGTATATTCCTTGTGGCAGAAATGGCAGCTGACGGTGACAGGCTTTGCTTCTGCGGCCAAATCAGTCAGTTCCTGATTGCCCAGGGCGATCAGCACCCGGGATGTTCTTTCACGGCTGCAATCACAACGATAGCGGACAGATCCTTCATCCAGAAGATTCGGTTCTAATCCCTCCAGCAGTCGCAGCGCAATCTCCTCTGTGGTCATGCCCTGTGTCATCATGGCGGTTACAGGAGGCAGGTTCTTCAGATTGTTTTCGATGGTATCAATACAGGCATCGCTGGCAAAGGGGAGCAGTTGGATCAGATAGCCGCCAGCAACCTGGACAGACAGATCGGGATTCACCAGTACGCCAAGACCACAGGCTGTGGCGGTCTGTTCGCTCGTGACAAAATACTGCGTGATATCCTCTGCAATTTCACCGGAAACCAAAGGTACCATGCCCACATAGGGTTCTTTCAATCCCAGATCCTTTACCACGGACAATGTGCCGTCTGTTCCCACCGCACCGCCTACATCCAGTTTTCCCATAGCGTTCAGGGGAAGCTCGACAACGGGCTGTTCCACATCAGCTTTGACATTGCCCCAATTGTCTGCTACTGCTACCAGTTGGCCCGCAGGACCGCCGCCTTTCACCCGCAGGGTCACGCTATCGCCGTCACTTTTTAGTCCATAGCCCATTAGACTTGCTGCAATGGACAATCTGCCCAATGCAGCTGTCACTACTGCTGATGTCTGGTGGATGCGTTCGATTTCTGCTACGATGTCGGTGGCGTCTATGGCATACGCCACAACAGATGCATCTTTGGCAATGGCTCGTTTTAAAATTCCCATATTTTATTCTCCCTTTCTGGCAACGACCATCATCCGCTGGCTGTCCCCATGAAGGGGTTCTTCTGTATCTGCGTGATAGATGCCCAGCACATGAAACCCACAGTTTTCCAGGGCAGTCTGTACCTGTTCCGGCGGGTAGGCGTGTTCTGTGATGTGTTCCTCCTGCCGGGTGTATTTGCCGTCTGCTTCCAGCTGGAACAGCTGCAAGGTAATCTTTACAGTGACGCCGTTCTCTTGGATGGCATTTTCCCATACACAATAGACCGCATCAGTTTCGTAGAGATAGATCTGATTTGCCAACAGCTGTTGATGTTTATAGATGGTATTCATATCAAAGAGAAACAGTCCGCCCGGTTCGGTTGCCTCAAACACACGGCGGAATACCTGTTCGACTTCTGAGAAGCTGTCCAGATGATTCAGGCTGTCCAGCATACAAATGGTAATATCTACGGTTCCATAAAGTTCCAGCTGACGCATATCCTGCTGGACGTACTGGATTGGCAAGCCGTGGTCGAGTTTTTTCTCCATTGCCTGGTTTAGCATACCGCAGGAAAAGTCCACGCCGATCACGTCATAGCCAAGCCTTGCCATTTCTTCTGACATGCTGCCTGTTCCGCAGGCGAGATCCAGGAGGACGTTTCCTTCAGAACGCAGATGCTGCCGGATCAGACTGTCCAGATAGGCTGCCCGTGCGGGATAATGGACATTTTTGGTTAATTGGTCGTAGTAAAAGGAAAAGGTTTCATAACCGGTTTCCACTGTGATTTCCTCCGTCAAAACAGCAGGGCACAGCGAAACCGCCATGCCCTGTCTGCAATTGTGATTCTTTCGTCAGAATCAGGACCTGTCTTCACAAGAAGATGCACACGCCTTTCCGGCAGATTTTGGCAAAGACAGTTCCTTACTTCCGCTTTCTGTTGGGATTTCGGCGCTGCTGTCCGGCAAAGCTGCCGTCATCTGCACCGGCATTGGGTGCGTCCGGTTTGGCAACCTGTTCACGCTGGGGTGCCTGGTTGCTCTGGATGCGGACTGTCAGAAGCATCCGGACGGTGTCCTCACGAATGGAATCCACCATAGCATCGAACATTTCAAAGCCTTCATAACGATATTCGACAACCGGATTCTGCTGTCCATAGGCACGGAGACCAATTCCCTTTTTTAACTCATTCATATCGTCGATGTGTGCCATCCACTTGGTGTCTACCACCTTCAGCAGAATCACACGTTCTAACTCACGCATGATCTCAGAACCGTATTCCTCTTCTTTGGCGCTGTACAAACTCTTTGCCTTTTCTGTCAGCGCTTCGATGATATCCTCCACAGTCAATGCAGCCAGATCTTCTTCGTCATAGTCCAGGTCGTCCTCATCTGTGATCCAGCCCAGGAAGTGATCCCGCAGACCAATGAGATTCCACTGGTTGTGATCCGTCTCTTCCTCGTTAATATACTGCTTGACGGTAGATTCTATCAGTTCGCCGAACATCTTGTCGATGCTGTCGTGAATATCCTCGCCGTCCAGAACCTGTCCACGCTGCTTGTAGATGATCTCACGCTGGGTGTTCATCACGTCATCGTAATTCAGGACGTTCTTACGGATATTAAAGTTACGTCCTTCTACCTTGCGTTGAGAGGATTCGATAATTTTGGTCAGCGTTTTGCTTTCGATGGGGGTATCCTCGTCCACATTCAGTGTCCGCATCATATTTTCCAGACGATCGCCGGCAAAAATACGCATCAGATCGTCCTCAACAGACAGGAAGAAGCGGCTTTCGCCTTCATCACCCTGACGGCCGGAACGACCGCGGAGCTGGTTGTCGATACGGCGGGATTCATGACGCTCTGTACCCAGGATGTACAGACCGCCGGCTTCCTTGACAGTAACAGCTTTTTCCTTGACCTCTTCGCCGAATTTTTTGTACAGATCCTGATAAACAGCTCTTGCCGCCAGAACTTCTTCATCGTCCGTATCTGCATAGCCGATGGCTTCGGTGATGATTTCCTCGGGGTAATCACGCTTGCGCATTTCTGCCTTTGCCAAAAATTCTGCGTTACCGCCCAGCATGATATCGGTACCACGACCAGCCATGTTGGTAGCAATGGTTACAGCTCCCAGTTTACCAGCCTGTGCTACGATTTCTGCTTCCTTGGCGTGATACTTGGCGTTCAGCACCTCGTGCTTGATGCCTTTATTTTTCAGCATAGCGGAGAGCAGCTCGGATTTTTCAATGGAGATGGTGCCTACCAGAACCGGTTGTCCTTTTTCGTGACATGCGGCGATCTGTTCGATGATGGCTTTGTATTTCCCCTTTTCCGTGCGGTAGATCACGTCGGTATGGTCGATACGCTGTACGGGACGGTTGGTGGGGATGGCGATAACGTCCAGCTTATAGATCTCACGGAATTCATCTTCCTCTGTCATCGCCGTACCAGTCATACCGGAGAGTTTGTTGTACAGGCGGAAGTAATTCTGGAAGGTGATAGTTGCCAGTGTTTTGGATTCCTGCGCAACCTTTACGTTTTCTTTGGCTTCAATCGCCTGGTGCAGACCGTCGTTGAAGCGGCGTCCCAGCATTTTACGGCCGGTAAACTCGTCGATGATGATGACCTCACCGTCCTCAACAATATAGTCGATGTCCTTGCGCATCACGCCGTTTGCTTTCAGCGCCTGATTGACATGGTGCAGCAGGGTCATGTTCTCGGGATCCATCAGGTTTTCAACCGCAAAATATTCCTCTGCCTTTTTCACACCGCGGCGTGTGATGGTAGCAGTCTTTGCCTTTTCGTCTACGATGTAGTCCGCATTTTCGTTCAGTTCTTCCTGATCCTGCTTGTCATCCATTTCAACGACAGTGGCAGCGGTGAGCTTTTTGGCGAATTTGTCCACAACGCCGTAAAGGGCAGTGGATTTGTCGCCCTGACCGGAGATGATCAGAGGCGTTCTTGCTTCGTCGATGAGGATGGAGTCCACCTCGTCTACGATGGCGAAGTTATGTTCACGCTGAACTTTGTCCTTTTTGTAGATGACCATGTTGTCACGAAGGTAGTCAAAGCCCAGCTCGTTGTTTGTACCGTAGGTGACATCGCAGTTATATGCTTCACGTCGCTGGTCGTTGGTCAAACCGTGGAGAATACAGCCGACAGTCAACCCCAGGAAACGCAGTACCTTGCCCATTTCGTCGGACTGTGTCTTTGCCAGATAATCATTGACGGTGACAACATGCACACCTTTTCCGGGAAGGGCATTGAGATAGGCTGCTACGCAGGCAACCAGTGTTTTACCTTCACCAGTTTTCATTTCGGCGATACGTCCCTGGTGGAGCACGATCGCACCGATGATTTGTACCGGAAAGGGCTTTTTGCCCAGAATACGGTCAGCAGCTTCACGGACGGTAGCCAGAGCCTCTGCTTCTATGCTCTCCAGAGTCTCGCCGTTTTCCAGACGTTCCCGGAATTCATTGGTTTTTTCCTTCAGGTCAGCATCAGAGAGTGCTTGATATTCTTCGCTGAGAGCGAGAACTTTGTTTTTTAACGGTTCGATGCGAGCCAGTTCACGTGTGCTGTAGGAACCGAATACTTTGCTGAATATTCCCATGATTTTACCGCCTTTTTCGATGTTGGTATATTAATACGATTTATAGTATAACACAAATGCAATATTTTGTCAATGGTATTTCCAACGGTTTTCATGGCGGAGGAATTTGTTTTATTGTACAGAATGCGGCATTCTTGCTGATGATTTCTTTTAAAAATCCATTCCAAAATCTGCCGGTTCTGCGATACGGAACAGAATCTGAGAGAATATCGGTCATAAATCAAAATACGGCACATAAAATAAATAAAGCCAGGCGGTCTTTGTGCGGTGTTGCCTAGGGCGTGTCAACACGCCCTAAACCACTGCTCCCCATGAAACCTTGCCATCCATTTTCGCCTGCACCTGGACTGGCAAGCTTTAATTGGCGGAGCAATAAAATGACAAAGGAGAATCCCTTATGAAAAGAAAACAAATCACGGAACTATTGATCCATATTGTTTCAGCAGAACTGGTCGGTGCATTTGCAGGACTGATCTCGAAGCACTCCTTTTCTTTTTATCAGGATCTGGCAAAGCCGCCTTTTTCGCCGCCCGGCTGGGTTTTTCCGGTGATCTGGGTGATCCTCTATGCCTTGATGGGTTTGTCTGTCTTTCTGATAGAAACGTCCGGTGCAGAACACAGGGAAAAGAAAAAGGCGTTTTGGATCTATGGGGTGCAGCTGTTTGTGAATTTCTTGTGGAGCGTGGTGTTTTTCCGATTGCGGCTGATACCGCTTTCTGTTGCCGTGATCCTGCTTTTGCTGCTGCTGGTGATTACGATGATAATCGCTTTTTGGAAAATTCGTCCGGCTGCGGCTTATATAAACGTTCCTTATCTGCTGTGGACAGCATTTGCTGTATATCTGAATATCGGGGTTTTTCTTTTCAACTGAGGGAACGCCTAAAAGATCATTTTTATTCCAAAAATCTCCAAAATTTGATTTTTAGAGGCATTTTTGTTCAGATATTGACAAAATATTTGAAATATGGTATAATGTCTGTATCATTGAATTTAGGAGGATTCGTTATGAGCGAAGAAATGCATGCAGCCACTAATACCGTGGAAACGGTTACTGAGACACCGGCTGCACCAACTGCACCGGCTGCACCAGCTGTTCCCGTGTATCAGACACCTGCTTATCCGGGATCTGCCCCTCCGGTAGGTCAGCTGAAAACCAACAAGGGTTTGGTCAAGTTTATTCTGTTGTCTTTAATCACCTTCGGCATCTATGGCATCGTGGTGTTGTCCTCGGTTTCCAATGATATCAATATCGTTGCATCCCGGTATGACGGCAAAAAGACCATGCACTATTGTCTGCTGTTTTTTCTGGTGGCACCTATCACCTTTCAGATTGCTCCGTTGGTATGGTATCACAAAATCTCCGATAGAATCGGCAGAGAACTGACCAGAAGACATGTGAACTACAACTTCAGTGCAGCACACTACTGGCTGTGGGGATTTTTGGGTACTTTGATCATTATTGGACCCTTTGTCTACCTGCACAAGTTGTTCAAGGCAACCAACCTGATGTGTCAAGACTATAACATAAACGGCTGATAAACCGTGAAAAAACATGTGGAAGCTGCTGCATTGGCATTTGCCGGTGAGCAGCTTTTCTCATCATGCGCTCTATTGACAAACCGGCTGATCTGTGCTATAATGCATGCAAATCCAATCATTCTCAGAACCTGTTTACACAGATTTTAATGCAAACAGGTTCTTAAAACGGAGGCAGTTTATGAAACGTATTGCAAGCTTTTCAGTTAACCACGACTTGTTGGACAGAGGCGTCTATATTTCCAGAATAGACGGAGATGCCGTGACATATGACATTCGCATGAAAAAGCCCAATCAGGGAGACTATATTTCCCCCAAATCTCTGCATACCATCGAGCATCTTCTGGCAACATATGTGCGCAATTCCGTCTATTCTGACAGCATCATCTATGCAGGACCTATGGGCTGCCGCACTGGGTTTTACCTGGTGGTAAGAGACGCTGTGACAAAAAGCGAACTCCTTGGTCTGCTTCGGGAGGCATTTCGGTTTATCGCTGACTTTACAGGAGAGATTCCGGGGTCGAAGCGTGAAGAATGCGGCAACTATTTGGAGCATGATTTGGATGCTGCTAAAGAGGAGGCACGGAAGTACCTTCCCGTACTGGAAGCGGTACAGGAAACGGATATGCACTACCAGGCGTAACCGAACATCAGAATCTGTTCCCATAGAAATCGGTGTACGTCTTTTCGGCAAATTCTCAAACCAGAAAAAGAAAGCCACTTGCTGCGGATTTGCTGCAGCAAGTGGCTGGACGATTATGAATCTGACCTAAGAACCTGTTTTGCATGGCAAGACAGGTTCTTAATTTATGCCTCCCGCTTCCATAAAAAGTCAAAACTGCCGGGAGAGGCTTGGAGGTTGACATCCAAGACATTGGCAAAAATTTTCAGCTTGCGGTACATACTCTCTTGGTCAGCCGGGAATATGGAATCGTCCAGAAAGAAAGTGATGATTGCCACAATCATTTCTGCACTTTCCTTTGGTGTTTCCGTGTAGATGGAGCCTTCTGAACAGCCCTCCTGCAAAAGTGCAGTGAGTACTGGGGCAAACTCCTGTACCGCAACGATCTTCATTTTGTTATGGAGACGGGCATCTTCGTGGAGATGAAGCGACCCAATGAGATTTTTCTGTTTGCCAAAAAACTCTTCCTTGACGACGCTGCGGAACAGCAGCTTGATCTTGTCTATGGCAGAAGAACCTGTTTGCATCTCGCTGAAAAACTCCAGAATGATTCGTTTATAGCATCGTTCTACAACAGCTTCGATGATCTCCTCTTTGCTTTCAAAATAATAGTACACGCTGCCCTTGCCAATCTGGGCTTCTTTTGCGATCATGTTGACAGAGATCTCTCGATTCTGCATCTGGCTCATCAACTGTTCTGCGGCGTCAAGAATGCGCTCTCTTTTATCATTTTTCATAGATGGACCTGCCTTTTCACTTGTTTTTTTTCATTATATCACAAACTTTTGGATTTGACAATAGAGTTTGGCAAAAATACTTGACCGGTGGTCGAAAATGTGTTAAAATAAGAATGTTAAAATTCGACCAACGGTCGAAAAAACAGAAAGAGAGTGTGGTCATATGGGTAAATCAACTGCTGTTATGCTGGCTGCCGGCGGAGCGCTGGCTGCGGGAACTGCTGCTGCACTGGGCGGCGCACAAATTCTGTTCAACCGCACCATTCCACGTCAGGATGTCCTTCGTGTGGATATGAGCGAAATGGCAGACATGGCGAAATGGGAGGAATACAAGGTTGGTATTTCTAAAAACAAAGAATGGCTGCTGGAGCAGAAACTGGAAGAGATCACCATTACGGCACGTGACGGTATCCGGTTGCATGCCTATTATCTGCCGGCAGAAACGCCCTCTGACCGGCTTGTCGTGGGATTTCATGGATACACCAGCCGGGGACTGAGCGATTTTTGTTCCCATGCGCATTTTTTTCATCAGCAGGGCTTTGACTGTCTGATCCCTGACCACCGTGCTCACGGAGAAAGCGAAGGAGAATATGTGGGATTCGGCATTCTGGATCGTTTTGACTGCCGGAAGTGGATCGACTATGTGGAAGAGCGCTTTGCCGGCAAAAAGCGCATTCTGCTCCACGGCACATCCATGGGCGCTTCTACCATACTGATGGCAGCAGGCGACCCGGGATTTCCATCCTCTGTCAAGGGTATGATCGCAGACTGTGCCTTTACGTCTCCTTACGATGTGTTCAAGCATATTCTGAAACGGGATTATCATCTGCCGGAATTTCCGGTTTTGAACATCAATACAAGGATCTCCAGAAAAAAGGCGGGCTATGGCTTTCGGGATTATTCCACACTGACGGCACTGGAACAGTCAGACTGCCCGGTGCTGCTGATTCACGGCACAGAGGATCATTTTGTTCCCGTCTGGATGAGCAAACAGAATTTCCGGGCTTGCCGCGCCCCCAAGGAACTGGTGCTCATCGAAAATGCCGGTCACGGTGCAAGCTATTATGAGAATCCGGCAAAGTATGAAGAAGCGGAAGAACGATTCATCCGGAAATGGATTCCGGAGCATACGGTCAAGGAGGAACTGTCATGAAAGAATTTGTCGTCAACGGTGCAGTGATGCAGTGCTATCCGCTGACTGCGGCACAGCGCATCCACCATTATTCCGTCATGCACTGTCCCTGCCACCAGCTTCTGAACATCGGCACAGGCTTGTATATTCAGCAGGATCTGGATTTCAATCTGCTGAAAGAGGCGATCTATGAGGCGTGCTATCGGATGGAATCCATGCGTCTGCGGTTTTTGCAGGATGAGGACGGCACGGTGTATCAGTATATTGTCCCCTTTGAGGAACAGGAAATTCGTCTGGTGGATTTTTCCCACTGGAAAGAAGAGGATGCACACGATGAAATGCGCCGGTGGACAGCCATTCCTTTTCCTCGGTTCCATTCCATCATGCACGAGATCGTCATGATTAAGCTGCCGAACGGGTACAATGGTCTGTACATGAAGGTCAATCATATGACGATGGACTCCAGCTCGATCATCGCCTTTGACCGTGATGTGATCGAGTTGTATTGTGCGAAATGCTACGGCACGGAAATGCCGAAACCCATGCAGTCCTATATCCAGGCACTGGAGAAGGATTTAGCCTATGAGGCAGATTCTCCGGCACGGCAGAAGGATTTTCAGTTCTGGACGGAGGAAATTGAAGCCAGTGAGCCTATGTACACCGATTTTAACGGCATGGGACGGTTGATCACACAGCGGCGAGAAAGCGGCAATCCCAATCTGCGCAGCGCTTATGTGGTTTCCAAAAGTCCGGAGGCTGCGATCTCGGTATATCAGCTGGAAAAAGAGCCGTCAGACCGGTTGATGCAGTTCTGTACGGAAAATCGTGTGCCTATGGTTTGCCTGCTGCTCATGGGATTGCGGACGGTGTTGTCCAAGTTCAACGATAACGAAAAGGATGTTTCCATCAAGAGCTGCGTTGCCAGACGTGGGACACTGCTGGAAAAGAAGTCGGGCGGTACCCGTATCCATTTCTTCCCCTTGCGTACCATTATGGAACCGGAGTTGACTTTTATGGAAGGTCTGCAAAAGATGCAGGAGGCACAAAACCGGCTGTTCCGTCATGCCAATTATGATCCCATCGAATACACCATGCGCCGAGGACAATACCGGAACTATGCACCGGGTGCCAGCTATGAGAGCATCAGTCTGACTTATCAGCCGATGACCCTGAAGCAGGATTCTGAGCGGATGCCAGATATTCCCTACAAGAGCTTCTGGTACACCAACGGTGTGGCTGCACAGCCCTTGTACCTGACGGTAATGCATCGGGTGGAGGACAACGGTCTGAACTTTAACTTTGAATACAAAAAAGATGCGGTAACGCATGAAGAGATGGAGTATCTGTACTACTATCTCTGCCGTGTGCTGTTCCGTGGAATTGAAAACAAAGACAGAACCATCGGCGAAATTCTGGATATGATCTGAGGAGGAATTTATGATGTTAGAGCAGTTGAAAGAAATCATTATGGAGTATGTAGAGGTCGAGGCAGACGATATTACCCTGGAATCTCGTTTTATAGAGGACTTGCAGTTTAATTCTTACGACTTTATGAGCTTTTTGGGAGAATTGGAGGAAAAATTTGACGTGATGGTCGATGAAGAAGAAGTCATGAAACTCCAAACTGTAGGTGATGCTATCGCATATTTGGAAAAGCTTCAGGGAAAGTGAGGAACACCATGGAAAAATCTTTGGGTAAAACTTTACAGGATCTGGTGGCAAAAGCGGCAGCATGCTACGGAGACAAGCCCTATCTGCGGGAAAAGAGGGGCAAGGAAATTGTGGATACTTCTTTTGCACAGCTATATGAAAACTGTCGGAAGGTGAGCAGCTTTCTGCTGGAGCATTTCGAGGGTCAGACCATCCATGCTGCGGTGATTGGTCTGACCAGCAGCGCCTACCTGACCGCTTATTTTGGTACAGCAGGCAGCGGCAATGTGATCGTTCCTCTGGATGCACAGATGAAGGCAGAGGATCTCTGCGATCATCTCCGCCGTTCTGATAGCAAAGTGTTGTTCTATGATAACCGCTATGCACCCATGCTGGAGGCGGTCAGGGCGGGCTGCCCTCAGGTGACTGTTTTTGTTTCACTGGGAGAATCTGAAGATCCGGCGCAGATGAGCATACCGCATATTCTGAGAGATTATCAGCCTATCGCTTGGAACCAACTGGATCCGGAATCTGTTGCTGCCATTGTGTATACCTCCGGTACGACAGGACTGAGCAAGGGCGTGATGCTGTCTCATCGGAATCTCATGGACAATACCATGTGTCAGGATGACGAAAGCTCTACAGAGGATGTGCTGCTGACCGTGCTGCCCATTCACCATGTATACTGCTTTACCTGTGATATCCTGCTTTCTCTGCGATATGGGGCAACAGTTTGCGTCAATGATTCCATGATGCGCATTCCGCAGAATCTGAAGCTGTTTGAGCCGACGATCATTTTGCTTGTGCCCATGATCGCAGAAACGATTTATAAAAAGATCCAGGCGGCTGCGGCAGCAGATCCGTCTGTTCCGGTGCGGGCAATCGCTCGTGCAGTATTCGGCAGCCGGTTAAAGGGGATTTACAGCGGAGGTGCCTATCTGAATCCTCGTTTGGTACAAGCGTACCGTGAACTGGGCATTCCGATTGCACAGGGCTATGGCATGACAGAGTGTTCTCCCAGAATTTCTACAGCACATCTGGAGGATGAAAACATCGGCGATGTGGGTACGATTGTCAACGGCTGTGAAGTGAAGATTGTGGACGGTGAGATCTGGGCGAAAAGTCCCTCTGTGATGATGGGCTACTATCACAATCCGGAGGCAACTGCCGAGACTCTGACGGAGGACGGCTGGCTGAGAACCGGCGACCTGGGCTATGTGGATGAGAAGAAACATGTGTTTATCACCGGCAGAAAGAAGAATCTGATCATTCTCAGCAATGGTGAGAATGTTTCGCCGGAGGAGTTGGAGAACAAGTTTTCCGGACTGGACTGGCTGGCAGAGGTTCTGATATATGCAGAGGATGGTATGATTACGGCGGAGGTGTTCCCAAATCCGGAATTTGCGGCAGCATCTGGAGAAGCAGAAGTGGAGCGGCTGTTCCGGGCGCATGTGGCTGAGGTGAACAAGACGGTTTCTACAGCGAAAGCGATCCGTCGGCTGCGTGTGCGCAGGGAGGAGTTTGATAAGACGACTTCCAAGAAGATCAAGCGTGAGCAGCCGGCCAAGGGCAGAGCGTTGGATTAGGGCGTGTTGACACTAAAATAAAGCGCAGATTTTTGAGCAGAATTTCTGCGCAGACAAAGAGAGAAAACGCAGGCGGGCTGTCGCCCGGCAAGTTTTCTCGATGCAGTATGCGTAAAATTCTGCCAAAAAGATGCGTTTTAGGCTTAGTGTCAACACGCCCTAAGGCAAACCCGCACAAAGATTGTGCAGTGTTGCTGATATGCGTGTCAGAAATAAGAGCATGTCTGCATGAGAAGTGCGGACATGCTCTCTTGCTGTCAAAAGCAAAAGATAAGGGTAACACCGGACAATCTTTGTGCGGGTTTGCCTAAGAAAAATTTGCGGCAGCCCAAAAAACAGGATCATTGTCCGCAAAATTTACATGATTCACTTGCTTTTCTCCCAAAAATATGTTATAATACGACTGTCATTATTCCTGAAAGGAAATCAAAACCATGCACCTGATTCTCGCATCCGCTTCCCCCAGACGGCAGGAACTGCTCCGTCTAATCACGAAAAGCTTCACTGTCTGCCCGGCAGATGTGAACGAAATGATTCCGGCAGATATCCCGGCACAGCAAGCGGCAAGATATCTGGCTGAAATCAAGGCAAAAGCCGTCAGCAGACAATATCCCGATGATGTGGTGATCGGTTCGGATACCACTGTATTGTTGGATAACACCATTCTGGGAAAGCCGGAAACACCAGAGCGTGCTGTAGAAATGCTGCGGCTTTTGTCCGGAAAGACCCATGAGGTCATTACCGGTGTAGCGCTGGTACAGGGAGAACGGTGTGAGAGTTTTCAGACAATCACCCGGGTGAAATTTTATGCTCTGACAGAAGAGCAGATCAGGCAGTATACGGCGACAGGAGAGCCTCTGGACAAGGCGGGCGGCTACGGCATCCAGGGCTATGGTGCGCTGCTGGTAGAATTCCTGGAAGGAGACTACTACGGTGTGGTTGGACTGCCAGTTGCGCCTCTGGCACGAGCCTTAGCTATCTTTCAAGAAAGGAAACAACCATGAACAAAAAAGAACTGAATGAGATCCGAAAGAATTTTTCCGAAACCAGTGATCTGTTTGTACTCAATCACGTGGCGGCAGCTTTTGTGGATGCGGAAAAAAACATTCGCTGTGAAAGCAGCCGTGCGTTTCACAATATTTCTTCAGAGGAAAACGAGTGTATCATGGCGACTCTCCGCCGTGTCCTGACAGGAACACTGGGAAAGGGTCTGTTGGAATACGAATTTCCGAACGAAGCTTATGAAGAAGGCGGCGGACAGTCGATTCTGTATCAGGCGCTGTCCTGTAAATTACAGGATGAAAGTGCCGTACATATGCTGATGGAGCAGATTGTCCGGAATCTGGAGTATGTTTCCACATATGCCATTCTGGTGGGACATGGTACCTATACGGTATTTCAAAAATCCAAAAGCGATGAGATTGACCCCTATCAGAGCCAGGAATATCACTTTCTGGTGGCAGCGATCTGTCCGGTGGATATCCGGGTGGATGGTCTGGTGTATAACGAGGATGACAACACCATTGAGCGAAAGACAAAATATGACCGTATTGTGGCAGAGATTCCCACGGATGGTTTCTTATATCCCACTTTTACCGGCAGAGGACCTGACGTGAATCATGTGTTGTATTCGGCACATAAGCCAAAGGATGTCAATGTCAGCATGGTAGAGGATGTGCTGGGTTGTGTATTTACCCAAACGGCGCAGGAGCAGAAGGAAACATTTCAGAATATGATGCAGGAGATCGTAGCAGATGAACTGAATTACAGCGTGATCACCAGTGTCAATGACAAGCTTCGGGATATTGCCGCAGAATACGCCAACGAGCCGGAATTGCCGGTGGTGGATGATATCCATGTCCGAGATATTCTGCTGGATTCCGGCGTCAGCCAGGAGCGTGCCGAGGAAATGCAGATGGCATACCGGGATGCCACAAAGGACAAGCCGATCACGGTGAATAATCTGGTGGAAAACAAAACCACCATTTCCATGGATGGCATTACCATTTCCATTGGAAAGGATGCCACGGACAAGGTGCGGACCCGGTGTGTGGATGGCAGACGATATCTGCTGATCGATTTGGATGATCCGGCTGTGGAGATTAACGGTCTGACGGCTCATGTGACGGCAGAGATCGAACAGTCGGATGACGATGACTCGGAGAACCAGTTCTAAATTAAAGGAGCGTATGCGCTGTGACAAAAAAAGAACGTGCTTTGCGTGCTTGTCAGATTCTGGAAGAAGTCTATCCGGAGGCTCTCTGCGCCCTGCATTATGAAAAGCCCTATGAGTTGCTGATTGCAGTGAGACTTTCTGCCCAATGTACAGACGCCCGGGTGAATCTGGTAACGCCGGGATTGTTTGAGAGATACCCTACGCTGGAGGCATTTGCTGAAGCGAATATTGAGGAACTGGAAGAAATTGTCAAGCCCTGCGGCTTTTATCATATGAAAGCGAAGAGTATCAAGGAAATGGCAGGGCAGCTTTTGCTGGAACATGGCGGGGAAGTGCCGGATACCATGGAGGAGCTGCTGAAGCTGTCCGGTGTGGGAAGAAAGACGGCGAATCTCATTTTAGGGGATATTTATGGAAAACCTGCCATTGTGACAGATACCCATTTTATCCGGATCACGGGGAGATTGGGGCTGACGAAAAGTAAGATGCCGGAACAGGTGGAACGGGATTTGAGAACACTGATCCCACCGGACAGATCATCCGATTTCTGCCATCGTATCGTATGGTTCGGACGGGATACCTGCCGTGCCAGAAAGCCGCAGTGCGCCGGGTGTCCCATGATGGAGATTTGTCCGAGCTGTTCTGCATGATTTTTTGGAACTGGCTTTCAGTCGCTGCCATGTTTGCAAAATGCTTGCAATTCCCGAAAAAATATGCTAAAATAGAATAGACCTCCGGCGGAAACTGGAAAAGCGGCAATCGGCAAAGCCGATTGGTGCCTGCGCAGCAGGCGTTCCTCCCCAATGCGATGTTCTATCAGATTTTGGAGGAGCAGGATCAAAAGTTTTCCGGGAGGTCTGTTATCATCTGCTTGCAGCAGAAATTTGAAACAGGAGTGGTTGATCACGATGGTTATCATTGAAATGGAAAATGGAAAGAAAATAGAGATCGAGCTTTACCCCGATATCGCCCCGATCTCCTGCGAAAACTTTGAAAAACTGATCCAACAAGGCTTCTATGACGGTCTTTGCTTTCACCGGGTTATCCCCGGCTTTATGATCCAGGGTGGCTGCCCTGACGGAACCGGCATGGGCGGTCCCGGCTGGCACATCAAAGGCGAATTTGCTGCCAATGGTGTGAGAAATAACCTGAAGCATACTCGTGGTGTTCTCTCCATGGCTCGTGCCATGTCTCCTGATTCCGCTGGATCTCAGTTTTTTATCATGCACGAGGATGCCCCGCATCTGGACGGTCAGTATGCAGCCTTCGGCAAGGTCATCTCCGGCATCGAAGTTGTGGACGAGATCGCTTCGACGGAAACCGATGACAACGACAAGCCTCTGACACCTCAGATCATGAAAAAGGTGACGGTTCAATAATGCTATGAGCTATAAGACCAAGCAGCGGGAATACATTCTCGCTTATTTGCAGAGCTGCGGCGGAAAGCACACCACGGTTGCCGAGATCGTCCGGTATTTGCAGGATCAGGGAACACCGGTGGGCACTGCCACGGTTTACCGGAATCTGGAACAGCTGGCAGAAGAGGGATCCGTGCGCAAGTATCTTCTGGATGGAAAAACAAGCGCTTGCTATCAGTTTGTCAGTCAGGAGCATCAGAGCTGTCAGGAACACTTTCATCTAAAATGTACGGTCTGCGGTAAACTGTTTCATGTGAGCTGCGATCAGTTGAGCCAGTTGGAAGGACATCTGATGGAGCATCACGGCTTTGCCATAGACCATACCCGAACGGTTCTCTATGGGATTTGTGAAGCATGTAAAAAGGGGTGACCGGATGATCACCCCTTTGTCCTTACAGAGAGTTTTAGCCCAACGGTGAAGTCGGTTGATTCGGCTTAAAGGGCCGCTCATAGATCCGCACCGGTGCGTGGTCGGACACGACATTCTGACTTTCTCCTTCTTTGACAGCACGATGCGGCGTGTAGATCTTCATTTCTGCATCGCTCTGCTGCTTTTTTTGTTTCTCTTTGCTCATGGTGATTCTCCTTTACAAATATGCTTTGAGGCGTTCCATGTACGCCTCTTCGTGGCGGACGATCTCTTTCCCCTGACGTTTCAGCTTTTCTCCGATATCCGGATGACTGTGCAGAACCTGGGTCAGCTGGATGATGCCCATATTGGTTCCCTCTACCATCAGCTTGGCGATTTCACTGGTGCTGGCACCGCCTAAGGTCCGCATCTGAATGCTCATGTTGGAACATAGCTTCGCCATGGTACCGGTTTCTTCCGGTGTCATATGGTATTCCTCCATCTGACGGGCAATGGACTCCTTCTGGTCTTCATAATATTTCAGTTGGTGGCACATGACTTCCCGAAGTCCCGACTGCTGAACCTTTCCCAGAATATTTGCCGTGGCATCCATTCCGACAGATGCATTTTTGTAAAATCCATCCAGAACACATCGTTCCTGATGTTCCATAGTTGTCACACTCCTTTCGTATCGCTATTATGTCCGGTAAACTGTTTTTTATGAGGAAAAAGCACATATGAATTTGAAAAATTTTTTGAAAGGCATCGGCGTTTACTTTTTTGCCGACATCCTCTGCCTTTTTTTGGCATTGACCTTTTCTGCCATCGGCGGTGCAGTTATGCGGGTGATCAGTTGTATCTGTACCATCAGCGTGTTGATCTGTCTTTGCATCAATTTTGCGGTCAATCGTGCCAATGGAGATAAAAAGGCTGGGATTCCTGATGGGTTCAGCCGCCGGTTGTTTTACAGTGCCGCAGCTTCAGGGATCTTTCTGGGACTGGGCGTATGCCTGCTGCTGGCAAAGGGCGGTGTTCTGCCAGAGCAGTTCTATCGTTGGTATAAGTTGTTGGATGCGCCGTTTTTGCAGCTTTGCAATCTGTTCAGTGCGGATATTACGGTGAAGAGCCTTTCCTGGGGCGGTGCAGCTGTGCTGGCAGGGATGAATCTGGTGCCGTTTTGTGTGACGTGGATCACATATCTGCTGACGAGAAAAGGCTTTGTGCCGGGGGAATGATAAGAACCAGGGCGTGTTCACATAAAATGCCTGTGCGGTATTGCCTTCGTATAAGAACCGCTCAAAACATGAACCTAAGCATTCTGAATTCGGTTGATGCAATCGTTACCCCAAAAAATTCCACAAAATTGGATTCTGTTGTTTTTCATCAAAAACTTGACATTCCATCAAAAGTATGCTATACTAATACAAACAGCACTCGCACAAACTGGGGTATAGCCAAGTGGTAAGGCAACGGACTTTGACTCCGTCATTCCGCTGGTTCGAATCCAGCTACTCCAACCATTTGTTCCAAAGCCCGCATCGACGGGCTTTTGCTTTCTGGAAAATTGCGGAAAGGTATACACGAAAACTTATTTATTTTTTCACATTTTACAGAAAGAAAGTAAAAAATACACAAATTATACATTTATTCGCGAGAATAATGTTGTATAATGATAGAGAAAAGGTATTGCAATTTTCTGAAATGAAAAGGTGAAATTTCTGGAAAGTTCCATAGATTTCACAAAATTATCAATTACGATGCAGAAAGGTGTGGAAATTATGGCATTGGAAAAAGTTCTTGTGGTGGATGACGACCCCAATATCTGCGATCTGCTCCGGATGAATCTGGAGAACGAAGGCTATAGTGTGATTCTGTCTTATGATGGGGAGGAAGCACTTGTCAAATTTAATGCATTAAAGCCGGACATCATTCTCCTGGATGTGATGCTGCCCACACTGGACGGATGGCAGGTCTGCCGTGAGGTGCGGAAAAAATCCAGCGTGCCCATCATTATGATTACTGCCAAGGGCGATACATTTGATAAAGTTCTGGGTCTGGAACTGGGTGCTGACGACTATATTGTCAAGCCCTTCGATACCAAAGAAGTAGTTGCCCGTATCAAAGCGATTGCTCGCCGTGTGGGCAATACTGCCGAATCCTCTGAGATCAAAGAAGTCCGCTATGACAAAATGTCTGTCAATATGACTCGTTATGAACTGCGTGTGGACGGCAAGGTTGTCGATACACCACCAAAGGAACTGGAACTGCTGTTCTACCTGGCTTCTAATCCCAATCGTGTGTATACCCGTGATCAGCTGTTGGACGAGGTCTGGGGCTTTGAGTATTACGGTGACAGCCGTACCATTGACGTACATATCAAGCGGCTTCGTGAAAAGCTGGAGGGCGTCTCTGAAAAATGGTCTCTGAAAACTGTCTGGGGCGTAGGCTATAAGTTTGAATCCGAAGAAGACGAATAAACCGGCGAGACAGCCAGAGGATAGTCTTCCCAGACAGATGGGCAGGCTGCTTGTCCGGCGTGCATTTGTTCTGCGTTTGATCTTGGTGCTTGTGCCTCTGGTGATTGCACTGTTGACAATCTTGGGCTATAGTACCAGCCGGTATAAAAAGGATTATTATGACAAAGCCGCCAGCAATTGTGACATCCTGGCGGCTGAGTTGTCTGCGCAAAGCGGCCGCATTTCCGGGGAACAGACCGTTGAGCAGGTTCTGCCGTATGTGATGAACCAGATTGCTGACGAACAGAATGTGCTGATTTATCTGTTTGATACCCAAGGCGTTTGCGTTTTGCTGACAGACAATACGGGGCAGCAGCCAAAAGACCTGTCCCTGGATGGAGATATCCTCTCTGAGATGGAACAGAACGGACGGTATCTGGATGATCAAGTCGCCGGAAAATTCAATCCGGACATGACGGAGTCCATGGTTTGCTGCGGCGTTTCGCTGAAACTGACCATAAACAGCAATATCAGAACGTATTATCTGCTCTCCTGTACCACCACCCGTCCGGTGAATGTGTATTCCGAGGATATGGTGTTCATGGCTGTGGTGCTGCTCATCGGCATAACAGTGCTTTCTGCCGTGTTTATTCTGTACTCGATGGGTGTGCGGCAGCGCCGGCAGGAACAGTTTCTCCGTGTGCTGCGCCGGTATGCACAGGATGATTTCAGCCGCCCCTTAGATCCGCAGCAGTATAATGACACGGAGTTGGAAGAACTGGCGCATCTCACATTGGAGATCAGCAGCCATGCGCAGAGAGCCGAGGAAGCCAGCCGGGAATTTGTCTCCAACGTTTCCCACGAACTGCGCACGCCTATGACCGTTATCAAGGGCTTTGTGGAAGGCATCTTAGATGGGACGATCCCCAAAAACCGGCGGATGGAATATCTCTCCCTGGTTTCCCAGGAGATCCAGCGGCTGCAGATGCTGGTAACCTCTATGTTGAATCTGACCAAATTCGACACAGGCAGTGTGCCTTTGAATTATCGTGTCTTTACCTTGAATGACACGGCATTTCGTATGGCACTGATGTTTGGCAGCCGGCTGGAGCAGCGGCATATCACCGTAGAAGGTCTGGACAGTGAGCCGGTTCGTGTCTACGCCGATCCGGATCTGATGGGGCAGGTGATTTATAATCTGATGGAAAATGCCGTGAAATTTGTCAATGACGGCGGCACGATCACCTTTACCTTCCGGGAGGAAAAGGACGAGTGGATCTTTGCGATACGCAATACGGGAAATGGCATTTCCAAGGAAGAACTGCCGAAAATCTTCGGGCGGTTTTATAAATCAGACGCTTCCCGCAGCAAGGACAAAACGGGTCTTGGACTGGGGCTGGATATTGTAAGGCGTATCGTTCATTTGCATCATGCACAGATCAGCGCCAGAAGCGAGGAAAATGTGTATACCGAATTTGAAGTACGTCTGCCTCGGGTTGAACAGGCTCTGAGAGAATAAGAACTTGTTCTCATCGGATATTGCACCTGTCTTTTCGGTAAGTTTTGTCGGATACCACGTCAAAAGCTTCTATGCAGACGGGTTCTAAATGTGAGCCTTTGTCATAGAATGATATCATCTGGCAGCATCGCAGATTTTGTGCGGTGCTGTCTTTGAATATACAGAAACATTTTGAAACGATTTTACGGAGAAAGGAACAATGGGATGATGCAGGAAAAGGAAAAGGATATGGAACAGCAGCAAGAACAGGAGCAGACACTGCCCCTGGAAACAGACAGCTTGCCGAAAGAGAAAGCACCCATAGAGGAGCTTCCTGTCGATGCGATTTCTTCATGGCAGCAAGAGTCGTCGAGACAGCCGGATTTTATGGACGTGCCGCCTCAGCGGCAGTGGCATTCCCGGGAAATGGAGTTGTTTGCACAAAAGCCAAAAAATCATATGGCACAGTCCATGCATCTGGGGACAGTACCGGTGCAGGCTGTTTCGCCTGTTGAACCGATTTCTCAAAAGGAATTGTTTACGGAGCGGACTGTTCCTCGGGAAAGTCCGTGGATGGAACCGTCTGTACCGGATGAAAGATCATCCACAGTGCAGTCGGCGCCTCAGAGAAGTCCTTTTATGGGACAGCCGGTTTTCCAGCAGAGAAGTCCGTTTACACAGCAGCCATCGCCGCAGGGGACGCCTTTTGCAGCGCGTTCCGTTCCGAAGAACGGTCCTTTGATAGGACAGTCTGTTCCGCCGGTCTATCCGCAGAGACAGCCTCAGCCGATGCAGCAAAATCTGTACCAGAACAGTCCGCCGCAATATCATGGCTGGCAAATGCCGCCGCAGATGCCGCCGCAAATGCCAATGCCGCCGGCAGGCGTCCGTCAACCGCTGACGCCAGAGAAAAAGGATAAGCGAACAGCGTTTTGGCTGAAGATCGTGGCAGGTCTGATCGCATTTCTGATCATCTATTGCATTGGCAGTGACATTGTTTCTTATCGGCACAGAGATGTCCCCACAGGAGCAGCTCCTCAGTCGGACAATGCAAAACCAGCGGATGAGAATCGTGACAGCGACGGTTCTAAGGTGGTCATTCAGAAACAGGACAAACCGGAACTGGATCCGGCGGACGAAAATGTCAACGAAGATGGTACATACACGGTAGAAGGCGTTGCCGCAGCGGTTCGTCCGTCTATTGTGGAGATTTTTACGTATGCGGATACTTCGGAAGATCTGGTTTCCGGAACCGGTTCGGGGATCATTGTTTCCGAAGACGGATATATCATCACAAATGCGCATGTACTCACTGGCGGAAAATCCTTTTCTGTGATCACCGCCGATGAGGAAGAATACAAAGCCCAGGTAATCGGCAGCGATTCTAAGACCGATCTGGCAGTGATCCGTATTGACGGAGAAAATCTGCCTGCTGCTGTAATGGGAGATTCGGATGAGGTGGTTTTGGGAGAAGCCGTTATCGCCATTGGCAATCCGGCAGGACTTTCCGGCTCTGTGACAAACGGTATTGTCTCTGGTCTGAATCGGAAGATCCGCACGGATTCTACGGGCTTTGACATGACCTGCATTCAGACAAATGCCGCCATCAGCCCGGGAAATTCCGGGGGAGCACTGGTGAATATGTACGGACAGGTGATCGGTATTACCTCTTCCAAATATGTCAGCTCCAGCTATGAGGGTCTTGGATTTGCCATCACCATTAATGAGGCGCTGCCTATTGTAGAGGATCTGATGGATCATGGTTATGTTTCGGATCGTGTGCGTATTGGCATTACGTTTATTTCTCTGGAAAGTACCTATGCCCAGGAGGAATTTGCAGATGAGACAGGAATGAAAACCGTTCCTGAGGAGCTTATGGGAATCTGGGTCACAGAAGTGGCAGAGGATTGTGACATTGCAGACTCCAAGCTCAGGGGGAATGATGTGATCGTTCAAATGGCAGGGAAGGATGTTATGAATTATGATGCCGTATGCGCTGCCATTGAAGGGAAAAAAGCCGGCGATGAGGTCGAAGCCCTTTGCCGCCGGTATGATGCCGATGGAACGTATGAGGAGTTCCGGATTACTTTTCAATTGATGGAGGATACATCGGGAAAGTATTAGGCTTAGTGTCAACACGCCCTAGAACAAGTTCTTAGAACCTGTCTCCATCCGAAAACAGCGTGACTGCGTTTTTGCAGCCACGCTGTTTTGGATAGAAAAAATGTGACGGCAGGTTATTTGCCGCAGCCGCCGCCCGGGCAGTCGTCACGATCACCGCTGTGATTGTTGCTGCTGTTCTGAGCGCTGCGGTTCTGCTTCTGCTGAGCCTGCTGCTTCTGGCGATTCTGGGATGCGTTCTGATTGTTGTTGTTCTGGTTGTTTTGATTCGACATAGTCGTCTCCGTTTCTCCGCACATGTGCCGTACTGCCGGAAATCTGCTCGTCTGTGTGCGGACAGTACGGCGGAATCAGCAGGACAGCTGCGGTATGATACATATTTTACCGCAATGATAATATGCCCAGTTTTGGGGGGATTATACGTGGAGATATGGAACAGGATCTTCGTTTGGGCTTGGTTGACATGCGTATGATCTGGGTGCTGAAAATGTTGAAAATCGACTTTTGCCTTGCTTTTTTCATAAAATATACTTGCTTTTTTTCGGGAAAAATGGCATAATAAAAAGAAAAGCGATTGTGCCTCTGCACGGAAAGGAATGTTTACCTATGAAGAATCAATTGGTTCTCGTACTGGACTTCGGCGGTCAGTATAACCAACTTATTGCACGCCGTGTGCGTGAGTGCGGCGTTTATTGTGAGGTACTACCCTATACTACGCCCATCCGTGAAATTACCGCCCGTAAGCCCATGGGAATTATTTTCACAGGAGGACCTAACAGCGTTTATGAGAAAACCTCTCCTCATATCTCCAAAGAGATCTTTGAATTGGGAATTCCGATCTTAGGCATCTGCTACGGCTGTCAGCTGATGGCATATACCCTAGGCGGAACAGTTTCCACCTGTATCACCTCGGAATATGGAAAAACCGAAACATTCTACGACAAATCCTGCTCCCTCTTTGGCGCAGATGCATTGCCGGAAACAGGGTTCTCCTGGATGAGTCATACAGACTATATCTCTCAGGTGCCGGAAGGCTTTGTCATCACGGCACATACGGATAACTGCCCCGTGGCTGCTATGGCTGATCCGGAAAAAAAGCTGTATGCCGTGCAGTTTCATCCCGAGGTGAATCACACCGAGCATGGGCTGTCTATGCTGAACTGCTTTGTCAAGGACATCTGCGGCTGTTGCGGCGACTGGACCATGGAAAATTATGTCAAGATTGCCATTGAACAGGTGCGTCAGACCGTAGGAGACGGCAAGGTGCTGCTGGCGCTCTCCGGCGGTGTGGACAGTTCTGTTTGTGCAGCGCTGCTGTCCCGTGCTGTCGGAAAGAATTTGACTTGTATTTTTGTCGATCACGGTTTTCTGCGAAAAAACGAGGGCGACGAAGTAGAGGCGGCATTTGCCGGACAGGACATTCATTTTATCCGCATCAACGCCAAGGATGCTTTTATGGAAAAGCTCAGTGGTGTTTCTGATCCGGAGAAGAAGCGGAAGATCATTGGAGAGGAGTTCATTCGTGCATTTGAACGGGAAGCGAAAAAACTGGGCACAGTGGATTTTCTGGCACAGGGAACGATTTATCCGGACGTAATCGAAAGCGGTTGCGGGAATGCGGCGGTGATCAAGTCTCATCATAATGTAGGCGGTTTGCCGGATTATGTGGACTTTCAGGAGATCATTGAGCCTTTACGGTTGTTATTCAAGGATGAGGTACGCCAGCTTGGAATAGAATTGGGTCTGCCGGAGCATCTGGTATGGCGTCAACCTTTTCCCGGACCGGGTCTGGCAATCCGTATTATCGGGGAAATCACCGAAGATAAGCTGGAAATCTTGCAGGATGCGGATTGGATTTTCCGGGAGGAGATTGCCAAAGCAGGATTGGATCGGAGCATTCACCAGTATTTTGCGGTGCTGACGAATATGCGGTCGGTAGGTGTTATGGGCGATGGCAGGACATATGACTACACACTGGCGCTGCGGGGAGTGACGACTACGGACTTTATGACGGCGGACTTTGCAAGAATTCCGTATGAGGTTCTGGAGGTGGTTTCTGCTCGTATTGTCAATGAGGTGAAGAATATCAATCGGGTGGTTTATGATGTGACGACAAAGCCGCCGGCTACGATTGAGTGGGAATAATCCCCCACCCACCAAAAATCCCGTAAAATAAGGCTTTTTGCCGCTTTGATGCCCTCTGTGGCAACCATATTGGATGGATTTCAAACGGATTCTCAGAAAAGAAGGAGAGCCAGATACTCTATGAAAGTGTGTAAATACTGTGGAGCAGAATGTTCAGATTCTGTCACAAATTGCCCATCGTGTGGGGGAAATACATTTCAAAACAAGTGCGTAAATTGTGGGAATGTATTTGAGAATGGAAACTTTTGCCCAAGATGTGGGATAAAAGTTGGCGCAAAGGCGAAAAGATGCCCTAACTGCGGGGCGGAATACTATTCTGCGGCTTGTCCGGATTGCGGCTATACAAATCATGCCAGAAAGCCTGACGTGGTTTATGCCTATCCAACGGCTCAACCGGTGAAAAAGAGAAAAACCTGGCTTTGGGTTTTGGGATGGATCTTTATTTTTCCCGTGCCGCTTACGATATTGATGCTGAGAAATAAAACTCTGGATAAAAAAATAAAGTATGGAATCATAGTTGCCGTTTGGATTGGTTACTTTGTGATTGCTTCTGTAGGAGGAATTAATGATAATGATGACGCCGCTCCTGCACAAAAAGAAAACAATAACACATCCTCTATAGTGCAAGAGTCGGATGTGGAAAGCCAAACCACGATGGATCAGAAAGCGGTAAGTGATAGTAATATATTTGCAGACACTACTTCTACAGAAACTAAATCTCCATAAATTTCCTTAGACTCTACAAAAAATGACAGATCTGATGCCTCCACGCAAGAAGGTTCTCTGTATCATGATGGATTTAGCCATTTAAAATTCTCTTGCATGCGAGAATCAATTCCGAATTTTCTTTATGTTTTTTCACGGCAATGCGGAAAAAATTTTCGTTTAATCCTTTGAAATTCCCGCAGTTTCGGATCAGAATATTTTGATGGAAAAGCATTTCATCCAGCGGAAGACCGCATTTCAATAAAATAAAATTTGCTTCTGATGAAAATATTTTTAAATGGGTTTTTCGCAGCTCATTTTGCAAAAATTCACGTTCTTTTGCCGTCATTTGAACCGTGTTTTTCAGAAACCTATCCTCTTCAAGAGCGGCAATCCCCGCAATTTGTGCCGGAACAGAAACACTCCAGAACTGACCTGTTTTGCGGACACGTTCGGCTTTTTCTAAACTTCCGAAAACAGCATAACCAAGCCGCAGTCCTGCCATGGCAAAAATTTTGGTAAATGCTTTTAAAATAACGACATTTTCGTTTAGGAAATTTTTTGCAGTAAAATTTTCACTTCTGTTGACAAATTCCATAAAACATTCATCGCAAAGAAAAATAATATGATTTTCAAGACATTTTTTGCAGATATTTTCAAGAAGTTCGATGGAAATGAGCTTTCCCGTTGGATTATTTGGCGTTGTCAGGATCAACATATCCACAGGATGATCCAGAATTTTCAGTAACCCGTCATCCAGAATAAAATCGTTTTCTTCATGCAATGCATATGGAATTACCGCACTGTCAATCTCTGCCAATGCCTTTTGATATTCCGAAAATGAGGGTGTACAAATCACAGAAATTTTTGGCTTGAATGTATGTATCATTCTGTATAGGAGATCGGCAGCACCGTTTCCACACACAATATATTCCGGCGCAATGCCAATTTTATCGGAAAGCTTTTTCACAAGCTTGGTACAGTTCGGGTCCGGATATTTTTCAAAATCATGGATAGAATGGATCAGTGCATTTTTTACCCCCTCTGGCATTCCCAGAGGATTTATATTGGCAGAAAAATCGTTCATCCTATCGTTCTGAAAAAAATATCCGCCATGTTCATACAGCAATCCAGACACCTCCGAAAATGATTGCTCGGACAATCATCGACAGCACCAGAGCAAGGATCGAAGTAACGTACATCAGCCGATTTGCTCTGCGGATATCCTCGGGTTCAACAGGACGTATCGCATCGCCGATATAAGGTTTTGGATGAAGTTCTCCGAAATAATATGCGTCACCTGCCAGACGAATGTCTAACGCACCTGCACAGACAGATTCCGTTTGAGCTGAGTTAGGGCTTGCGTGCTTTCGTCTGTCTCTGCGCCAGATCCGAAATGCGTTTTTACTGTCCAATCGCAGGAAAAATGCAGAGAAGATCATGATCCACGCTGTCATTCTGGATGGAATAAAATTCAGAAAATCGTCCAATTTTGCCGCGGCAAAACCAATATCCGCATATTTCTCATGGGAATATCCGATCATGGAATCCATGGTATTGGCGGCTTTGTAAAAAAATCCAAAAGCAGCGCCTCCCAAAGCCATAAACAGCAGTGGAGCCACGATTCCATCGGAAGTGTTTTCCGCCACGGTTTCAACGGCGGCGCGGGTAATTCCAGAGCTGTCCAGCTGGTCGGTGTCTCGTCCAACAATCATGGAAACGGCTTTGCGAGCTTTTTCGAGTTCATTTTCTTTTAATGCATGATAAACTTTCATACTTTCATCATGCAAACATTTTGGTGCGATTAGATAATAACACATCACGCTTTCCACCGCCATTCCGAACCAAAAATGGATTTGATATGCCGCCAATAAAATCAAGAAAGCGATTCCCGAAATAATGATCAGAACAGAAGCCGCCAGAAAAAATCCTCCTGTCCGCAAATGATCGGCAAAATGTTTTCGTGTGAATTTCTCAAACCGTGCGATGCAATTTCCGATCGCTTTTACCGGATGCGGAAGGTTCTCAGGATCACCCAGAATCAGATCCATGATAAATCCCATGAGAAGTGGGTTAGATACCAGAAATGCTTTCACCTAAATTTTCTCCCAAACAATCATTTTTTCGTCCCATCGGGGATATAAAGCCGCTGCCATGCCGTATGGAACCTTTATTTCAATTTCACATACCTTTCTATGCCAATATCATCGAATTTGTGAGCGCTTCTGTAAACTGAAATGGCACCGTCTAAAAGCGGCAGAAGCATGATTCCGCCTGTTCCTTCGCCCAGATGAAGTCCTGCATGGATCACAGGTTTCAGACCAATTTTTTCCAGAATCATTTTAGAAGCAGGTTCGCTCGAAACGTGACTTGCCAGCATATACTCAGCGGACAAGGGCGCAATGTGATAGGCAAGCAAAGCCGATGCTGCTGAGATCAGACCGTCAATAATGACGGGCACACCATAAACTGCACCGCCTAAAAAGAGCCCTGTCATTCCTCCAATATCCAATCCGCCCAACTTTGCCAGAACATCGATCGGATCATTTTTATCTGGGGAATGCATTTCAATTGCTCTTTCGATAACGGCAATTTTTCTTTTCAGTCCTGCGCTGTCAATTCCCGCACCTCTGCCTGTTACGGACTTTGGCGGAAGTCCTAACATTACCGAAGAAATTGCCGCAGCAGTGGTTGTATTTCCGATGCCCATTTCTCCTGAAACGATAATTTTGATGCCGTCTTTTTGGAGATTGCGGACAATGTCCATTCCCGTGCAAATCGAATTTTCGGCTTGCAAACGGGTCATCGCCGGTTCTTTTGCCATATTTTTGGTTCCGTAAGCAATTTTTTTATTTAAAATTCCGGCGTTAACCATATCGGTTTTAATGCCGATATCCACCGTCACAACTTCCGCTTTAAATACCTCGGCAAGCTTGTTGATGCTTGCATTACCCGCGGCAATATTCTCCGCACAAATCGCAGTGACAGAACTATCAGACTGCGTGACATTTTCCTTCGTAACCCCGTTGTCGGCGCACATAATAACGGCTGCCCGATGGGAAATATCCACATGGGAATTTTTTTGCACTGCCGCAATTTTTTGAATTTGATTTTCAAGAAGTCCCAAACCGTTCAATGGCTTTGCAATATGGTTCCAACGTTCTTTGGAACGTGCGTATGCAGTTTTATCGGTTGGCAATATATTTTGGATGCGTTCCATATTTTCACCTATTTCATCAGCGATAACAGAGCCTCGTACATCGCACGTGGATGGATGTCTGGCACGGGTTTGCCTTGACGTTCTATCCGGTAAACCATGGGATTTTTATCGTTTATTCGTCTGGTGACGCGCCTATCTCGTGTATAGTCCCGCCTATTTTTTGGATCAAAGAAAAACCCGGAAACAACGAGACTGCGTTGTTTCCGGGCATTTGAACTGGTGGAGCATACGGGAATCGAACCCATGACCTTTACAATGCGAATGTAACGCGCTCCCAACTGCGCTAATGCCCCGTATACGGCGGAGACTTGGAATGGTACGCCTGATGCGATTCGAACGCACGACCTTCAGAGTCGGAGTCTGACACTCTATCCAGCTGAGCTACAGGCGCATCTCAGATGCACTGTGAAAATCCACAAGTACATAACAGTGGATTTGTGCAAATCACCAAATTTCAGACATTAGCACAATTTTGCATCTATAATTATACCATACTCCCTTGAAAAAAGCAAGCACTTATGTTATAATTATTTTTAGAAAACGAAAATTTTTTCGGAATTTGCACCAGGAGGGAACGCTTTGCAGGGATATTTTTACATTGTACTCAGTCAATCCGGAACAAAAGTATCCAGATGTATCAAGCTGTTTACCCGCAAGCCTTATAATCACGCCTCTGTGGCAGTCGATCTGACGCTGGATGAGCTGTACAGCTTTTCCCGGAACAATACCCGCTATCCCTTGCCGGCAACCTTTAATCGTGAAATGATCGGTGCCGGGACATTCGGGTTGTTTCATCACATTCCCTGCGAAATTTATGCCGTACCCATTACACCAGAGGAAAAGCAGAAGTTTTTGGAATATATCGACTACTTCAAGGCGTTCCGCACCTGTTATTCTTATAATTTTCTGGGGCTTTTCTCCACCTTTCTGCACATCCGCTGGACCAGAAAGGAAAAGATGCATTGTGCGGAATTTGTTGCCAATCTGCTTCAGCATGTAGGCATGGAATTGGAAAAACAACCCTCGCTTTATACACCCGATGACTTCCGGCATCTGCCCAATGCCACCCTTGTCTACCGGGGTGAATTGAATCAGTTTTATCAGAATAGAAGAAAATATGTGCCTTTGCTGCAAACCGATTTTTTTGATACTTCCAAGAATCGATTCACATAGAAATTTGCGCACGTCTTTTCGGCTGATTTTGCTGCAGTCGGTATCCAAAGTCCTTGCTGGGCGACAGTTGGCTTGCGGCTTTTTTCCTGTTTTCACCCAAATTTTGCGCAGAAATCCGCACATAGGGTTTTGCCATCAGGAAGAAGGCTTTTCATCGTAAGTCAGATCACGCCATGTCCAGATGGCAGTGCTCCCCGGAAGATTCGGCAGCACGCAGCTCAAAAAGCACCAGCTTTCAGAGAGATTTGGCATACGCCATTGAAACATCCTGTCCGCCAGATGCAGTTCTGCTGTCGCATCTGGCTGGATGACCAATTGCACCATGGCTGCCGGCTCGTGGGTGAGCCGATTGTACGATCTTGTTTCTGCCACTAAAAAACACCAGAGAAAACCACAGAAAATCAGATACAGCAAAAATGCTGTCATTCTGTATTTTCTGTGTTTTTTATTTTGGATGGATCTTTTTTTCATATCGTAAAACTCGTTTCCAAAAACATACACGGGACTCCGTTTATGCCTATTTTTGCAATTTCAGCAGGGTCTGCGCCAGTGCCTTCCCGATCAATTCTCCGGCATACTGTGCTTGTTCCAGCGTGTTTCCGTGTGTACCCACTTCCATGAGAAGGCTGCCGGTGGTGAGATCCTGATTATAATGCCGGTAATCAAACAGGATGGGGCGTGTCAGACCGGGAAACATGCTTTCCATATTTCCTTGCAGCAGACAGGCAAAATGAAAATTCTGCATATAATTCGGCATGTTCATGGTGCCGTCGTCACAGCCCGAGATGATCATGACCTGTGCTGCCTCCTTGCCGTTCACCTCAACAATGGGCTGCACCAGGGTATTCTCCTGCTGAATGGCATCCCGATGAATGTCCAGCACCACTTTGATACTGGGATATTGCGCCAGATTTTTGCGGACAGTTTCGGCGCTGCGGTCATAGGAGCCGTTGTAGGAGGGATAATCGTGAATGGTGGCATCATGTATTACACCAATCCCAGCGGCTTCCAGCTGTTCTGTAATAGCATCTCCAACAGAAACCATATTATACGCCGGGTCAGTCGTCCGGTAGTTGAAGCTGGCATCGAATCCGGTGCGGACATAGGGCTCAAAGGATTCTGTGGTATGGGTATGCATGATCAGCACCTGCGGCTCGCTGGTGTCATCCATGGTAAAAGCAGGCGCTTTTTTACTCTCCTCAAACAGCTCGCTGTTGGAATGAGAAGTCTTATTTTGTACCTGTCCTGCGGTGGCAAGACTGAAAAACCGTGTACCGGAATACGTCCCGTACATGGTTCGTTCAATCGAAGTTCCATCCGAAATATTCCACTGCTGGGGATAGGGCTTTTTGCCTGGATTTTCCGAGGGCGTCTGTTCAGCGGTTTCAGAAAGCGCATCTTCCTCCTGCCAGCCATAGCCGTCTGATGCCACATTCCATAAGTCCTCCTGTTCCGTCTGATCATACCATGGCTCAATGTCCGCATGGCGTACATCTTGTTCAAAGGCAGCCATTGGACGGACGATGCTGTCGTCTCTGGGAAAAGCCGCTGCCGCAGGCAGTGTCACAAGCACCGCCAGAAAGGAAAGGAAAATCCATTTTTTACGTCTGTGCCGTCTGCGCATATGTGACTACACCTTCTTTCAATCTTCCGTGAGTTTATGCATAAATGTATAGGTATCGCAGTTGCCAACCCGGTTGAACCGATTCAGACCGTATAGACAAGCTGGGTCTTTGGTGATGATATTGGATTTTTCCAGGCAGTTCATGGTGATGAGAAAACCGCATTCCCGAATCACTGGCTTGCTTTCATCGCAGAGAAATCCGTAAGGGTATGTAAACACAACAGGCTGATATTGCAATTCCTCCCAGAAACGGCTTTGCAGCAGCGACAGATCCCCGTACAGCATTTCCTGATATGCTTCCTCTGTCTCATAGGAGAGCTTGGCACAGCCGGGACGTTCACCGTTGCTGTGGAGATCATAGGTGTGACTGCCCAGAGAGAGTCTGCCGCTATCCAGTGCCTGCTGCAGGTCATCCCAGGTGAGATAGGAATACAGATCATTGTGGGGCGCATCGGGTGCATAGATATCGGTGAAAATTCCTACGATAGAGATGACGGCGCACATATCGTATTTTTCCAGCAGAGGCAATGCGATGCTGTAGTTGTTGTAAAAGCCGTCGTCAAAGGTAATCATCACAGGCTGGCTGGGCAGCTCGCCGATTCCTCTGGTATAGGCAATGAGCTGTTCCGGTGAAACCGTTTCATAACCGTGCTGCTTCAGATAGATGAGATCGTTTTCCAGCGTTTCCGGGGTCACGCAGTAGTCGCGTTCTGGGAGATCGGTGACGCTGTGATACATGAGAATGGGAAGGGAGATGCCGTCGTGTGTGCCAACAGCGGCAAAGTGCAGTTTTCCGGCACAGGTCAGCAGCAGTGCTGCGAGAATGAGAATGGTGTCAAAGATCACGTAGCGCACAAAGCGCCGGATGTTCCAGCTATGATACATAGTTACCGCCTCCCGGAATAGTGTATGTGGGTGGGGGTGGTTTTAGAAGCCGTTTTGGCAAGAAAGATCGCTTGCGGCAGAGAGATAAAATGAAAAAAATGTAAATTTTTTTGTTGCATCTTGACAAACATCATAGGGTAGTATATCATAAAATGAAAGGGGCTAAGCGTAATCTCCCCGTGGTTAGTTTGAGCAAACTGTTTTCTGAAAGGGATGCTTGCAGATACACAGAAAAAAATGGATTTCCATGGAAGAAATGATGCATATCATATTCCGTTGTACACCGCACAAATAGCACTTGGACAGATTGGAGATATCGAAGATGTGGGTGCAAAGCGTTTGGTTTCTACAACTTATGAATGTGAAATTTTAGAAGGAGGAATTTATCATGAAAACAAGAAAGGTACTCTCATTCGCAGCCGCCGCTGTGATGGCGCTGGCTTCTCTGCCGGTTTTGTCGGCTGCCGCTGCTGAAAACCATATCCCCGGCGATGTGGATATGGACGGTGTGCTGACCGGACACGATACCGCAATGGTTTCCCGGTACATCTTTGAGGATGGTTACTCTTTGACAGAGGAACAGCTGTCCATTGCCGATGTGGATGGGGACGGCGTTGTGGATCAGACGGATAATGAATGGATGCATACAAATGAAGTGTACCTGATGGGCAATCTCTTCCTGGAAGATGGCGGTGTTGCAGCATCTATTTCTGCTTATTGCTGCTTGATGTACAATACGCGGGAACATCTTGGGTTATCTATTGACATTGTGGACGAAAAAGATCTTGTTGCAGATGTACAGCAGACCACAACAGAGGCTTTGCAAGCGAAAACGTTTGGATTTGGATACTATGGTGCAGAGCCTTTTGTTCTCACTCCAGTACAGTATAATCTCATGGACTGCAACGCAGATGGTGTTGTAGCATTTACCGATGCGTGGGATTTATTGCGGGCTTCCGCTTACTATTCAGTGGGGGAAGAGCCCTATGTCGGCGGTGATGGCTGTTATATGCTCGGTTATGGTAATAATTGAGAAGAACAAATCAACGAATACCTAACGGATGAAGTAGATTCATAACGATTGATTTTCAATCACACCGGAAGCCGTTTTGGCAAGAAAGATCGGTTGCGGCAGAGAGATAAAATGAAAAAAATGTAAATTTTTTTGTTGCATCTTGACAAGCGTAAAAGGCTATTATATAATAGAGTAAAGGGAGGCTAAGCGTAATCTCCCCGTAGAGTATAAACCAACTGCTTTCTGAAAGGGGTGCTTGAGTATGCACATGAAAAAGATGATTTCAAAGGCAATGGCAATTGTGGTAGCGGCTATGTGTATGGTGGCAGGTGTTGGGGCATTGACAGCAGGGGCGACTACGATTAATGTCGTAGAAGGTTCTAAGTATGAGTATACGGCTTATGTCGAAGAAATCTCGGATACTGAAATAGCTTTGGTCTTGCGCACCACGGTTAACCCAGGATTTACGTCTCTCGGTTATGCGGTTGAATTTGATCCAACTTACTTTAAAACTATTGGCGAAGGGAGAAATATTAAAACAGAAGTAACTCCTAGAAAAGGTATGATTGCTTCGCTTGGCGGTGACCATTTGGTATCTCTCCAAATATTAAATCGTGATGATATCACAGATAATATTGAAATACGTTTTTATTTTGAAACAATTAAAACACCGAGTAACGGCAAAGCAGAGTTTAAAACATGCGTTTTTAGTTACTGGTCTCAAACTGAAAATCTAGAAAATTCATACAGTACTCCTGACTACTTTGAATATGATACAGTTACAGAAGCAAAAACCGGAGTGGAATATATTGTTGGTGACGTAGACAATGACAAAGACGTTGACCAAGGTGATGCATATAAAACTTTATCATTGACACAAAAGCTTACAAATGCATACGGCACGGTTAAAACGCCCACCACAAGAGTAAATGAAGAACTGACCAGATGGCTTTCAGTGTGTCCTGGTTTGCCTTGCGCAGAGGCTGCTGATTCCGATACGGATGGCTATATCGAAGAAAATGATGCATATAATATTCAGTTGTACACCTCACAAATAGCACTTGGACAGATTGGAGATATCGAAGATGTCGGTGCAAAGCGTTTGGTTTCTACAACTTATGAATGTTAAATTTTAGAAGGAGGAATTTATCATGAAAACAAGAAAGGTACTCTCATTCGCAGCCGCCGCTGTGATGGCGCTGGCTTCTCTGCCGGTTTTGTCGGCTGCTGCTGAAAACCATATCCCCGGTGATGTGGATATGGACGGTGTGCTGACCGGACACGATACCGCAATGGTTTCCCGGTATATCTTTGAGGATGGTTACTCTTTGACAGAGGAACAGCTGTCCATTGCCGATGTGGATGGGGACGGCGCTGTCGATCAGGCGGATAATGAATGGATGCATGCAAACGAAGTGTATGCAATAGGCAATCTCTATCTGGAAGAGGACTATTATCTCTCTGCTATATCAGCCTACTATGCGTTGCTGTTTGATTCACTCCAGCATTTTGATGTACAGGTTGATGTCGCAGAGGAAAGTGCCATGGCTTCTGATCCGTCTGCCAGTGTATATACCTACTGTGATTATCTGGAAGGTCGACTGAAACTTGATGGGACAGTAGATCAGATTCTGATTTCTCCATTGCAGTACAACCTGTTGGACGGCAATGCAGACGGTGTGGTGGATTTTTCAGATGCAGGAGATATCCTTTGTGCCAGTTCGTATGAGACGCTTGGTCTGAGTCCGTATATGGCGGATGGCTGCTATGCATTTCGTATGCAGAACTGGGAAGACCAGGTAAAATATGTATACGGCGAAGAGTAAGCAGCTTTTCAGCCATAACTTCTAAAAGCAAATGCAAGGCGTTCTGGTATGATCCGGGACGCCTTTTTGCTGTTTTTTCTGCCGCATACTTTACAAATGGGAGAATTCATGGTATAATCATATTATCCATATTGTACAACGTTCTATCCGGTGAAACGCCTTAGGAGGAAGTTATGATTACCAACGACGGAACCATTATTCAGATCAAACATGAGATTTTGTGTGAAGTGGCAAAGCTGGTCTTTGCCGGAAAATATGAAGCCGAAAAGCATGAGTTGCCCTATCGCATCATGCCTGGGCCAAAAGCCCAATACCGCTGCTGCGTATATAAGGAGCGTGAGATCGTCCGCCAGCGTATTCTTCTGGCAGAGGGAAAAAATCCTCAGGGTGCAAAAAACGATTTGGTGGTACAGGTAGTGCAGCCGGCATGTGAGGACTGCCCTATTTCCCGGTATGTTGTCACCGACAACTGCCAGAAATGTATGGGAAAGGCTTGTCAGCAGTCCTGTAATTTTGGCGCACTGGACATTGGCAGAACCAGAGCCCATATTGATCCCCAGAAGTGCCGGGAATGCGGAAAATGTGCCGCTGCCTGTCCCTATAATGCGATTGCCGACTTGATGCGTCCCTGCAAGAGAAGCTGTCCGGTGGGTGCCATCTCCATGGACGAAAACGGTATCTGTTACATCGATGAAAAGAAATGCATTCAATGCGGACAGTGCATTCATAGCTGTCCCTTCGGTGCTATCAGTTCCAAGTCCTACATCGTGGATGTTTGCCAGGCAATTGTGGACAAAAAGCGTGTTTACGCCATGATTGCCCCCTCCTCAGAAGGACAGTTCGGCGAAAACATTACTTTTGAGAGCTGGCGTGCTGCCTTAAAAGAGGTAGGCTTTACCGATCTGGTGGAGGTCGGTCTGGGCGGTGATATGACGGCATTCTCCGAAGCGAAGGAATGGACAAAAGCATTCCAGGAGGGGGAAAAGCTGACCACTTCCTGCTGTCCGGGTTTTGTGAATCTAATCCGAAAGCATTATCCTGATTTGGCAGAGCATATTTCGCAGACCGTATCGCCCATGGCTGGCGTTTCTCGTTGGATTAAGGCACGTGATCCTGAGGCTGTCACCGTGTTTATTGGACCGTGCATTGCCAAAAAGAGCGAAGTCATTGACCAGAAGATTGAGGGCAGTGCGGACTATGCGATGACCTTTGGTGAAATTCGTGCCATTATCCGTGCCAAGGGCGTTACCATTAAGGAAGCCCCGGAAACACGCCAAGAAGCCAGCACCTTCGGCAAATGGTTTGGCAACAGCGGCGGCGTGACAGCTGCTGTATTGGAGAGCATGAAAGAGCAAGGTGTCAGCGGGGATGTCAAGGTGGAAAAATGCAACGGCGCAGAGGCGTGCAAACGTGCGCTGCTTATGCTGAAAATGGGCAGATTCACCGGGGATTTTATCGAGGGAATGGCTTGTGAGGGCGGCTGTGTAGGCGGTCCCAGCCGGCATATTGATGTCGCAAAGGCGAAGAAGGCTCGTGAGGCGATGATCGCCAAGGCGGATTCCCGTACCATTGAGGAGAATCTCCAGGCATTGGGTGCAGATCAGATTCCCATGCATCGGAGTTTATAATCTCAGACAGAAAGCAACACAAAAAAGCCACTGTAAGATCGCCTTACAGTGGCTTTTTTAGAACTTGTCTTTACAAGGGGTGAATTAGTTGTTCAGAACCTCTTCCCAAGTCGCCTCTTTTCCCAGGCTGCGGTAGGAGGTATACATCAGAATACCAAACGCATCGGA
>CANQWA010000028.1 GCA_947627445.1 uncultured Ruminococcus sp.
ATTTCGACGACAACAAACTCGCCGTCTTCCCAGAAATATCCTTTATACTCAAACAAATGCAGTTTTGCAACAATAAGATAGTAAGCACATAAAAGTCCGCCCATAACTGCCGCACACGCCAGATAAAAAATAATATCGCTGTCCGTGTGTTGGGAAATAAAAAACTGGATAAGTAATGCAATAAACAAAAGCGGAAAAGCACACATCCACTTCAGATAATAATGCTGCGTCTGAAATTCTTTCTTTGGCATGAATTTTTTCCTTGCGCCTGTAAAATCACACTGCTCTCACTAATGCCCTGCGGAAACCTGCACTGTCGTAACGCTGCCTGAAGCTAGCGCGTCTGCCAATTCCGTCATATCCGCCAAATAGTGCATCAAGAATCGATCATTCAGAAAAAAATAAAGTTTTCAACTGCCTTATAATTGGATAAATATGGTGCGGATAAGAGGACTTGAACCTCCACCCCCTTGCGAGGACTAGCACCTGAAGCTAGCGCGTCTGCCAATTCCGCCATATCCGCATATTTACCTGTCACTTATCAGAGACAGGTATTATTATATCACAGTAAAAATCGTTTGTCAAGCACTTTTTTGGATTTTTTTGAAAAAATGCCGCAGTTTTTACGCTGCGGCATTTTTTGTGCGGGTTTGCCTCAAAATTCAAATCGTTTTATCGCTTGCATCCGAAAAGAGACTGCAATTGATCGCCTATGGGTAGTTTCTGACACACATCTGACCAAAAGTTTCCCGGGCAATTCGATGTCGTACCATCTGATTTGCTGCCAGATGTGGGACAATTGGATGCCGGACAGTCTGTATCGGGTGAAACAGCGCCGGAACAGTCGGGATTGGATCTGCCGGTATTCGGAAACAACCAATCCGGGAGAACATATTTGGGACAGGTGGATCTTGTACAGGCAGTCGTCCAGGCACATGTTTTTCTGGTCTGCTTTGCTGTGGTAACAACAGGATCAGCAGAGGTAGTGATCGGTTTTGTGGTTTTGGGCTTTACCGTTGTAGATTTGGATGCAGCTGTAGTTTTTACAGTGGTTTTTGCTTGCGAAGCAGTTGTTTTTTTGGTAGTGGATATAGTTGTAGTCGTGGTCGTTTTTAAGGTTGACGTTTGTTTTTTTGCGGTGCTTACAGTGGTTTTGGCAGGGGCTGTTGTCTTTGGCGCCGTTGTGGTAACTTCTTTTGCACTGGTGGTGACAGTAGAATTGCTGTCGCCGGGGATATATGCACCGTCAGATAAATTGTTGGATACTGCAAAGAACTGTGACCAATAGTATACGCTATTGTGATACGCCACGCCTACGCCGATGTACGTCATATTCGGGTTCAGAATATTGGCACGATGCCCCGAGGAATTCATCCATCCGTTCATGACGATTTCCGGTGTTCTCTGACCGTAGGCGATGTTTTCAGCGGCTGCGCTGTAAGTGATCCCCCGTTCGGACATAGCAGTATAGCATGCCGTACCATTGGGTCGTGTGTGGGAAAAACTCTGTTTCAGTTCTTCTGCCCGGATCGTTGCCGCCTCACTGAGCTTGGGAGAAACCTTTAGCGGCTGCAATCCATATGCAGCACGTTCCTGATTGACCAGTATGGCGACTTGTTCTGCATATTCCGCCAGTTCACTGCTGGCGTAGGAAGCCGCCGAAATATCCTGTCCGGTACGTACAACATCGACAGTGCGAATGCAGAAAGCAGCGCCAAACATCAGAACAAAAGCTGTAAGCGCTGAAATGATTTTCTTCTTCATATCAAACCTCCTGAATTTGATGTGGGATGTGT
Organism: uncultured Ruminococcus sp.; assembly: GCA_947627445.1. Classification (GTDB taxonomy): domain Bacteria; phylum Bacillota; class Clostridia; order Oscillospirales; family Ruminococcaceae; genus Ruminococcus_C. The sequence goes on from CANQWA010000028.1 coordinate 1,797, forward strand.
TTCTGTTCTGAGGGGATTTCCCTCAAGACTACCATAACACATTTTGATGAAAATGTCAATTTTAAAATGTTTCCATGTATTTTTAACAGATAAAAAATGGAAATATATATACAAATGGAATTCTTGACAGACAGGCTTTTATCTGTTATAATTGTAATAGTGTTAAATAAGTGTAGTGTATTGTGGAAAACTCGCAATCATTCTACAAACAAATCAGAAAAGAGGAAGCTTGTATGAAATGCAAATATTTATTTTCCTTACTGACAGCAGCGGTTCTGTGCTTGTCACAACTGATGCTTTTTCCGGTAAGTGCAGAAGAATCTGTTCTTGTGGATTCGGGTTTGGATTACACCGAAGCTGTTGAAACCATCGCCAATCCCGGTGCAGGTTATACCAGTACCCTATGGTATTACGCCGGCCCGGGGACAACCTCTGTGAAAAGCCCCAGCGGTAATCTGGTGCTGATGTTCATTGACTTAGGACCTTTTTCCAGCGGTGTTAACGGCACAACAGACGAGGAAGGAAACTATATCGAGGGGACAGACTACGATCTGGACGACAATTTTTTTACGGCAGTCCGTGGAACATTTGAGAATTGCCGCCGCAACGGTTCTACCATTGCCTTGCGGTTTCGGTATGATTCCAATGGCAAGACCAATCCCGAACCGGCATCCTTTGATCAGGTACTTCGTCACATCCAGCAGATTAAGGACAATGGTCTGTTAGAGGATTATCAGGATATTCTCATGTTTGTGGAAACCGGCTTTGTGGGCGCATGGGGTGAACAATGGGGCGGTAAGTATACCTCTCTGGAATACAAGGCACAGTTGGTCGATGCCATGCTGGACTGCGTGCCGGGAGATATTCCCATCACCGTCCGGACACCAAATATCTTTGCACAATGGGCGGGTATCAGCGTTGCTGAAATGGCTGACTATATCGCAGAACCCGGCAGCGATGCCGCTCGTATCGGTATGTACAATGATGGTTATATGGGTTCTGACACCGATCTGGGTACATATACCAATCGTTCTGCTACCACGGACTGGATGCATCACCAGATGCTGCATACCTACTACGGCGGTGAATTCTCCGGCGATCTGAACTGGACACAGAAGTATGACACCTATCTGCCGGAAAACGCCATTCCGGAAATGTACAAGACCCATCTGAGCTATATCAATTCCAATATTTACGCTCTGTACAAGGATTATACCTTCGGCGCTGCTTATGATGTAGATGGCGTGGATAACTCGGCTTATTACGGTCAGACTGTATTTCAGTTTATGCGGGATCATCTGGGCTATCGTTTTGTGGTTCGAAAAGCAGAGCACACCAATGTTGTTAAGCAAGGCGAAAACCTACAGCTGAATTTCAGCGTGGAGAATACCGGATTTGCCAATCCCATTCGTCCGCAGAAGGCAGAACTGCTGTTGGAAAAAGATGGGGATTTCATTCAGACCGAAGTGGACATAGATACCCGCACATGGCTGTCCTGCACCACAACAGATACGCAGCTTTCTGTGAAGCTGCCGGGGGATATTGCGCCGGGAAACTGGAAGATTTATCTCCGTATGTCTGTGGGCAATCAAGGTATTGAGGATGATAATCAGAGAACGGTACATTTTGCCAACAACCATGTCTGGAACGATTCTCTGGGTGCAAATTATATGGGAACAGTTACCATTGGTGAAAATGACGATATCGATGCACTGACCGATCATACCTTCTACCAGACCAACACCGAAGATCCGGTGATCTCCAACGGTGATATTTACACCAAGAGCGGCATGATTGTTCTGGACGGTCAGCGTTCCAGTGATTCTGAATGGACAGAGGATCTGCTGCTGGCAGAAGAGGACGGCAACAAACTGTATGTCACCAATGACAACGAATATTTCTACGTCATGGCGGAGATCGACCAGAATGCAGTTTCTCCGGTGTACAATCTTCGTCTGAAGAACAGTACAAACGGTGAGACTTACTGGTTGTACTATCAGCCCAATGGCTTTATCTACTTCAATCACGGTGCATATGACGGCTGTATTTATAAGCATGTGGGAAATTGTGTAGAATTCCGTGTGCCTTTTGGGAATGTCATGGGACTTGAACCAGGTGTGGAGCTGGAATTTGTCCGGGTATTTATCCAGGATATGTCTATCACTGGCTGGCCCAGTGCAGGCGCCGTACAATCCGGGATGTATACCGTTACAGATACCTTTAATGTGTATTCAGTAGAGCGTTTCCTTCAGATGAAGGAGCATGATGATTTTATCTGTCATGCTGAGACAGCTGTCGAAAATGCATCCTATGTTTGGCTGTTTAACGATGAGGAGATTCCGGGTGCAAATGGCGCATCCTATACCATTCAGGATGCATCTGCAGATTCTGTGGGAACATATTCCGTTCGCATTACTTCTCCTTCGGGTACACAACTGACTGTACCCATCTGTACGTTAACGGATGTATTTGCCTTGGAAGAACCCCAGCCTGTTGTCATGTTGGGCGACTGCAATGCAGACAATATAGTCACGTTGGCAGACCTGGTTCTGATGCAGAAATATCTTCTGCATGAAGCAACGCTTACCCAAGATGGCTTTCTGCGGGGCGATATGAATGATGACCATAAGCTCAACGGTTTTGATCTGACGATGCTTCGTGTTTGTCTTTCCACAGAAGAATAACCCATTATTTCAGAAAATGCAAAAAAGCTGCTGCACACAATGTTTCAGTGTGCAGCAGCTTTTTATGGGTTAATCTGCGGATTCTCCTTCTGTCGGTACTTGTTCCGGTTCTGTCGGAGCAGGAGGCTCTGTCTCAACCGGCGGTTCGGTAGCAGGTTCCGGCGTTGTGGTAGGTTCTGGATTATCGGCATAATATATGGTAATATGGTAATTGTCGTTCATATCCATCTTGTCGCCTTCTTCCAGCTCGATATCTTTGCCATTTTTGGTAGCGGTGATACGGATGATACTGCCAGTGCTGTATCCTTCGTTCTCTTCGGCTATCATCGTATACGGAATGCCAAGTTCATCCAGCTTTTGTCCAAAAGAGTAATAACCGCTCCCCTTATAGGATGGGAATTTCACAGTAGCAGGACCTTTACTTACTTTCACCTTCACAGGGCGTGTAGAATCAAAGGTTTCTCCTGCCTCGAATTCCTGCCAACAAATCTGACCGGGCGTGGTATATTCATCGCTGAAAACCTCTTCAGCTTCAAAGGTAATCCATGAGGCATACAGATTTCTCTGGTTTTCAATATTTTTACCCAGAAGATCTGGCATAATGCTGTCGCCTGTGGCAGCTTCTGTAGTCTCTTCGGCAGTCTCTGTGACCTCTGTTGTGATAGTGGATACGACCTCTGTGGTATTGGCAGGGGAGGGGGATTCGTTGCCCCCAAACCCATCTCCTGCAAAAATAAACAGGACAATGAGGAATATCAGCAGAAGGATAATGCCAACGATAATGGGGACCTTCAGCCGGTCAATTGCGCCGATCTTCTGACTGTCGTCATAATCCTTTTCGTCATAATCGTCATAGGCATAGTCATCGTCATAGCTGTCATCAAAATCGTCATAATTCTGGTCGTCATAGCCGCCATAGTCCATGTTTTCGTCATAGGGCATTTCCGGTTCGCCGTAATAGAGTTCGTCCGATGGATAGGCAGCGTTTTCATCAAACAGCTGTGTAACCAGATCTGTAATGCTGGATGTACGCGAAGCACTGTCCAGACACATGCCGCGCATGATCGCATTGGAAACATAGCGAGGAATATTAGGGTTCAGTGCAGAGGGTGCAACCAGATCTTCCCGTTCTATCCGGCTGACGGCAGACGGCGGCATCGTTCCAGTGAGAACCCGGTAGATTACCGCACAGACGGCATAAACATCTGTCCATGTGCCCTGCCGCATATTGGCGGCATACTGTTCCGGTGCAGCATATCCGTTGTAGATTTCACAGACAAGCTCCGTATTGGCAGTACGCACCGCTGAAATACATATATCCGTGAGAACCAGATCGCCTTTTTTTGTGACATAAATCGTATACGGCGAGATGGCACGGTGTATGACGCTGGAATTGTGCAGCAGACTCAGTGCAGTGGTCAGTGGCGGCAGCATACCGGACAATTTTCCCCATGTCAACTCACCGGCGTTGTTTTTCAGATAGTCAATAAACCGAATGCTTTCGATATATTGATTGACCACATATGTGGTATTGTTTTCTGCAAACATATCCACCACTGTGCTGATATTTGTCTGACCCCGCAGATGTGCCAGAGACTTGTGCAGTTCCGTAAATTCTGCCATCAGAGCCTTGTATTGTGCCAGGCGGGACGGGATCACACTGATGATCGGAGAACCTTTAACACGGGTGCAGAGATTCTGGGGCATGTATTCCCGGATCAGCACTCGACAGCTATTGGAAGCGTCGTATGCCAGATATGTAATGCCTTCACCGTTGGCAGAAAGAGCCACGCCAACGATATAGCGGCGGTTGTTTAACTGTGTGCCGGGCGTAATAAAAGACGGGTCGCATGTTGTCTGGTCAGAATATCCGCATTCCGGGCAGACGCCGCCAGAAGCATTTGTGCGTTTCATACAGCCAAAGCATAATTTCATTTCTCCCAAAGCGATACCTCCAGTCTTGTGCTCCCCTCTGTTTCCGGCGTGGTACCGAAAACGGAGGGGAGCATTTCATCATGCAGATTCTATTTTACCAGCAATAGGGGTCGATGTCAACTGTTTTTCAGAAATTTCTCATGGCTTCCGCCTAAATTGTAGCTATTTGTAATATTTTTGATACTGTTTCTGTCGGAATTACAAAGAAACAAGCCCCTGTTCCAGCATTTTTTGTGCAGCCAGTAAAATACCGATGCGTCCGCTGGTATAGGTGATGCCGCCTTGCATCCAGACGGCAAAAGGCTCACGAATGGGGGCATCTGCGGAAAGCTCAATGGAAGCCCCCATGGTAAACGCACCAGATGCCATGATTACCTGATTGGAATAGCCCGGCATATCCCATGCTTCCGGAACAACAAAAGCGTCCACCGGTGATCCCATCTGAATGCCCTGACAAAAGGCGGTGAGATGGGCTTCGTCTCCAAGCTGAATGGCTTCTACAATATCACCCCGGGTCTCACCCACTGCAGGATAACAGGAAAAGCCAAGCTGTCCGAACAGTGCTGCGGCAAAATCTGCCGTTTTCAGTGCGCTGGCAGTCGTGTCCGGCGCATGGAAAAAACCAAGAAACATCTCTCGGTTCATATCCAAGGTGCATCCCACTTCTTTTCCCATGCCAATACAGGTGAGGCGTTCTGCACACTGTTGAATCCATTCGGTTTTGCCGGCAATATATCCGCCGGTGCGTGCAATGCCGCCACCCACATTTTTGATCATAGAGCCGATCATCAGATCTGCGCCGACCTGTACCGGTTCTTTTGCTTCTACAAATTCCCCGTAGCAATTGTCCACCATGATGATGGCATCGGGATTGACTGACCGCACAAGTGCTGCCAGCCGTTCAATCTGTTCTACAGTCAGCGCAGGGCGCAGAGAATATCCCCGTGAGCGTTGGATATAGGCGACCTTTGCGCCCTCTATTGCTTCAGGAACGGCATCGTAATCCGGTGTACCGTCAGGCAGCAGGGAAATCTCATCATAGTCTACGCCAAAGTTTTTCAGCGAGCCGCTTTTGTCATCACCTGTCAGACCGATCACGCCCTCCAGGGTATCATATGGTCTGCCGGTGAGAGAGACCATTTTGTCTCCGGTGCGGAGAACACCGAACAAAGCCACACTCAGGGCGTGTGTACCGGATACAAAATTATGCCGTACCAGCGCATCTTCTGTGCCGAATGTTTCAGCGACCACACGATCCAGAACCTCTCGTCCCTGATCGCCGTAGCCATAGCCGGTAGTGCCGTAAAAGCAGGGCTCTGTGACACGGCTTTTCTGAAAGGCAGCCAGTACCTTTGCGCCGTTATAGGCGGCGGTTTTTTCGATCCATCTGAAATCTTCCTGACAGATCACTTCTGCCTGTTCTGCGGCTTCTATCAGCCGGTCATCAATAGAAAAAAATTCCTGAATGTCCATGGCTTACAATGCTCCTTTCTCTTGCTGATCCTTCTGGATATCCTGACGCTCCAGTACGTATTCCGAAGCGATCTCCCGAAAGCCGATCTCCCGATAAAAGCTGACACGCACGTCCAGTGCAAAGAGTACAGCATGCTTGTTTTGTTGTGCCAGACGATTGGCTGTCCAGCGAAGAAAATCTCTTGCATAGCCGCTGCCTCGCTGTGCAGCCTTTGTTGCCACTTGTCCCACAAGCACCTCATCGTTCCAGTCATAAATCAGTGTCAATGTGGTGCTGTTCCGGTAGGTGAACACCTGGCTCATGCCATGGCGGCAGCGGTGAGAAATGTCTGTCAGCCATAGAGAATACTCCAGCAGATTGGGAAATCCCTCCTGCAAAATCGCATAGACATCCTGTAATTTCGGGTTCTGGTCAATCTCACTTTCACAGAATTGGTCAGAAATTGGTGACGGTGTCAGTTCAAAGACACAGCGGTGGAGCTTCTGATAATTGGGGATCTGTTCCAGAGAGGGCAGGAGAAACCCGGGGCATTCAATCCGGAAGGGGAGATGCATTGCCGCAAAGGTACATATCTCTTCCTGGGGAATTGTTTCCTCTGCGCAGATGAGCAGCGTGGCGTTAAACAAAAACAGCCAGCCCCTGCCCTCGGGATATGTCAGCCGGAAAAAGCGGCAGAAATCATAGCTGCCGCCATAGGCTTTTTCATATGCCAGCATCTGCCGTCCGCGTCGGCTTTGTTCCAGCACAGCGATTTCTGCCGGTGTAAACGAAGTGATTTGTTGTATCATCTGAGAATCCTATTCTTTTTCCATGATTTGTTCTGCCAGAAGCGATGTCAATCTGACGCATGCTTCCAGATCCGTCAGGTCAGCTACACTGGAAGGGGTGTGGAGATAACGGCAGGGCAATGAAATCGCCAGTGTACGGACACCGTTCCGGCTTACGTGGATTGCACCGCTGTCGTTGCCGCCGGCGATCCGGGATTTCGTTTGACAGGGAATGTCATGCTTCCGGCAAAGGTCAAATGCCATGGTGTAAAGTTCCCGGTCATACATAGTGCTGCGATCCATAAAGGAAACGACAGGACCGCCGCCTAGTGTGCAGACTTTTTCGTCGCCTTCTGCACCTGCCAGATCTGCCGCAGTGGTGGCTTCCAGTACAATGGCAAAATCTGGGTCAATGGAATAAGCCGCAGCCTTTGCGCCGCGCAGACCAATCTCTTCCTGTACCAGAAAGGCAGCTGTGAAATCATAAGGGGGGGTCTGTTCCAGCAGCTTCAGCAGAATCGCACAGCCGGCACGGTCGTCGATGGCTTTGCTACAGACCCGGTTGCCGCCCATCATGCGAAAATCTGGCAGAAAATAAACACGATCTCCGGGAAAAACCAGTTTTTTTGCATCCTCGCCATTTTTTGCGCCAATATCCAGCACCAGCTTGCTGAATTTCGGCAGCGATTCCTTTTCTTCCTGGGAGAGCAGATGCACTGGCTTTGTCCCGATGACGCCATGAATATGGTCTTTTCCCACCAATACCTGGCGTCCGATGACAACAGAGGCATCCACACCGCCCACTGGAGATACGCACAGCGTGCCGTCACTGTTGACATAGGTGATGATCATACCCACTTCATCCATATGGGCGCTGATCATCAGCTTGTGGGGGGCTGGATTTTTTCCCTTCTTTTGTACAATCAGACTGCCCAAAGGGTCAATCTGCCAGGAAACAGAAGGAATCTCTTTCAGAACATCTATGATGTAGTCTCTGACAGCGGTTTCATCACCGGAAACAGCACACAAGCCGCACAGGGTTTCAAAATGTTTCAGCATGATACGCACCTCCTCAGATATGCCGCCAGAAGCTGTCCAGTTTGTTCCACATCGGAAAGCTGGATCAATTCAGACGGTGTATGCATATATCGCAGAGGAATGGAAACCGTTCCTGCACAGACGCCGCCCCGTGTGACGGAAAAGCAATCGGCGTTTGTGCCGGTGATGCCGGACATGACCTCCGGCTGCCATGGAATAGATTCCTCTTTTGCCGCTGTGATGAGCAAATTGCTGACAGCAGGGGAAAGAGAGGGCGAAATACCGATCATAGGACCGCCCCCCAGTTTGCCGCATTTCACTGGATTGTCTCCGTGACCCAGGGCAAAGGTGACATCTACTGCCAGGGCAATGTCCGGGTCGATGGTGTAGGCTGCAATCGTTGCGCCCCGTTCACCCAGTTCCTCCTGTGTGGAGAAGAGCAAACTGACGCTGCAGGGAAGTGTTTCGTTTTGCACCTGTTTCATCGCCAGGAGAATTGCCGCCATGCCGCAGCGGTCGTCCAGTGATGGACCAGTCACTTTTCCGTCTGTCAGCGTGTGAAAGGGCGTATCAAAAGAAACGCTATCCCCGGGAGCGATCCATTGTTTTAGCTGTTCCTTGGTATATCCAGTGTCAATGGCAAGTTCGGTGATGGAAAACACATGCTCTGTACCGTTATGCAGGTGAGGGGGTACGCAGCAGATGACACCGGGGATATCCTTTGTGCCGTGGAGCATCACACGCTGTGCCGGCATCAGCCTTAGATCCAGTCCGCCGGTATTGCCCACCCGGACAAAGCCATCTTCTGTAATGGCTGTCACAAGAAATCCAATCTGATCCATGTGAGCATCCAGCAGCACATGGGGTTTTCCGGCTTTCCGTTTTCCCAGAGTACCGATTACATTGCCCTGCGAGATTTCGACGGAATCACATAGGGGCACAAGCAGACTCTTTGCCTTTTGTGCAATGGGTGTTTCATTGCCGGAAACCCCCGGGGGACAGGTGAGCTGTTCCAGTAGTTCAGTCAGGTACACGGTCATTACAGCTCCTTTACCAGATTTTTATAATGCATGCCTCTTGCTTCAAAATTGGGATAGAGGTCAAAACTGGCACAGGCAGGAGAAAGCGTAACGATATCTCCGACATCGGCATGCTTCTGCGCTTCTTGTACAGCTTCTTCCATAGAAGAAACATGCACCAGCTCTGGTGCGCCCTCCTGATAGAACTGACTGCCCCGGATGGCTGCTTCAATTTTATCCGCAGTTGCTCCCATCAGAAGAACCAGCTTGACCTGATGGCAAATGGTGTCCGCCATTGGTTCGAAGGGGATTTTTTTGTCATAGCCGCCCATAATGACGATGAGCTTTTGCTGGAATGACCGCAGACCTGCCAGTACGCGGGTGGGACTGGTGGCAATGCTGTCGTTGTACCATTTTACGCCGTTCAGTTCCCGGACAAATTCGATGCGATGTTCTACACCGCCAAAATTCTTTGCCACGTACTGGATGTCATCGACAGAGACAGTCCCCCAGACAGCAGCGATGGCAGCCAGATAATTTTCCACGTTGTGCATACCTGGAATGCGGATATCATCCTTGTGAACAATAGGTGTTACTTCGCCGGATCTCTGATAGCAGAGCATGCCGTCCTCCCGGAGAAATGTGCCCCATTCCGGCTGGGTTTGGCGGGAAAATGTGGTCAGTGCACCTCGAACCATGGGAGCAAGCGCCATGGTCGGTTCGTTGTCCAGATTCAGAACGGTTCTGGAGAATGCATTCTGATGGACAAGGATATTGGTCTTTGCCGTAATATATTCCTCCATAGTGCCGTGAACGTCCAGGTGATTCGGTGCAATATTGGTGATTACTGCCACATCAGGAGACTGACGCATGGACAACAGCTGAAAGCTGGAAAGTTCTACGACAGCCACATCGTCTTTGTCGATCTCTTCGATAATGGGCAGAAGTGCTCTGCCGATATTGCCGCCCTTATGCACCCGGAATCCCGCACGGGAGAGAAATTCGGAAATCAGTGTGGTGGTCGTGGTTTTTCCGTCAGAGCCGGTGACAGCGTAGATCTTACAGGGACAAAGGTCAAAAAATACTTCCATTTCCGTGGTGATGACCACGCCGGCTTTACGGGCTTCTTGTAATTTTTCATGGTGATAATACATGCCCGGAGAGCGGAACACCACATCGAAGTCGGTCAATGCATCCAGATAGCTGTCTCCCAGCCGGAAACTGATCCCCAGCTGTTTCAGTTTCTCATAGTCAGCACCGAGCTGATCGGCAGATTTTCGATCCAACAGTGTTACCGCAATGCCTTTTTGGCGGAACAACCGGATGATGTCACCATTCGTTACACCTGTACCAATAAATGCCACACGACTTTGTTTCATCGTTTCAAAAAAACGGTTCAGATCCTGCATAGAATACTCCTCCTATTGCAAACAGTGCAGCAGGCACGTTCCGTTGGATGCGTGCCTGCTTGCTTTTTTTCTGTTATATACTCGCCTCCATGGCAAAATATCCATATCTTTCGGCTAAAGGCGACCTCTAAAATTTCGTCATCCTGCGTCGTAAATCCTCCGCGGGCGACAGCCCGCCTTGTGGTTTACTCCTGGTCTGACAAAGTTTTATCTGAAAATCGACGGGACATTTTGCAACAGAGTCGAGTATAAGATATTCTGATTCTCAATTATCGCTGAGAAAATCATTCATAATAATCTGGACACGGGGATTGCCATCTTCGTCATTGTCGATCATTTTGACGGATTTCATGACAATGGGTGTATTAGGGGAAGAGACCGCACCGTCGCTGCCCACAGAACGCTCTACCTGGAGGAACTGATCCACGACCTCCATGCCCTCGGTCACTTCACCGAAAGCAGCGTACTGACCGTCCAGAAAGCTACAGTCGGTATAGCAAATGAAGAACTGACTGGATGCGCTGTCATAATCCTGAGAGCGAGCCATAGAGACCACGCCTCTTTGGTGAGACAGCGTATTTTCCACGCCGTTCAGTTCAAATTCGCCCTTGATGGTATTGGGGCTGCCGCCTGTGCCATTGCCATCTGGATCGCCGCCCTGTGCCATAAAGTCATCAACGACACGGTGGAAGGTCAGTCCGTCGTAAAAGCCGTCTTTTACCAGGGACTCAAAGTTTTCACAGGTAATCGGCGCAACATCCGGGCGAAGTGTAATCACGATGGAATTATCGGAATCTTCATCTGTCTTGGCGCTGGTGCCGCCCTCGGAACCGCAGCCGCCCATGATGCCAGATAGCATGGCAGCACTGAGAGAGATGGCGAAAATCCGTAAGATTTTTTTCTTCATGTTCATCGAACTCCTGTCTATTCATTTTTGGAAACTTTCTGGCATGTTTTTCTCTGCCGCAGCAGAGAATGCCTGCCAAGAGAAATATACAGTAATTATTATACCATAAGATGGTTTGGATTGCAAGTTTTTTTTAGGAAAAGACATGGAATTCATTTTTGCGGATAAAAAACCTGGAAAGATCCCGGCAAATTCAGCATTTAAAAGAAAAAAAAGAGCATACCAGCAGACGGTCTGGCAGCTGTGTATCGGATATAAAGAGAAGAGGCTGCTGCACAGGATTTCAGTGCAGCAGCCCATTTTGGATGATTGCAACTTGATGATAGGCGACGCCGTAAAAAGACGTTAGGCATTCATTGTACAGTGCTGCCTTAATACTCCTTAGCCTGTGCCAGAATGCTCTGGAATCTTTTTTGCAATTCCTTCGCCTGTTCCTCTGCGCTGATCTTGTCATACAACACGGCATTGCCGGCATTACAGAATTCCGTGATCAGATCGTCATTTTCCAGATAGGGACTGACTAAGGAGATTTCTTTTGTCCGGTCGTTCATCTTCTGGAATGCTTCGTACTGGATGCCTGTCAGCATATCATTTTTTGCCAGTGCTGTTCTGGCGGATTCGCTGACTGGCACGCCTTTTTCTACCCCCTGTAAGACTGCCATTTCCTCAGAGTTCAGTAAAAAGTCCAGCAGCATGGCGGACTGTTCCGGATAGCTGGTGTTTTTGCTGATGGCGTACATGGTCGCTGGCTTTTCATACCATCCTTTCAATTTCTCTGCTGTGTCGCTGAGATAATCTGCAACGACGATCTCATAGCCATTTTCGATCGCTTTGCTGCAATGGCTGGAGGCATCGCTGATCCATGCCACTGTACCTGCATACTGCCCGGAATTCATATTTAACTGGTCGAAGTATTCCGGTTGGGGAATCACCTTTTCATGGATGAGCCGACAGTAGAAGTCCAGCATCAGCTGTATGTCCTCGGCAGAAAAATTGATATCGCCCTCGATGGTCATAAACTGCTTTCCTATTTGCTGTTCTGCATAGGCAACAGAGCAGAACCAGACAGATTTCGCCACCATGGAAAGAGGATAGACCTCACCATTCATGACCTTTGCTGCTTCAAAAATATCATCCCATGTCTTTGGAACATCCAGCCCGTAGTCGGCATAGACTGTTTTGTTGATGTACACAGTTTGGGTATTCAGCGCAATGGGGATGGCATTCAGACTGCCATGCTGCATCCCGAAGTTCAGTTCCTCCTGGGTAAAGTTGGACAGATCAATATAATCGCTGACCTTGTTGATGTCATAAAATCCCATGCCGTCCGGGGAATATTGCTGAATCCAGGCATAGTTAATCTGCATGACATCTGCTTCTGTATCCGATGCCATTTGTGCGTTGCTTCTCTGCTGATAGCCTGACCATTCGGAATAATGGCAGTTTACTTCGATATCCGGGTGCAGCTTTTCAAATTCCTTCACAGCGGCAATGGTGTATTCATGACGCACATCATTGCCCCACCAGGAAAGAGAGATTTCCACCGGCTCGGTATAGGATGTCACCACCGCATCGCTGCCGCAGCCTGTGAAAAGCATCATAGCCAGCAGTACAGTCAAAAGTTTTTTCGTTTTCATTCCTGTTCCTCCGAATAGATGGTAAAGGTGTCTTTGCCTTTTTTCTTGGAGAGATACAATGCGCTGTCTGCCTTTTTGTATAGCTCCAAAAATGATGTTCCCTTTGTGGGATAGACGGAAACGCCGATACTTGCTGAAACTTTGTAATTTTTGTCGTCACCGGTATAGGTGTTCCGGAAGACAGCACCCAATTCGGCGCATTTTTCATCAATAGCAGCCAGCCGTTCTGCATCGCTGTCCGCGTCTTTCATCTTCATAAGTACACAAAATTCATCGCCGCCAAGCCGACCGGGGGTATCTTCGGGCTGGAAGGTATTGCGCAAAATTTCGCCAACGCCTGCAAGAACCTTGTCGCCGTATGCGTGACCCAAGGTATCGTTGACACCCTTGAAATTATCTACATCTATCAGGATCAGAGCGTAATATTCTGCATCACCGGCTTTTTTGAGAATGGCTTCCACGCGTTCTTCAAAGGAACGCTTATTGAGAACGCCGGTGAGTAAATCAATATGCGCCTTGCGGTTAAGGGAGGTGAACGTTTTGTCCACTGAGCCGGAGATACCGAAGGAGAGAATAATGCTCAGTCCGATGGCAATAATCGCTGCAATGGCGCCAATTGTCAATATGTAATACTCGACATAATTTTTCTCTTTTAAGATGATCTGTGTGGGGACAGAGCAGATTACCTTCCAGTTGTCGCCGCACTGATTGACTGTGATCAGATACTGATCGTCCATGAGAGTAGCAGAACTGTGATCTCCGATCCTGGTGCTGATCTCACTGCCAAGCTGTGTACCGGTTTCATTCTCTACCGAAGAATAAATGATTACATTGCTGGCTTCCATCAGCCGAATCTCCATATCTGCAATGCCGCCAGGATGTTCAAAGACACTTTCCAGCTCGGTGGTATAGAAAGATGTCACCAGGACTGCGTTGTCATTGACTCTTTTGACATAGTAGATCCGGTTATAATTGCCGTTGTATCCGGCAAACCAGCCGTCATGGGTTCGCTCACGATTGATTGATGCAGCCAGATCTTCATAGAGGCGGTCACCGAACAGTTCTTTTGTATTGTTGGAAAGCTTTCCCACAGTATGGTTATTACGGTAGACAATACCAAAATCGACAAAGTTCTCCATAATGCAAAGGCTGTAAAGCTTATCGGAGATGAAATTCTCCGTATTCAGCGATTCATACTCGTCGTTACTTTCATTGGTGGCATCATAGAGATAGACTTCCTTTTCCGCAAAGAGAAGCGCTGCGGTGGTTTCAACTTTGGAAAGATAGCTGTTGATGTTCATTTGCATCTGCACATTCAGCGCAGAAGTCAATTCACTGACCTTTGATTTGAGAACATCATCGGTTTTAAAAATGGTGCTTGTAGAAATAAATACAGTGATGCCAATGATGATGACCGCATAGTATAAGATCATTGCAAATTTGAATTTTCGGATATTTTCCTGCGATTCGCTGCTTTTTCCCCAAAATTTGCCCATGATATTTCCAACCTTCTTCTTGTGATGATTCTCATGATTCCACATGGTTCTTTTTTTGTATAATTATATCAATTATACCATATTTGTTATATCATGTCAATATTGAAACAAAGTTTATGTTACGGCAGAAACAAAGAAACAAAGCAGAAACAAAGAAACAAAGTTTATGTCACGGCAACAGCCTTTACGATGGAAATATTGCAAATATACCATGACACGCCAACGGAAAGTCATTCCATTGGCGTGTCAATTGTCACTGGATCTCTTCGGAAGTCCTCCGGAAGATCTGCTATATCAAATGAAAATGTCGAAGCGCCTGCTCCAGCCCATCCTCTCTGAGACCTGCTGTAATGTAGTCCGCAAAGGGGTGCAGCATCACGCCACCGCCCATGGCAATTCCTGTGCCCGCCAGTTCCAGCATGGGGCGGTCATTGAGACTGTCACCGATGGCATAGACCTGTTCGGGCTTTGCCTCCAGCATCTTCATCATCTGTGCCATAGCAGTTGCCTTGGAAAAACCGCTGGGAACCATTTCTGCAAAGCCGTTTCCCCGGTCAATGAAATCAAACTTTCCGGAGATTCCTGCCTGAAATGCTGTCAGATCAGTCTCGGTATCATACCAGATGACAAACTTGTCCATGCACCAATCAGATTGATTTTCTGGAGGAACATCATAAAACGGTGTCTCCTTATCCTGATACATATCCAGCAGCGCTTTCAGACCGGGAAGCATTCTGGTTCTGGTGTCATAGTGGATCGTTTCAGTGCATTCATAGAGAACGGCAGCGTTTGTCTTTCGTACCAGCTGAACGATCTCCCGTGAAACTTCAGGGGATTGTGTGTGGTGAAATAAAGTCTTTCCGCCGTATTCCATTTCCGTACCGCAGCCGTAGATATATCCGTCAAAACCGATATCCCGTATGGCACTGTCCACATTCATAGAAGTGCGTCCTGTATTGACAATGGTGCAATTCCCTTTTTCACGGGCGGCACGAATGGCACGCACGGCGGATTCCGGGAGATAGCCGTCTTCGGAAACAATGGTACCGTCTATGTCAAAGAAAATATATTGCATGGTTTCACCTTATTTCATATTCCGAAACAAGCTCACCATCTCCAGCGCAGACATGGCACAGTCATAACCTTTGTTGCCAGCCTTTGTACCTGCACGCTCGATCGCCTGTTCAATGGTATCTGTGGTCAGCACGCCGAACAGTACCGGAATACCGGATTCCAATCCCACCTGTGCAATGCCCTTGGAAACCTCAGCGCATACATAGTCATAATGGCTGGTAGACCCGCGGATCACAGCGCCTACGCAGATGATAGCATCATATTTGCCGGATGCAGCGAACTTTTTTGCAGCCAGTGGAATTTCAAATGCACCGGGTACCCATGCTAATGTAATGTCATCACCCTCTGTGCCATGCCGGAGCAGACAATCCTCTGCACCGCCTATCAGTTTGCTGGTAATGAATTCGTTAAAACGGGAAGCAATAATGGCAATTTTCAAGCCTTTGCCTTCATACATGCCTTCGATTGTTTTCATTTTGATATACCTCCGTGTTCATGCTTATCAGAAATGCAGATAATGTCCCATCTTGAACTGCTTGGTTTTCAAATATCGTAAATTCTCCGGCTTTTCCGGAATATCGATAGGGACACGTTCTGCTACGGTCAATCCATATTCGGACAGATCTGTCATTTTATCTGGGTTGTTGGTCATCAGCCGCAGGGAAGTGATGCCAAGCTGCTTGAGAATTTGCGCACCTACGCTGTAATTCCGCAGATCTGGGGCGAAGCCCAGCTCAAGATTTGCTTCTACGGTGTCCAGCCCATGCTCCTGCAATTCATAAGCCCGGAGCTTGTTGAGCAGCCCAATGCCTCGTCCTTCCTGCCGCAGATAGACCAAAACGCCTCTTCCTTCCTCCCGGATCATCTCCAACGCACGTGCCAGCTGTTCGCCGCAGTCGCACCGGTATGAGCCGAACACATCACCGGTGAGACATTCGGAATGCACACGGCACAGAACCGGCGCGCCGTCCGACACCTTTCCCATCACCAGAGCAACATGCTCGTCGCCGTTGATGGTATTGCAAAAGCCATACATGTTAAATTCTCCATAAGTGGTGGGCAGCTGCACCTTTGCTGCCTGTCGGACAAAATGGTCATGATTCCGGCGGTAACGCTGCAATTCCCGG
This sequence comes from uncultured Ruminococcus sp., assembly GCA_947627445.1. Classification (GTDB taxonomy): domain Bacteria; phylum Bacillota; class Clostridia; order Oscillospirales; family Ruminococcaceae; genus Ruminococcus_C. Next base: position 18,364 of record CANQWA010000028.1, read on the forward strand.
ATGGTGATGAAGGAGAGATGATGCTGCTTTGCAAATTCTGCCAGACGTTCACCGCGCATCATGGTACCGTCCTTTTCCATGATTTCACAGCAAAGCCCTACCTGCTGCAATCCTGCCAAACGCATCAGATCCACCGTGGCTTCGGTGTGACCATTCCGCTCCAGCACGCCTCCCGGCTTTGCCTCCAGAGGGAACATGTGTCCCGGCCGCCGGAAATCTCCTGGATGAGAGGTGGGATCGGCTGCCATGCGGGCGGTCAGTCCACGCTCTACCGCAGAAATACCTGTGGTGGTGTCAACATGGTCAATGGAAACAGTAAAAGCGGTTTCGTGATTGTCCGTATTATGTGCCACCATAGGCTGTAAGCCCATACGGACAATATGTTGGTGACTCATGGGCATACAGATCAGTCCTTTTGCGGCGCTTGCCATAAAATTGACATTTTCCGTGGTGGCAAATTCTCCGGCACAGATCAGATCGCCCTCGTTTTCCCGGTCAGGGTCGTCTGTCACCAGAATACACTTGCCGGAACGTAAGTCGTGTAGTGCCTCTTCGATGGTATTGTATTCCATATCGGGTAAAACCTCCTATTCTCAGCAGAATCCATTCTTTTGCAAAAGTTCCATTGTTACATCGTCGGATCGGCGCTGCATCAGCTTTTCCACATACTTGCCAATGACATCGGTCTCCAGGTTGACGATTTCTCCCGGACGATGTCGAAGCAGTGTGGTTTCTTCTCCGGTGTGGGGGATTAGGCTCACGGTAAAGTCACTGTGGGAGATTTTTGCCACGGTCAGACTGATACCATCAATGGCGATGGAACCTTTTTCCACCACATGCCGCAGCAGCTTCGGTGAAGCGCTGATGATCACCAGAACCGCATTGCCCTCCGGCTGCATGGAACGGATCGTTCCTGTATCGTCAATGTGTCCGGTGACAATGTGTCCGCCAAATCGTCCGTTTGCTGCCATGGCACGTTCCAGATTCACAGTTGAACCAGCTTTCAGATATCCCAGGCTGCTGCGGCGTAGAGTCTCCGGCATCACATCTGCGGTAAAGCTGTTTTCGGTCAAATCAGTCACCGTCAGACAAACGCCGTTGACGGCGATGCTGTCTCCGATTTTTGTGCCTTCCAGTACTTTCCGGGCGGTAAGCACCAGCCGGCACTGGTGAGGTGTCTGAACCAGACGGCATACGGTTCCTGTCTCCTCTATGATTCCGGTAAACATTTCAGCGTGACTCCTTTCGGTGATATTCTAACAGAATGTCCTCGCCTATAGGCGTGATCTCTGGCTTACTCAGCAGAACAGCATTGTCCGGTGCCATGATCCCCATACTGCCCACAGGAGAAATTCCGTCTCCGCCGAATAATTTTGGCGCGAGATATACTTGCACCAGATCGACGCAGCCTGCCCGGAGTGCCGCTGCATGAACAGAAGCGCCGCCTTCCAGCAGGACGCTGTCCAGTCCGTGTTGCCCCAGCATGGAGAAGCATTCCCGGATAGAAACGTGTTTCCCCTCCAGAGGCGCATCCAGAACGATAATATTCCGTTCTTTCAGCAGTCTGCTTTTTTCCGGGTCTGGTTGGTGGGCAAAGACGATAACGGGAATTTCCTTTGCCGTCTGTACCAGCTGACAATTTAGCGGAATCCGCAGATTTGTATCTAACACCACCCGAACCGGATGACTGGGGTTTTCACACCGGCAGTTCAGCATGGGATCGTCTGCCAGAACTGTACCGATTCCCACACAGATCGCAGCGACACGCTTTCTGGTCTGCTGCACATGGACTCTTGCCGCCTCGCCGGTCACCCATCTGGATGCGCCGCCTGCACAGGCGATCTTGCCGTCTGCAGTCATGGCGTATTTCAGGATCACATAGGGCATTTTTTCCGTAATATAATGGAAGAAAATCGGATTCAGGCTATCGCACTGTTTGCGGAGAAAATCCGGAATCACTTCAATATCCTGTTGCCGGAGCAATGCCATGCCTTTTCCGGCAACCAGTGGATTGGGGTCACGAGAGCCGATATAGACCTTTCGGATGCCGGCAGCAATGACAGCTTCCGTGCAAGGCGGCTGCTTGCCGTGATGACAGCATGGTTCTAAAGTCACATACATCGTTGCTCCGGCAGGGTCTTCTGTGCAGTTTTGCAGGGCATGACGCTCTGCATGAAGTTCGCCGTACCGGACATGCCAGCCTTCGCCGATGATGCGTCCGTTTTTCATGATTACAGCGCCTACCAGAGGATTGGGGTTTACCAATCCTGTGCCTCGCCGGGCAAGGGCAATGGCACGTTCCATATAAAAGGTATGCTGTGTCATGATAAAATCACCTCTTTTGTGACAAAACGAGTCATTGTGTTGGAAACGGCGTGCGGAGTGTAAGGAAGTGCAGCAATGAAACACTCCAAGTTCTAAATTCCACACGAAAACGATTCAGGTAATAAAATAGTCTGCCATGGGAACAAACCGCAGGGCAGACGTAAACCGGCAAAGATCATCTGCCAGTTATGATGGAATTTCTGGGGGAATCGTGCGTGAACTGCACGGCTTCTCTCATCCGGACTATACCGTCGGTTTCGGAATTGCACCGAATCAGCTGCCTCTTGCAGCTCGCGGACTTAGGAAGTATTCCCATCACCGCCGGTCATGAATTACACAATACCCTGAAGCTGTATTAAGTATACCACGAAATGGTTCTTCTGTCAAGAGAAATGAAGAGAAATGAAATAAAGGACTTGGGAAAAATTTTTGTTGCATTCTGTCGCTTGATATGGTATAATGAATAAGTTAGAGCCTGTTTGTATAGGTTCTTGATGCTGCATTTGCAGCAGAAAGGAGCAGCAATGAAAAAAATTACCATCATAACCGGGCACTATGGCTCTGGAAAAACCAATCTATCGGTCAATCTGGCGCTGAAGCTGGCAGATGCCGGTGAAAAGGTCACAGTGGTGGATTTTGATATTGTCAATCCGTATTTCCGGACAGCCGATTTCAGATCATTGTTTGAAGCGCATGGCATTACTCTGGCAGCCTCTATGTATGCCAATACCAGCCTGGATATCCCGGCCATTTCCTTTGATATGGAGCGTATGGCATATGAAGAAGGCTATCTCATTGTAGATGTCGGGGGCGATGATGCCGGAGCCATTGGTCTGGGTCGGTATGCACCGGCATTTGCAGACTATATGCCCGATCAGCTGGATATGTGGTACGTGGTGAACCGCTACCGCTATCTCACGGAAGCACCGGAAGAGGCGTTAACATTGATGGGCGAGATCGAAACGGTTTCCAGAATGCGCCATACCGGGATCGTCAATAATTCTAACTTGGGAAGCGAAACCACGGCACAGACCATTCTGGATGCTGTTCCCTATGGAGAAACCGTTTCCCGTCAGGCACACTTGCCTCTGGTGGGAACAACCTACCGAAAGGATCTTTCTGTGGATCTGAAAGACGGTATTCCGGTAGAAGTTTATGTAAAACCAGTCTGGGAGTCATAAGGTTTTCAGACATTTCTCAGACAGGAGATACCAGAAGCAAAAGCAGGAGTTTTTTCCCGGCTTTTGCTTCTGAGAGTCTTGTCTTTGCCGCGTGATTTCTCAAAAAATGATGTGGCAAAAGCCGAAAGGAGGGAGTCAGATGGAAAAAATGCAGGTGCGGTTTGATCGATGCAAGGGCTGTGGACTTTGTGTGACTGCATGTCCCAAGAAAATTGTTGCACTTCAGAAGGAAAAACGCAATGAAAAAGGTTATTTCACTGCGGTCTGTACCGACCAGAACGCTTGTATCAGCTGCGCAATGTGTGCGATGATATGCCCGGATTGTGCAATTCAAATTGAAAAATAGAAAGAAGGTAATCCTCTTGGAAAGAAGTCTCATGAAAGGCAATGAGGCATTGGCAGAAGCGGCGATTCGTGCCGGCTGTAAGTGTTTCTTTGGCTATCCCATTACGCCTCAGACCGAGCTGTCTGCCTATATGGCAAAGCGCATGGAAAAATCCGGCGGTGTCTTTTTACAGGCAGAATCGGAGATTGCTGCTATCAATATGGTTCTGGGCGCAGCATCTACCGGCGTTCGTGCTATGACATCCTCTTCTTCGCCGGGTGTTTCTCTGAAAGCAGAGGGCATCTCCTACATGGCAGGTTCCGATCTGCCGGCTGTTATCATCAATGTACAGCGCGGCGGTCCGGGGCTGGGTTCTATCCAACCGGCGCAGTCTGACTATTATCAGGCAACGCACGCCATGGGTCACGGCGATTTTCATATTTTGGTGTATGCACCTTGCTCTGTGCAGGAAATGGTAGATGTTGTTATGCTGGCATTTGACAAAGCAGATCAGTACCGCATTCCCGTAATGATCCTGGCAGACGGACTGCTGGGGCAGATGATGGAGCCGGTAACATTTCCTGAGCCTCGCACGGAACTGCCGGACAAATCGGATTGGGCTGCATGCGGTCACGGCGGTAAGCGGGAGCATCACGTCATCAACTCTCTGTACCTGGATGCTCCGCTGCTGGAAGCAAAGGTGCAGGAGCGTTTCAAACGGTATGCAGTTATTGAAGAAACCGAAACAGACGCAGAGCTGTACTGCTGTGGGGATGCAGAAATTGTGGTAACTGCCTATGGTGCATCTGCTCGTGTAGCAAAATCCGCAGTCACTGCAGCCCGCAGAAAGGGCATTCAGGCAGGACTGTTCCGCCCGAAGACGCTGTGGCCTTTTCCGAAAAAGGAACTGTGCGAGGCAACGAAGCACGCAAAGCAGATTCTGGATGTGGAAATGTCCATGGGACAGATGGTGGATGATGTTCGTCTGGCAACGGAATGCCGTCTGCCAGTGGCATTCTTCGGCAGAACCGGCGGCGTGATTCCCACACCGGAAGAGGTTCTGGCAGAAATCGAAAAGCTTGCAGGAGGTGCAGAATAATGGCAGTTGTATTTGATCATCCAAAGTCGCTGCTGGATGTGTCCACACACTTTTGTCCCGGCTGCGGTCACGGTATTGTCCATCGGCTGGTCTGCGAGGTCATAGACGAAATGGGCATTGAAGGCGATACCATCGGCGTTGTACCTGTTGGCTGTTCTGTGATGTCCTACAATTATTTTGGCTGCGATGTTATCGAAGCACCTCACGGACGTGCGCCGGCAGTTGCAACCGGTGTAAAGCGTGTCAATCCGGACAAGTTTGTATTCTCCTATCAGGGAGACGGCGACCTGGCTGCTATCGGTACGGCAGAGACAGTACATGTAGGTACCCGCGGTGAAAATATTGTTGTGATTTTTATTAACAATACGACTTACGGTATGACCGGCGGACAGATGGCGCCTACCACACTTCCGGGTCAGGTGACCCAGACAACGCCTTTCGGCAGAAATGTCGAGACCAACGGCTATCCCATCCGTGTCTGCGAAATGATGGCAACACTAAGCGGTACAGCACTGGCGCAGCGTGTTGCGATTGATAGCGTTCCCCATATCCGAGAGGCAAAAAAGGCGATCCGCAAGGGCTTTGAAAACCAGAAGGAAAAACGTGGTCTGTCTATCATCGAAGTACTGTCCACTTGTCCCACCAACTGGGGACTTTCTCCGGAGGAATCCATGGAATTTGTCAAGGATCAGATGATCCCTTATTATCCTCTTGGTGTATATAAAGATGTCACAGCAGAGGAGGGGAAAAAGGCATGACAACCGAAATTATTTTAGCAGGATTCGGCGGACAGGGCATTTTGTTCGCAGGAAAGGTTCTGGCATACTGTGGTTTGATCGATGGCAAGGAACTGTCATGGCTGCCTTCTTACGGCCCGGAAATGCGGGGGGGTACGGCAAACTGTTCTGTCTGCATTTCAGATGAGCCCATTGGTTCGCCCTTGGTTACGGCACCGAATTGTCTTATAGCCATGAACGGTCCGTCTTATCACAAGTTTGTAGACACAGTGAAGCCAGGCGGCATTGCTCTGCTGGATAGCTCTATTGTCGAGGAAACCTGCGACCGGAAGGACATCACAGCCATTTCTCTGCCGGCAACGAATATGGCGACAAAAGCTGGTCTGAACGGCGCAGCTAACATGATCTTGCTGGGCAAAATGTTGGCAGAAACCAAGCTTTTCTCCTTTGCTGTGGTGGAAAAGGCAATGGAAAAGTGCATTCCTCCAAAACGTGCGCATCTGATTGCCTCCAATCTGAAAGCGATTCAGATTGGTATGGAGCAAAAGTAATATGTCCGAAGTGCGGAGAAGTATCAATTGATAGGAACGATGTTTCAAAACTGCCATCATAAATTCTGATTACGCTCATCCGTCGGAAAGAAAAACAATGGCATAATCATAGGTAAAACGCTGTACCTGCTTTTCATTGGCAGATACAGCGTTATTTTTGTATATTGACAAAAAGGTCTACTTTTCAAAAAAATAAGGCAATTACTCTGTCGCTTCCACCGGCATAGAATTCGGTCGGAGGTTTTCCGGCAGTGCATCTGCTGTCTGTCCCAGATCTTGATTCTTGCAGAACAGCCACAGAATCAGAAGTCCGGCTATCAGAACAAATGTGACGCAAAGACCGCCCTCTGGACCAAATTTGCCGCCGTTCCAGAGACTGCCGTTTTCTGTTTGCTGGATTTGCAGAATGGAGTTACCGGGATTTGTACCACTGACACGCAAGCCGTAGACATTACCCTGTACGAAGTTCCATATGGAGTGAATGGCACAGGCACCCCATAGGTTTCCCCGGCGGATCATATAGACAGACATGAATACGCCAAATAGAAACAGATTCAGAAGTGCCAGGGGGGAGATGCCAGGATTCATCAAATGCAGAAGGGAAAATGCAACGGAGTTGATGACAACGCCGACCCACAGCGGCATGTATCTGGCAACGGATATGCACAAATATCCCCGGCAGAGGATTTCTTCAGAAGCACCTTGTATGACAAACCCCAGCAGTATCAGCAACAGAGAAGGAATGATTTCGGCACGGAAGGGCACGCCGATAAATTTCACACCGCCGAACAGAAAATTCAGCCCGAGAACCAGCGTAAACATCACAAATCCCACACCAAGACCGAGGAAATATTCCGAAAAAATCTTCTTTTTGGTCAATCCCATCGTGGACAGCTTGCGTTTTTCGATTTTTGCGCAGTAAAACAGCACGGTGACAATGATCCCGATGGTGCCAAACAAGGATGCAGCGGTTACCCATGCAGGCATCTGCTCCATTATTTCTCCCACTTTATCCATGTACATTTCCATGGTAAAATTGCCTTGGGTTGCTGCTTCTATGAGTTCCTGATAGGCTTCTGTCTGGAATATGCCGATCATTGTAGGTATGGTAATGAGAATCATTTCAATGGTGGCAGAAATCAGAAAAATCAAAGCGAAGAGCAGAATCTCCACGATCAGCTTGTGACCACGTGTCTGAATTCGTGCGTTTCGCACCATCAGAGGATTTTGTGAAGTATGAGAGGGTGTCTTTTCAGACATATTGACACGTCCTTTCCAAAAAGTCAATAAAAACGATATTCTGAGATATGTGACAGCATGATTTCGTACAGAGAAAATGCATGATCATCCGGATTGCTCCAGAAAGTTTCTACCGACAAATCCGCCGGTTCATCGCAGACAGGAAACCGCATGGTATAAGTGGTTCGATCTTCTGTACTGGAGGACAGGATAACCACGCCGTATGTCTGCCCGAACATCCGGAGAATTTTTTCTTCCGGAGACAGCAAAGGCGTCGTGTGCATTGGTTGAAATGCGGTATGCCGGGGTGTTGCTGCATCCACGCCGTTGGAGGAGGCTACGATTGTCAGTAAAATGCACTCCTCTTGCCGCTGTGCCTGTATTTGCAGCAGATTCATGTCCGATTGCTTTTTTTTCAAAAATTGGATCATGCACAGCAGCGCATGGATGAGTCTTTGCCGGTTGACCTGGATGCCCAGATATGAATCCGTCTCCATTTGGATTCGGATATTCCTTCCCAGGACTTTTTGACAGGATTTGACAAAATTCGACAATTCACGGTCAAGAAAAAGCGGTGTACGGATAATTGCCTCTGGCACCTGATATTTGGCTTGTTCTGACAACAGAACCGCCTCGCGCAGCATTTGACAGCAATTTCCCTTGATGATGTCGATTTGCACCATGGATTTGTCCTGCAGCTGCGGAAATTCATCGCTGATCTCTTCGATCATGTTGTACAAAGTCGAGGCTGCATTGGAGATTCCGAATACCTGACTGCGCAGAACGGCAGATCGATTGTCTGCTTCGTTACGCCAGGCAGAGTTGCTCCATTCCAGATGGGAGTAAGGTTTTTCCGAAATGCGGATCAGGATCATCTGCGCCGAATCGGTATCCGGCAAATCCAGTTGAAAACTGTAAAGCTCGCCGGCATAGCAAAGGGCATATGTGCCTCGTACCGGCGGCATGTCTTTTTTCAACCCCAGACTCTGACAGCAGTCTGTGTCCTTGGGCAGCATGGGACAGTCTCGGTTTTGCCAGATGATTTCCCAGGACAGTGTCAGTGCAATGACATAATCCGGTGAATTGCTGTACCATTGCCTGAGCCAGTGCAGCTGTTCCTCCTGCATATCGGATCCTCCTTTCCAAACAAAGATGAACGGTCGTTTTCATAAAAACATGAATGTTTGCTTCTGACCGCCTAAATAGTATATGCTTTTATTATACTACATATTTTAGAACATGAAAATAATAATCTGCATTTTTTTGTCAAATTTCTACGATTTGTAGAATTTCACTAAATATCATCAGCCATTTTAGGGCGATACGTAGAAATGCAAAAAAAATGCCTCCAAAGCACCCTCTTTTTTACAGAAAGTGCTTGAATTTCTCTCCGAAATGGTGTAAAATAAGAATATAAAAAATTAGGAGGTTATTCCAATGTCAGTTAAAGTTGCTATTAATGGTTTCGGCCGTATCGGTCGTCTCGCTTTCCGTCAGATGTTCGGCGCAGAGGGCTATGAGGTTGTTGCAATCAACGACCTGACCAAACCTTCTATGCTGGCTCACTTGCTGAAGTATGATACTGCACAGGGCGGTTATTGCGGCAGAATCGGTGAGAATCTGCATGCGGTTACAGCAGATGACGAGGCTGGTACCATCACAGTTGACGGCAAGACCCTGAAGATCTATGCTATGGCAAATGCTGCTGAGCTGCCATGGGGTGAGATTGGTGTTGACGTTGTTTTGGAGTGCACAGGTTTCTATGTATCTAAGGCTAAGTCTCAGGCTCACATTGATGCAGGTGCAAAAAAAGTTGTTATTTCTGCTCCGGCTGGCAATGATCTGCCGACAATCGTTTACAACGTAAACCACAATACTCTGAAGGCTGATGACACCATCATCTCTGCTGCATCCTGTACCACAAACTGCCTGGCTCCGATGGCAAAGGCTTTGAATGACTATGCTCCGATTCAGAGTGGTATCATGAGCACTATCCACGCTTACACAGGCGATCAGATGATTCTGGACGGTCCGCACAGAAAGGGCGACCTGAGAAGAGCAAGAGCTGGCGCTGCTAACATCGTTCCGAACTCTACTGGTGCTGCTAAGGCAATCGGTCTGGTTATTCCGGAACTGAACGGCAAGTTGATCGGTTCTGCACAGCGTGTACCGGTTCCGACTGGTTCTACTACCATTCTGACAGCTGTTGTCAAGGGCACAGATGTAACTGTTGACGGCATCAATGCTGCTATGAAGGCTGCTTCTACTGAGTCCTATGGCTACAACGATGAGCCGATCGTTTCTTCTGATGTTATCGGTATGCGTTACGGTTCTCTGTTCGATGCTACACAGACCATGGTTTCTAAGATTTCTGATGATCTGTATGAAGTACAGGTTGTTTCCTGGTATGACAACGAGAACAGCTACACCAGTCAGATGGTTCGTACCATCAAGTATTTCGCTGAGCTGGCATAAGGGCATTGCCTAAAAAGTCTTGTCTGTTGGACAAGCGAAACATTTGGATAATGAAAAAGCGGTATGGCGTGATGTCATACCGCTTTTTGTATGGTGAAAATATTCAAACGATCTTGAGACAACACCGCACATTGTGCGGCAGATGACGTGCAAAGTTGTCAGACGTGCTTTATGCGGTGTTGCCTTAAACAGAATCTATTGTACCGCCGCCCACAACGGTTTCACCATCGTACAGCACCACAGCCTGTCCGCAGGTAATCGCACGCTGTGGCTGGTCGAAACGCACATGCAATTTACCGTTGTCAGTCATCCATGCAGTTGCTGGTTGTTCAGGGTGGCGGTAGCGCACTTTTGCCTGAATGCGGATCGGCTTGGTCATGCTTTCACAGGAAATGAGATTGACGTCTGATGCTGTCAGTTCCTGGGAAAAAAGACTGTCATTTTCTCCCAGTGTGACTGTATTTTCCGCCGGACAAATTTTACAGACATACAGGGGATGAGGAGCAGAGATTCTTAAGCCGCGCCGCTGACCAATGGTATAATGAATAATACCTCGGTGTTTGCCGATCACTTCGCCTTGTACATTTAGAAAATCTCCAGTGGCAGGAGATTTGCCGGTGTGCCGTTCGATGAAAGAAGCATAGTCTCCATCGGGGACAAAACAAATGTCCTGACTCTCTGACTTGGCAGCGTTGAGAAAACCATTTTCTTCGGCAATTTGGCGGATCTGCTGCTTTGTATATTCGCCTACAGGAAACTGGACATGCGCCAATTGCTCCTGAGTTAGATTGTACAGGACATAGCTCTGATCCTTGTTGTGATCCAACCCCTTTTTCAGCAGATAGCGACCGGATGTTTTATCAAAAGCTACACGGGCGTAATGACCGGTGACAATCACATCCATTTTTAATTGCTGCATACGCAGAAACAACTTGTCGAATTTCATATACCGGTTGCAGTCAATGCAGGGATTTGGCGTCCAGCCCCGACAATAGGCACTGACAAAGCGGTCAATGACCTCTTTACCGAAATGTTCTGTAAAGTTGAACACATAAAAGGGCATATGCAATTGATATGCCACACTGCGGGCATCCTCCACATCATCTATAGAACAGCAGGTTTTTTCGGTTTTTGGGACGGGAAGATCCGATTCAAAGAGTTTCATCGTCACGCCGATACAGTCGTAGTTCTGCTGCTGCATGAGCAGTGCCGCAACAGAACTGTCAACACCGCCGCTCATGGCGATCAGGGCTTTTTTCATACGATCAGTTCCTTTGTCTGGTTGATTTTTCAGGTTAATTATACAGGAAATTCTGTTGCTTGTCAAGAGGCAGAATTCTGGAAAAATACTGGCTCCAACGGTTTGCCCATAAATTTGGAATGACCTATTTAAATTTAATGATTTCTTAATGATTTTCGTGGTACAATCAATTTATCGAAAGGAGTGTCAGAAAATGGTCCTGAGAATTATTGGAAAAGATCTGAAACGCAAAAAGACTATGAACATCATTCTGCTGTTGTTTGTGATCCTGTCGGCAATGTTTACGGCAAGCAGCGTGAACAACATTGTTGCCATAGAGGGCGGGCTTGACCGCTATTTTGAAGAGGCGGGTATGGCGGACTACTACATTTTGTCGCACAAAAGCAATAGCAAGGATTCCGTTGAGGAGTTGCTTCAAAACAGCGAAAATGCCAAGTCCTACCGAAAAGATGACGTGATTTACACAACAGAAGATAATTTTAAACGCAGCGGCAAAAAACTCATGGAATACTCAAACATTTCAATGGTGCAGTCTCTAAGCAATTCTAATTTCAATTTTTTTGATCAAAATAATAATGCCGTCAAAAATGTTGAACCTGGAAAAATGTACATCACCGGAGCAATTCCAAACAGATCAAATTTGCAGGTCGGCGACAAATTTACGCTAAGCATAGGCGAAATCAACAGGGAATTTGAATTTGCAGGCGTACTGAAGGACGCGCTGTTGGGCTCTGAAATGATGGGCAATCCGAGAATGCTTGTCAGTGATGAAGATTTCAAAAAAATTGCAAGTGATGATTATGTGAAACAGTATAATTCGGGCAGTATTTACTACATTGAAACGGATAATTTATCCGCATTACAATCTCAAATAGCTGATGCGGAAAATGTTTATCTGATGATAGACACTGATACTGTCAAGCTGAGTTATTTCATGAATACGATTGTTGCAATGATCATTTTAATTTTAAGTATCGGACTTATTATCGTGTCATTCGTGGTGCTTCGCTTTACGATCGGTTTTACGATTGCAGAAGAATTTCGCGAAATAGGCGTTATGAAAGCGATAGGTTTGAAAAATAATTCTATACGCCTATTGTATCTTGCAAAATATTTCTTTATCGCTCTTGCGGGCGCGGTTATCGGTTACTTTCTGAGTATTCCGTTCGGCATAATGCTGATAAAAAGCGTCAGTGAAAATATGGTTCTTGAAAGCCGCAATTCTGTAATGCTCGGGATCTTATGCTGTATTGCAGTAGTCGCCGTCATACTGTTTTTCAGTTGGAACTGCACAGGAAAAATCAAAAAGCTCTCGCCTATTGACGCTGTTCGCAGCGGTCAGACCGGAGAACGCTTCCATAAAAAAAGCATTCTGCGTCTTGGCAAAACAAGATTAAAAAGCACTGCATTTCTTGCAATAAATGACGTATTCAGCAAGCCGAAACAATTTTCCATAATCACGGCAATATTAACCATATGCACAGTTTTTGTTATGGTACTGTCTGTTACAGTAAATACTCTTGGCAGTGAAAAAATGCTGAAATTACTCGGAATAACAAAAAGCGATGTCTATTTTATAGATTCAAAAAGAATTACAGATGTCATATCGGGTGCAAAGAATGTCAATGAAACAAAACAAGAAATTTCCGATATACTTGCAGAAAATAATATGCCTGCATCTGTTTACGTAGAGGAATGGTATAATTTGTCCGTTACGGCAAACGACGTAAAATATAAGGTGACTTTTGTGTGGTGCAAAGACACAAAATTGACCGATTACACATACACAAAAGGCGTCGCTCCGAAATATGAAAACGAAGTCGCACTTAGTGAAATGCTGGCTGAAAAAATGAATGTAAATATCGGTGATACATTGATAATAAATGTTGACGGAGAAGATAAAAAAATTATTGTTACGGCACTTTTTCAAAGTATCATGCAGACGGGAACTGTTGGCAGACTCTGTCCTGCATTTGAAATTCCCAATCAATTGATGACGGGAGCTGTCGCATATCAGATAAATTTTGACGATAACCCCGATGAAAAAATAATTTCCGAACGTGTAGAAAAATTAAAAGATATTTTTGACAACAAAAATATTTATGATACACGCAGATTTATCCATGCTATAACAGGTGTTACCGACACAATTAAAAGTGTAAGAGACCTTGTATTGCCCATCTCTTTGATTGTCATTATTTTGATCGCGATATTGATGGAGCGTTCGTTTATTTCAAAAGAAAAATCCGAAATTGCGCTGATGAAAGCGATAGGATTAAAAAACGGCTCCATCATGGCGCAGCACACGGGAAGATTTTTAATTTCGGTAATTTTAGCGCAGGCAATTGCTGCCGGACTATGCGTGCCGCTGCTCATGCTGCTTATCGATCCGATTTTTTCAACAATGGGTGCAACAGCAGGTATCGAGTATCAATTTAACGTTCTGGAGCAGTTTGTCGTTTATCCGTTTATCATCACGGCGACAGTCGTTATCAGTACGTTTCTGACGGCAATTCACATCAGGAAAATACAAGCGTCCGATACAGCGAATATCGAATAAATGGGAGGAATTTTTATGAACACGGTACTTGAAGTGAGAGATTTGTGTAAAACGTATATCGTCAACAAACGGCAAAACAATGTCCTGCGGAACGTGAATTTTTCCGTAAACGAGGGCGAAATGATCGGTGTCATGGGACCGTCGGGTTCGGGAAAATCCACACTGCTCTACACCGTTTCGGGAATGGACAAAATGACTGCCGGAGAAGTTTTCTTCTGCGGAAAAAATATGTCTGCTCTGCATGAAAATGAGCTTGCTCGAATGCGTCTGGAAGATATGGGATTTATTTTTCAGCAAATGTACATGATGAAAAATCTCTCCGTATTGGACAATATTATTCTTCCGGCAGTGAAGTCCTCAAAAAAGAAGGTGAGCAACCGAATTATTGAACAGCGCGGACGGGAACTGATGAAACGTCTTGGCATTGCGGAAATTGCCGGGAACGACATCAACGAAGTTTCCGGCGGACAGCTTCAGCGTGCGTGTATCTGCCGCAGTATGATAAATGATCCCAAAATCATTTTTGCAGACGAACCGACAGGTTCTCTTAATCGTACATCTTCAGAAGAAGTTATGAAGGAGCTTGCAAAACTTAATGCAAACGGCACAACGATCATGATAGTTACTCACGATGTCAAGGTCGCCGCAAAATGCACAAGAGTGTTATTTATTGTTGACGGAAATATCAAAGGAGAGTATAATATAGACAGTGAAAAAAATATGCGTGACAGAGAGCGCTGCTTGAATAATTGGCTGATGGAAATGGGTTGGTAAAATGATAGATATACTTATTGCAGAAGATCATAAAGAAATTTGCGAACTGATAACAGATTTCCTGCGTGCAGAAAATTACATTGTAAGTACTGCCGAGACCGGTGAAAAAGCCTTGTCCCTGTATGAAAAATACGGGGCAAGGCTTGTCCTGCTTGATATCCATTTACCGGACATTGACGGCTTTTCCATATGTGAAAAATTACGCAGGAATGACAATGTTCCCATAATCATCATAACCGCAAGAACAGACAGGGACGACAAGCTGAACGGCATTCTGCTGGGTGCGGACGATTATATCGAAAAACCCTTTGACATTGAAATTCTGATTGCAAAAATCAAGGGTATTTTCAAGCGCAGACTTGCCCGCGATATAATTTCTGACGGCGATATTTTACTGAATATTTCGGACGGAACAGTTACAAAAAACGGGATACAGACAGAGCTTTCCGCAAAGGAATTTGAACTTTTGAAAATACTGATGCAAAATAAAGGACAAACACTGACTAAGGAATTTTTATTCAACAGAATATGGGGAAGTGACAGTGAATCCGAACTTCAGACATTGACGGTGCACATAAAATATCTTCGTGAAAAAATTGAAAATGATCCCAAAGATCCCCAAAAAATTGTTACGGTCTGGGGAAAAGGTTACAGGTGGTCGTGATGAAAAGTTATGATAAAATGATACTATTATTTGCCTTGATATTTCTTGTTATTTTATTTGCAATCAATCTTATTTTCCCAAAGAATATGGCTGACAACAGCGGAATTTTCAAAGTTGAAACAAATCGGGTCGTGCAGGAAATAACAGCAGGAAACAAAATAAATATCAGCGATTACGACACGATAACAGGTATATATGAAGATCAGAACGGTAACTTATACAATTCCGATGTGCCTTATGTCATACGCGAAATAAACGGGAAATTTTATCGCATTGGATATAAGACAGAGCGTAGTAATAACGGCATTATGAATTTTGTAAACGGCATTTTAATATTCCTGTTTTTTATGATTCTCGGCATATTATTATATCTCAGACAAACGGTTTTAAAACCTTTTAATGCAATATCGGAACTGCCGTATATGCTTGCCAAAGGTAATTTATCCGTTCCTTTGAAAGAAACAAAATCACGTTATTTCGGAAAATGTATCTGGGGATTGGATATGCTCCGTGAGGAACTGGAAAATTCACGGCAGCGGGAACTTAAAACTGCTAAAGAAGAAAAAACGGCAATATTATCTATTTCACATGATGTAAAAACACCTCTTGCGGCAATAAAATTATACGCAAAAGCAATTTCAAATAACTTATATCCCGATGAAAACAAACGGCGTTCTGCTGCGGAAAATATCAACGCAAAAGCAGATGAAATAGAATGTTATGTCCATGAATTGATTGGAAAAATAAACAACGATTTTATGAAATTTCATGTGGAATCAAAAGAAGTATATCTATCTGTTATACTTGAACGGATAAAAAAATATTATTCCGAAAAGTTAAAACTGCTGGGAACAGATTTTATGATCACTGATCATACGGATTGTCTGCTTATTTGTGACCCCGGCCGCATGGAAGAAGTTTTGCAGAATATCATGGAAAATGCTATAAAATATGGTGATGGAAAAATGATTCGCATAGATATTTCCGATGAAGAATATCACAAACTCATTACCATCTCCAACAGCGGCTGTACATTGCCGAATACGGAACTTTCTCATATCTTTGATAGTTTCTGGAGAGGTTCAAACACGGGCGATAAAGCAGGAAACGGATTAGGGCTTTATATATGCCGCCGTTTGATGAACAAAATGAATGGCGATATTTTTGCGGAAATCAGAAATGAAATGATGTACGTGACTGTTGTTTGTCCGAAATCAACTTAAAATATGAATCATTTTCAGGAAAATTAAGATTACTTTGCAAAGAAAAGAGAACATGAGAAATTATCCGTTTGCTGTAAGGTTGAACACGTTTTTGCAGTTGAAAAAAATATTTTTCGATATCCAAAAACACGATATCGAGGTCTGCGAAAACACCCCAAGATACGCTATTTCCCCCTTGCATTTTTCCGGATTTCGTGCTATACTATAAGTGAAGGGAAGTGAGACCGATGAGCCGAGAGATCGTTAGCGTCAAGATCGATGTGATCTTCAAAAAGTTTTTTACTGAACATGAAGATATGCTCCATGCGTTTATATCGGATATTTTGGAAATTCCATCTGAGTCTATCCGGAAAATTGAAATTTGCAATCCCGAAATGCCGCCTGAGACTGAAGAGGGAAAGTTCAGCAGATTGGATTTGGCTTTGGATGTAGATGGCATGGCAGTAGATGTGGAAATACAAATCAACAAACAGGATGATTTCCGAGACAGGACGCTGTTCTACTGGGCAAAACTATATACTTCCAGCCTGCAAAAAGGACAGATGTACCAGAATTTGAAAAAGACGATTGCGATTAATATTCTGGATTATACGCTGTTTGAAAACCGTGAGCAGTATCATACAGAAGTGGTTGCTGCGTTGAAAGACACGCATGAAATTTTCTCAGACAAATTCAGCATGCATTTCTTTGAGATGGGAAAAGTGAAGAACATACAGCCGAATGACCGCAAGACGCTGTGGATGCAGTTTATCAAAGCAGATACAGAGGAAGAATTGGAACAAGTCAAAGAAGCTGGAGGTGATCTTATGGAGAAAGCCGTTCAGATCGTGTATGACATGAGCGCAGACGGCAAAACTCGTGAGCTGGCAAGGTGGCGTGAGAAGTCCATGCTGGATATGCGTTCGTCACTCTATGCGGCGGAGACAAAAGGTCATGAGAGAGGTAAGGCGGAAGGTATAGGCATTGGACGTGCAGAAGGTGAAGCGAGAAAACTTATTGATAATGTCAAAACATTGATGGAGACTACGCAGAGACCTCTTGAAGAAGTTTTGCAGATGTTAAGAATCTCACAATCTGAATATGACCAGAGCCTTGCCCTGCTGAACCAGTAAGTGTCAATATCATCAAATAAACACAAGTATAAATGGATTGACACCGCTTTGAGAAAGCCACTGAATCATGGTGCACATATAATTTTTGTCAATCAGAAAGGATACGCCTGATTATGCAGGGAACAGAAAAAGGGAAACCGA
>CANQWA010000029.1 GCA_947627445.1 uncultured Ruminococcus sp.
ACCGCAATTGTCGGTGGATGGGACTCCGCACTGGTCACGCTTTTGATTTTCATGGGCGTGGACTATGTGACCGGAGTAGTCACGTCGGCAATGGGAAAATCCAAGCACAGTGAAAACGGAGGACTCAGCAGTCAGGCAGGATGGCTTGGACTTGCTAAGAAATTCTGCGTACTGCTCATGATCGTGGTATCTGTGCGCATTGATATTCTGCTCGGCACAACATATATCCGTGATGCCGTTTGCATCGGATTTTGTGTGAATGAATTGCTTTCCATTGTCGAGAATTCAAGCCTCATGGGTACGCCTTATCCGAAGCCGATCCTGAAAGCAATTGATGTATTGCAGAAAAAGGTAGGTCGTAAGGAAGATGAAACCATTGATGCGCTTGAGGAAACGTTGAAAGAGGATGATGAAAATGGCAGTGAAGACGTATAAATTCAATGACATCACGCAGCTTTCCCCGCATTTCAATGTAAAGGAATTCAAATGCAAATGCGGCGGTTCACATGATATTTTGATTTCAGATGAATTGGTAGACAAACTCGAAAAATTGTATGCCAATTTGAACTGCTCGAAAATCATCATTACAAGCGGTTATCGCTGTGCCGCACATGACAAAAATGTGGGCGGTTCCGGAACAGGTCAGCATACAAAAGGCAACGCCGCTGATACCTGCTGCTATGGGCAGGATGGTCAGCCGATTTCCAGTAAAACTGTCTGTTGTGCAGCGCAAGATATCGGTTTTAGCGGCATCGCAAATATTAACACATCGTATCAGTATACCCATGTGGACGTACGTTCCGGCAGTAAGTGGTACGGCGATGAAACGAAGGGAAACAGCTCTGTAACGAGCGATTTCTACACATATTTTGGCACAAAAAAGGAGAGCGATAGTATGGAAATGAAAGGCATTGATGTAAGCGTTCACAACGGAACAATTGACTGGAACAAGGTCAAGGCGGCGGGCATTCAGTTTGCCATTCTCCGTGCAGGATACGGCAGAGTAGCAACCCAGAAAGACGGAAAGTTTGAAGAAAATTACAAGAATGCAAAAGCCGCAGGAATCCCAGTCGGAGCGTACTGGTATTCTTATGCCGTTACTCCCGATGAGGCGAGACTGGAAGCGCAGGTCTGTCTTGAAATTCTCAAAGGGAAACAATTTGAATTTCCCATTTTCTTTGATCAGGAAGAAAAGAAAACACTTGATACCGGAAAGGCAAACTGCTCCGCCATGATCCGTGCATTCTGCGAGGTTCTCGAAAAGGCAGGCTATTGGGTAGGGCTTTATACAAGCCGTTCCTGCCTGTCCACGCATATTGAGGACGACATCAAAACACGTTATGCGATCTGGGCAGCAGAATGGGCAAGCAAGCTGAATTATTCCGGTTCTGTTGGCATCTGGCAGCACTCCGAGAAAGGCAGCGTGGACGGTATCTCCGGCAATGTTGATCTGGACATTGGGTACAAGGATTATCCGTCTATGATCAAGGCAAAGGGACTCAACGGCTATGGGCAGCCGAATCCGCCTGTGCCTGACACCGATGACGGCATTATCGTTGAGGTCACGATTGACGGGGAGAAATACAGCGGAAAACTGAATAAGGCATAACAGCAGCGCCCGTCGGGATTTTTTTCTCGGCGGGCGTATTTTTTTCGTCCAAATGCACCTCGATTCTGTAGTGGTATATGAAGGGATTGACTTTTCCGGCTATCAATAGGAGGTGCGATATGGAACAGCAGAAAATCATTGATGAGATCAATTATCACAAGGCACAGGCAATCACAGAATTGCTCTACGCCAGCGGTATGATTACAGTTGTCGAGTATGACAAATTATCGGAATTAAACCGCAAATCTTTCTCTCCGCTATACGCGGACTTATTACCGAAAACGCTTGATAAATCATCGGTTCAGAGTTAATATTGTATACTGACAAAGGAGGGACAACCATTGAAAATCAAAAAAATTGAAGCCCAGCCTGCTGTGGTGAAAAAGCTCCGGGTGGCTGCCTACTGCCGAGTCAGTACCGAGAATGAAGACCAGAAGGAAAGTCTGGAAGCACAGCGAGAGCATTACGAGTCATGGATCAGGATGCATGATGACTGGGAATGCGCAGGTGTTTTCTATGATTTTGGCATCAGCGGCACAAAGGCTGATGCCCGTGAAGGCTTGCAGGCGCTTTTGTACGCCTGCCGCACCGGAAGCGTCGATTATGTGCTGACAAAATCCATCAGCCGCTTTTCCCGAAACACATCCGACTGCCTGTCGCTGGTACGTGAGCTGCTTTCATATAATATCCCGATCTACTTTGAAAAGGAGAACATTGACACCGGGAGCATGGAAAGCGAGCTGATTCTGTCAGTTCTCAGCAGCATGGCACAGAGCGAATCCGAGTCCATTTCCAAGAATGTGAAGTGGTCGGTGAAAAAGCGAATGGAAGAAGGCACCTTTGTTTTCGGCTATCTTCCATACGGCTACACAAAGGACGCAGCCGGAAACATGGTCATTGATCCGGTCGAGAGTGAGATCGTCAGGCTGATTTTTGATCTGGCGTTGAACGGTATGGGGACATACAAGATCGCTCAGTTGCTCGACAGACGGAATGTTCCAACCCGCAAGGGCGGCAAATGGTCAGGCTCAACGGTCAAGGGTATTCTTGTGAACGAGAAATACTACGGCGCTGCTGCTTTTCAGAAAACCTATACCGACAGCAACTTCCGGCGTCATAACAATCATGGTGAGGTCGATAGCTTCATAGCAGAAGACCACCATGAAGCGATTATCAGCAAGGAGGATTTTGACCGGGTACAGGTCATGATACAGAAGCACATTGATGAACATGGCATCGTAAAGGATATGGGAAAGTACCATAACAAATATCCTTTTTCCGGCATCATCATCTGCGGTGAGTGCGGCGGCAAGTTCAAGCGGCAGACGCAGAGCGGCGGTATCGCATGGGCTTGCTCAACACACCTTTATAATAAAGATGCCTGTTCCATGATGTTTATCAAGGATGAAGCGATAAAGGCAGCCTTTGTAACGATGATGAACAAGCTGATCTTTGGCTGCAAGCAGGTTCTCGCTCCTTATTACGATGCGCTCCGCCTTGCCGATACGGACGAGAATCTGCAAGGGATACTGGATCTGAAAAATGAATTGCAGCGGAACAGTGACCGGAAGAACGATCTGCGGAAGCTGCGTGTCAAGGGCTTCCTTGATGCGGCGATGTACAATCAGGAGCTGAGGCGCGTCGAAATGGAGAGCGAGGAAATCCGCGCTAAAATGAAATGCATCGACAGAGCCGGAGAGAACGGCGATATCAAGGAAACGAAAAAGCTCCTGCGCTTTGCTGAATCGGCAGAAATGCTCACAGAGTTCAGCGACGACCTGTTCACCGAATACGTTGACAGCATCATTGTATACACCAGAACCTGCATCGGCTTCCGGCTGAGATGCGGGCTGACATTGAAGGAGGAAGTATGTACGGGTACAAGATAGTGGACGGCAAAGTAATCGTTGACGAGCAGGAAGCAGCAGTTGTTATAAACATCTTCAACGGGTATCTTTCCGGCATGAGCCTGCGGGATGCTGCCGTGAATGCAGGCAGACCGATGGTTCACAGCATGGTGAAGCGCATCATCAGTAACTTCTGCTATGTCGGCGATGACTTCTATCCTGCGATTGTCAGCCGCCAGACGTTTGCGAGAGCGAACGCGGAACTGATACGCAGGTCGGAAAAGCATGGCGGCAAGAAGCGCCTGCAAATGCCGCCAGTCTATACGGAGTTTGATATTTCAGAGCCGGAGATGCATTTTGACGATCCGATAAAACAAGCCGAATACATCTACAGTCTGATCGGGGTGAGGAAATGAATGTTATAAAAATACCTGCCAAACCGCAGAAGGGCAATAATGCGGCGAAGGAAGAAGTCAAGAAGCTGCGTGTTGCTGCCTATTGCCGTGTATCGACGGACAACGAGGAACAGGCTACCAGCTACGAAACACAGATCGAGCATTATACTGAATTTATCAATAAGAATCCGGAATGGGAACTTGTCAGGGTGTATGCCGATGACGGCATTAGTGCGACCTCGACCAAAGGCAGAGAGCAGTTCAATGCCATGATCGAGGACTGCAAGAAGGGCTTGATCGACATGATTTTCACGAAGTCGATCAGCCGATTTGCACGAAATACCGTTGACTGCCTGAACTACATCCGAATGCTCAAGGAGATGAATATTCCGGTATTCTTCGAGAAGGAGTCCATAAACACGATGGACTCGAAGGGAGAAGTCCTCCTGACCATTATGGCATCGTTGGCACAGCAGGAATCGGAATCACTCAGCCAGAACGTCAAGATCGGTGTGCAGTACCGCTTCCAGCAGGGGAAAGTGATGGTCAATGCCCGCCGCTTTCTCGGCTACGACAAGGACGATGAAGGACACCTGATCATCAATCCGGAACAGGCGGAAATCGTCAAGCGTATCTTCCGGGAGTACCTTGAGGGCGCGAGCTGCAAAAAGATCGCTCAGGGACTGCAGCGTGACGGTATTCCGAATGCACGCGGAAGCACAAAATGGCATGATAACAGCATACGCCTGATTCTCGGAAATGAGAAGTATATGGGCGATGCGCTCCTGCAAAAGACCTATACCGTGGACTGCCTCAGTAAAAAGCGGGTAAAGAACTCCGGCATTGTTCCGCAATACTATGTCGAGGATGACCACGAAGCTATTATATCGAAAGAGACATTCCTGATGGTGCAGGAAGAAATGGCACGACGAGCGAGAACGCAGCTCCCGTTCGGCGGAAAGAAGGGATATAGCGCTAACCACGCATTCTCGCAGATAATCTTCTGCGCCGGATGCGGAGAGCAGTTCCGCAGAATACACTGGAACAACCGTGGCAAGAAGTCGGTCGTCTGGCGCTGCGTCACACGATTGAAGGAGAAGGACAAGTGCCGTGCCAGAACCGTCAGCGAGGAAACCTTAAAGGTAGCCTTCCTTGAAGCCCTCAACGAGATGGTCTGCGACAGCGACACCTACCTGAACAGGCTCCGGGAGAACCTTGAAGCTGCGATCAATTCGGCTAATCCCATGTCGGCGGAAGCCCTCTCAGCAAAAATGGCTGAACTGCAGCGGGAGCTGATCAACCGGACGGAGCGCCGGGAGAACTACGATGACATCACCGAGGAAATCCTGCGCCTGCGTGAGCTGCAGGAGCAGAAAGGCATGGACGACGCTACGCAGAAGGAACACACGAAACGCATTAAAGAGCTTCAGAAATTCATCCAGTCTCAGCCGAATGAGATCACGGAGTTTGATGATTCTCTGGTGAAGAAGCTGCTGGAAAAAGTGACCGTCCACGACGACTACTTGGAGTTCCGCTTCAAATCAGGCGTGACGATCAGTATTGAAATGTGAATAAATATGAGCAACCCCGCATCACTGGCGTTCAGTGGTGCGGGGGTTATTATTTTAATCCATAATTGTGAATCCGTATTTATCTTTGTAAAGAGCGCTGATTTCTGCGAGCCGTTCCATGCAGTTTTCTTCACTGCCAATCAGGAAAGCCTTTCTGTGCATCAGCTCTGTCACGTTTCGACGAATTCCATCTTTCAGAAGCGGGATCAGTCTTTCACTGTCTATCGAAAAACTCGCTGTTTTGTTTTCTTCACAGATAATACAATCCTCAAAATACGCCGCACCAAGAAAAACATCATCAGCATTTCCCGAAAACAATGTCCGCAAAGCCTCCTGAAAAAAGAGTTTACAGCCTGCATTCCGATAAATATGGTCTCTCAAAACGGCATATGTTTCAGTTGGTACATTTAATTGCTGCGGTTCAAACTGCGATCTGTATTCTCTGGGAAGAGGATAAGTCCCTCTCATCAGCTTCAGAATCTCATTGATATCGAACAGGTTGATGCTTTCTGGCATAACAGTTACTCCTTTCCGCCTGCATTACTACGGATTTATTCCCACTTTGTACATTTTGACGAATGACAACCAATCTACGAAGTATCGAACCCTCTGTTATCCAATCTGCGCACTAACCTCACTGAGCAGATTGGTTGTCAGGCGTTTTTAGTTCGTAGATGTTTTTCCAAATACAGTAAAAAGCAGGTTAGGGTTGACTTCGCAGATTGACTGTATAGCCGAAAACTGCCGTAAAATCGGCACTTTTACGCCTTGCCCCTTGACATCAATACTACGCACTCAACGTGCCCGGTTTCCGGAAACAAATCCACCGCCTGCACCACTTTCACCTCATATCCCTTTTGTTCCAACAAAGCGCAGTCCCTTGCTGCAGTCGCAGGATTACAGGAAATCATCACGATCCTTTTCGGCTGCATCCGTACCATCGCATGAATCGCCGTCTCATCGCACCCTTTTCTAGGCGGATCAACGATGATAACATGAGGAATTTCGCCATTTTTTTCCAGCTGCTCTGCGATCGCACCAGCATCGCCGCAAAAAAATCTGGCATTCGCAATGCCTTTTCTCTGGGCATTCTGTCTTGCGTTTTCTACAGCCTCAGGAACAATTTCAACACCGATCAATTCTTGTACATCATCCGCCATAGATAATCCAATTGTACCAGTACCACAAAAAAGATCCAGCAACCGTTCTTTTCCGGTCAACTGCGCAAATTTCTTTGCAACACCGTACAGCCGCTCTGCCTGAGGCGTATTCACCTGATAAAACGATTCTGGCGAAAGCTCTACCTGCACGTCGCACATGGTATCCCGAATCACACTTTCACCCCATAGTGTTTTCGTTTTGCTTCCAAGGATCACATTGGTTTTCGGCGGATTTACATTCATACAAATACTTTTGATTTGTACAAACTTTTTTGTCAGCTGCTGTACCATAGGCATCAGCTTCTTCGCGATATCTTGCCGGACAATCAGACAAACCATGATTTCCCCGGAATGTTCACCGCACCGCAGATACAAATGCCGTAAATCACCAGTGCCATTGGATTCATCATAAACCGAAACCGTTCCGGTCTGTACAAATGCCAGCACTTCCTCAGCAATTTTTCCAAAAATCTCTGGCTGAAGCAAACAGTCTGTCACCGGAATAATCCGGTGACTTCTTCTGGCAAAAAATCCGATTACCGGTTTTCCATTGTGATCCAGCGCAAAAGGATATTGGGCCTTATTCCGATATCTGGTCCGCTTTTCACATCCCAATATCGGCAAAAACTCCGGTGAAAGCTTTCCGATACGAGTAAAAGCATCATAAACCGCTTTTTCCTTGACGCGAAGCTCCGCATCATAACGAATGTGCTGGAATACACATCCGCCGCAGCTTTTTTTGGAACATGCAGCCTCCATCCGATCGAGAGACGGCTTTAGAGTTTGTATTACAATACCAAATGCATAATGTTTCAATATCTTGACAATTTTCACCTGGATTACATCGCCTACAGCCGTATCAGGCACGAATACTGTCATATTCCCGATTCGGCATACACCGTTTCCGTCGATAGTCAGATCTATGATTTCCGCTTCAAAAATTTCATTTTTTTTCAATCTGTTATCATCCTCTGTATTTGGAATAGATTTCTCGGATTTGCTGCTTTTTCTCCATCAGCTGGTCAAACTGCCGGATATATTCGTATGGGAATTTATAGTTGTGAATCCGTGTGATCCTTCCGCAAGGCTCGACGATCTTTGTTGAAGCGCCACAGCCTGCCCCAAAAATCGACTGCGATTCATCCATGATCAGAATATTATACAGTGATTCCTTTCCAGTATGGGCATAACCCACATTTTCCTGATTGTCAATGGTATTTTTCTGACGATACATGTAGTAGGGGAGATACCCATGCGCCGGAAGCCGCTGAATGCTTTCCCGCATCATTTCTTCCACCGGGTTTTTCAGTTGTTTCTTTCCCTCAGCAAATAAATTTGCCGCCCGTTTCAACGTTAAGGCATGAACGGTGATGCTGTCCGGATCAAGAGCCATGATCTGATCCAATGTATCATGAAATCCCTCCGGGGTATCGGAAGGAAGCCCGGCAATCAGATCCATATTGATATTGTGAAATCCAGCTTTTCTCGCCATCTCAAAAGCTTTTATGGTCTGACTTTTTGTGTGATTTCTGCCAATGGCTTTCAGTACATGATCCTGCATAGTCTGCGGATTAACCGAGATTCTGTCCACATGAAACTGTTTCAATACAGCCAGTTTTTCTGCGGTAATGGTATCCGGTCTGCCGGCTTCCACACAGTATTCCCGCAGCTGTGACAAATCAAAATAACATTCAATTACGGACAGAATCCGCTCCAACTGTTCTGGTGTCAGGGAAGTCGGCGTACCGCCGCCGAAATAAATTGTGTCAACCGTCAGTTCCAGTTCCCGGATTAGTTTGCTCCAGATAATCAGCTCGTCACAAAGTCGATTGAGGTACTCCGGAATCAGTTTCTGCGCCTGTTCTACAGAATGAGAAACAAAGGAACAGTAGCTGCACCGGGTCGGGCAAAAGGGAATGGACACATACAGGCTGATCCCATGGGGCGGTGTTTGCGCTAAAAGAGGTTTCTGAACCATTGCCGTATCATAAGCAAGTTTCACTTTCTCCGGCTGAATCCAGTATAGATCCTCCAACCGACGGCAGATCTCTGCTTCGTTCAGCCCCTGTGCTAGAAGAGGCTGCACCTTTTTTACCGGTCGGATTCCTGTCAGCAGTCCCCATGCAGGATGCAGATTTGTGATTTCTTCCAATAATCGATACAGCATTCTGCTGAAAATATACTCGCATTTCGCTTTATCAACAACTTCGTCACAATCGGTATGATATTCCTTCGCCGTTTTTTCCTGTCCGCCATACTTTACATCGACACAGAACTGTGTTTGACTATCCGAACCATGAGAAAGTATCAGTACAGCGCCTTCATGGGCATCTTCCGGCAGTTTGTCCGTCTCATACAGAAAGGCAAACTTTGTGGCAGGAATAAACAGTTTACAGATGCATTCAATTTCATATTTTAATGTATGACCGCACAGCGCAACAGGGAAGGGCTGTACAGTAGTTTTGGGATGAAACATAGGTCAATATCCTCGCAGATTTGGATTATGCCGGCGTTCAAAAGAAAGAGTCGATTCCCTATCATGTCCGGGTAAAACACGGTATTCGCCCTCCAACCGGGCAAGCTTCCGGAGGGAATCCAGCATCTCCCGGTCATTGCCGCCGGGGAAATCTGTCCGTCCCCGTGACATACGAAAGAGAGTGTCTCCAGAAAACAGCAGATTGCCGCATACATAACAAACGCTGCCCTTGGTATGTCCAGGTGTATGGAGTACCTTCAGAACCAGCTCGCTGCCAAATTCCAGAACATCACCCTCCTGAATCGTCTGCCACTGCTGTACTGGCTGAAAATTTGCACCCGGTTCGATCCAATCACCCAGATTTTCCTTCATACTTGTCAGCATAGCCTCATCATTTTTATGGATATATACCGGAACATTCCACTGTTGACGAACCTGTTCCGTGCCGCTAATGTGATCATAATGACCATGAGTCAACAGAATGCCCTGCAGTGTCAGTTTTTCCTGCTCCAGATGGCGTAACAGTACAGGTGCACTGCCACCGATATCAATGACAACACATTCACCGTCATCATTGGACAAAATATAGCAGTTGACAGAAAGTGCCCCCAGCATCAGTGTTGAAAGCTTCATAGATGTTCTCCTTACTTTTTCGCTCGATCCACCGAGATCACACCTTTGATCCGGCGCAGCCTCTCCATAATCGAAGAAAGCTGATCTGCTCCTGCTACCTGCACACTGGCTTCAAAAATCGCATTGCCGTTTTGCAGCTTACGAGAGGCGGAATGACAAATCTGGATATGGGATTCAGAAATAACTTTTGTAATATCAAACACCAGCCCGACACGATCCACTGCGATCACTTCAATGCTGACAGGGATCAGTGTAGAGCCGCTGTTGGTCCACTGCACCGGAAGCCACCGTGCCATTTCTTCTTCCACGCCTCGTTTCAGTGCCGATTGATAATTGACACAGTTAACAGAATGCACGGAGATACCATGACCACGTGTGATAAATCCCACAATTTCCTCACCAGGCAGGGGATTGCAGCATTGTGCAAACTTAAAGACACAGTCATCGATCTTATCCAGAATGATACAGTCCCTATTCGAGCCAATTTTTTTTGTGATTACCGGCGTAACTGGCTGAAACATATCCTCCTCTGCACCGTATTTTTTATCATAGGCATCTTTCAGCCGGGGCATGATTTTGAAAAGAGTCACGCCGCCATAGCCGATGGATGCGTAAAAATCCTCCAATGTGGCACAATTATGCCGTTTCAGGTCATCCGCTAAAAAATCTGCCCATTCAGATTCTGGTAACTGAATGTGATAATGCTTAAACTCCTGTTCCAGGCTGGCTTTTCCAGTTGTAATATTTTCTTCTCGGCACTCTTTCTTGAACCAGGAGCGGATTTTTGACTTTGCTTCATTTGTCTTGACAATATTCAGCCATGCACGATTCGGACCTTTATTGGGATCTTTTGTCGTAAGCACCTCACAGATTTCGCCGGTCTGGAGGACATAGTCCAGAGGAACCATTTTGCCGTCAACCTTTGCGCCGACAATTTTATGTCCGATCTCTGTGTGAATCCGATATGCATAGTCAATGACTGTTGCACCAAGGGGGAGAGAAATGGAGTCGCCGCGAGGTGTCATGATCACAATATCCTCCGGAGAAAGGTCATTTTTGATGGCACGTACAATTTCTTCTACATCGTCAGAGGTCTGCTGTGCTTCGATCACCTTACGAACCCAAGCCAGACGTTCCTCCATACGATCCCGGCCCTGAATTCCTTCTTTATATTTCCAGTGAGCAGCGATGCCATATTCTGCGGAAACATGCATATCCCATGTCCGTATCTGCACCTCAAAAGGAATGCTCTCTCGTCCCAGTACAGTCGTGTGCAGAGATTGGTACATATTGGATTTTGGTGTAGAAATATAGTCTTTAAAACGATTGGGCAGAGGACGAAACATATCATGGACAATACCTAGAACCATATAGCATTCGGCTACCGTTGATACAATGACGCGCACTGCATATTTGTCATAGATTTCATCCATGTTCTTATGATTGACATAAACTTTCTTATAGATGCCGTAAACGCTTTTTACCCGTCCTTCGATGAGAGGTTCTTTGTCAAAATGCTCCTGCTCCAGCCGATCCCGCAGCCGCTTCTGGATAGATTGAATAAAGGCTTCCCGTTCATCCTTTTTGATCTCCATAATATGTTCGATCTCAGAGTATGCATAGGAATCCAGATAATAGAAGGACAGATCTTCCAGTTCGTCTTTGACGGTACGAATGCCCAGC
Source organism: uncultured Ruminococcus sp. (assembly GCA_947627445.1). GTDB lineage: Bacteria > Bacillota > Clostridia > Oscillospirales > Ruminococcaceae > Ruminococcus_C. Next base: position 11,375 of record CANQWA010000029.1, read on the forward strand.
CGATGGGCAATAGGCGCATAGACGTTCATCGTTTCCAGTGCAATACGTCGTTGTTTTTCCGGCGGCAAAAACCGTAACGTGCGCATGTTATGAATTCTGTCTGCCAGCTTGATGATCATGACACGGATGTCATGGGACATGGCAAGTAATATTTTCCGGACGTTGGATGCCTGTTGCTGTTCTTTATCGAAGGTGGGGATGCGGTTTAATTTTGTCACGCCATCTACCAGCATTGCCACATCTTGCCCGAATTTTTTGCGGATGTCATCCAGCGTATAGTTTGTATCTTCTACTACATCATGCAGCAGTCCCACACAGATCGTATCCGTATCCATGCCCAGATCCAGCAGAAGATCTGCCACTGCCAGAGGGTGGATAATATAAGGCTCACCCGAAGAACGCTTCTGATTGCCATGTGCACTTTTTGCCAGCTGATATGCGGAAAGGATCTTGTTCAGGTCGTATTGCTTATCTGTTGCTACAATCTTTTTCACCAGGTCAGAAATTGTCACATCCGGATAGACCATCTTCGGTGCACTTTTATCGCCGGCATTTTCTTTGCCATTGCGTGTCTGTGTCATATAGCATCGACTCCTTTTCCCCGTAATTCTTGCAGTAGCCGTGATGATTGCAGATCCACCTTTTTCTGCACGGGACGGCGGCAAACCTGTTCCGTCCATACATCCTGCTGCACCAATCCTAATTCCTCAAATATATCTAATATGAGCCGCAACATACAGTAATTCATATGCGGCATTTCTGCCACTGCTCCGTAAAGAGCATCTATTTGTATTTCCGTTTCCGGAATCTGCCGATAGACCTGTATCATGATTTCTCTGTCGGGGGTGATTGCCCGATAAAATGCAGGAGAAAGAGGTTCTTGCCGGCTGAATTGTTCATAAGTTTGTTTGGCGGCAAAGTATTTTGCCTGTTTTAATCCGCTTTTTCGATAATCTTTGACAATCATTGTGATTTGCGGACGTCCCATATAGCTGGAAAGCTCTGCCGTGACCAGAAAATCACAAAGTGAACCGGGATTGATTTGTACATGCTCCGGCTTTACCCGGAACAGCAGCAGCTCCATGGCAAGGCTTCCGTAGGTGATTTTTAATTTGGTATGTACGCCCTTGGACAAAGGAACGATCTCCTGTAAGACAGCCCGGCATATGGCAAAAACCGGATTTGGGTTTCCTTCTCCGAATGGTTCCAGAAAACGAAGTCCACCGATATTTTCGACTGTCATGTCCTGCGGCATCAGAAGCTGGTCTGCCTCTAATGTCATCACCGGCATTTCTGGGAATTCTTCCAAAGCATATTGCAGTACAGCCTGACGAAAGTCCTCTACCCGTGCAGTCTCCAGTGAAAAGCCGCCTGCACCGGGATGACCGCCATAGCGTGTCAGCAGATCACAGCAAGCATTCAGACAGCGGAATGCAGAAAATCCGCCGAAAGAACGCATAGAGCCTCTTGCGGTTTCGCCTTCTATGGTAATCAGAATTACCGGCTTTCCGAAATTTTCCTGTAATCGGGAAGCCACAATACCGATCACCCCGTGATGCCAGTGATCTCCAACAAATACAAGTACACGCTGTTTGAGCAGCATGGGATTTGTTTTTACTTGTTCCATGATCTCCAGCATGATCTGTTCTTCTTCGTTTTTTCGCTCTGTGTTGCGTCTTTCCAGTTCTTCGGCAAGTGCTTCTGCCTCCTCCGGATCTTCACACAGCAGCAGCTGAACTGCTGTATCCGGAGATCCGAATCGTCCTGCTGCATTGATTCTGGGTGCAATACCAAAAGCAACTGAAGAAGAAGTTAATGTTTTATCTTTCAGTCCTGCCCGCTCCATCAGCGCCAGCAGGCCCACACGATCTGTATTAGCCAGAAGCTGTAGTCCATACTGAACCAGATATCGGTTTTCATTGGAAAGCTCTACAATATCAGCGATAGTCGCAATAGCAGCAAGATCGCCGAATTGTTCCATTGCCATTGTGGTATCGCCGCCGTCCAGTGCAGCTACTACTTTTAATGCTAATCCTGCACCGCACAAATTGTGAAAAGAGGAGGTGTCATCGCTGCGATGGGGATCAACAATAGCTTTAGCCTGTGGCAGCGTCTCCAACTGTTGATGGTGGTCTGTGATGATCAGTTCCATGCCCAATTCCGCGATAAGCTCGGCTTCTTCAACCGCAGTGATACCATTATCTACTGTTACAATCAACTCTACGCCGTCTTCATGCATGGCGTGTACAGCATCTGCATTCAAACCGTAGCCTTCTTCCCGTTCGGGAATCCGATAGGTGACATCTGCTCCCATTTCCAGCAGATAGCTGTACAGGATTACAGTGGCAGTCACACCGTCGCAGTCATAATCTCCGTAGATGCAAATGCGTTTTCCGGCGTCCAGTGCCTCATTGATCCGTTCTGCTGCTTCCTGCATATCTGCTGTGAGAAAAGGATCAGACAATTGGTCACATTGCAGAAATTTGATCGCTTCTTGTATGTTTTTTACACCCCGTGAAGCCAGCACTTGTGCACAAAGCATGGAAAGATCACTTCCAAGCCGGATTTCTTTTGTAGCTTCAGGCGGCGGCTGATGAATTGCCCATTTCTTCATAACGCCCTCCTGTCTTCGATCAGTTTAAAACAATGCTGCACAACGCAAAGCCGTCAAACGGTTTTTGCACAGTACTGCATTTATATAGGTATATTATACTCGAAAAAACGAGAAATTGCAATAGGTGACCCAAAAAAAGAATGGATTTTCTTTGAACCTGCTCAAACAGCAGTTTTTCATACGGCATAGATGAATTCGTTGTATTTCCATTATCGTCTGTTTTTTACATAGATTTTACATCCACATCCTATCGGTTTTACAATGAATCAGTATAATAAAATAGGTTTAGAATCTGTTTTCCCTGATTCTAAGAGTTTGTTTTGTACTTAGAGATAGTCGGATTTTTGAGCGGATTTTCGTCCTGATGACAAACATCCGATGCAAAAATACCGGATGTATTTCAAGGTATTGCCAATTGGAAGATACAAAACAGGCTCTAAGGCAAACCCGCACAAAGATGGTGCGTCAGATGCGCCGTCAGATTTTTCGTCAGATGAAACCAAAAGCGGAGTGAATACTTGGTGTATTCACGAGCATTTTGGTGAAATAGGACGGAAAATAGGCAAGCAGATGACGTGCAAAGCCGTTAGGCGCTCTTTGTTCGGGGTTGCCATAAGTGCAAAGCGTGGACAAGATCCGAAAAATTGCAGCATCTGCAAGGAAAAAAGGAGAACCATCATTATGGACATTTTTTCTGTCATCACACTGCTCGGAGGACTGGCATTTTTTCTGTATGGTATGAATGTCATGTCCTCTGGCTTGGAAAAGTTGGCTGGAAGCAAACTGGAGATTATTCTGAAAAAAATGACTTCCAACAAGATCAAGGGGCTGTTTCTGGGCATGGGTATCACCATTGCCATCCAATCCTCTTCGGCGCTGACAGTCATGCTGGTTGGTCTGGTAAACTCCGGCATTATGGAACTGGGGCAGACCATCGGCGTTCTCATGGGCGCACATGTGGGAACAACACTGACCGCATGGATTCTCAGCCTTTCCGGTATTGAAAGTGACAGCGTTTTTCTGAGAATGCTCAAACCGGAATCGTTTTCTCCCATCATTGCTCTGATCGGCGTTATTATGATCATGACGGCAAAGCACAACCGCACCAAGGATATTGGTCGGATTCTGGTGGGATTTTCCGTGTTGATGACTGGTATGACACTAATGAGCGGTGCTGTCAGTCCATTGGCAGATTCCGAACAGTTCTCTTCTATCCTCACAGCCTTCCACAATCCCATTATGGGCGTTCTGGTAGGTGCAGTGTTTACTGGCATCATCCAGAGTTCAGCAGCATCTGTGGGTATTTTACAGGCGCTTTCTATGACAGGGCAGATCACCTATGGCATGGCGATTCCCATTGTCATGGGACTGAATATCGGCACATGTGTCACAGCTCTGATCTCCAGTATTGGCGTAAACCGCAGTGCAAAACGTGTAGCGGTAGTTCATATTTGTTCCAATTGTATTGGTACGCTGATTCTTCTGCCGATATTCTTCCTTTTTAATGCGATTTTTGATTTCTCATTTGTTTCTAATTCGGTCGATCCGGTAGGCATCGCTCTCATCCATACAATCTATAACGTGACAACGACTGCTTTGCTGTTGCCGTTCTCAGATTATCTGAAAAAGATTGCATACTTTGTCATCAAGGATAACAAGGAGAAGCAGGCGGAAGAGGAAAGCCGCGCTCTTCTGGATGAACGTCTTCTCCAGACACCGGCAGTCGCCGTTGAGGTCTGCCGTAGTGTTACTATTGAAATGGCAAGGCTTTCCAAAGATACGATGTACATGGCGGTAGATCTGCTGTTCCGGTACGACAAGGAAAAGGCAAAGCAGGTTCAGAAAAACGAAGATAAGATCGACAAATATGAAGATAAGCTGAATGCATATCTGGTTCGGATCGGAAAGCACAGTATTGCCTCCAACGGCGCTCGCACTGTTTCCAAAATGCTCCACTGCATCGGTAATTTTGAGCGGATCGGCGACCATGCATTGAACATTATGGAATCCGCACAGGAACTTCAGGAAAAAGGATTGCACTTCTCTGACGATGCCGCCAGAGAGCTTCGGGTGCTGCGAAATGCCATGGAAAAAACGATGGAGCTTGCTTTTAATGCCTTTGAAAACGATGATTTGCATATCGCCCATCAGGTAGAGCCTCTGGAAGAGGTAATCGACACCTTGAGCGTAGAACTCAAAAATCGTCATATCAAGCGGCTTCAGGATGACAAATGTACGGTAGAACTGGGATATATTTATCAAGATCTGCTTACCAATATTGAACGAGTATCAGATCACTGTTCCAATATTGCCGGCGTTCTCATTGAAATTGACGAAAATAAGAGTATTCATAAGTATTTGTACAAACTGAAAGAGAATGACGAAAACTTTCAGACATCTTATCATGACTATCTCAATCAGTTTTATCTGGAACTTGGGCAGCCGGAAGAAGAAACCGTCGCTGATGCATAATTTTTGTAGATGGATCAACAAAACAATCCTTGAACTCCTGACAAGAAAGTTCAAGGATTGTTTTTTATCCATGCGTCAAACCAAAAGCAGCAGCTTCCGGGGAAACTGCTGCTTGCATACATGAATATCCGTCAGAAAAGCACAGAACCAGTACGGGCAGACTCTCCCTTGCAGGCTGAACGAGCCGGTTAAGAAATAACTTACTGGTTTACTGCGTCCTTCAGGTTTTTGCTTGCTTTGAATACCGGTGCATTAGAAGCTGGTACGTCTACCGGTTCACCTGTACGGGGATTCTTACAAACCTTTGCGCTTCGCTCACGAACTTCAAAAGTACCGAACTTAGAAATGGTTACCTTGTCGCCGGCAGCCAATGCATCACGGATAGCATCAAATACAGCAGTTACCGTTTCTTCAACCTGCTTCTTGGTGCTGTCACCGCAATCATAGCTTTCACGCAGTTTTTCGATCAGATCTGTTTTAGTCATAGTAATTCCTCCAAAAAATAATCTACTTACGAATTATATACCATTCTATCTGATTTGTCAAGAAAATCCGAAAAAAATGACATTTGTACGGAAATTCAACTGATTTCAGGCGTTTTTTTATATAAATGCACAGAAAAAGCCACCGATCCGGCAAGAGAAAAAACACGGAATATCGCCGATTTCAAGAGAGTTTCAGATACTTTTTCACACTGTCCAGCAAACGCTGGTGGCATTTTTGTACGGAACATCTTGTCATGTCCACAGTTAGATCAGCGTATTTTTCGTACAGCGGGCAGCGTTCATCATACAGCTCTTGCAGCGTGGTACAGCCTCCATGACAAACAACGCCCCTTGTCACCATGTTGCCCACCCGCTGTGTTAGATCGGATATTTCATGATGCAGATATACCACAATACCAGTCTCTTTCAGATATTGCATGGCACCGCCGTGATAGACGGCGCTGCCGCCGGTGGAAATGACTGCCCGATTGGTGTAGATAGATCGTATCACATTGCCTTCTAACTCGATGAATCCGCTGACACCGCGATCTTCGATCAGCTGCATCAAAGGTTTTTCGTAAGTATCCATGATTACGGTATCTGTATCTATAAAATAGTAACCCAGTGCATCTGCCAGGGTATTTCCCAATGTGCTTTTTCCGGAACCGGGCATTCCAATCAGAGAGATATTTTCCATAATAAGCTGCCGCCTTTCTGTGCGAATATTCCGAGCGATACACCGGAATCTCTTTCTGAAGATATTGTACCACATTTCTGAAAAAAATGCAAGAGATAGAACGGCTTGGTGTATTTTCTGAAAAAAAAGTAAGATTTACCGGAAAAATTCAGTGATTTCTTAATCTTTGCAAATATTATTGTCATCTTTGTGTGTTATAATAATCTTATAAAATATTTTTTTGGTTGATATGCATAATTTGTAGGGCAGATTTCGGTATCCGGACGAGATTTCTGAAATTTTGGATGTGATACTGATATCTCATGTTCGGAAGGGGGATGGAACATGAAGCAATCTACTCGTTATATGTGTGATGTGGTAACACAGGAAATCATGCAATTGATATTAACAGATAAACTACATCAGGGAGAAGTTTTGCCATCGGCTTCTACCATGGCAAAAAAGCTTTCTCTATCTCGGCGCAGCGTTCGTGAAGTATATCTGCATCTGAGCTATGTCGGCATGCTGGATCATAGCAGAGGAAATAATTTCTATCTGGTAGGGGATGTGGCAGACGGATTCAGAGGATATTTGAGAGTGCTTCTGGTGATGCGTCAGATCTCGCCGTATCATGTGTGCGATGTGCGTTGTATGATGGATCTTTCCGCCTTAAAGCTTGCTTTTGAACGATGGGAGCAGTTGGATATTGAACAATTGGGAGAATACATTGAACAAATGCAATACGGCAATCTGCTGGAATCCATTGATGCAGATGAAAAAACCCATCTATGGCTGATATATGCCTCCGGCAATCAACTGATGTCCTGCATGATCGAGTCTATCTGGGATATCTGCGGCACACAGGTAAATTTGATACTGACCGGCGGAGAAGAAGAATTGTGCAGCGTTCTGAAAAAGATTCATGAAAGGCTGTATAAGGGTTTTTTGCATCGGAATTATGAACAGGCATTTTCTGCCATCCAAGAACATTATGCGGTAATCAAAAAAGCTTTACAAGAACTGGAACAGCATTCACCGCAGTTGTTTCATAATTCCGTTCAAAACCCGTACAAAAATATGATATGATCATCTTGTCCGGCGGAGGAAAACTCTGCCGGACAATTTTGTCTGCACCTTTTGACAGTTTCTAGAATATAATAGGGTGTATCAGAAAGGAGGCAATACAATGAAGATTGTTGTGGTAAAAAGTCCAAAACTGTTGTCCAGTATCTTCCGTATGATTTTTAAGATTCAGAAGGAAACACCTGATGAGCAGTAACCAAACATAAGAGCAAATTCAGCATCTCAGAACAGGTTTTAAGAAATATGCCTCTTGTCGTCTATCATAGTGACAGAGGCATATTTTTTTGGCCTGTATCATAGATTGTACCATTGGTTTATATCGAAAAGGATTGTGAAAGGAGAATGCCAAGTGGAAGAATTTGCGGAAAATCAAAAGCCGGTTACAGAGTTCCCATCATCAGACAGTGATTCCGTACCGGAATCTATCCAGGTTATCCCGTCTGATTCAAGTTCCAAAACGCAGCATGCCGATGATATCGCATTGATGCAATGCATTTTGTGTATCATTGCTATTTTGTTGTTCTTTGGGCTACATTGGCTGAAACCGGAATGGCAGGAGTGGTTTCTCAGTCAATATCGCCTCCATCGAAATGCACCGACACTGCAATGGATTGACTTGCTGCTGCAATCTATCCAGGATTGGATCAAGCAATGATCTGTCTGCACTGGAACAAAATCACATTTCACATCGGATTCAGTTTTTTTGCTGCTGCCGCACTGATCGGAACATTAGGCGGCAGCATTTTATTTCTGAAAGTATTTACTGCCTGTATCATCCATGAAGGGGGACATTTGTTAGTGTTGCGTCGATTCGGACAGCACATACGCTGTGTAAATTTATGCGGAGCGGGCATCACAATTCTTCCGTCAGAAAGCTATGGCGCTTACTGGCGGGATATTTTGATCCTTCTGGCTGGACCAATTGCCAATCTGGCAGTTGGGACCCTTTGTTTGTTCTGGGGGGGAATGGCAGAATACGGGGTAATGCATATCAGTTTAGGATGGTTCAATCTTCTGCCATATCGCTGCCTGGATGGAGGTTCTATATTGGATGCTATACTTTGTGCCAGAGAATGTTCGCTGGAACATTCCAGATGGATCGAAAATGTGATTTGTCTGCTTTTCAGCATTCTTCTTTTGTTATTTTTGGGCGTCTGTCAGATTCGTCAATTTTCCCTTCTTGCGATGATTCTGTATCTGACTGCACTTCAATTTTTGGCAGAAACCAAAGACAGTATATAATTCAAAAGGCGCTATTTACAGCGCTTTTTTTACAATCTGATTTTGTACATACATATATATATTGAATGTTGAATTCTTTTTGATGTTCACTATGCTTACTAATTTTTCTATATTCTGCCAGAAGCTCAAGAGAATTCTGACGAAACAATAAAAACTCACAGCTGCGGTTATGTTTTTAACATTGACACTAAAAATTTGGGAGTGCTTGAATCTGATTTTTCAGACCTAAATGGCACAATTTTTGCGGGCGATATTGGCATGAAAAAATGACTTATGTGATGAATATGTCCAGTGGCGCTATTATTGCTCCCCCAAGTAAACCTTGCTATAAATATTTGCCGAAAATGCAAAATCTCTGCGTTGCAAATCTGGACATACGACAGGTTACTTTCGCTTTTTCGCCTTGCCCTCGTCAAAATGTTGCGCGAAAATTCATGCACAAATCCTATGAGAACAAGTTCTTACAATATGCTCTACCATTTCAGAGGAACTCTGAGAGATAGTCGTTATGAAGACAATAGTTTTGCAAAACAGCTCGATAAGATCGCTTTAGTTTCATTACAACTGCCCTATCCTGAATGACAATATAACGCCAATCCCGCAATGACTGTTTGTCGGAGCTTTTATCGCTGCCGCAACTCCTTAGTTTGTATGAGTTCCACGTTGCTTTTCCTTTCTGTTATTGATCAGGCACGTCTAAAGAAAATTTATTCCATTTTCCTTCCACCTATTAATCACACCTTGATAGCTTTTACCTTTCTTTAAAACAAATGGTTGGATTCCAAGAGAAAAAATAATTTTATGTATAAATTTCTGTAATGGGTAATTTTTTTGTCTGGTTATGTCTGAATACAATTTATCTGCTATTGTTTCAGCTTTATTTTTTATCACTGAATATTTTTGAATGTCAGTATTATAAGGTAAATTGAATGTCATTTTACCGCTGATCTGTGCGCCTGAATATAGAAGAAGTTGATTCAGGATTTTACCGGTAGCCTTACTTCCATAATTTTCTCCAGTTGCAATGCAGACTGCATATTTCCTATACAATAACTGCTCAATTACGAAATGCCCTCTGTCAATAAACTGTTTCAAAAGATCTGATACATTGCTTGCATAGGTAGGTGACCCTATGACAACACCATTTGCAAGAGAAATTTTTTCTGAAAGTTTTTCTGCATCGTCATAAATTCGACAATGCCCTATACGATAACAGCAACAACATCCGTTACAATGTTGCATATTCAATTCACTAACATGGATAAATTCTGTTTTAGTTCCATTGGCTGTCAGTTTATCTTGCATACATTGCATAATTTGCGCAGTAACGCCATTTGTTCGTGGACTACCGTTTATCAGAATTATTTTCATACATTTTCCTCCTTTCAATCCAATTTTTTCGCATAACAGACAGCTTCCTTTAATGTATCATACGGTGGATAACTCAGAATCTGCCTATATCCCAATTTCTGATACAGACTGACTGCATCATGCATGATTTCTCGTGTTTGCAAAATCGATTTTTGAAATCCGTTTTGGATCGCTTTTTTCTCAACTTCCGACATCATTTTTGTGGCGATTCCCATGCCTCTATATGCAGGTTCTACCCATAATCTTTTTATCTCAACGATATGTTCGGCATATTTTTTCATTCCTGTACAGCCCACACATTTTTCACCAATATAGGCCAAAAGTACATCCTGTATCATTTCGGAAATATTGTAGGGAATGAAGTCTTTCCGGTTTTTCCTGCCTCCGACAAGACTGCTGTAATATGCTTCCGTTACAAGATAAAAATGATGAAATTCTTCATCTGTACCATCTGTCCAGATAAAATGTGGTTTTTCCATATATCTTCTTCTCCTTTTGCTGCTTTGCATCATTCGGATGCAGTCCGATCGTTTTTCTGCCGTTTCTGACATTCTTTTTCCAACTGAAGCAACTTGATCTTCACATCAAGCCCTCCTGCATAACCGCCCAATGTACCGTTTTTGCCGATGACTCTGTGACAGGGTACGATGATCATAATGGGATTTTTATTGTTTGCCATCCCGACAGCACGGCATGCCCTGGGATTGCCCACTGCAGTGGCAACATCCTGATAACAACGGGTTTCACCATAAGGGATCGCTTTCAGTACATGCCATACATTTCGTTGAAATTCTGTTCCCTTTGGATGCAGCGGAATATCAAACTTCGTGCGTTTGCCTGCAAAATACTCTTTCAGCTGCCTGATCGTTTCTTCCGTCACAAAACAGGGGACATCCTCTACGATGTCCGATATATGTATCGATGTGACAGCCTGACCATCCGCTTCGATACACAAGACGCCGATGGGGGATTGATAACATTGTATGTAATGGCTCATGCTTCATGCCTCCAGATACGTAACAGCACCGCACAAAGACCGTCTGACGGTTTCGTGTGCAAATATTGTGCGGTGTTGCCTATGGTTTGATTTCAGTATACCACGAAAAAACACGACTGTCAAATAATTTTGATTCAGCAAAAATTCTCTGTGAAATGACGCACGGAAAGTAGGCAAGCAGTTGACGTGCAAAGCCGATAGGCGCTCTTTGTGCGGCGTTGCCTTAAAACAAAATGATTCAAAAAGTGTGTTTTTGATACAAAAATTCATTTTCATTTTGAATGTTATGGGTTAACATTCGCAAATGGAGGCAAGGCTGTTGAACTTAAAGATTCAGGCGACTCCGTGACTATCAGCGTAAATGCTGAAAAAGAGGATATGCAGACACTTGCTATACACTACAGTCAGCCCTATGATGAAAACGGAAAGTATTAGAATATGATTGTCAAAGAACGGTCATTATTCCGAAATATTCACTGAAAAAGAGATCATGAAAAAGACCTACAACAGTGAATATGTCATAACCCTTGACGAGCTGCCGTGGAATAACTGATACCGATCCCCTCATACAATACCTTTTTATCCAGAAAAGCCTTTAGAACTTGTTCTCATAAATCGGGCAAATCAGCGAAAGAAAGCGTATCGACTCATAGCCGGTACGCCTTCTTTGTATCATGATTTATTTTTTCGATATTGCAAAGCGGTTACGCCGTTTTTTTCCTTGAACTGCCGCATGAAATGATTCACGTTATGATATCCGCATTGTTCAGCAATCTCCTGAACCCGAAGATCAGTCTGAGCAAGCAATCGCATTGCCTTGTGCATTCGATATGCAATAATATCATCTTTGATGCTGGTGGAAAATATCGCTTTGTACAGCCTTTGAAGGTGACTTTTGCTTATACCAAGTTTTTTTGAAATATCGGAAATATTCCAATCAAACTGCGGTTTGGTCATAATGTCTCTGCGCAGTTGATAAATCATTTCCTTGTTTGTCACATAGTGACTGAATGCAATAGATTTTTTCTCATTAAATTCTCTGAGCATATTTTCAACCGACTTTTCAAGCTCTGAAGGTTTTTTTCCTTTTAACTCGGCAAGCTCAGTAATAAGCTCTGGCATAAGTGTTGGATTCCCAAGCAAATTGTTCAGTTCTGTTTCAGATCTGGCAACAAAATCTTCCGCAGCGGTTTTTAGTAAAATTTCACTGTCTGCTGATAAAAGCACGGCAAATACAGTATCGCTCAATCTTGCATATATCTCGTTTGCAGAAGCTTTTTTTATTGCATTTGCAGTAATTACTGCCATATCATAGGCTATTCCGGAGCCATCTCCTATCCATGATAACAGTAATACGCCGAATATTCCGCTGTGCTTGCAAAGGAGGCGAATAGCGTTATGAAGCTGCTCTATAAAGCCTCGTTTATTCAACATTCCGGTTACCGGTTCAATAGTTGAGAAGGTTTCCATCTGCTGATGTACATAGTCGATATAAAGCTTTTTCTGCAATGAATTAAGCCCACTGGAAATGGCATCGCACCAGTTGATATAATACTTGTCAAGATCAATATCATCGGGAGAATCGAAAGCGGTTGAACAATATCCGAAAATCTGTCCTTTGCAGTGAAGCGAGGTCAGTACAATTGATATCGGTTCGTGAGGTGCGTTCAAAGCCGGGAGAATTTCCTCTGTGGGAAATAAGTACCCGCTTTTATCATTTTTCCCGTAGCGTTTGGAAAGAGCAAGATACATCCTGTCGGAGAAACTGTGCTGCCGAAAGTTATCAGGATTATCAAAATCTGTTTTCCAATCCTCGCAAAGAACGATATCTATCCACTTCCAGCCTTTCAGAATATGTCCTGTGTTGTCAGCTCCGGACATCAGCTCATCAAGATCTGATGATTCCGCAATACGATTGATATAATCAGTGGCAATAAAGGTCTTTTTTTCATAGATTCGTTGTATCTGAGATACCGTATGCTTTTTAAAAAAATATATCATACTGGATGAGACAGCAATTTTTTCATATCCGCAGCCGCAGCTTGTACCGTAACGAATATTCTGAGTGCAGCCGATAGTTTCACAGGGCTTTCCTGTCATCATCTCGTAAAGCCGGCATACAGCAGTTTCACCAAGCTGCATATCACGTCCTGCGATCGTTGTTATCTGGGGATCATGCATGATCGAATACCATACACCGTCATAACCTGTTACTGCAATATCATCAGGAACTGTAATACCATTTCTTTTCAATGCATCGCAGAAAGCAATAGCCATAGTATCACTGAGGCAAACTACGCCGTCAGGCCGTTCAAGTTTGCCGTCGGCAATCTGAATTGCTACATCTTTCGGAATATCTGTCCAGTACCAGCCGTAATGGATACTATTTTCTCTGATTTCCAACCCTGAATCGTTCATAGCATCAATAAAGCCCTGTAATCGCTCCTGTGAAGGTTCGTGGTCGGGAAAACCTGCAATACAGTAGAGCTTTTTACAGCCGTGATCGTCAATAAGATGTTTGGTCATTGCATACGCACCGTCATGTTGTTCACCATTTATGTAGGGGAATCCGGCGCGCTTATATCCGAGGGTAAGACAAGGGATATTTGTCTGTGTAAGATAATCGTAAATTTTATCCACAAGCTTATCATTATGAAAACGCTCAGCAGCGAAAATGATACCGTCCAGGCGGCTTTTGCATATAAGAGAGTAAATGTTTTCCAGACCATCGGTATAGTAATCCTGCTGAAATTCTGCCTGTGAGTTAAAAATGCCTGTATATATAATCATGTCATAACCAAGCTTTGCTGCTTGAGCATATGCTCCGTCAAGCATTTCGTAATCGAGAGGGTCTGCGATTTCAGGTATGATAAGCCCGATTTTTCCTATAGAGTTCATATAAATTCTCCTAAAATCAACATTATATTTATATAAATTATAACATATACCTGGCACATTTGTCAAATGAGATAAAAATGCATTTTTTTGGTGTATTTTTTCATTGAGTTTTGATATGATTTGTCTTAAAATAGAATTATAAAACTACTCCTCCAAAATCCGATAGAACATTGGATTTTGAAAAAATGCCTGCTGTGCAGGCACCAATCGGCTTTGCCGATTGCCGTCTCATACCATCCTCTACGCCGCCTGCGGCGGCACAATTCCGATCAATTCATCTATCGGAATGAAGAGGATTCGTATAAAATACATGATATCTTTGAGAGGTGTTCAAAATGAGATTCAGAAGAATTAAAGCGTATGCGGCTGCACTAATGATAGCAGTAAGCGCATTGCCGGCGAATATTGGCACAGCGACTGCAGCTGCAAAGAGTGAGACAGGGCAAAGCCTGATGGAATATCTTGACAGGGGCATCTATGCGGTAAAAAGCGGGAATGGTATGTTCATCAGCTGGCGTTGGAACGCCAATGATGACGACAATGCGGAGTTCCGGCTCTACCGTGACGGTCAGCTCGTCTACACAAGCCAAGCCGGCACCGGTGCAACAAGCTATCAGGACAATGACGGCAGTACCAATTCAAAGTATCGTGTGGATACGCTTGTGAACGGCACTGTTGTATCCTCGGAGGAATGTCATTTTAATTCCGATACGAATTATTTTGATATTCCGCTCAGCAGCCCCGGTTCACAATATACTCCCAATGACTGCTGTGTGGGCGATGTGGACGGTGACGGACAGTATGAGATCTTCCTCAAATGGGAAGGAAAAGCGCTGGACAACTCTCAATCCGGCTATACGGATAATGTCTATATCGACTGTGTGACACTTGAGGGTAAGACACTCTGGCGTATTGATATGGGAAAGAATATCCGTGCAGGTCAGCATTATACGCAGATGTGCGTTGCTGATTTTGACGGCGATGGCCATGCCGAGCTGATTACAAAGACAGCAGACGGAACAAAGGACGGCACAGGTAAGATCATCGGTGACGGCTCAAAGGACTATCGCAATGCAGGCGGATACATCCTCGAAGGTGCTGAATATATGACGCTGTTTGACGGTCAGACCGGTGCAGCTCTTGACACGATCCATTTTCCGGTACCAAGAGGTGACGTAAATTCATGGGGCGACGGCTACGGCAACCGTGTTGACCGTTTTAACAGCGGTATCGCCTACCTCGACGGTATTCACCCGTCAGCAGTCTACGGCAGAGGCTATTATACTCGTATGACTATCTCAGCGGTCGATGTAGTAGATCATAAGCTGTCAGTACGCTGGATATTCGATTCCAACAATAAAGGCTCCGAAAGTGCGGCAGGTCAGGGAAATCATAATCTCATGACGGCAGATGTTGACGGTGATGGCAGACAGGAAATAAGTATGGGCGACTGCGTTATCGATGATAACGGCAATCTGCTCTGGTCGTCCGGTAAGGGTCATGGAGACGCACAGCATTTAGGCGACTTTATACCCGAGCGTCCCGGTCTGGAACTGTGGCAGTGCCACGAGCACGGTCCCTCCTACGGCGTAACGCTGTTTGATGCTTCAAACGGTCAGGTGATATTCCATAAGGACGGCGACAAGGACACAGGACGCTGCTGTGCAGATAATGTTTATGCAGGTAACCCCGGTGCTGAATTCTGGGGAGCAAGACCGGCAAAAACTGTTATGGATAAATCCGGTGAGACGATTGCCAATCTCAGTCTGTCCATGAATTATTTGATATACTGGGACGGTGATTTAGAGCGTGAAATGCTCAGCGGCACAACTATATCCAAAATGACCTCTGCAAACAAGATAGATACCATATTCAATGCAGACGGCTGCGAATCTAACAATAGTACAAAGGCAGTTCCTTGCATGACAGTCGATCTCTTCGGCGACTGGCGTGAAGAGCTCATCATGCGTACCACGGACAATAAGAAACTGCGTATCTGGTGCACGATCTTGCCGACCGATGTCCGCCTCACGACCCTTATGCACGACACGCAGTACCGTACACAGAACTGCTGTCAGCAGTCTGCATACAATCAGCCGCCGCACGCCAGTTTCTTTCTTGGCACGGGCTATTCCCTTCCCGAAAGACCGACAGTAACTGTCCTCAGCAGCACTGGATTCACGATTGAAGACGGAAAATATATTCAAAATCTTACTGTGAATGACACGGCAAATCGCTATCACTGGTCGATACAGTCGGGACTTGATAACGGCAGTGTTATCTTTGGAGACAGAACATTTTCGTTCACCTCTGTTCCCGATATGCTCAGAGGAGCGGAATTTATACGCAGCGCCTGCGATTCAAAGAAGTATACAGGCAACGAGGCAAGCTTTACAGCCGGAGAGGATATCAGCGTATTTGTGGGACTTGATTCAAGAGTTGAGAATATTCCGTCATGGCTTGGAGATTGGACAAAAACCGATATGACTATGACGGATAACGGAAACCCTGTTGTCACATATGTTGTGTATCAAAAAGATGTGAAAAAGGGCACTAAAGTAACTCTTGGCGAGCTGAATATCAATCAGGCGGTAAATTATGTGGTCATGGCAACAGAGTCTGCACCGACTGACGAAGCTGACGATAATGACAGTTTCATATATGGCGATTTGGACGACAATGGACGTGTCAACGCTTTCGATATGGTACTTATGAGGCAAGATCTTCTGAATGACATTCTTGACCGCAAAGCAAAACGGCGTGCGGATCTTGACGCCAACGGAAAAGTTAATGTTGCAGATGCTGTACAATTACAGTTATTCTTGCTAAAGGGCGACAGTTTTCGTGCAAACATTGAAAAGAGAATGTTTGCATACGCATCAGATCAGCTTTATTCCGAAGGTGTTGAAGAAAATTATAACGAGGGATTCCGTGATAAGGCTTATGTAAATCTTGA
The DNA here is from genome assembly GCA_947627445.1 of uncultured Ruminococcus sp. GTDB lineage: Bacteria > Bacillota > Clostridia > Oscillospirales > Ruminococcaceae > Ruminococcus_C. The sequence continues at coordinate 28,169 of CANQWA010000029.1, forward strand.
TAACAAGGTCGGCAGTTATATTGAATGGAAGATGAATGCTCCGATCGATGGAAATTACCTCTGCACCTTTGGGATAGCAAACGGCAGTGCGGATAACCGTAAGATGAAAATAGAAGTAAACGGTCAGACAGACTACTGGGTTCAGGATTTCCTGACAACAGGCGGTTGGAATATCTGGCAGGAGCGAGGAATAGTTCTTCCGCTGAAAAAAGGCGAAAATACAATAAAAATGACTTCAGAAACTGCACAAGGCGGACCGAATCTGGATTATCTCCATATTGAGTGGACCGATGAGCCAATCGCTGAAATATATTCAGAACCGCAGATAACAGTTCCTGAGCAGTCAGAAGTGAGCAGAACCGTTTATATTGCCGGCGATTCAACTGTTCAGACATATAAAGCAAGCTATGCACCGCAGCAAGGTTGGGGAGCTTGCCTTGGTGAAAATCTGCCGCAAAATGTTTCAGTATCCAATCATGCCATTGCAGGGCGCAGTTCAAAGAGCTTTTATGATAACGGCAGACTGGATACGATACTTGGTTTGATTCAGGAAAACGACTATCTTCTGATTCAATTTGGGATAAATGATGCTGCCTACAATAAGTCAGAGCGATATGCTCCCACTTGCGGAACTGTTCCCGGAACAGAAGGAAGTTTTGAGGACTATATGGCTAAATACATTGAAGGCGCAAAAGCAAAAGGTGCAACTCCCATACTTGTTACGACCGTTATTGGTCTTAATGCCTATGACAGCAACAATAAAAAATTTGTCAATACCTATCAGAATTATTGCAGTGCTATGAAACAGCTGGCGGCATATTACCATATTCCTTGTATTGATCTGAATTCACTTATGGTCGATCACTACAATTCTGTCGGATACGAAACTGCTTACACATATCATATGTGTTCAACAGGCAGCAGTGATAAAACACACTTTACAGAAACAGGAGCAAAAGCAGTAGCAAAGCTCGTTGCAGACGAAATGAAAAAACAGGGACTCTGCTGATTGAATCATTCCATACGAAATATGCCGTCCTCATGGCAATCATTCATGGGGACGGCGATTTTTTGATTTTTGAAATATCTAAACTTTTTTTCGGGATTTTTTAGGGCAAACCCGCACAAAGATAGTGTGTCAGATGCGCCGTCAGATTTTTCGTTCAATCAGAACTTGATCTCATAGGATATTCGGGAGTATTATGACTGGATTGAAATTCTGAAAAAGCAATTTTGAACGGAATGATTTTCAAAAGTAATATGATGATTTTTTACTTGAGGGTTGATTTTTTAGAGTGGTATGGTATAATTAAATGGAGAAATGGATAATTGGCTTTTTTGATACGAAAATTTGGAGTCGATTGATCGTAAGAAAATTCATGCCAGACGAGGAGAGAAAATCAAACTTCCTAATGAAAAATATGCTTTCTCAAGGGTGTTCCAAGGTTCCAAGATAGCGTTATTGGGGTTTATCAACAACAATCACTCAGTCAAAATGGGTGTGCCTCAAGATGAAAACTACCAGTTTTTGGTGGGGATTTATCGACATTCATTAAAATGGCATTTGGATTATAAGAATATATGATAACGTATTATTATATTTCACTTTTATTGGAATAGTGCATTATATTTTGAGTTGTTGTATCTTCATACAGCAACTCAAATATAGTTAATTTTAAGGAGAAGTATATGAAAACAAAAATCAAGTATGAATCTTTAAAGCGTGCAAAGGATATTGAAAATGCGAAAAGAACATATAAAAAATATGCAAAAGATATTGATGAGCCAATAGAGTTGCAAATTTATAATGATTTGGATCGCTTTTTTCACAAAGAGAAGTATTCTGCTATTGGAGCTATACATGGAGTAACAAGTCTATATTATTCTTTCAGAGAAATTTATAATTTGGCAAGTAAATACAAATGCTATATTTATAATGATATAGATGCAGTCTTTCAATATTTGCAAATGGGAGCCATCTATCATGCTATGGCTTATAACGCTCTTCAATTGGAACCCCAAAATAATCAGGTTTATGGAGATTACATTCATGATATAGAAACTCATGAAGGATTTCTCTATCAAGCAATTTCTGTAAATGAATGGAAACTTGCACGAGAAAACTCAAATCCTTGTCCTATTATTCAAGCTATGTTGAATGAAGAGTATGAGAAAGCAAAAAAAATATTGCTTTCTTATACTGAAGAACCAGATGAAAGTCAAGAGCCTTATTTCATCCACATGCCTTATGTAAAACAGATTTATTTTGCAATATTGGATAGAAATGAAAACGAATTTAATGAACATCTTGCAAAACGTATCAATAAATATAGAAAACGTCCGTCTGATTATCAGCCTGTTATAGACACAACATCAATTGCACTCATAAAAATGGCTGATAAATTGGGTTTGCAGTACAAGTTTAGGGTTGAGGAAATTCCAGAATATTTTCTTGAAACTAAAAATTCAATACAAAGATTAGACTGTAAAATAATAGATTTAGAAAAGTGTAAGCAAACATTCCAGGAATGGGGAGATACTTTTCCAAATTTAGAGGAAATTAGAACAAAATTATTTAATTAGGTTAGGATTTTATCAGACCATATTTGCATTCTCTTGAAAAGTTTTTGATTGAGTATAACCAAATGGAAAATTTGTGAGAATGGAGCCAAACATAAGTATAGAATTGATGTAAACAAGAAATAGAATAACCTCAAAAAAATTAAAAAAGCACATCCTAATGGATATATTCCAAGTGTTAGTACTGGTTTCTTACTTGGGGAGGCTTTTCCAGAAACCTGTAACTGCTTTTTATGGACTTGTCCGAAGTAACCGATACCGATAAACAAAATAAAAATGGCGATGTCTTTAACCGTAGGCATCGCTTTTTTGTAAATGACACACAAGGACACGATCCAAAGCAGTAAAAATTGTACTGCCCTCTAAATGTGAAAAATAGGGATATGCCTTCTGATTTTAAGACATATCCCTTTGTAATGTTATTCAATTTATCAAATCTTCATAAGAATCCTGCAAATGTCGTCATTGATACAAATACTTTGTTCCGCTATTTCATCAGGTGTGTATGCTTCACCAAAATTCAGGCAGGCATAGACAGCTTTCGGATTCTGTGCAGTCATCTTCCAGAATGTAAATTTAATGATAACAGGTGTATTATAGCCAACACCAAGTTCAAAAAACAGAATATGTTGTTTTTTATGATTTTGCAAAAATTTCTTGTAACGCTCTGATGCTCTGTGCCAACCGTCGTCCTCGACAAATTTGTCATCATTTCGCAAATTCATCGTCACAGGCTTTCCGCATTTGGGACACATCGGAATTAGTTCTGTCGGTATCTTCATATTTTCCTGAAATTCAATCATGTTCTTGACAATTTCTTCATTGTCATAAGTCTGGTTATGGCAAGGTGCGGAACATTGAAAAAGCCCGTAATCACCTTGTGTGTAGAATAGCCGTGACTTGTCAAAACCTGCTTTCTGAAACTGGTGGTCAACATTTGTTGTGATAACGAAATAATTTCTATCTTTCATTATTTCAAATAACTTTTTGTATGTGCCGTTGTCAATGTTCATGTAACGGTTACACCAGATAAATCTTGACCAGTATGCCCACATTTCTTCCGGTGTTCTGAACGGAAAAAATCCTCCCGAATACATATCGTGAAAGCCGTATTTTTCTTCAAAATCGCTGAAATATTTTTCAAATCTTTTTCCGCTGTAAGTGAATCCCGCCGCTGTGGAAAGTCCTGCACCTGCACCGATTACAATTGCGTCAGCGGTATCAATTTCTCTTTTCAGGCGGTCAATTTCCGATGAGTAGTCTCTTGTAGATCTCACCGTCTTTTTCCGTGAAAACATTGAAAATCACCTCTGTATCATGATTTTTCAGAAATTCCCTTACTGTCTGTACAGCAATTTCTGCCGCCTTTTCCTGTGGAAAGCCGAAAACTCCCGTTGAAATGCAACAAAAAGCAATACTCTTTATTTTATTTTTGACAGCCAATTCAAGACAGCTTTTGTAACAACTTTCAAGCAGTCTGCAATGTTCTGCTGTGAGCCGTCCCTGCACAATCGGACCGACTGTGTGTATTACATATTCACACGGCAAATTATAGGCTGGAGTAATTTTTGCCCTGCCTGTGGGTTCTTCGTGTTCTTGTTCCTCCATGATTTGACCGCATTTGTACCGCAGACGAACCCCTGCAAAAGTGTGAATACAATTGTCGATGCAGTTGTGACAAGGCTGATAGCAACCTGTCATTCCCGAATTTGCAGCATTGACAATTGCTCCGCATTTCAGCGTGGTAATGTCGCCATTCCATAAATAAATTTTGTCTTCAATCGGTACTAAATCGGCAATATCCGTGATACCCTTGTTTGCGGTCAATTCCGTGAGAAATTCGTCCTCTGCCTGTAAAAAATCTTCATGTGCTTTTACGGCAGGACGAATATTCACAAGACTTCTGTACAGCCGAAATTTTTCACCTTCATCTTCGGGAATTTCAAAATTTTCATTTCTTTCCGAAAGAAGATGTTGTATTAAAAATAATAATTTCTTGTCAGTATCCATTTTATCCTCTTTTCAGTATCGCATTTACAGGACACACATTCTTGCAAGCTCCACAATGTAAACAATGTGTCTGGTCAATGTTAAAAGGTTTTCCTTCTGTTATCGCAGATTGAGGGCAGACATTTATGCACTGTCCGCAGGAAATGCAGTTTTCTGAAATTTCAAATCCCTTAAAATTTATCTTACCGTTTCCTATCGTGTATGATTTGCGGAAGATAGGGTTTACGCCTAAATTGAAATATTCTATCTCAGCGTCTTTTATTACAAAAATGACACCGATATATCTTTTTTCTCCCGAATATAAATTTGACAGATAGGGCTGTTCGGAAAAAATAATATCAATAAATTTTGGCTCTTTGTCAAATGTGGGGGCAGCCCATCTTTAACAAGAAGAAGGTGATTGTGGTTAGCAATCTCACGACAACCG
>CANQWA010000030.1 GCA_947627445.1 uncultured Ruminococcus sp.
TGCAGTTTTGAAGGTGCAGCGGGCCGGGAAAGGCGCAGGCACCGGAATAATAATCCTCGATAGCTCAGTCGGTAGAGTAATGTTATGTTTGCGCACCGAAGAGATTGAGGAAAAACTGAATAATCCTCGATAGCTCAGTCGGTAGAGCGCGCGGCTGTTAACCGCGTTGTCGTAGGTTCGAGTCCTACTCGGGGAGTTGCTTAAGTCCCGTAAACGCGTTGTTTATGGGATTTTTCTTTTCAGACTTTGTAAAAAAGAGACATTATATTAAACAAAAAATACAGCCATGTTTCTGTAGACCGACAGGCTACAAACAGTGGTTGTAAACCGAAAAAATAACAGAAACATTTATTGATCTGCGGGATGCTTGATGAAAAGAAGGTACGTTCCGTATTATTGCTTTACATAGCCGGTTGATTTTCAAAAAAGGAAATCAGTCGGCTTTTTTGCGTTCTCAGAACATTGTTAAGATGTAAAGAGCTACATAGCCATTTTTGCTTTTAGGCAGAGTGGCTATTTTTATGAAAGGAGGTATAGCAGAACTATGTCTAGAACATTAAACGTTTCCGGGCAGGCCCGTATTATTGCCATAGCGAATCAGAAGGGAGGAACCGGAAAGACGACTACGACCGTCAATTTAGGTGTTGGCCTGGCAAAGCAGGGAAAGCGAGTGCTGCTCGTGGATGCAGATCCGCAAGGGGATTTGACTACCTGTCTCGGCTGGACGGACCAAGACAATATTCCTGTCACTCTGGCAACGCATATGGCGCAAATTATCCGTGATGAACCATTAGAGGTTAGGAATGGGATTTTACATCATGATGAGGGAGTGGATTTGATTCCATCTAATATTGAATTATCTGGCATGGAGATGACACTGGTTAATGCCATGAGCAGAGAGTACACTATGAAAAGCTGTTTAAATGAGTTGCGAAAGGATTATGATTACATTCTGATTGATTGTATGCCGAGCCTGGGGATGTTGACCATCAATGCGCTTGCAGCGTCGGACAGTGTGATTGTTCCGGTACAGGCACATTATCTTCCCTTAAAAGGAATGACACAGTTGATGAAAACCATAGGTAAAGTACAGCGGCAGATCAATCCGGGATTAAAGGTGGATGGCGTGTTGCTGACATTAGCTGATATGCGGACAAATCTGGCTCGTGTCACATCTGACAGCCTAAACCAGAATTATGGGAAGTTAATCCGGGTATATAAGACAATTATTCCGGTGGCAGTGAGGGCGGCAGAAAGTAGCGCCGCGGGAACAAGCATTTATTGCTATGACAGGAACGGTGTCGTGGCAAAGGCATATGAGGCATTTACGGGGGAGGTGATACGGGATGGCGAAAAGAAGCGACATAAAAATGAACCTTCCCACAGCCGATAATCTGTTTACCACTCAGGAGGAGCGAGATGAGGCGGCAAGGGAATCTGTCAGGAATATTCCATTAGAGGAGATTAACGATTTTCCGGATCATCCGTTTAAGGTAAAAGTGGATGAAAACATGATGGATATGGCAGAGAGCGTAAAGCGGTATGGGATACTTGTTCCTGCTATTGTCAGGGAAAAACCGGATGGTAGTTATGAAATGATTGCAGGACACAGACGGAAAATGGCGAGTGAATTGGCAGAGAAGAAAGAAATGCCCTGTATTGTCCGTTCTTTGACTGATGATGAAGCAACGATAATTATGGTGGATTCTAACTTGCAGCGGGAAGAACTCCTTCCTTCGGAAAAGGCATTTGCCTATAAGATGAAACTGGAAGCGATGAAAAGACAGGGAATGAGGACGGATTTAACTTCTGCGCCATTGGCACAGAAGTTAAAAAGGAAAACATCAAGGGAATTATTAGGAGAACAGGTAGGGGAGAGCCAAGACCAAATCCGTCGATATATCCGTCTGACGGAGCTTACTTCTCCAATCCTCGACATGGTGGACGAGGGAAGGATTGCCATGCGGCCTGCTGTGGAGCTTTCTTATCTGCCGAAAGAAGAACAGGAAATTCTTTATGAGACCATGCAGTCAGAGGATTGTACGCCGAGCCATGTGCAGGCTATAAAGATGCGGCAGTTTTCTGAGAATGGGAAGCTGGGAGAAGATGTTATACTCTCTATTCTAACAGAGGAAAAGCCTAATCAGGTTGAGCAATTCAAGATACCGAAAAAACGCATTGAAAAGTATTTTTTGCCGGGGACGCCCAAGGAAAAAATGCAGGAGACTATTATTAAAGCTCTGGAAATGTATAGGAAAAGGGAGAAAAATAAGGAAAGAGAGCGGTAAATTATACGCCTGGGGACAGGTATGTCTGATTATGGATAGCCTTTTTGGGGCATTTTGCTGTTTCCCCTCCCCACACCCCACCCCTTTCATACCAGCAGTTTACCAGCCGAGAAAGCAATATAGTAGAACGGGTGGCTATCCTTTTTGCCCAGTTCTGTATCTCAAGATTATTATGTGGCAAGCCAAGTTGCAGGGTATCTTATACAGCGATTTTATGCTAATATGGAGAAAAGGTAGAGAAATGGAGACCATGATGGTATAATTCAATGGTGAAGGGAGATGGCTGTATGAGAGAGATGAAAAAGGTGATGGTTATTACTGTGCTGCTGATTGGTGCGCTGTCACTGGCACGGGGCAATACTATAGCTGTTGCAAAAGCCAAAGAGGTGAAGATGAATTTGATTGGCGCAAAAATGCTGAACAAATATCCGGCTGCATTGTCTAAAGCTAAAAAAGTGAAGGTAAGGAGCAGCAGAAAGTCTATCGTGACAGCAAAGTATAAAAAGATAAAGAATAGCCGATGGATTGTCCTAAAGGCAAAAAAAGTGGGAAGTGCTGTTGTGACTGTCAGATGCAGGATGAAGAATCACGAGATAAAGACCTATAAGTACAAGGTTACTGTAGCAAAAGGCAGGAAAATGACAGCACTGGAACAGGCTAAAAGGGCATTCAGAATACAGAACCGATATCGGGAGGAAAAAGGGGTAGATGCGCTAGAGTGGTCTGATGAGCTGTATAAATTCTGCCTGTACCGATTAAAGACCAGCGGATATGACAGGCATGAAAATTTATGCAGGGATGAGAACGCATATTTTGGACTATATGCGAAATATAAAAAAATATTGCTTGCCGAAAATTTACATTCTGGATATAGTGATCCCGAACGTGCGATGAAGTCATGGAAGAAAAGTCCGGGTCATTATATGAATCTGTTATCAGCTACTCATGTTTGTGGAGCGATAGCAAAATATAAGAATGTCTGGTGTGCCATTTTTTATGATGGAGATAAGAAGGTGCTTGAAAACTGGCGAGATTATCAGATAAAGGAAATCAATGTAAAACGGTATGACAATAATAAAGGCGAGTTTATCGGTGACTGTGCCGTGGGATATTATGAGATGGATGACCGTTGGGATACATTGCAGGCAGCCATGATTTCTGAGGCATCTGGGGAAAAGATTTATCTGGAGGTTGGAAAGACATATGTAATTTATGAGAGAAGGTCCCCAGATGGGTGTGAAAAAGCGAAACCAATTACAATAACTGTTACAGACGAAGGCAACGAGGAGGTGGTATTGACCAGTTGATTTAGGAATAAGTAAATAGAGTGCATGAGAAAGCCCTTTCGGATATTAAAAGAACAAATCCGGAAGGGCTTATTTTTATGCCCAAATTGAATGTAATGGGAGGAAATCAGATAATGAAATGCCATATAAGGGAGCCGCCTGCCGGATGAGCGGGCACAGATAATAAACAAAAAATTAAAAGAAAGGAAATTAAGATTATGAAAATAAAAGGAAAAATCAGAAGAATGATGGCGTTTGCGATGGCGCTTGCCATGCTCTGCAGCATAATCCCTGTAAATATGATGACCGCAAACGCAGCAGCTACGGCAACTGTGTCTCTTTCTTCTATGGGGCAGAAAGGAACTGTTTCAATCGGATCCAAGACAAAGTCAGGCACATGGTGGCAGATGAACCTGAATGGGAAAAAGGCATTCTGTATAGATTTAGGATACACCTGTCACAGCGGAAACACCTATGCGGCTGCGGAGAGTCACCAGTGGGATCAGGACACTAAGGGAAAGAATGGCTACTATGCAAAGATTATCCGCTGGTATGTCATTACGAAAAAACGTTCTCAGAAGGCATTTATCATGAGCCAGGCGCTGATCTGGTCCGTTACAGAGGGGCGCACTTCGGAGAACCAGTTAAAGGATGTAATAAGACAAGTCAAGGGAAATATCAACATTTCACTGGATAAATCTGTAAATGATATCTATCAGGGCATCTTTGAACCAGACGGAGACTGGAAAGCACAGATAACATTCTGGCAGAAAACGGGGAACAGCAAGATGTATCAGAGGCTGTTGACTGTAGATGCAGACAAAGAGGAGTCGGATTATGAGCCGAAAAGTATCAGTGACAAGACATACTACCGTCAGCGCATTACAGTAATGAAGAAAGACGAGGAAGGAAAAGGACTGGGCGGTATCCAGTTCACATTGGATGCTGATAATCTGGACAATCTGTACTCTTTCCAGGTATCCGATAGGAACGGAGTAGAGGAAAGTGATGCGGATGATGATGACGATACATCGTTTAGTTTGACTGGATACACAAGGGATAGCGGCAGAATCGCGTTTCGTATGACGTACAGACTGAATACGATGGATTATTACTACTACCCGGATTCGCAGTTGGAGAAGATGTCGGCAGATGATAAGAAAAAGGCGAAGAAATTTCTGACAGACGAGATGGAGCTGGATGAGGATGTGGATTTTGCTTCGGATATGACGAAGGCGTCAGCAGAGAAACTTATGAAGCAGGAGCTGAAGGATCTGAAAAATGACATATCCAACACATATACCCTGACGGAAAACAATACGGGAGAGAACAAAGATATTTTTCTGGATCCGGAGTTTGCAAAGGGTGTGAAAATTACTCTGAAAAAGGCAGATAGCTGGGAGAAGGACGAGACCGGCGCATGGCCCGATTCATTGGAAGAAGTACCATCTGAGTATTCAAAAGCCTATATTACGGGCGTGACCAACAGACACAAGAAAGCAGGCATTCGGGTAGTCAAGGTTGACAATTACAGCGAGGATAAAAAGGCACATGGAGAGGCTGATCTTGACGGTGCGCAGTTTGAACTTTATGCGGATAAATCCTGTACAGATAAAGCAACTGTTTATACGGAGGACGGCGCTGAAAAAGAAGCAGGAATCTATACTGTTGCAGATGGGTTTCTTGAGACAGACTATCTTCGCAGTGGCACTACTTACTATCTGAAAGAGGTAAAAGCGCCAAAAGGATATACACTGTCAAGTGATGTTCTGCCGATTACAGCGGATGCTTCAGATGTGGAGGCCGAGTATATAAAAGATAGTGCAGTTGTAGAGTTTGGCAATAAGCCGATTTTAGGGAAAGTGGCAATTCAGAAATATTATTCCGAGGAAAAGACTGGCCCATTGAATTATGAGGCAAACGCAACATTCCAGGTATATCTGGCGAAAAAGGGGAGTTATGAGGCTTGCGATGATTATGAAAGAGCCATTATTCGGACAGATAAAAACGGCTATGGCATTACAGGGGATTTATATTATGGAGAATATATCGTTCATCAGGTAGACAGCGGGGATGTGGATGCGATTGCTGTTGATGATTTTACGGTATTTGTGTCCGAGGATGGAGCAACATACACTTATCCTCTGGAGAATCTTCTTTTTAAGGCATATCTGCGTATTATAAAAATGGACGGGAATACGGAAAAACAGGTGCTGAAACCAGGAACGGCATATCAGATTTACAGGGTGACAAACGATGGCGAAAAGCTGGTGGAGCAGACATACAGCAATGGAAACAGACAGGAGAAAGTTAGCCAGTTTGTGACCGATGCTACGGGCGAGATTATGACAGTCGATGGACTGAAATCCGGCACTTATCGTATTTACGAGACGGAAAGCGCAGAGGGGCTGCACGTCACAAAGAAATATATTGAAGTCACCATTAACAGCAAGGCAGATAATTATGAGGAATTTACGGATGAAGATGGTTATGTCCATGCGGTTGTCACACTGACATATACCAATGCGGAGACTTATGGGAAATTGAAACTTTATAAGACGGGCGAGATGCTGACTGGTTATGCGGATGGCAGGTTCATTTATGAGGACCGTTTTTTGGAAGGAACGGTATTTGAGATTTATGCGGCAGACGACATTGTGACGCAGGACAATCAGGGAAATTGGTATGAGAAAGGCGATTTGGTTGCTACGATTACCACAGGTCTGGGCGCTGAGTTTGAAAAGGACTGCACGGGCATCACGGACTGTGAAGTGGATAAGGACGGCACAGTTACGGTAAATCTTCCTCTTGGGAAATATCATGTAAAAGAGAAACAGACGCTTTATGGATATGTCCTGCCGGATCAGGGATGGGATGTAGAGTTCACATGGAACAATAAAGATGAGGAATATGTCCTCAATGCCACGGATATAACAGACAAAAACGGAGTGCTGCATGTGGAAAACGCTCGAGCGAAGGCTTCCGTCTCTTTGTTAAAAACAGATGCAGCATCTGGACAGGCCGTATCCGGAGCAGTTTATGGGATATACACGAAAAAAGACATCTACAATGTGGACGGGGAGAAGATTGCAGGTGCAGATACGCTTCTTGAAACGGTTACGACAGATGAGGAAGGGAAGGCAACAGCAGATATGGACTTCCCATTGATGAGCGAGAGCTATATGATTTCTCAAAATGGCACACAGATAACCAGCACATTAAATTCCGGGGATTATTATTTGAAGGAACTGTCCGTGTCCGATAGCTATTATTTGAACGAAACAGAGTATCCGTTTCATTTGGAATATAGGGATCAGAATACTAGGTTGATTGCTGTTGAAGTAAAGGCAGACAATACACAGACAACGGCTACGATTAGCAAGACGGCAGTAACGGGCAGCGAGGAATTGAGCGGGTGTGAATTACAGATTTCTGATGAGAAGGGAAATGTGATTATAAGCTGGGTATCCGGTGATGCGGACAGTATTGCAATAAACGATAAACTGGCAGAGCTGGGATATTGTAATGTGTCTGCGGCAGTGAATGAGGGTGGCAGTTTGAATGTCAAGGGACTTTTCCATGATGTAACATATGTCCTCACGGAGACCCGTCCGGCAGACGGATATGTGACAGCGGACAGCATTGCATTTCAGCTAATTGAGGGAGAGGATAGTCGGACACGAGCGGCTATTTTTCAAGGAGATGAAATGGTCATGCAGGAGGATGATACCATCCACATGGTGGACGATACAACAAAGATCCGCTTTATCAAGCTGGCAGGAGATACTGGACAGGGACTGCGTGGCGCTAAGTTTGATGTGTATGACAGCCAGGGAAACAAGGTAATCAGCTTTACTTCAAAAGAGGACGGCTATGACATTACGGGGAAGTTATCTGTCGGGGAGACTTACACATTCGAGGAAACAGAAGCGCCGAGGGGATATCAGTTGGCAGAACCTGTGGAGTATATGATAAAAGATACCGGGAAGTTACAAAAAATATCTGCAATGGATGAGAAGGTTCCTAAGCTTCATGTGCCGCAGACAGGAGGAATGATGCCGTTTGTACCCGTGGTTATGCTGCTGTTTGTTTTGGGCTGTGGATGGATTCTTGTCATCCGTAGGAAAAGAGTATGAAGATGAAAAAAAGGAAAGAAAAAGAGTGTGCCCAGAATAAAAGATTAAAGAGGATGGCAGCCTTATTTTTGGGGGCGGCATTGGCAACTATGGGCTGTTTCGCATACCGTTATTACCAGGTCGGCAGGGAACAGGAAGAACATTTTGAGCAGCTTGAGATGATTGAGGAGGAGCGGGACAGAAATCCCGTCTCCTCCATTTCTCCCATAGAGAGGGAAAATACGGATTGGGTTGGTTGGCTGAAAATTCCAGATACCAGCATTTCCTATCCGGTTATGCAGAAAAAAGGAGACAGCGAGTTTTATCTCCATAGGGATTTTAACGGAAATTATAGTTTTTATGGTACTCCCTTCCTGGATGCCAGATGCAGTCTGGAGAGCGACAACTGTATTATATACGGACACAATATCAGCGGTGGCAGAATGTTCGGGGCACTCCATGCATATGCAGATGAAGCATATTATAAGGAACATCCGGTAGTTCGTTTTCGGGCAGGGGAGGAAAAGAGGGATTATCAGGTTATGTCAGTGATACAGACAACAATAGCCTCTCCGTTATATTCTTTTACAGATACGGGAAACTGGGGGGAATATCAGGATTATATAAAGAGCGCTCTTTCTGCCAGCCTTTATCAGACAGAGATGGGGAAAAAGATAGAAGCGCATATGAGAGAGGATACGGAGAAAGAATTTTTCCGGCAGTATGGTTTTCTTACATTATCCACATGCAGGAGCTGGGCCGGAAAGGATGCAAGGCTGCTTGTTGTTGCTGCGACGGAGCGTTGATTTATGCCCATTTTTGTATGAGGATGGCGGATATGGAAAGAAGTTCGATGAAGCAGGGGAAAACCGTGATATGGAACACAAAGATTAGAGACAAGGAAAGGCAGGTGATTTTTATGGCACAGATCAATAACAAGGCAGTTCGTTCTCTTGCCAAGCTGATGGAAGCGGGCTTTGATAACGAAAAGGCAGTTCTTGCGATGACAATGGATGACATTCTTTCATTGCCGGGAATTTCTGTTGCGGAGATTGGAATGATTAACCGGATTCAGAAAGCGGTCAGAGCGAACCGGCTTATTTCTTTTTTGAGCGGCAGCGAAGAAACAGCGCAAAAAGACACAGAGTAAGAAAAATATAGAAAGGCAGGTTAGGATATGGCAAGGTATGATGCTATGGCAGAAAAATTTGAGGAGATTACAGTGCTTGGAAAGCCGGCACTGTTCACAAGTATCCGAATTGACCGGAACAGTATTCCAAGGGGATTATATCTTTATGAAGTTCGATATGATGACGATGGATTGGGCGACCCTGTGCAGATTGCAAAAGGAATCATGGTAAACCATTTTGGGAGCATCATTACCCATAAGCCGCTTCGGCTCCCACGGGACGGATATCTGGATATTGATCCGGAGAAGGATTGGAGTTTTGACGGAGGCGACTGTCGGACTATAAAAGAATTTCAGAAGAAGTATTTGGCGGGCAAAAAGAAAAGTGAGCGGAACAGATAGGAGGCGGGAAAGTGGCAAAAAAGAAATATGATCTTATTACAGAACTTTACGAGGAGTCTTTAAAAGAAGTAACCGAGAGGGCAGAAAACTGGATGGCGTTTTTGCGCTCTGCCTGCCGTAATTACCGTCTCCCTTTTGATGAACAGCTTCTGATCCATGCGCAGCGACCAGATGCGATGGCAGTTCTGAGGATGGAGGACTGGAACCGGAAATTTGGGCGATGGGTAAAACGCGATTCTAAAGGAATAGCTGTTTTTGACAAAAATGCAGGGAGAATGAGGTTAAAATATTATTTTGATATCTCAGATACCAAAGAAGGGCGGTACCGTCGTTTGGTCCGCCCAGTTCCCTTGTGGGAGGTACGGGAAACGCACAGGCAGGCAGTGAGGGAGACGCTTGCCAATACATTCGGGGTAGAGCTGGAAACAGAAAACCTTGAGGATATGATATGGGCCGCTGCGGAAAATGCTGCTGTAGATAATGTAGCGGATTATATGAAGGATATTCTGGCTGACAGAAAAGGCAGTTCTTTGGAGGAGGCGGATGATTACAGCGTAGAAGTGCAGACAAAAACATTGTTGTCAGTCAGTGTCGCTTTTATGGTCATGGTGAGATGTGGCATAGATGCGGAGATGTATCTGGAAGAGGAGGATTTTCGTGGAATAACAGATTTTAACACACCACATCTCGCCAATCTGTTCGGGACTGCCGTCAGTGACATTTCGGAAATGGCTCTGACGCAGATAGCAGATACTATTAAAAAGCTGCAATTAGAGGAAAAAAAGGCAGAACGCACATTTGCAGAGGGAGAGAAAGATTTTTATAATGAAAGTGAAAAATCAGACAGTAATGAGGAAAGGAGACTTGGATATGAGAGAGATACAGTACAGCAGACAGGGGGATTATTTTCTTCCGGACATTACCGTGCCGGACGAGCCGGAGACAGTATATGGGAAGTACGCCTTGCTTCGACGGAGATATCTGAAGAACGAGAAGTACGGGCTGTTCATCACTCTGCTGACGCAGGGGAAGCTGAACGGACATCTGATGGAGACACAGGAAGCAGCGCAGAACAGGCGGGATTGGATCATGGAGGAGATGGCGCGGAAACAGGGAGTGAACGAGAAGCTGAAAGCGGAAGACATGATGGCGTGGACGGGGAGAATGAACAGTATCCGTCAGGCGGCGGAGGAGACCGTGCTGAGGGAAATCGTGTACGCCTAGGGTGGTACGACAGAGACAATGAGGATAAGAGCCTGCCCTTTTTTTCCAATGATAAGGATATAAAGGCTCTGCTTTTGGCCACGCCGTATCTGAAGGCAGGACGGGGGGAAATTCAGAGGTATTTTGAGGTTCATGAGGATAAAAGAGAGCGGACGGAATATATCCAGGGAATTTTTAATGACGGACCTACGGATATCACGCTTCCAGATGGAAAACAGGCAGGCTATCAGACCTATGAAAATGTTCTCCATTTGTGGGAGGGCCGTTATGATGCCCGGACGGCACAGGGATTTTATGACTGGGGAGTGATAGCTGATTATTTTGAGGGAATGCGTCTGTTAGGTGAACTGCGGGATGCGGCGGGGCCGCTCCGTACCGTGCAGGGGCAGCTTTCCTTTATGGAAGATATAGCAGGGGAACAGCAAGGAAACTCCCCTGCTTTTTCTTTTACGCAGGAGATTATAGATTATGCCCTGACGAGGGGAAGCGGTATGCAGAATGGAAAATACCGGATTTATTCCTATTTCATGCAGGGGCATACAGTTCAGGAAAGAGTGGAATTTCTGAAAAAAGAATATGGGATTGGTGGCCGCTCCGACATTCTTGCGGGAACTGGCATTGGGGAGATGCATGACGCCAAAGGTTTAAAATTGAACCAGGGATATAAGGAGGATTCCCCGAAAATTCTTTTGAAGTGGAATAAGGTGGCAGAGCGAATCAGTGAACTGATCAAGGTGGGGAGGTACCTGTCAGAAAAGGAGATGTCATATCTGCCGGAGTATGAAAAGAATGTTCTTGCTGCAGAAATCTACAGCTTTTTTTATCATTTGCCGGAAGAAGTCGTGCGTCCGTATCCATATGGAACGGAATATTATAAGGGGATAGAGCTGATCCGACCGCAGTTAGAGGACCCGCAGCGGGTGATAGAGATTTTGCAGTGGATGGAAGAAATCCTAGAAGGCATGGTATATTCTGACCATGCGTATCCGTCTATGCAAAAGACATATCATAATCTTATGGATTACCGGGATGGGGTATATAGCCTGTTCAGTCCTCTGGCAGAACACGGGACCAAACAAACAGCCGAAAATACAGAATTATCCATAGCCGAGAGGAACTACAGGGCCATGACAGAATTGGCTCCGGAAGTGCTGACGGGAAGATGGAATGTAAAGACATTTGAAGCGGGCGGACCGTTTATGACACTTACCGTTGAACAGATCGGGGATAACCGCATTGCTGTTTCGCATTATTATATGCATAATGGAGATTCGATTCCTGACCCAGACATGGAGTTTGAAGTCGATCATGAGGCAAAAGCATTATATGCCAGAACCTTTGAACAGGGAGTACCGGCACGTTATGAGGAAGTAATGACAGACGGTATTGTGGATGAAGAACTGGAGGAAAAACTGAATCAGTTTGCTGAAACATGGTTCCATAACATCCATGAGCAGGGATATCAGGCAGTTATTTCACCGCGCTTTGAGGAGCAGGAAACGACCGAGGCCTTTGAAACAGAAAAAGAAGTTCTTATTCCTGTCTGGGAGAAAAAAGGACCTGTATCCAGAATAAAAACATTTGACTTGCATCCAGAAATCCCGCTCCAGCAGAGGATTCAGTATCAAATTACAGATGAAGAATTGGGATACGGGACAAAAAAGGAGAAATTCCAGGCAAACATCATGGCCATCCAGCTTTTGAAAAAATGCGAGGATGAGGACCGATATGCCACATTGGAGGAACAGGAGGTATTGTCCGGCTATGTGGGCTGGGGAGGACTTTCAGAAGCATTTGATGAGTCCAATGCTTCCTGGGAGCACGAATATCTGGAACTGAAAGCAGTTCTGACAAACGATGAGTACGAAGCGGCCAGGCAGTCTATACTGACCGCTTTTTATACGCCTCCTGTTGTGATACAGGCGATGTATCAGGCGCTTATCAATATGGGGTTACAGTCTGGGAATATCTTAGAACCGTCCTGCGGCGTGGGAAATTTTATCGGAATGAAACCGGAGTCACTTTCAGAATGTAGGATTTATGGCGTAGAAATCGATAGCATTTCAGGGCGCATAGCGCAGCAGCTTTACCAGAAATCAACGGTTGCCGTACAGGGATATGAGGAGGCGGAGCTGCCGGACAGTTTTTTTGATGTGGCTATCGGGAATATTCCCTTTGGGCAGTTTAAGGTATCTGATGTGCGTTATGACAGGCTGAACTTATCCATACATGATTACTTTTTTGTCAAGACTCTGGATAAGATTCGGCCAGGAGGAGTAATCGCGTTTATCACATCATCCTGGGTAATGGATAAGAAAAACTCATCCGTGCGGAAATATATCGCACAGAGGGCAGAACTGCTGGGGGCGATACGTCTGCCGAATGATACATTCCGAAAAAATGCTGGGACAGAGGTGACTTCTGATATTTTGTTCTTTCAGAAACGTGACCGTTTGCTTGAAATCGAGCCAGATTGGGTCTATCTTGACGCAGATGAGAATGGGATTACACAAAACAGTTATTTTGTTGCTCATCCCGAGATGGTTCTGGGTGAAATGATAATGGAATCGGGTCCTCATGGCATGAGAAGCACCTGTGCGCCATATGAGGACAGAAACCTTAGAAGCTTGCTAGCAGAAGCAGTGGAAAACATTCAAGCTGAAATTGCGGGCTATGAAGCGGAAGAAC
The DNA here is from genome assembly GCA_947627445.1 of uncultured Ruminococcus sp. Classification (GTDB taxonomy): domain Bacteria; phylum Bacillota; class Clostridia; order Oscillospirales; family Ruminococcaceae; genus Ruminococcus_C. The sequence continues at coordinate 13,133 of CANQWA010000030.1, forward strand.
TGGTAGAGGAAGAAGATTATTCCATTCCTGCTGACCCGACCGTGCTTAATTATTCTTTCACAATTCGTGAAGGGGAAATTTATTACCGGGAAAATAGTCGTATGAATCCGGTAGAACTTTCCGTGACTGGGGCGAACCGTGTCAGGGGCATGATAGCCGTTCGTGACTGTGTTCGGGAACTGATTGCTTATCAGACAGAAGGATATAACGATGATGTAGTCAATGAACAACAGAAAAAATTGAATGAATTGTATGACATCTTTCGCAGCAAGTACGGTCTGCTTAACGCCAGGGCGAACCGTCTCGTTTTTTCAGATGATAACAGTTATCCGCTGTTGTGTTCTCTGGAAATACTGGCGGAAGACGGGACGCTGGAGAGAAAAGCGGATATATTTACAAAACGGACGATCAGACCTCATGAAGTGGTGACAAAGGTGGATACTTCCAGTGAGGCCCTTTCTCTGTCTCTGGCAGAGAAGGCCTGTGTGGATATGGAATATATATGTTCTCTTACAGGGAAAACGGCAGAAGAAGTAGAAAAGGAATTATCAGGCATAATTTTTCGTTTGCCGGCGGCACCTGGAACGCGGCCGGAGTTTGTTTCAGAAGATGAATATTTGTCCGGGAATGTAAGGAAGAAATTAAGGGAAGCGAGACTTGCGGCGGAAACATCCGAGATATACCAAAGCAATGTGGAAGCATTGGAAAAAGTGCAGCCGAAGGATCTTTCCGCATCGGAGATTCATGTCCGGCTGGGGGTAACATGGATACCGGAGGAAGATATAGCTGATTTTATATTTGATCTGCTAGATACGCCAAATTTTAAAAGATGGAATATCAAGGTCCATTTTTCAAGATATACCGGAGAATGGCAGATTGAGGGAAAGAGCCGGGACAAAGAAAATGTGAAAGCGAACAATGCGTTTGGAACACATAGAGCAAGTGCTTATAAGATTATTGAGGACTCACTGAATCTTAGAGAAACTCGTATTTATGATTATATTGAAGATGGAGAAGGAAAGAAAAAAGCAGTCCTGAATAAAGAAGAAACATCTATCGCACAGGGCAAGCAGGATTTAATCAAACAGGCGTTTCAGGAATGGATATGGAAAGACCCGGATCGCAGGCAGCGTCTTACCGACTATTATAATGAAAATTTCAATGCTATTCGTCCGAGAGAATATGATGGCAGTCATTTGAAATTTTATGGAATGAATCCGGAAATCAAGCTGAGGCAGCATCAGAAGAATGGTGCTGCCCGCATTATTTATGGAGGAAATACTCTGCTTGCCTATGTTGTGGGCGCAGGAAAGACTTATACAATGGTAGCGGCTGCGATGGAGAGCAAACGGTTAGGACTGTGCAGCAAATCCATGATTGTTGTGCCAAATCACATTATCGAACAGTTTGCGGCAGAATGGCTCCAACTGTATCCGGCGGCAAATCTTCTAGTTGCTACAAAAAAGGATTTTGAGACAAAGAATCGTAAGAAATTTTGTGCCAGGATTGCTACCAGCGACATTGATGCCGTCATTATCGGACACAGCCAGTTTGAAAAAATTCCCTTGAGTATTGAACGGCAGCGCCAGTCATTGAAGCAGCAACTGGATGAAATCCTAGAGGGGATTGATGAAGCAAAGAGACAGAGCGGAGGGAGATTTACCATAAAGCAGTTAGAGAAAACCAGGAAAAATCTGCTGAATAGGCTGAAAAAACTCAATGATCAGAGCAGAAAAGATGATATGGTGACATTTGAAGAATTGGGGATTGATCGTTTGTTTGTAGATGAAGCGGATAGCTATAAAAATTTATACCTCTATACAAAAATGCGGAATGTGGCCGGTATAGCGCAGACCGAGGCCCAGAAATCTTCGGATATGTTCATGAAATGCCGCTATCTGGACGAGATTACAGGAGGGCGCGGCGTGATATTTGCTACCGGTACACCTGTCAGCAACTCAATGGTAGAACTGTACACTATGCAGAGATATTTGCAGTATCATACGCTGGCGGAGAATCACTTACAGCATTTTGATGCCTGGGCGTCCACCTTTGGGGAAACTGTGATGGCGATTGAACTGGCGCCAGAGGGGACAGGATACCGATTAAAGACCCGTTTTTCAAGGTTTTATAATCTTCCCGAGTTAATGACCATGTTTCGTGAAGTGGCAGACATTCAGACCGCTGATATGTTAAATCTTCCTGTGCCAGAAGCAGAGTATCGTGTTGTAAAAGTGAAAGCGAGCGAGATGCAGAAAAAAATGGTAGAGGAGCTAGGAAACCGTGCGGAACGGGTACGAAATGGAATGGTCGATCCTACCCAGGATAATATGCTTTTAATCACCAATGATGGACGCAAACTTGCTCTGGATCAGCGTCTTGCCAATGAAATGTTACCGGACGAAGCGGAGAGTAAAGTCAACGCCTGTGTGGAAGAAGTGTATCGCTTTTGGAAAGAGGGGAGCGCGGAAAAGCTGACGCAGCTTGTTTTTTGTGACTTGTCTACGCCCAGGAATGATGGTACATTCAGCGTTTATAATGATGTGCGGGATAAGTTGATTATGAAGGGGATTCCGCAGGAAGAGATTGCTTTTATCCATAATGCGAATACAGAAGTTCAAAAGAAAGAGTTGTTCTCCAAAGTGCGCCGGGGAGCTGTGCGGATCCTGATGGGCAGCACATTTAAGATGGGAGCCGGTACAAATGTGCAGGATCGTATTATTGCCAGCCATGATTTGGACTGTCCCTGGAGACCTCGCGATTTAGAGCAGAGAGCCGGAAGGACTGTGAGGCAGGGAAATAAAAACGCAAAAGTGGACATTATACGGTATGTCACAGAAGGGACATTTGACGCTTATCTGTATCAGGTAATTGAAAATAAGCAGAAATTTATCAGCCAAGTCATGACATCCAAAAATCCGGCACGCAGTATTGAGGATATTGACGAAGTTGCCTTGTCCTATGCGGAGATTAAGGCACTGGCAGCGGGAAATCCTAATGTAAAGGAAAAGATGGATCTTGATATTCAGGTGTCGAAGCTCCAGCTTCTGAAGCAGAGTTTCTTGAGCCAGAAGTATGAAATGCAGGATAAAGTGATAAAGTACTTCCCTAGAAAAATCAGGGAAAAAGAGGAAAAGATAGAGAATTACCAGCAGGACATTGAACAGGTGAGGGCGCATACGCCGAATGATCGTGAGGCATTTCCGATTATGGAAATAAAAGGAACTGTTTTCACGGAGAAAAAGGAGGCAGGTCAGGCAATTATCGCTGCCTGTAAGTCTATGACTTCACCGGATGAGGTGCCGATTGGGAACTATCGGGGACTGTCTATGGAATTATCCTATGATAGTTTTGGAAAAAATTTTATTGTCACTCTGCGGGGAAAGGAAAAATATCATGTGACTTTGGGAGATGATATTTACGGAAATATCACGAGAATTAACAATGAGGTGGAGAAGATTCCAGATAAGCTGGAGCGGAGTCACGAGGAGCTTGAAAGCCTGAAAAAGCAGTTAGAAACAGCAAGAGAGGAGACAAAGAAGGAGTTTCCACAGGAGAAAGAACTGGAAGAAAAGATGGCAAGACTGGGGGAATTGAATGCCACGCTGAATATCGGGGGAAAAGACAGAGTGCTGTTGGATGAATCTTCAGATGTGGAAGAAGTGAAGCAGGAGAAGAAAGAAAAGGAGTGGGAGCGATAAAAGATTGCGGTATTGGGGCGACCGGTGCCGCATTACATAGCTAGTCAGGTTGTTTCTTGACATTGTTATGGAATACCATTACAATATTAAGATATAGGAGATAGAAGAAATATTGAAAGAAAACCGGAGGAATTTTGCAACATTTAAGAGCAATGTTTGTTATTTAGTAAAGGCTAAAGGTGATTGAGATTTTCTTATTGACTGTATGAGAGAAGATGGGCGAATATGATAATATAAGAAGATTTAATCTGATAGAGTCAGTTAAAAGTAACGGGATGCAAGGAACTTTCATATCGGATTTTTGAAAGCAATTTATGATATTTTTGTTCCTTTCTTAATAATGGATGTAGCTAATATGTTTTATAAATGAAAGTGACAGGATGAAAATGGTTAAATTTATTTATGATGCAATATTGTCAGGAATTTTTTGGGATATTATTAAATATGGAGCAAAGGGGTTTTCAAAAAAATTTATAGACAAATTATTAGAAAATGAATGCTGTAAAGAAGCATTAAAAAAAGTATTGCAGGATATAGAACAAAAAAGTTTTTCCTCAAAAAGAGAACTGAAAAATGAATTGCAAGTAAATACGAACTATGCAAATTTGCGTGAAATTATATTTTATTCCGAAAGGGAAAGATGTCTGCAAAAGGCATTGCTCAAACAGAAACAAAAGAAATGTTTAACGATAGTTATTTTAGTGTTTGCGGGAATAATGATTGTTGGTAGTCAAAGAACTAGTCCAGTACAAAATATTTCGTATTGGCGAGGTGAACTATCAGATTCAAGCAATTATGGAGGTGGTAGTGGCACTGTGAATGATCCATATTTGATAAATGAACCGGGAGAATTAGCAGAATTGTCATACATGGTACAGGTGGGAATTGATTACAAAAATACATATTTCAAGTTAAACAGAGATTTGTATTTAAATGATTTTGATAATAAAGGAGCAATAAAAATTCCCAATAATAATGTAATGATAATTAATTCCAATCTAAAGCGCTGGGTACCTATAGGGTCAAAGGATCATCCATTTTGTGGATATTTTGATGGCAATCATAAATCTATTCACGGATTATATATTGAGGATACGGATGCATTGTATCAAGGTTTATTTGGATATTGTACATCAAAAAGTGCAATAGTTAATTTATCTATTGAAGAAGCAATTATACATATATCAGATGGAGGTTTTGTGGGCGGAATATGCGGAGAAATGAACGGACTATTGGATGGGTGTTTTTTGACGAAAGGAGTTGTAAATGGTGGCTTTTGTGTTGGAGGAATTGTGGGAAAAGGAAATGTAGTTGTCAATTGTGGTTCAGCAGCCTATATTGGTGACTCAAATAATTTATACAAGACTTATGACGAATTGGTTGTTAATATAGAGGCATTATCAAGTAAGGGATGTATAGGTGGTATTGCAGGAAAATGTAATTTTTTGATTAATTCTGTTTCATATTCTAGAATTGAAAATCCAACATACCGGGCAGGAAATCTTGCTGGAGAAGTTGTTTTTGATATATATAATTGTGTTTGTAGTCAGACAATGATTGAGTTTAGTTTTTTTGATAAATTCTTTTCTGCGCTAGAGGAGAACAATATGGCATTTGAATATGGAGAGGCTTTAGGGGTTTTTGATGGAAAAGGGAATGATATAATTGATAATCATTGTGTTTATGGAGTAGAGGGTGTTGGTAGCATATTTATTGTGCCAGTATACTTTGAAAAACAACAATTTCGAAAATTATATCCAGACATTCCCATTAAGGGATCTGAGGATGATTTGACATGCGTGATTGAAAATTTTGATTATTCAGCAGAAAATCAAAGTTACAATACTATTACTGAGAGACTTATATGTGATAAAAATACAGTGGGAAAATTTAATGATAACATTAATCCAGAATTGTATAATTGGTATAATAGTGATATTGAAGAAGTTTTAATGGAATATGGTGTAGGGGGTGGGGGATTGCAGTTAAGAAAGTGGATTTACTCGGAAAGGCATGAGGTGCCCACATTAAAGGGGATGAATATAGAGCATGATATCTTATATCTTACATCATATTAAGAAATGTGACGATTATAGATGTATTCTATTTGATTAGATGTAAAATAAAAAGCATGGCATGAAAATGCCATAAAAAATGAAAATGTGCATTTGTTTTAATTTGAAATTTATACATAGCCGATTGGTTTTCAAAAAATGAATCCAGTCGGCTTTTTTGATGCCCGGATATATCCGAAAGCCAGAGAAATATCCAATCATGGGCAGGAAAGGAGGGAAAAATCATGCCATATATCGCACCAGAAGTCGTGCGGGAAGTAAAGCAGATGGACTTATTGACATACCTGAAGAACTATGAGCCATATGAGCTTGTGCATTTTTCCGGGAACACTTACACCACAAAGACACATGACAGCCTGAAGATTTCTAATGGAAAATGGATGTGGTGGAGCAGGGGCATCGGGGGAAGATCCGCTCTGGATTATCTGATTAAAGTTAGGAACCATACCTTTCTGGAGGCAGTACAAATGATTGCAGGGCAGGCGACGATGCAGTCGCCTGTTTCCGTGCCTGCTCCCCCAAAGGCGGAGAAAAAGCTGTTGCTTCCCAAACCGTGTCATTCGCAGACGGCAGTTATCCGCTATCTGGAGGGACGGGGAGTGGATGCAGAGATTGTCCGTTTCTGCGTGATGACAGGTCTTATATACGAGAGTGAATATTACCACAATGCCGTTTTTGTCGGCAGGGACAGTGCAGGGAAAGCACGATATGCAGCAATCAGAGGAACAGGGACGGACTTTATCGGGGATGCAAACGGGAGCAACAAAAACTATTCTTTTTCTATTTCGGCGGAAGGAAAAAGCAGGACGGTTCATCTGTTTGAATCCGCTATTGACCTGTTATCCTATGCGACATTGCTGAAAATGGATGGACAGGACTGGCGCAAGGAGCATCTGGTGTCCCTCGCTGGAGTGTATCAGCCAGCAAAAGAGATGGAAAATAGCCGGATTCCGGCAGCGCTTAACCGCTTTTTGACAGAAAATTCGGAGGTAAAGGAAGTTATTTTGCACCTTGATAATGACAGGGCAGGGAGACTTGCAGCAAAGGCAATACAGACCGTGCTTCCAGAACAGTATAAGACTAAAGACGAGCCGCCGGAGAGGGGAAAGGATTGTAATGACTGGCTTTGTCTGCGTTTGGGAATTGAGGTAACAAGGCGGGCAAAGAAACAGCAGGAAAGGGAGCGGTGAGTAGAGTGATACACAATACCAGCAAGCAACGCCTTTGGATTGCCACCGCCCCTGCCAGGACGACGTCAGCTCCGCGGCAGCTTGTCAGGGAGTCCCCTGAATCCCCTGACAAAACAGATTTTATTAGAGGTGAATTTAATAGAAATGAGGTGAGTTTAAGATGCAGATGGAAATCGAAAACACAAAGCAAAACAGAGAGGAACTGATAAGGAGATTGAATGAGTATCAGTCAAGGTTGCAGAAAAAAGTAATAGCAGGAGGCGATAGAAATGGTGCAGGAAGGAATGGAAATAGGAGGAATCGGAGCAAAGAGATTTGCAGAAGGAGTCATAGAAAAAATTCATGAATATTTTTCGGCAGAGTATGCGGATATTCAATGTGAGGTTATACAGCAGACAAAAAACAATGGAGTTGTAAGGACAGGAATCAAGTTCTGTCAACCGGAGGGACAGACATCACCGGTTATCTATGTAGAGCCCTATTTTTGGAATGTTCTTCGAGGAGGATCGTTAGATGAAATCATGCGGGACATGGCAGGGCAGGTACAGGATGCCATTGAGAAGATCCCACAGATACCTCAGACAAAGTTTTGGAACTATGACTCGGCAAAAGATATGCTGGCTGTCCAGCTAGTCAATACAAGAGCTAATAGGAGAATACTTGCGGAAGTGCCACACAGGCATATGGAGGATCTCTCGCTGATTTGTTTATTACAATTCCCGGTAAATGGAGGAGTTGGAAATCTTAAAGTAAGCTATGAATTTCTGGAAAAGTGGGATATCAGCACGGATGAACTGTTTCAAACAGCATTGGAAAATGTGAGGAAAAAAGAAGAGGCGGTAATGAAGCCAATGTTTTCTCTTATTGAAGAAAGTTTGAATAAGAGGGAATATGGTGTGAATTTGTTAGACGGGCAGATGAACGCAAATGAGATTCCCAAAAGGCCATTTTGTGTTTTGTCAAACAAGAGCGGTAGCATGGGATCATCTGTATTAGCATATCCAGATACCCTCTATAAAGTCAGTCGGTTATTTCCAGAAGGTTTTTATGTTATTCCATCGTCAATTCATGAGGTTCTGATTATTTCCAAGAAAGAGGGAGATGCGCGAATACTGGGGGAGATGGTACGAGATGTGAATCAGAAAGCTGTGGCGAAAAGTGAAGTATTGTCCGACAGGGTCTATGAATATGACAAGGAGAATGATAAGCTGCGTCAGGTGCCAGACTCCATAATGAGAGGGAAGGTGAGGGAGCGGTGAGAAAAAGAAATATTCCTTTTCTGTTTCGCATGAGTGAGAAGGAGGCAGCCGCATTTAGGGAGAGAGTGCAGAAAAGCGGGCTGAGCAAAGAAGCTTATATTCGGCAGGCAGTCAGTGGAAGGAAGCCAAGGGAGGCTCCGCCGCCTGATTACTATTCCATGATGCGGGAGCTGCACCAGATCGGAAATAATCTGAATCAGATTGCACGAAAGGCACACACATTAAATGTGATTGACGTACAGAAGTATGACCAGGCCATGAGGAAATTTGAGCAGACTGTCCGGCTGATTACGGAGGCAGTCATCTTGCCAGAGGATATGGAGAATGGAGGCATGAAATGATATGGCAGTGACATCCATCTGGAGTGTCAGGGGATGGCTTGGCAAGGTCATGGCCTATGTGGAAAATCCAGAAAAGACAGAGCAGGAAGCGTGTCAGGGTTTATCGGATGTAATAGCTTATGCGATCAATGAGGAAAAGACAAGAAATGAAAATGCCGGTAGTGGGAGAATGAGTTTGGATGACGAAAATGCAGGGATTATGGAACAATATGTTTCTGGCGTCAACTGTAGTCCGGCTACCGCCCGCATGGAAATGACAGCAGTCAAACAGAGATATGGGAAAAATGAAGGGATCATGGCTTTTCATGGATATCAGTCTTTTGCTCCAGGGGAATGTACTCCCGCTATGGCACATGAAATCGGCGTGAGATTGGCAGAGGAATTGTGGGGAAGCCGATTTCAGGTTCTTGTGGCAACTCATCTGGATAAGACTCATCATCTCCATAATCATTTTGTGGTCAACTCCGTGTCCTTTGCCGATGGAAAGAGATATCACCGCAGCAATCAGGATTACCGGGAAATGCGGAGCATTTCCGATCGTCTGTGCAAGGAGTATGGATTGTCCGTAATCCGCGATAGCGGGAAAAAAGCAGAACCTTATGCTGCATGGAAAGCAGGGCGGGAAGGAAAGCCGACGTATTTTGGCATGGTAAAGGCAGATGTGGACGAAGCTATCCGAAAAGCAAGGACAGAAAAGCAGTTTTTCCATTACCTGAAGGAAAAAGGATATTCCTTTAAATTTGGAAAAGATGTCACAGTGCGGGCAGAAGGAAGGGAAAGGGGGCTGAAATTGGCGAGAAACTTCGGAGAGGAATACACGATGGACGCCATTCGAAAAAGGATTCTTGAGCCAGCTACGGAAGGAACGGCTCCCTGCGTCCCAGCAGTGGAGAAAAAAGTCCGTGTGATTCATGTGCGCGGAGATTTTCAGCGGGCAAAAAAGTTGGGCGGGCTTCGGGGATTATATCTGCATTATTGCTATCTTTTGGGGATTCTTCCAAAGAACAGGCCGCCCGTTAGCGCTGGACAGGTGCATATGCTTTTGCGAGAGGATCTGACCAGACTGGACCGGATAGCAAGAGAGACAAGACTGCTCTGCCATTATCAGATTGAGACGGCAGAACAGCTTATTTCGTTGAAAAAGAATCTGCAAGAAAAGATGGAACAGTTATACGATACCAGAAAGCATCTTCGATATCGGATGCGGGGAGTCGAGGATCCCGTAAAGCATTTGGAAGCAAAAACAGAGGTGTCTGAACTGACAACGCAGATTCGGGGACTCAGAAAAGAAGTGATGCTGTGTGATGGAATTGCCGCGCGTTCGGGCGTCATAGAAGAAAAAGTAAAGGCTGTGCGGCAGGATATGAGGAAGGAAAAGGAGAGTGAAGGCTATGAATACGTCAGGAGAAGCCGCTGACCAGGTGGTACGGATGTCAATGGCAGCAGGCGAGGCCGCCTTAAAGATAACCGGCGAGGGCGCTAAACAGCTTGCAGTGCTTTTATATGCTATCTTAAAGGAACAGAAAAAGACAAGGGGCAGGGTAAAACTGGAGGCCCTAGTGCGTTCCGGGAAGCCTCTGACTGTGTTTTCAGTCCGAGAAAGCGATATGAAAAAATTTGTGCAGGAGGCGAAACGCTACGGGATTCTTTATTGTGCTGTGCGCGATCGGAAGGGAAGCAGCGACGGAATGACAGATATTATGGTAAAGGAAGAAGATGCGCCGCGCATTAACCGAATTGTGGAGCGGTTCCAGTTTGCTTCTGTGACAGAGACGGCACAAGTAAAGACCGAGATGGAAAGAACGCGGAAAGAAAGGACTTTTTTTGGAAAAGCCCGGAACGGTCATCCGTCCGGGCCTATATCCGGGAAGCAAGAGAGAACCGACGGGAATATTTCTGAAATCTGGCGTCCCTCTGAGCAGGAAAAATCATCTGTTCACGAGGAGCTGAAAAAAATCCGGACATCAAGGCTGCAGGACAGGCAGCCACAGAAAAGAAAAGAGCGTAAAAAAACGAAAGCGAGGTAATATCAATGGAAACGCAGAGAAACAATTTCGACGACATGTTAAATGTATCAGCGGTGCCACAGGCTGACAGGAAAGAGGCATTTATTGCAGAGAGCAGAAATAATCGGAACCGCTGCTACGAACTGTCAAAAAAGATGACAGAAGCCGTGGCGGCTGATGGCGAAGTATTCCAGCAGTATCTTGATATGCAGAGCCGATTTGACCGCTATACAGCCAACAATGTACTGCTTATTATGGCACAGAATCCGAGGGCAGAAAAAATTGGTGATTACAATTTCTGGCGTGATAAGGGAGTGTATGTGAAAAGACAGGAAAGAGGAAATGCTATATTGATCATGGAACCGGGGAAAGAGTATGAGCGGGAGGATGGCAGTATCGGGACATATTATAATGCAAAGAAAGTGTACGACATTACTCAAACGACCATGAAAGACCGGATACAGCCACAGGAAGGCTCAATTACAGATGAGCAGCTTGTGAGGGCGGTTTTGAACAATCCACCGGTTACGATTATTGCTGCGGAGCCGGATCAGATGCCAGAGGGAAAGGGCGCGTTTTTTGATTCAGAAGAAAAATGTATTTATGTCAGAAAAGGAATGACGGCAGAAGATATTTTCCGAAGCATTACGCCAGAACTTGTTTTTGCGTCAATCGCAGATGCCGGAAAAGAGTACGACCGTAGTGAGAATGCCTTCTGTGCTTATTGCGTATCCTATGTGCTCTGTAGAAAATATGGCGTAGATACGAAAGGATTTGACTTTTCTCATGCGCCAGAGGTATTTGAGGGCATGGAGCCACAGGAAGTTCGCGCGGAGCTTTCCAGAGTGCGTGATGCGGCAGGAGAAATAATGCTTCGTATGGAAAGGGGAATGGAGAGCCAGAAACAAAGCCGTCAGCAACAGAACAGACATGAGAGGGAGGAGGCGAGGTGAAGCGGGATTGAGCCGAAGTGCGGAAAGGTGGCAATGATATGAGGAATAGCGATAGTCGGTCTATCTGGATTTATTTTTTGATTGGAATTTTTCCAGTCACTTGGCTGGCGCTTTTAACAGCGCCGTACCTGTCTGGAGGCCTGCCTGAGATTTTAAAGGAATTTCCCAATGCGATGAATCATCCATTTTCCATACGGTTATGCGAGGTCAGTGTAAAAACTGTCCTTCTTTTTTTGACCGCTTATGGACTTGGATTCGGGATTTATATTTCTACACGACGGAATTATCGGAGAGGAGAGGAGCATGGTTCCGCTGTGTGGGGCAATGTGGATGTGGTGAATAAAAAGTACAGTCAGAAAAGTTTTTGCAACGATAAGATACTGACAAAGCATGTCCGGATTAGTTACGACAGCAGGAGACATCAGCGCAATCTTCTGACAATCGTAGTAGGAGGAAGCGGCGCGGGAAAGACAAGGTTTTATGCGAAACCGAATCTCATGCAGGCGAATACTTCTTTTGTGGTTCTTGATCCGAAAGGAGAAAATCTGCGGGATACCGGGCAGTTGTTGGTGCAAAATGGGTATGAGGTACGCGTACTTGATCTGATTAACATGGAAAAGAGCCATTGCTATAATCCATTTGTATATTTGAAAGATGACAATGATGTTCAGCGGCTTGTGACCAATCTTTTTAAGGCGACAACACCGAAAGGGAGTCAGTCAAACGATCCATTTTGGGATACGGCAGCATCAATGCTGCTTCTGGCACTTATCTTTTACCTAAAGTATGAAGCGCCGGAGGAAGAACAGAATTTTCCGATGGTAATGGAACTTTTGCGGGCCGGGGAGGTAAGCGAAGAAGAGGAAGAATACCAGTCTCCCCTGGATGAGCTGTTTGAGCGCCTGGAAATGCGGGAGCCGGAGCATATCGCTTTGAAATACTACAAGGATTATCACTCCGGCAGTGCAAAGACGCTGAAATCCATCCAAATTACGCTGGCGGCAAGATTGGAAAAATTCAATCTGACAAGCCTTGCGGCCTTGACTGCCACAGACGATTTAGACTTGACATCATTAGGAGAAAAGAAAGTGGCGCTGTTTGCGCTGATACCGGATAATGATACCAGCTACAATTTTCTAGTATCTATTCTCTACACGCAGCTATTTCAGCAGTTATTTTATCTGGCCGATCACAAGTACGGCGGCAGGCTTCCTGTCCATGTGCATTTTCTGATGGACGAGTTCGCCAATGTATCGTTGCCCGATGACTTTGACAAGATTCTTTCCGTTATGCGGTCAAGAGAAGTGAGCGTGTCAATCATTTTGCAGAATATGGCGCAGTTAAAGGCATTGTTTGAAAAACAGTGGGAGAGCATCGTGGGAAACTGTGATGAGTTTTTGTATCTTGGCGGCAACGAGCAGGGGACGCATAAATACGTCAGTGAACTGTTGGGAAAGGCAACGATTGACATGAACACATATGGAAAATCGACAGGACATTCTGGAAACTACTCTACTAACTACCAGTTATCAGGCAGGGAGCTGTTGACGCCGGACGAGGTGAGGATGCTAGACAACCGTTACGCGATTCTGTTTATACGGGGGGAGCGCCCGCTGATGGATGAGAAGTATGACATCATGAAGCACCCGAATGTGGCGCTGACTACAGACGGGAAAGGAAAACCGTATCGGCATGGCGAGGTGACACAGGCAGTTGCAGAAATCACTCTGGGCGAAAGCCTGGAGGGAGAAGTGAAGTCAGAACAGGGTGGGGAATCTTATGAACTTTTATCAAATGAGGAGCTGGAAATGATGTTCAGTCAAAAAAAGGAGGACACAGATAATGAAAGAAAAATATCGCAATAGAAGGAAAAACAATGCTGTCAGAAAGACACAGAAACTCCCGATGGGCAAAAAACAGAAAGTCGGTTTTTTGCTGTACGCCATTTTGGTGTGTGTGCTGTTTCTGGGAACGACAGTGGTACTAGCAAAGGAAGGCGGTGGAAAAGATGATCCGATTGCCGTGGTCAACAATCTGTCAGATTTTATTTTCGGACTGATTCGGGCCATCGGCGTAATCATACTTGGTTTTGGCATTGTGCAGGTGGGCATGGCTGTAAAATCGCATGATCCGACTCAGAGGGCGAACGGGTTTCTGACAATGGGAGGCGGCGTTGTCATAACATTTGCCAAAGAGATACTGGATACAATTATGGGCGGATAATGAGTATGATGCAGAAAAAAGAACAGAGGCGGGGTATCTGACAGAGGCAGATTCCCCCGCTGAAATTAAGCGAGGTGATAACATGGATTCAGATAACTGGATCGTGCAGAATCTGGTCAATGCGTTAGAGACCTGGAATGAGAAACTGGCGGAGATATGGCAGATCATCACGCAGTCTCCGGAGCATTTTAAGGGCGGCGGTATCTGGAAAGCGATAGTGGAAATACACGGGGCATTACAAGCGGTAGCATACGCCCTTCTGGTTCTTTTCTTTGTTATTGGCATGGTAAAGACATGCGGGAGTTTTGCGGAAGTAAAAAAACCAGAGCACGCATTGAAGCTATTCGTGCGATTTGCGATTGCAAAAGGTGTCATTTCACATGGGCTGGAGCTAATGATGGCGCTGTTTCAGATTGTTCAGGGAATCATCAAAAAGATAACGGCAACAGCCGGACTTGGTACAGCAAAGAAGGCTGTGCTGCCGGAAGAAATTGTGACAGCGGTGGAGGACTGCGGATTTTTTGAAAGCATTCCGCTGTGGGCGGTCACGCTGATCGGCGGGCTTTTCATTACGGTGCTGAGTTTTGTCATGATTATGAGCGTGTACGGACGGTTTTTCCGGCTGTATCTATATACGGCGGTCGCGCCCATTCCTCTGTCCACATTTGCGGGTGAGCCATCGCAGAATGTGGGAAAGAGCTTTATCAAATCCTATGCAGCCGTGTGTCTGGAGGGAGCCGTTATCGTGTTGGCGTGCATTATTTTTTCCCTGTTCGCTTCATCGCCTCCGGTGGTTGATTCAGATGCGGCGGCAGTCACGATGGTCTGGAGCTATATCGGGGAGCTGATTTTTAATATGCTGGTGCTAGTTGGAGCCGTCAAGATGTCGGACCGGGTAGTCAGGGAAATGATGGGATTGTAAATATGTTTGAAAAATCGTTGCCGGAACCGGAACATTTATAAAGAGTAGGATTTAAAAGTCAGAGCAATCAGAAAGGGTTGCTCTTTTTATTTTGCGGGAAGATACCAGAAAGGATGTATGCCAATGGAAGTAAAAATCAACCGGGAGATTTGTGATTACACAGAATCCGTTTTTTTCGGACTGTCACTCAGGCAGTTTATTTTTTCAATATTAGCCTGTGGCGTTGCCGTGGGCATTTATTTTTTAATCCGGCCTCATGCGGGGATGGAAACTGTGAGCTGGATGTGCGTGCTGGGAGCGGCGCCGTTTGCGGCGCTCGGTTTTGTGCGCTATCACGGAATGAATGCGGAGCAGTTTGTGTGGACATGGATAAAATCTGAAATTCTTATCCCGAAGCAGTTAATTTTCCGTCCAGAAAATCTTTATTATGAGGCGCTTGAACCAAGCTTGAGAAAACATGAGAAGGAGGAAATGAAACGGCATGATTAGAACACTCAAAAACATATGCAGACAAGATAAAGAGAAGTTTGCTGTGCCAAAAAGCGCGCAGCAGGCGCTTCCCATACAGACGGTATGGGAAGATGGGATTTTTAAGATAGGGCGGAACAAATATGCCCGCACCTATAAATTTCAGGATATCAACTTTGCTGTTGCGGGCAAAGAAGATAAGGAATTTATGTTTTTAGATTACTGTGAACTGCTCAATTCTTTTGACAGCAGTACGACGACCAAAATAACGATTAACAGCCGAAGGCTGAACAGGCAGGATTTTGAGAAGTCGATTCTGATTCCTTTGCGGAATGACAGTGATGGAAAATCCATCAATAATGATGGATTGGATATCTACCGGAAGGAATACAATGAGATGCTCTTAGAAAAGGCAACGGGATCGGACTGTATGGTACAGGAAAAATATGTGACGATATCGGTTTACAAGAAATCTGTTGAAGACGCGAGGGCAGCCTTTGCCCGTATTGGCACGGACTTAGCAGGGCATTTTGCAAGGCTCGGATCAAAGTGCGTGGAGATGGATGCGCATGAGAAGCTCCGGGTATTGCATGATTTTTACCGAACGGGGGAAGAAACAGAATTTCATTTTGACCTGTCAGAAAGCATGAGAAAAGGGCATAGCTTTAAAGACGTCATCTCCCCGGACAGTTTCGAGTTCGAGAAGGACTTTTTTAAGATGGGGGATCGGTATGGACGCGTACTTTTTCTGCGGGAGTATGCCTCTTATATCAAGGATGAAATGGTATCTGACCTGACGGATCTGGACCGAACCCTGATGATGAGCATTGATGTGATAACCGTGCCGACGGATGAGGCGGTAAATGAGGTGGAGAAACGTCTGCTCGGCGTAGAGACCAATATCACAAACTGGCAGAGGCGCCAGAACGCGAACAACAACTTTTCCGCTGTCGTGCCATATGATATGGAGCTTCAGAGAAAAGAGAGCAAGGAATTTCTTAATGATCTGACTACTCGCGACCAGCGGATGATGTTCGCTGTCCTGACATTGGTGCATACGGCGGATACAAAAGAGCAGTTGGAAGCGGATACGGAAAAGATACTTGCCATAGGGCGCAAGCATGTATGCCAGCTTGCTGTTTTGAAATTTCAACAGATGGATGGACTGAACACGGCGCTGCCCATCGGCCATAGGAAAATCCATGCTCTGCGGACGCTGACAACAGAAAGCCTTGCTATACTCATGCCTTTCCGGGTTCAGGAGATTATGGATGAGGGAGGCATTTACTGTGGAGAAAATGCCATTTCCCACAATCTTATCATGTGCAATAAGGCAAAGCTGCTGAATCCCAACTCATTCCTTTTGGGTGTGCCGGGGAGCGGGAAATCGTTCAGCGCCAAAATGCTCATTGTTTTTCTTGCCCTGGCCACAGAGGATGATATTCTGGTCTGTGACCCGGAGCGGGAGTACGCGTCGCTGATTGAGGCGATGGGCGGCGAAGTGATACGCATAGCAGCGGGAAGTCCCGACCACATCAACGCGATGGACATGGTGGACGGGTATGGGGACGGCGGCAATCCGGTCATTGACAAGTCCCAGTTTGTTTTGTCGCTCTTTGAGCAGCTTGACAGGGGGCGCATTGAAGCGGAGGACCGATCGCTGATTGACCGCTGTACAGAGGAGGTCTATAAGGATTACCAGAACGGCGGGGAAGTGCCGACATTGCGAACGCTGCGGAAAAAGCTCATGGAGCAGAAAGAAGATCGGGCAAAAAGGCTGGCCTTAGCAATGGAACTGTTTACCGACGGGAGCCTGGATGCTTTTGCTCATGAGACGAATGTGGACGTTAATAACCGAATGATCGTCTACGACATCATGGATTTAGGAAAGCAACTGAAAACAATGGGGCTGTTAGTAATTACGGACGCCATGCTGAACCGCGTGACAGAGAACTGGAAGAAAGGGAAGCGGACGCACATTTTTCTGGACGAGTTCCATGTGGTATTTGAAAACGAGTGCTCCGGCGAGTTCTTCAACTCGGCGTGGAGGCGGTTCCGGAAGAGAAATGCGTTCCCCAATGCCATCACGCAGAATGTGGAATATCTGCTGGATTCAGTCCTGGCAAGCACTATGCTTTCCAACAGCGAGTTTATCGTTATGCTGAACCAGGCGGCGTCGGACCGCCAGAAGCTGGCGGATCTGCTGGGAATATCAAAGGAACAGATGAATTATATCACCAATTCGGATGCTGGCTGCGGGCTGATTAAGTATGGAAGTTCCCTTGTGCCGTTTATCAATAAATTTCCGAAGAATACCCGGCTGTATGAGCTGATGACCACAAAGCCGGGCGAGGACGGGGTGAATCGGAGCAGACAGTAAAAAAGGGAGGCCGTCAGAAAGTGGCAAAGGATATAAAAACACGTCATAGGGAAAAAAGCACGCCGATGTTGAATAAGACCATGAGCGTTGCAGAGCGCATGAAACAGTCATACGTACGGACAAAGAACAGCGCGGGGCAGGAGCAGTTGCATGAGAAGGGAACACCAGAAGAATATGCGCAGGACAGAATAGCGGAAAGCGCCGATGCGGCGATTCGGGCAGCCACAGGCCAGATAAAAAAACTGGGAGTGATTCGTCAAAAGGCAGAGAGGACAATAAAAGCCACAGAAAAAGGAACCATAAAGTATGTGGGGAAATCCGTCAGGACAGCAGAGAAAACAGCGAGGACAGCCGTGAAAACGGCAGAAAATGTTAAAAGAGCAGTTATAGCAAGTAAAAAGGCAGCCAATGCAAGTAGAAAAGCAGCCGCGGCAAGCAAAAAAGCGGCGGAACAGACTGCAAAAGCAGCGACAAAGACAGCAGTAAAAGCCGTGACGCTTACCGTTAAAGCCCTCGCGGCGGCGACCAAGGCATTGTTTGCCGCTATCGCAGCCGGGGGCTGGGTTGTGGTGCTAATTCTTATTATTATAATTTTATTTGGCGGTTTTCTCTGCATGATTGACGATGATAATTCCACTACTGTAACATCTGTTAATAAGGAAGTGCAGGCGTATGAGCCAGTCATTCGCAAGTACGCTAAAAAATATGACATGCAGGAATATGTGGAGTTGGTCAAGGCGGTTATGATGCAGGAGTCTGGAGGACAGGGAAATGATCCGATGCAGAGTTCACAGGGAAACTTTAATACGAAATATCCCCAAAAGCCAGACGGAATCACGGATCCAGAATATTCTATTGAATGTGGCGTGCGGGAACTAAAGAGCTGCCTTGCGAGTGCCGGAGTGAAAAGTCCGGTTGATATGGGCAATATCAAATTAGCGTTGCAGGGGTATAATTACGGAAACGGATATATCTCGTGGGCCAGGGAACATTATGGAGGTTATACGCTGGCAAGCGCCGCAGAGTTCTCGGATAAAATGATGAAAGAGAAAGGCTTAAAATCCTATGGGGATATTCAGTATGTTTCCCATGTTTTGAGATACTATTCTTTGGGGAAAAAATAAAAAATGCAACATAATACTATAAACTGTTGCATTTTTAACTTACACCTTATATATCGGAGCATCCTCATAAAATATTATAGCTGATTTTCAAATTTTTTCAAACTTTTTTTGAATTGTCCTGATAAATAGCGAAAAATCGTTGTTTTTAGGGAAAACAAAATTTTGAGATTTATTCTTTACAAATCCATATTGCCAAATATTTACAAATCCATGTTATTCAAAATAGTCTTTTTCAGCCGGTGCGATATTGAGTGGTGGGGATCTTGTCATACATCGATAAATTTTTGCTTCTAATTTCTTATTCTCCCTTGTTTTTCGGCGATTCTAGGAATTTACATGTGTATTAAACCAATGCAAAATCACTCGCAAAAAACGCAACATTTTATAGTAAAAAGTTGTATTTTGAAAAACGGCGAAAAGAGCCGTAGCAACAAGCGGCGGGACAAAGAGCGGGGAACCGCATAATCGCTGCAGCGAGCATGACAAACCGGATTGGAGGAGGTTTTATGCTGAGATTGAGTGTGAGCACCGAGGAGTACCTGATGTTGGGAGATGACATCAAAATCGTGTTCTTAGGCGGAAGCCACAACCACATGAGGATTATGATTGACGCGCCGAAGGATGTCAACATCGTGAGGAGCACGGTTCTGGAGAAGAACAACCCGGAGCTGAAAAAGAACTCTCCCAAGTATTACGCGGAGCCGGAACTGCCGGAGCGGTACCGGAAACCGAAAAGGGGGAAAGTGCTGGAGCACAGCGAGAAAGCTTTTGAGCATTGATAATAACCGGAGAAAGCGCCGGACGCGTTGCCGGGCCCGCAGGGCGGACGGCGGTTTCGACGGATATTATATAGGATGCAGTGAAAA